>OY781057.1:0-860423 GCA_963676335.1 Rickettsiaceae bacterium
ATCCTGATTTACATTTAAAATTAAAGCAAGCCGGATGTCTAACTAGAGATTCTCGTGAAGTAGAAAGGAAAAAATTTGGCCAACATAAAGCACGTAAGCATACACAGTTTTCTAAACGTTAATTTTTTTAATTTTTAATCAAATTACGCGGCCGGCTAAGGACTTTTTTTACCCGGGCTAAACTCTGGTGGTATACTCGCCACACTTCAAAAATTGACGACGTCGCTTGAGAACTACGTTCTGAGAACTACGTTCTGAGAACTCTGTGTTCTGAGAACTGCGTTGCTCACATACCAAAAAGTATGCTGCGCTACTTGCTCCCTTCACTCCTAGCTCTTTTTGAAGTGTGGCGAGTATGTAATTTAAAAATTATGGAAATAGATAATCGTTGTTTATATTTAACTCATTAGAGCATTTATACCAGGTAAGATTTTACCCTCTAACCACTCTAAAAACGCTCCCCCACCTGTTGACACATAAGTAAAACAATTTAATAATCCAGTAGTGTTAATAGCTGCTAATGTGTCCCCCCCTCCAACTATACTAATTAATTGCCCATTAGTAGTTTTACTAGCTATAACTCTAGCAAGAGAACGAGTACTTATATCAAATAATCGATATTCAAAAGCCCCTAAAGGACCATTCCATACCAACGTTGCACTATTATTTACAATATGTTCAATACTATAAAGAGTTTGAGGGCCAATATCTAAAATTAAGTCATCGCTTTTAACATTATTAATGTTTTTGATTTGGCAATATGTTTTTTTTTGAAATTGTTTAGAAGTTATTACATCGCTAGGAAGTAAAATACGACACTTGCTTTCTATAGAAAGAGTAAGAATTTTTTTAGCATATTCTAATAGATCAGGCTCATGTAAAGAGCCACCTATATTATAACCCTGTGTTGCTAAAAATGTATTAGCCATAGCGCCAGTAATAATTATATTATCTGCTTTAGTAATCAAATTAAGTAATAACGATAATTTTGTGCTTATTTTGCTTCCACCAATAATTACAGTAAAAGGATGAGTAGGCATACTCAATAACGTTTGAAGATTATTTAATTCGCTTTCTAGTAAAAATCCAGCTGCAGATGGTAAAATTTTAGTTAATCCAACTATTGAAGAATGAGCCCTGTGTGAACAAGAAAAAGTATCGTTGATAAAAATATCTCCGAGTTGCTTTAATTGCATAATAAAATCGATATTATTTTCTTCTTCTCCTGGGTAAAATCGTAAATTTTCTAATAAAATTATTTCTCCTGATTTCAATTTAGATATCGATTCTATCGCTCCATCTCCAATAGCATCAATACAAAAATACACATTGCAAGCTAAAATTTTTTCTAATGCATTTACTACAGGAGCTAATGATAATTCTCTTTTAAAAATTCCTTTAGGTCTACCAAGATGAGAAATTAAAATAATTTTAGCATTATGTTGTTGTAAATAATTAATAGTAGGAAGCAATCTAATGATACGAGAATTATCAGAAATTCTACCATGATTTCGAGGTAAATTTAAATCAACTCTTACAATAACTTTTTTATTAGAAACGTCTAAATCTCTAATAGAGTGTAAAGATGTCATTTTTTATCAAAATAATCATTTAATTTTTCTCTAAGAAAAGCAATGGAGCTACCAAGGATATTTACCATTGGATTAGTATTTAAGTACATGCCTATTAAATAAAATACCTTTCCATCTTTTCTTTGAGCTAAGTCCACAACAAGTTTTATTTCGCTGTTTAAGCTACCAATGATAAGTAAACGCATGACGAATTTATTTATTATAAATAAGTATAGTTTTTTTTAAAAAATAAACGATGTGAAATATTAATATTCCCCAAATAGCAGCAGCAAGAGATCCTAAAATAAGTCCAGTTTTAATAAGATTTTGAATTACAGGATTAGAAAACGCTAATTCTCCTATAAATAAGCTCATAGTAAATCCTATTCCACCTAAAATAGAAACTATATATATATCAAATAAATTACTTTTTATTGGTATCCTTGATAATTTTATTTTTATAGTAATCCAAGAAAATAAGAAAATTCCTATTTGTTTTCCTAAAAATAATCCAACAAATACTCCTAATCCTAAAGGAGAAAATAAAGCATTAAAACTTAAATCTGAAAAACATATAGCGCTAGTTGTAAATGTAAAAAGAGGCAATATAAAAATAGATACCCATGGATGAATAATTTTAGCTAATGATTTTAATGGAGAATACTTTCCTACTCTAAATGGAATAAATAGTCCTAAAATTACACCTGCCATAGTAGTATGAATCCCTGCTTTATGAAGGAAAGTACATAATAAAATTCCGCATATTATATAAGGAGTAAAAATTTTTACTTGCTTCTTACTAATTATAAATAACAATAAGATACTTAAAAGTAAAAATAAAATGTATATCCAAGAAATGGATTTATTATAAAATAATGCTATTAATATAATAGCTCCTAAATCATCAAAAATAGCAATTGCTAATAAAAAAATTTTAATAGAAGGAGGAAAGAATTTTGATATTAAATTAAAAACAGCAATAGCAAATGCAATATCAGTAGCACATGGAATTGCAAATCCAATTAAATTACTGTCTATATCCCAATTAATGTATATATATATTAAAGAAGGAACTATCATCCCTCCTAAAGCTGCCATAAAGGGTAGTATGATATGTTTAAAATCAGCTAATATTCCTTCATGGAATTCTCTTTTTAATTCCATAGAAATATTTAAAAAAAATATTATCATTAAAATATCTTGTACAAATTCCTTTAAAGAAACAAAATTTAATATAGGAGAATAATTAATAAAAGACTTATAATATCCTTCTAATGAAGAATTTATAAATAGTATTGCTAATACAGAAGTAAGAAGCATTAAAATGCTACTTAATTTATCTAATTCATCAACAAAAAAATATTTCTTTTTATGTTTGAATACAAGTTTTTCTCCCTTCATAGGCTATTCCCTTAATTTTTTTTTATAATAAAAATATATAACATTTAAGTAATTAATAATAAAGAATATTGAATATATATATAAAATATTCTATTATATGAGAGTCTTAGGTTTTTAATTAAGGTTTACGGTATTGAATACCACTAGTTTAGTACAGAAAATAGTATTCACACTTTTAATATTAAGTGTGTATAGAATTGGGTCTTATATTCCTATAGCAGGAATTGATACTAATTCACTAAATGAGATAGTTCAACAAAATCAAACAGGCATTCTAGGGATGTTTAATACATTATCTGGAGGTTCATTAGGACGGATGTCTATTTTTGCTTTATCGATAATGCCATATATCACTGCATCTATCATAACACAATTATTATCTATGATATATGAGCCGTTTGCAAATTTAAAAAAAGAAGGGGAGTCTGGACGTAAAAAAATTAATCAAATTTCTAGATATCTAACAGTAGCATTAGCTGCTTTTCAAGCTTATGGTGTAGGATTTGGATTAGAAAATCTATCTACTTCATCTGGATCCGTAGTAGTTATACCTGGGATATTTTTTAAAATTACTACAATTATAACTTTAGTAGTAGGAACAATGCTTTTAATGTGGCTAGGAGAGCAAATTAGTGCATATGGTATCGGTAATGGTGCATCTTTAATAATTTTTATTGGAATTGTTTCAGGTATTCCTAGTAGTATTATAAGTGCTTTTGAGTTGTCTCGTAAAGGAATCGTTTCTCCTCTATTAGTTATATTTGTGTGTTTAGTTATTGTAGCTATGGTAGTATTAATAATTTTTGTTGAGCAAGCCCAACGTAAAGTAGTAGTGCATTATCCTAAAAAACAAATAAGTAATAAATTGTATGCAGGAGATACAACCCATATGCCTTTAAAACTTAATACGGCAGGGGTAATACCTCCCATTTTTGCAAGCTCTTTGCTTTTATTTCCCTTAACAATAGCTAATTTTGCTAGTAGTCATTTTGGAGCTTTAGATTCTATTTCTTACTATTTAGGACATGGGAAACCTTTATTCGTAGTTTTATATGCATCATTTATCATATTTTTTAGTTTCTTTTATACAGCAGTTGTATTTAACTCAGAAGAAACAGCAAATAATTTAAAAAAATATGGAGCATATATCCCAGGAAAAAGGCCTGGGAAAGCTACATCTGATTATTTTGACTATTTATTAACACGGTTAACTACAGTTGGATCAATTTATTTGTGTATTATTTGTATAATACCAGAATTTATGATTAGCAAATTATCTCTTAATTTTGCATTAGGTGGAACTAGTATTTTAATTGTCGTAAATGTGATTATAGATACTTTTACTCAAGTACAAACTTATTTATTTAGTACAAAATATGAATCGTTAGTAAAAAAATTAAAAATTCAAAAAAAATAATTATCCGTAATGATTATATTATTCATCGGAGCGCCTGGTTGCGGTAAAGGAACTCAATCTGAAATAATTTCCAAAAAATTTGAGATAGTTCATTTCTCTTCAGGAGATTTCTTGCGACAATTAGCGAAATCTAATTCTAACATTTCTACAATTTTAGATCAAGGAAACTTAATTCCTGATAATCTAGTCAATACTCTTATTGTAAACAAAATTAAAGAAATAGGAGCGCATGGAAACGTTCTTCTTGATGGATTTCCACGGAACGTTAATCAAGCTCTTGTACTACAAGAACATTATTTTTCAAATCTAATTATTTTCTTTCTGTATATTCATAAAGAAGTATTAATTCAACGAATAATTGGTAGATTTAGCTGTAATACCTGCGGAAAGCTTTATAACACATATTTAAATAATGTAAAGATACCAGGTATATGTGATGTCTGTGGAGGAAAAGAATTTAGCACAAGAAAAGAAGATACTTTAGAAATTTTTGATAATAGATATAATATTTTTGAACAAGAAACAATTCCAGTAGTAGAATTTTATAAAAAAAATTATACAAATAATTTTTATACAATCAAGGCTCATGATAATATCCATCAAATTTCTCAACAAATTAGCAATGTACTTGATAAAAATAATTTCAGGTAATTAAGAGATATAAGTCTCTTTTAAATATACTTTTGTTTGGATGAAACGTATACAATGGTTACTAGAGTGCATAATTATTGAATTAGTAGTGATATAATTATTAGGAATTACTTTAACTCCTTTTAGCATTGATCCATCTGTAACGCCAGTAGCAGCGAAAACAGTATCTCCATACACTAGATCTGAAAGATAATATTTTTTATTAAAGTCTACAATTCCCATACGAGAAGCTCGTTGTTTCTCTTGAGAGTTATTAAATAGTAATCTGCAACACATTTGTCCACTGATAGCTGATAAACCTGCAGCTGCTAAAACTCCTTCCGGAGCTCCTCCGATGCCCATATACACATCAATCCCACTATCTTGCATACTTGTAGCAATTATAGCAGCTACATCTCCATCTTTTATTAATTGAATTCTCGCTCCAGCTTCTCTTACTTTAGTTATTAATTCTACATGTCTTGGACGATCTAAAATTACAACAACTAAAGCATTTATGTCACAATTTTTTGCACGTGCTATATTAGACAAATTTTGCTTAGGAGAATTATCTAAATCAATAATTTGCTCTTTGATATTTAATCCTATAGCAATTTTTTCCATATATACGTCAGGCGCATGTAATAAACCACCTGATTTTGTCATTGCAATAACTGATAAAGCATTATTTCCTCCACTTGCTAAAATATTAGTTCCTTCAAGAGGATCAAGGGCTATATCTACCTTAGGACCTTTGCCAGTACCTACTTGTTCTCCTATATATAGCATAGGAGCTTTATCTCTTTCTCCTTCTCCTATAACTACTGTTCCTTCAATATCTATTGAATTAAGGGCTTTTCTCATTGCGTCTACAGCTAACTGATCTGCTTCATTTTCCTGTCCTTTTCCCATTAATTTATATGATGCAATTGCTGCTGCTTCTGTAACCCTCATAGCTTCTAATGCTAAACTACGATTCAATAAAAAATTGGACATTTTTTTAAATAATTAATGAATTAGGAGGACATCCCATAATATTATAACCACAATCTACATAATGAATTTCTCCGGTAACTCCGCTAGATAAATTACTTAAAAAATACATTGAAGACTTTGCTATATCCTGTTGAGTTATATTTCGTCTTAAAGGAGACATTTGCTCATGTATTTTAATCATATCTCTAAAATCACTAATACCGCTAGCAGACAAAGTTTTAATTGGGCCAGCTGAGATTGCATTAACTCTAATGTTTTTGCTACCTAAATCAGAAGCTAGATATTTTACACTGCTTTCTAAAGCAGCTTTAGCGACTCCCATTACATTATAATTCTTTATTACTTTATTAGCTCCATAATATGTTAACGCTAAAACACTTCCACCATTTTTTTCCATTAATATTTCTGCATGTTTAAGTAAAGAAACTAAAGAATAACATGAAATATTCATTGTGTTTAAAAAATTACTTAAACTAGTGTCTAAATATCTTCCTTTCAATTCATCTTTATCAGAAAACGCAACTGAATGTACTATAAAATCCAAAGTTCCCCACTCTTTTTTTATAGCTTCAAAAAGATTTTTAATAGATTCCTCATTAGATAAATCACACGGATAAATTAATACACCGTTTAACTCTTTAGATAAGGACAAAACTCTATCTTTTAATTTTTCTTTATCATAATACGTAATTGCTAATTCAGCTCCATATTCTTGAGCCATTTTAGCTATACCCCAAGCTATAGAATTTTGATTAATAATACCAGTAATTAGTCCTTTAGATTTACTTAAAAATTTCATTATACATTTTCTCTATTTTTAAAAGTTATACCCAAAACTTAAAGCAATTATTACAGGATTAATTTGTAATTTGCTTTTTATATTATCAGCAAGAGATTTATATTTCATTTTAGAAGATAACCAATATTTTTTTATATCAACTCCTATAGTAGTATCATCTTTGAACACAAAATCAACTCCCGTTTGCAATATTCCTCCATAACCATAATTATTTTGCATGTTTTTACTAAAATATTTATTGGTTGAAAATAAAAAATTTACATGATACCCCCCCCCTACATAAGGTCTTATAGCACCAAATGGAGCGATGTAATATTGTAAATTAAGCCCTAATGGGATACTATATAAACTTCCTTTTATAGAAGTTCCAATGTCATTAGAATAATACTCTGCAATATTTTTAATAAAAACTTTATCGATTTTATAGACATTAAGTCCCATAAATAATTCTGTAGCTAGATAGTCATTAAAAAATATAATACTTGCTCCTTCTAAGCCAAATCCATTTTTAATAATTTTTTTATTTTCTTTTAATGGAATACCTGTAATCTTTGCTTCTTTAGCAAAAGCCCCCCCTAAACGCAATTTAACCGTTAATCTTCCTTCTTTGTTATAATCAGAATCATCGCTTGCAAAGGATATTTTAGAGAACATTAAACTTATGAACATTATTAGATTCAAAGTGAGTAAAATCCTTTTTTTAGTCATAAAAACTTATTTTTTAAATTATATTTTTGATATAAATTATCATTTATAAGATTAATTAATGTACACTACAAATTCAATATATTTAAATAATATGCAAAAATCTCTCATAAAGATACTATCGTTTTTATTTTTTTTTTATATTTTTTATATAGTAATAAGTATACACTTGTTAAAAGAACCATTTAATAATCATGATCCTGAAGAATTTTTAGGATATAATATTACAATTCAAAGTTATCATCCTTTGTACAAAGCAACTGTAGGAAAGTTAACAAAAATTAATAATAATTATTATATGAATAATATTAATGCTGTAATTAATAATGCAATAATCACTGCAATAAATGGAGAGCTTAGCAAAGACAAAAACATACTTCATCTTTCTCAATTAGCTAAAATATTTTATTCTAATTATGTAGTGGAGAGTCAGTATTTTAATATTGATTTAACACAGAATATTTTAACAAGTGAAGGAAAAATAAATATTACATCTCCTAATTTGTTAATTACAGCTAAGGAACTGATGTTGGATTTAGATATTAAAAACTTTACACTCAAAGGAAATGTACAAACTTCTATTAAGTTTAATCGTGCTATTTAGCAATTATTGTTATAGTGATAATGGTACTAACATATCATCTGACTTAGTTATTGTTGATAAAGAAAAAAACATATTAACTTTTAGCGGAAAAGAAGTAATTATTACTTTTTCAGATATTGTATTAAAGAGCAATAAAGTTCTAATTAAATTAGAGAATGATGACACCGTTGATTATATTATTATTCCTGAAAAATTTGCTTTTAAAAAAGCAGATAATACAGTAGTAATAGGAAATTATGCTAATTATAACAATAAAAAAAATATCTTAATTGTTACAGGAGATGTACAAATAACCCAATTAGGTAAAATAATTAGATGTAATCGTTTAGTTTATCATACTAAATTAACTAAAATTGCAACAAAAAAATAAATAAATATGCCTAATAATCTCAGGGTGGAAAATCTTAGTAAATCATATAAAAATAAAGTAACAGTTAACGATGTTTCTTTATATCTAGAAAGAGGGGAAAGCATAGCTTTATTAGGACCTAATGGAGCTGGGAAGACTACTTGTTTTAAAATTATTGTTGGTTTAGTTAAAGCTAATTATGGAAATCTATACTTAGATAATTTAAATATTACAAATTTACCTATTCATAAAAGAGGATTACTTGGTATTAGCTATTTACCTCAAGAATTATCTGTATTTCGTGGATTAACAGTTTCGCAAAATATTATGGCAGTATTAGAAATTATTAATTGTCCTGTTAATTCTCGGAAAAGTAGATTAGATCAGTTATTGGAGGAATTTTCATTAAATGAATTTTCTAATGTTAAGGCTACCTTATTATCAGGAGGACTATGTCGTAGGTTAGAAATTGCTAGAACTGTCGCAACAAATCCTAACTTTATTTTATTAGATGAACCATTAGCAGGTATTGATCCTATAGCTATGCTAAATATGCGAACTCTGATTATGAATTTACAAAAAAAAAATATTGGAATTTTAATAACAGATCATAATGTTAGAGCAACTTTATCTATGGTAAATAGAGTTTATATTATATACAACGGTAAAATATTATTAAGTGGAAATGCAAAAGATATTGTTAATAATGAGAAAGTCCAAGAAGTATATCTAGGTAAAGAATTTGAAGAACATTTGCGATAAATATTAATTTAGAATTCAGATCTATTTCTTTAGTAGCTACTTTTTTTTGCTTTTTAATACTCAAATTGACATATGGTAAATACCATAATAAAATACTAGCAGATATAAATTATAAGTACTTACATGAATAACAGTACCTTATATTTGCTTAAAGATCGTAGATTTTTTCCTTTGTTTTTAACTCAATTCTGTGGATGTTTTAATGATTGCTTACTAAAAAGTACAATGATTATTTTTTTTACTTACCAATTTGTAAGTGAAACAGAATCAGCACAAGGATTAGCATTGGCAACAAACGCTTTATTCGTTTTGCCTTTTATAATATTTGCTAGTATAGCTGGACAGATATCCGATAAATATGAACGTACTTTTTTAGTTAGAATTATTAAATGTATCGAAATTGCAGTAATTACATTAGGAGCGTATGGATTTTACATTAACAATAGAGCAATACTTCTTTTTAGTGTTGCATTAATGGGAATTCATTCTACATTTTTTGGTCCACTAAAGTATAGTATGCTACCAGATTTTTTAGAAAAAGAAGAATTAATTAGCGCTAATGGATATATTGAAGGAGCTACTTTTATCAGTATTGCTTTAGGGTCTCTTTTAGGGGGATTCTATATTACAAATCCAAATTTTGTTATAATTACAATGATATCAGTTTCTTGTATAGGGTTTATTTCAAGTCTATTTTTGAAAAAATGTAATAATGCAAAAGCTAAAACTATTGAATATACACTCAAGGCACAATTTACTAATATAATGAGTTATGTTTGTAATAAGCAGCAAATTTTTTTAGCTATATTAGGAATATCTTGGTTTTGGTTCATTGGAGCCGCTCTTTTGGCTCAAATCCCCACATTAGCAAAAGAAGTATTAGGTGTGGATGAAGGGGTTGCTAATTTGTTTCTAGCAGCTTTTGCTCTAGGTGTTGGTACTGGATCTTTCTTGTGTAATAAATTTTTAAATAATGAAATTACAACAAAATATACATTTATGGCAGCTGCAGGTATGGGACTAGTAGGAGTAGATTTATTTTTTGCTAGTAAAATAAGCGCTATTCATTATTATCCAGAAACACTTAAAACTATTTCTCTTTTTCTAAAGAAAAGTCATAATTGGCGCGTTATTATTGATTTGTTTTTATTGGCTGCAGTGGGGGGGTTTTATGTAGTACCTTTATATACATCAATGCAATATTATAGCGCATCTAGCTGTCGCTCTCAAGTTATAGCAGCAAATAACTTAATAAATTCTATATTCATGATAGCTTCAACTACATTGTTGTATATCTTATTTTATTTAGGATGCTCAATTCCTTTTATGATTTTAATCATAAGTTTATTAACTATTATTGTAGCTGGATATATTTATCAATTAATTCCGGGAAGTTATGTACTACCAAAGTCTTTTTTAAAAGCAATTGTTAGAAAAATTACTAATATTTTTTATCGTGTGGAGGTACGAGGATTAGAAAATTTTTATAAAGCAGGATCTAGAGTTGTGATTATATCTAATCACATGTCTTTCTTGGATTCTGTATTACTAGCTCTTTATATTCCTCATGAAATAACTTTTGCTATTAATACTTATTATTATAACGTTTGGTGGATGCAACCTTTCTTAAAAATTAGTAAAGCGTATCCAGTTGATAATACAAATGCTTTAGGTATTAAATATCTAATTAAGTTAATTAAAAAAAATAAAATTATTGCTATCTTTCCAGAAGGAAGAATAGGGAATACTGGAACAAGTACAATAATGAAAGTTTATGATGGAGCTGCTTTAATTGCTGATAAAGCAAATGCAAATATTTTACCAGTTAGAGTTAATGGGACACAGTATACACATTTTGTATATAAAAAATTTCCTAAAATAAAACTATTTCCTAAAATTACTATAGACATTTTACCTGCGGTTATCTTAGAAGCTCCAAAAAATTTGAATCATAAAGAAAGACGTAATTATTTAGGAAATAAATTATATGAACTTATGGTTTATATGGTTCATACTACTAATAATTATCAAACAACTTTCTATCAGTCTTTAATAAATGCAAAAAATTTATATGGAAAAAACAAAATTGTTTTAGAAGATACGAAAGATAATACTTTAACTTATCAAAAATTAATTGCTAATAGCATAATATTAGGCCATTTTATCAAAATTAATAATAACACACAAAATAACGTCGGAATTATGTTACCTACATCAATTCCAGCTATTTCTAGCTTTTTTGGAATGCAATGCTATGGATTAGTTCCGGTTATGTTAAATTTTACATCTGGAATATCAAATATTGTATCTTCTTGTAAAATTGCTTGCCTTGAAGTTGTTGTTACTGCAAGACAATTTATTGAACAAGCAAATTTATCAAATATCATTGAGGAATTACAAAAGTCTTTTAAAATAGTTTATTTAGAAGATTTACGTTATAAAATTAATTTTTGGCATAAATTAAAAGGAGTGTTTTTTAGTTTTTTTCCTACTTGCCATTATAGAATAACGTGCAATAATTTTAATCCTGATAGCACTTCAGTAATACTATTTACTTCTGGCACTGAGGGAAAACCTAAAGCGGTAGCATTATCTCACTTAAATATATTATATAATCATTCTCAAATGATTTCTAAAGTAGATTTAAATTTTACAGATATATTCTTTAATTCTCTTCCATTATTTCATTCTTTTGGATTGAGTTTTTCAATATTGAGTATCCTAGGAGGTAGTAAATTGGTAGTGTATCCTACTCCTTTACATTATACTATAATTCCTGAAATGATATATGGATATAATGCAACTGTAGTAGCAGGAACAAATACTTTTTTAAAAAAGTATGCCCAATATGGACATTGCTATGATTTTAAATCAATTCGTTTTGTTTGCGCGGGAGCGGAAAAATTACAACAAGATACTTATAATTTATGGCTAAATAAATATGGTATTAAAATATCAGAATGTTATGGAGCAACAGAGGCTTCCCCAGGAATTGCTATTAATACTTTTATGGAAAATAAAATAGGAAGCGTAGGAAAGATTCTTCCAGGTCTTAATTATAAACTTTTACAAGTGGAAGGTATTTCAGAAGGTGGATTATTATGTATATCAGGACCAAATATTGCTCTAGGATATATTTATCATGATAACCCTGAAATAGTAAAAATAAAGCATAAAGATTTAGGAATTGGGTGGTACGATACTGGAGATGTTGTAAAAATAGATGAAAAAGGATTTATTACTATAGTAGATAGATTAAAACGTTTTGCAAAAATTGCAGGTGAAATGATTTCTTTAAGTATGATAGAAGAAATTGTTTATGCTATTGATAATAAATCAAATCCTATTGCTATAGTAGTTGAGGATATCGATAGAGGAGAAAAAATTGTTTTATATACTACAAGTAAATTAATTACCAGAGAATCGATTATTTCTCAATTAAATATTAGACAAATATCAGAATTATTTTTGCCTAAAAAAATTGTGGAATTAGCAGAAATTCCACTTACCTCTAGTGGAAAAATTAATTATCAAAAATTATTGGCAGACACCGTACAAGCATAGCAATAACCTGTATTTATTTTTTATTAATATCTGGTAAAGATTTTTGAGATTCACTTAAGGAATTATTATTTAATAACGTTATAGATATACGTATGTTTTTTACATCAGATAAATCTTGAATATTAATAGGATCTTTATCAGCATTACCAACAATTTTTAGAATTTTATCTTTGTTTATTAATCCATCAAAAAATTGACGAACTTTATTAGCTCTATTAAAAGACAAATCCCACAAATCTATTTTGTCTTTGTTAAAAGATGTAGTATACCCGCTGATAGCTAAATAATTAGGCTGATTTTTAATCATTTTAGCAAGAGTGTTTAATATTTTTATCATATAGGGTTGTAACTCTACTGTATTTGGATAGAACATAGGTCTATTATCACTATCCATTATTTGGATACGTAATCCATCTTTAGTGACATCCATAGCTATATTTTCTGCAAATTCTTTTAAAAGAGTACTTTGTTGCAAATTATTCATAATGGTAGTAAAATTTTCTCTATCATTATCGCTTAATAAATTACTTAATCTAGCCTGATTGGCTGTAGAGCCTTTAGTAGGAGATCCATAAATTAATGCTCCTGTAGTTGATTCTAAAGCGTAAGAACCAACTTCTACATTTGGATCTATCCCCCCATCAAAACCAAATCCTACATCTTTACCACTACCAGCTACAGGAGCAAAATATTTAGCTACACCTTTTAAATTATCTTGTGGAACCACACTTAATAACCATAGTAACAAAAAAAAACACATCATAGCAGTAACAAAATCAGCATATGCAACTTTCCACATACCACCATGGTACTCATTTTTGTTATTTTTTTTAACTTTTTTTATTATCATATAAATTAATCTTTTCTACCAGAAATGTTAGGAGGTGTAGTGTTAGTAGATGTAGTATTAGTAGGTGTAGTGTTATTATTGTTTATAATATATTCCACCTCTTCAAAAGATGGACGAACCTCCTCTGGAATTGATTTTCGCATAAATTCAACAATAACTGTTGGAGGATTACCATAAAGATAAGATAAAAAACCAAATTTAATGCATTCTAAATATCTCATTTGCGAATCTCCATATTTTGCTAAAAAGTGACCTATGGGCAAAAAAAGTCCATATGCAAATAAAACACCAGTAAAAGTTCCAACTAATGCAGCTCCAATTAAAGAACCAAGAATTTCTGGAGGTTCTAATATGCTACGCATTGTTACAATAACTCCCAACACAGCAGCAACTATACCAAGAGCTGGAAGAGCGTCTCCTAAATTTAAATAAGATTTACTAGGTATTTGAAAAGAATGTTCAAACATTTCTAATTCTTTACTAATTATTTCTTCAAATTGATATACTTGATCTACGTTCATAGTTAACAATCTTAAATTATCTCTGATGAAATTTAGAATATTTTCATTTTCGATAATAGATGGAGTTTGAGTAAAAATATTACTACTTTGAGGATTGTCTATATGACCTTCTATTGCTAGAATTCCCTTAGTTTTAATTAAACGAAATATGTTAAAACTAAATATTAATAACTCTATATATTGTTCTTTATTGTATGGTGTTCCTTTAAATAAGTATTTTAATGAAGTAATGCTACTTTTTACAGCATACCATGGATTAGAAATTAATGCAGAACCTATACCGGCCCCTAAAATTATTAATAATTCATTTGGTTGCCATAATAACATTAGACTTCCAAAATGCATAGTATACCCTACAACGATAGATACTATAACTATAATAATTCCTATTATAAACAACATAGAGTTACCTTATATTTATTTTATTTTTCTTTGAAAATGAAAAAAATCTATCATTAATTCTTGAGCATCTTTTGATAGTATACCAATATAAATTTCTGGACGGAAGTGGCAATTTTTATTTGTAAAAAATCTAACACCATTCTCGACTGCTCCGTATTTTTTATCACTAGCTGCATAAAACAATCTTTTTATTTTGGAAAATGAGATACATGCAGCACACATAGCGCATGGTTCTAAAGTTACATAGATATCACAATCAAGTAAATATTTAGTTTGTAAAATACTACAAGCTGAATTAATTACATTAATTTCAGCATGAAGTAAGGGATTATTATAAGCTCTTACTTGATTAAATCCTTTAGCAATTATCTTTTTAGATGGAGTATGAACTATTATAGCTCCAACAGGTACCTCATTATTTATTTTTGCTAATTTTGCTTGTTCCATTGCTTCTTGCATATATAAGACATTAAACATTTTTGAATAATTTCTTACTTTTCGTTAAAAGGCAATGGATATATATTAACTTCGCATTGATCGAAAGTTTGTTTTATCTCTTGACTTATGCATTGTATAATTTTATCGGTATTTAGTAAAGTAAAATTATCATCCATTTTTAAGTAGAATTGTAAAAAAAATTTATTTCCAGCCCGCCTAGTTTTTAATTCTTGGATACCTTTAATTTCATTATATTTTTCTAATATTTCAAATAATTTCTGCTTATCTTTTTTACTTATTTCTTCATCTAACAATACGCTAAGTGATTTCCGCAATAATTTACTAGCTGCAACCATTATATAGATACCCATAATAACACTAAAAATGGCATCTATATATGGCCATTTATGACTTAAATATACAGAAATAAAAATAAAAGTATTAGTAAATAGATCATTAACGTAATGTAACCTGTCTACCAAAACTATATTAGAGCTTGTCTTATAAATTACAAAACTTTGATAAATAAGTAATACTACCACTACAATTGTAGAGAATATCATAATATTCCTTCCTATCATTGGATTGGTTATAATATGCCCATTAATCAAGTTTTGTATAGATACAAAAATTGTAAATATTCCAGACGAAATAAAAAAGAAAGCTTGTCCAAAAACAGTCAAATCTTGTGCTTTATCATGTCCAAATTTATGTTTTTCATCTGGTGGTTTAAGAGCATAATAGACTATAAATAAATTAATGAGCGAAGATGTAAAATCTAGCAAAGAATCTACTAAAGAAGCAAATATAGAAGAGGAATCAGTTTTTATCCATCCATATAATTTAACTATTGATAATAGTAATCCAACAGTACTAGAAAAATATACTGATGTTTTGAGCAAAAATGAATAAAAATTTTTATTGCAAAGCATAAATATTAATATATAAAATATATATATTATTATAAAATAATAACTAATCAAGGAGAAGTCTTATAATGAAGAAAAGAATTATTTTAAATTTATTAATGCTGTTTTTGATTACAAGTTGTAGTAATAAACAAAGTGTAGGAACTATTGGAGGGGGAATAATTGGAGGATTAGTTGGTTCTAAACTTGGCAAAGGGCAAGGAAATGTTTTAACTACAGGAGTAGGGGTATTAGCTGGAGCCTTATTAGGGAGTGAAATTGGAAGACATATGGACGAACAAGATAGAAAAATATTGGCCATTACCTCTCAAAAAGTATTAGAAGATTCTCCATCTGGTAGATCAGTTGAATGGAAAAATCCTGATAATGGGCATTATGGGTATGTAACACCAACTAAAACCTATCAAGAAAGGAGCGGAAGGTATTGTAGAGAATATCAGCAAACTATTATGATAGGTGGAAAAAAAGAAGAAGGGTATGGAAAGGCTTGTCGTCAGCCAGATGGTACTTGGGAAATTCAATAATTTATCATAGCTCTCTATACTTATCGCAAATGAATATATCGCTGATTATAAAGATAAATTAAAAACTCTGATTAACGATAACTTTCAGTCGATTAAATTTGATCACTTTACCATAGTTTTAAGTTGAGGGAGTATAAGTATTGCGAGTATATCTTTTTTTATGTTTCTTATTAACATTTTATCGAATCTCCTATTTTTTTGTTATCTAACTTTATGAGTTCATTATAATCATCAATATCATTTTAACAATAAAATAACTGGTGCATGATCAGAAGTTTTGTCTTGTGCCCTAATTTTAGTAGAAATATAACAATCTTGAACAAATTTAGTAACATTTGCTGTAGATAAAATGAAATCTAATCTCATCCCATGGTTATAGTAAAAATTTTTATTTCTATAATCCCACCAAGAAAATTCCTGTATATTAGAATGACATAATCTAAATAAATCAAAAAAACCACTATTTAATAATGCACGCATTTTTTGTCTTTCTTGTATAGAAAATCCTATACTACTAGATAGTTCTACTGGATTATATACATCAATATTTTCTGGAGCTACGTTAAAGTCCCCTCCTATTATCATGAGTTCATCAAAACTTTTATTTAACAAAAAATATTGATTTAAGGCTTGTAAAAAATTTAATTTAATATAAAATTTTTCACTATTAATTTCACCACCATTAGGCACATAAACACATATTAAACGAATATATCCTAAATTAGTATTCAACGTGGTTTCAATAAATCTTGCATCATCCAAGCAAGGATTATCAATAAAATCTGTTTTTATTTCATCTATAGGAAATTTGCTCAAAATTGCAACTCCATTATACCCACTTTGTCCTGATATTGCTATATTATAATTTAAATCTTCTATTAGACTAAATGGGAAATCTTGTTTTTTGCATTTAATTTCTTGTAATAAAACTATATCTGGATTTTCAGTATCCAGTAAATTTAATAATAGATTTATTCTAGCTCTAATGGAATTAACATTCCAACTAACTAGTTTCATTTTTCAAAAGGTTTATTTTGGTTTAAATGAGTATATAATGATAATGCTTGAGTAATAATACTACTAGGTTCTTGTAAATTAGCAGGAACAATAATAGTATTGCTCTCCTTAGCTAATTGAGCAAAAGCATGCAAATACTGTTCTGCGATTTTTAATGATACAGCACTCGTTCCTCCATTTTGTTGGATAGCCTGTGCAATGGTGGTAATGTTTTTAGCTGTCGCGTCTGCAACCATAATTATCGCTTCAGCTTCTCCCTTAGCTCTATTGACTTTATCTATATACGCTGCTTCTGAGCTTAACACTGTTTCTGTTTTTTCTGCTTCTGCATGATTAATTTTTGCTTGTTTTTTTCCTTCTGATTCTAATATTTGCGCTCTTTTTTGACGATCAGCTGCTACCTGTAATTCCATTGCTTGCAATACTGTTTGTGGTGGCTGAATATCTTTAATTTCATAACGAAGACATTTCATTCCCCAACTTCTAGAGGCTTCATCTATTATTGTTACTATTGCTGTGTTTAAATTTTCCCTTTCTTCAAATGTTTTATCTAATGACAATTTACCTATCTCTGATCTCATAGTAGTTTGCGCAAGCTGGATTATAGCATAATATGGGTTACTTACTCCATAAGAGGCCGCAGAGGGGTCAATAACTTTTACATATAAAACTCCATCTATTAACACGCTAACATTATCACTAGAGATAGCGGTTTGAGCTGTTACATCAATTGCCTGCTCTTTTAAAGTATGTTTATAAGCTATTCTATCAATAAAAGGAATAATAAAATGCAATCCCGCTTCTAACGTTTGGTTGAATTTACCTAAACGCTCAACGATCCATGCTTCTTGTTGAGGAACTATTTTTATACTTAAAATACATAATACTCCTAATACTAAAATAAAAAAAATTAACTCGACACTCATACCTTTCTATGTAATTTTTAAGATTACTTTTTTTAGTATAAATTTATTTGTAAAAATGTGCAAAATAAAAAAATATTTATTTCCTACTTCGTTTGTTCTAACAATCTTTGTTTTTCTGAATTGATTATTTGCTCAATTTGATCCGTAAGTTCGCGAACTTCTATATTATTTACTTCTGCTGCTGAAATTGCTTTTATAATTTTTACTTGTATAGTACCGGGTTTTTTAATCCAAAATCCTTTTGGCCAGTAAATTCCAGAATTATGAGCTATTAAAACGATTGGAACTTTAGCCATTGATGCTAATTTAATAGCGCTAGGTTTAAATTTTGTAACTTGTTCTGGCATTAATCTTGTCGATTCTGGAAAGATAATAAGCCATAAATTATTTTTTAATTTTTTTTGTCCAGATCTTAAAATCTGCTTTACTGAAATATTATCTTGCCTATCAACAGCAATAGGATCTAGCATCTTTAACCCCCACCCAAAGAATGGGATATTGAACAATTCTTGTTTTATAATCCAAGAGTGTTCTGGAATAATCAATTGCATAAAAATATTATCCCAAAAAGATTGATGATTAGAAAGGACAATACTAGGTTCTGATGGTAATTTTTCTAGTCCAGAAACATTATATTTTAATCCACACATGCTTTTTGCAAGCCAAATAAAACCATAAGAAAATAATGCTCCCATCTTATATTTAAGAGAGTAATTTACGTTTAATACTTTTACCAATATATAAAAAATAAAAAAGTGAATAATACTATAACAGCTTACTGTAGCATAAAAAAGTAGAACTCTGAATTTCCAAAACATATATAACAATTGGTAGAGATATCAAAACGATTTTTATATAGATACTCTTAAATATACCTGGTGGCTAGGGCCGGGATCGAACCGGCGACACAGGGATTTTCAGTCCCTTGCTCTACCAACTGAGCTACCGAGCCCAATTTATATTTAAATATAATAGATATTATACGTATATATAAAACGTTTCAAGCATTAATTACATTATAATGAAAAATTAATAAGAATTTAAAAATTCTTTTTACTTATAAAAAAACATCTATTATCATCTATCTGATATAAAAGAACTTTATGAAAGTGATCTACTCTTTGAACTCCTATTATACAAAACATTTAAAATTAAACTTAATTAATGCATTGTTGCTTTGTTATATCAACTTTCCTTATTTAAGAAACGCTTATCTTTCTAAAAAATGCATAGATTTTTTTCAAATACTAATTTTTCTATATATAATTTGTTTTTTCTTATCTAGTATATTTACCATATCTAGATACGTATATTTAATTACTATTCCCTCATTATTACTCCTAGGAAGTATAATAGGATATTGTAAATACTATTACAATATAATATTTGATATAAATATTATAGATATTTTATCTAATACTGATACTAGAGAAGTATTAGAATTTATAAATAAAACTATAATAGTATGGGGAATATTAGTAGGTATTGCTCCAATATGGATTTCTTATAGATATTCCAAACAAGTATTATGGAAATTTTCTAATTGGGTTATATCTGAAATTTGTTATATTGTATCTATTACTATTATCATAGTATCTTTTTTTTTATCTAGCAATATACCATATGCATCAAGGTATTTTATTCAAATAGTAAGTGGATTCTTTCCAATTAATTTTGCTACAGCAATTTGGGATTTTGCTAGAGTGAAATTTTCAATAAGCTCAAGTAAAGAAGATGTTACAAAAAATATAAATTTTGAAGAAACAACTCCTCTAAAAAATTTAAAAATAGTATTAGTAATTGGAGAGTCGGCTAGATCGGATCGCTTTTCTCTAAATGGATACTATAGAAAAACTAACCCTTTTTTAGAAAAAGAAAAAAATATAATTAGCTTTCCTGAAACCTATGCATTAGACACTTATACGGTTAAAGGAGTTAAACATATTTTTAAACTTAATGCAGAAAGCAACCAAAATTCTTTAATTTCCGTTTTTAAAAAAATTGGATTTAAAACATATTGGTTTTCAAACCAAGGAATACAAGGAGGAATTGCGAGATCTATTGCATCTGAAACAGATATCTTGTCTTTTAGTCAAGCTACTAGACAAATTAGTATTGGAAATAATTATGACGAATATTTATTACCAAATATAGAGAAAGTCTTAAAACAAGATTTTGACAAAAATAGCTTTATTGTTTTACATACAATAGGTAGTCATAGGCTTTATGATCTTAGATACCCAGAAAATTTTAAATATTTTCAACCAATCTGTTTAAATAACAATAAACTTTATTATTCTGTTGATGAATGTACTGATTTAGAAAAATTAACTAATTCATACGATAATTCTATACTTTATACTGATTATGTATTATCAAAACTCATTGAAATTTTAAAATCTCATAACGCAATTATGTTATATATTTCTGATCATGGTGAATCTTTAGGAGAGAATGGAATTTTTTATCATGGAATCAATGTCAAACAAGCTCCTAAAGAACAAATTCATATTCCAATGATAGTTTGGTTTTCTGATGAATATCTTAAAAATCATCAATCAAATTTTGATATAGCGGTAAAAAATAAACAAAATACCCTCACCCAAAAGGTAGTATTCCACTCTTTATTAGATTGTATTGGTATAAAATCTAGCATTATAGATAAAAATTTAAGTTTTTGTAAACCAAATTAGTTTATCTAGATACGAATTCATAATTACTTTGGTCGCTAAAAATTTTTCTAATAAATTTATTATTAAAAGAATGGCTATTACATCCACAATCTATAGAGGCAAGCAAATGTCCTTGAATTAAAAAGAAATCCCCTATTACATCTAGAGCTTTATGACGAACAAATTCATCTTCAAATCGCAACCCTTCCGGATTCACAATTGACTCGTCACTAATACCTACTGCATTATTCAATGATGCTCCTAGTGCTAATCCTCTTTTTTGCAATAATTCAATATCTTTCGTAAAACCAAAGGTTCTTGCTGCTGCTAGATCTTGTTTAAATTCTCCTTTAAAAACAATACTTTGCTTTCCAATAATTTGATGCTCAAAATCGATATTCATATTTAATTCAAAGCTGTCAGCAGGTTTAGCGTAAATGTATTTATTATTATCAATTAATTCTATATCTTTACGTAGTTTTATATATTTTCTAGGTTCGGATAAATATTTTTTTCCTGCGCATTCTAATAAAAACAAAAAAGGTTGACTACTTCCATCCATGATAGGCACTTCTGGACCATCTAATTCGATAATTAAATTATCAATTTTTTGTCCCCAAATAGCTGCCATTAAATGTTCAATAGTACTAACCGAAACTTTATATTCGTTAGCAATTGTAGTGCAAAAAGTTGTGGAAGACACCGTGTCATACCTTGCAAATATATAATTATTTTTCTTTACATCCGTACGAATAAAAACTATACCAGTATTTGCTTTTGAGGGTTTTAATGTTAATTGTACTAGTATACCAGAATGCATTGTTATACCATAACAACTCATAGGAGTGTTAATAGTAGTTTGTTCTTTCATATACATTAGTAAGTTATATTTACCTAACACTTTAACTGATGTTATCAACATAAAACAACAATCGTATTATTACAATATATTACAAAATAATTCTCTTTATCACTTGTTAATTTTAATATTGCATTAATATTAAAATATAAATACTCTATTATAGAAGTAATTAATAAAACTATGACACAAGAACAAATTAAATTAACTAGAGAGCAAAAAGAAGCAATTGGATTATTATCCATAGGTACAACTTTAGAGTATTTTGATTTTATGTTATATATTCATATGGCTGTTCTTTTAAATGATTTATTCTTTCCTAAAACGGATCCCAATGTTGCCTCTTTATTAACTGCTTTTGCATTTTGTTCTAGCTACCTTTTAAGACCATTTGGAGCGTTTATTTTTGGATGGGTAGGCGATCACATTGGACGTAAATATACCGTAGTTATTACAACAACATTGATGGGATTATCCTGTATCGTAATGGCTAACCTTCCAACTTATGAAACGATAGGAATTACAGCTGCCTGGGTTATGATCATATGTCGCATGGTTCAAGGAGTATCTTCTATGGGAGAATACGTAGGTGCTGGATTATATCTTACTGAAATGACTAAACCCCCTGTTCAATATATAGCTGTAGGTATGATAGATATTTGTTCTATTATTGGAGGAACACTAGCTCTTGCTTGGGGAGCAGTTTGTACTTCTTATTTACTTAATTGGCGCCTTGCTTTTTGGGGAGGAGCGTGTATCGCAGTTATAGGAGCTGTAGCACGAACAAAATTAAGAGAAGCTCCAGAATTTGCTGATGCAAAACGTAGATTTAAGAAAACAATAGATAAATTTAATTCAGATTCAGATGATAATTTTGATTCTAATCAAATACTTAAAAACTCTTATGTCGGACGTGAAAAACCTCATTGGAAAACTTCTTTAGCCTTTTTTTTGATTCAAGCCGGTGGTCCTCCATTCTTTTACTTCCTTTATATGTATTGCGCAGATTTTTTAAAAAGAGACTTTCATTACACATCAGAACAAATTATACAAAATAATTTTCTCGTATCAATGTGGAGTTTAGTTTCAATTATTTTTATAACATTTTTAAGTCAGAAAATGAATCCACTTAAAATTATTAAACTTAGATCAATTTTATTTTTAATATCAATAATTTTGAGTGTATATTATCTATCAAAAACTAAAATTGGTTTTGAAGTCCTATTAATTCAATTGTTGCTAAGTTCTATAGGATTATATCCTAATCCCGCTATTCCAATATTTTATAAAAATTTTCCTATATTTAAACGTTTTACTTATTCTAGTGTGTTACAAGCTATGTCTAGAGTTCTTATGTATGTAGTTACATCGGTAGGAATGGCTTATTTAGCAAAGCTTTTTGGACATTATGGTATCCTTTTTATTATGGTTCCTCTAACTTTAGCTTTTTACTGGGGCGTTTGTCATTTTGAAAAACTTGAAGAAAATCGTCAAGAATTTTTTTGGAGCACTTAAGTTAATCTAACTGAAGATACTTTTTTTCATCTAGTAATCCTTCTTTATGATCAATAATTAAAGTTACTGCCGCATCTCCTGTAATATTAATTACTGTTCTTATCATATCTATAATTCTGTCTATGCCGGCTAGTATTGCTATACCGTCTATTGGCAAATGAACCGATGATAATACCATAGGCAACATTATTAAAACAGCTCCTGGTATACCCGCTCCTCCTATAGATCCTAAAGTTGCAGTAAAAATAATCACAATATAATCTTGCAAGTGCAATGTAATTCCAAGTACCTGTGAAAAAAATACTGTAGCTAAACTTAAATTAATTGCTAGACCATTCATATTAATAGAAGCCCCTAAAGGCAAAATAAACGACGTACTAGATTCAGAAATACCAAGATCTTCCCTACATGTTTGCATAGTCGTTGGCAACGTAGCTTTACTACTACTTGTAGAGAAAGCTAAAATTTGATATTTTAAACTTTTTTTATAAAAAGGAATTGGAGATAATCCACAAGATAGTTTTATCAGAATTCCATAAGTTATATATTGTATAAACATAGCAAGTGAAGCTACTAATACTAATTTTGATAAACTGATTAATACCCCCATCCCTTGTGTACTTACAACCCAGCCAGTTAAAGCAAAAGCAGCATATGGAGAAAGATTGATAATAATTTCAATCATTTTAAACATTAATTGAGTTATAAGATGAAAAGAGTTTTTAAAAGAAGCTCTTTGAGAACTCATTTTTTGAATTGTAATTCCAGTAAAAATTGAAGCAAAAACTATTTGTAACAAATTACCATCAACGAACGCTTTAATAAAATTATCTGGCACTATATTAATTATAAAGTTGACAATATCGAATTTAATATTATTATTCACTCCATTATTATTAAAATCAATTTTAATACCTTCTCCAGGCTTAAAATATAAACCAAAAAACAAACCAAGTATTACAGCAAAAACACTCATAATAAAAAATATTACAACAGCTTTAATACCAGTTCTTCCTAACATTCTAGTATCACTCATTCCTAAAATACCATTAACTAAAGAACAAAAAATTAATGGCCCAATAATCATTTTAATAAGACGTAGAAATATATCTCCTACAGGTTTAAAATACACAACATAACTAGGAAGTATCATTCCGGCAATAAATCCTAATACTAGCCCTAAAGTAACTTTCTGCCAAAGTTGCATATTGGTAACTTATTTAAATTGTTAATATTTCTTGTTCTTTTCGTTTGCTTGCTTGATCTATTTTGTCTATAAATTTATCAGTTAATTTTTGTATTTCGTCATTAATTTTATGATGTTCATCTTCTGAAATTTTTTTATCTTTTTCCATTCTTTTCAATAAATCAGTACCTTCTCTACGTACATTGCGAATTGATACTTTGTTATTTTCTCCATATTTATATGCAAGCTTTACTAATTCTAAGCGCCTTTCTTGGCTTAAGCTAGGTAATGTTAAGCGAATTACTTGTCCATCAGCTACTGGATTTAATCCTAAATTTGCATCTACAATTGCTTTTTCTACTGTTTTTATTAAAGAATTATCCCATACTTGGATAGTAATTGTTTTAGCATCAGGCGTAGAAATTGTCGAAATTTGATTAATTGGCACTTTATTACCATATGACTCTACCAAAACAGGAGCTAAAAAATCAGCAGACGCCCTACCTGTACGCAATCCATTGAAATCATGTTCTAAATTCAATAAAACTTTATCCATTTTTTCAGTTAAATTTTTTAATAAAATTTTTTTTTCCATAATTTATATCTCATATATTTTAGTAAAATTGCCTTGATTATTTACAACTTTAACGAAGTTTCTTGCTTCATTTATATTAAAAATATTAATATACAAATTATGCTCTCTAGCTAAGGCTATTGCTACTGTATCCATAATTTGTAAATTTTTTATTAAAATCTCCCTATAAGTTATAGTATCAAATTTTTTAGCGTTAACGAATTTTTTAGGATCTGCAGAATAAACACCGTCTACCAAAGTACCTTTTAATAACAAATCACACTTCATTTCTATTGATCGAAAAACCGCTACTGTATCAGTACTAACTAATGGATTATTTATTCCTCCAGCAAAAATCACAATATACCCTTTTTCTAAGTATTCATACGCACGCTTATTTGTATATGATTCGCATACATTATCAATGGGGATAGAAGACAACACCGCAACTTTCAATCCAATTTTTTCCATTATTCCTTGTAACACTAAGGCATTAATGATTGTTGATAGCATACCCGTATAATCAGCTTGTACTCTATTTATACCTAAATTAGTAATATTTTTTCCACGACATATATTACCACCTCCAACTACTAAGCATATTTGAATTCCTTGAGCGGATACTTCGCTAATATCTTGAGCAATATTTTTCAGTATAGTTTCATCATACCTATTATTGTAATCTAATCCTTTTAATGATTCTCCTGAAATTTTCAATAAAACCCTTTGAGGACTATTCATAAAATAACTATAAATTTATATCTATTGAATAATATCCTAATATATATCTTATTGATAGTTATTTATATACTCTCTTTAATAAAAATTATATGGGTCAACATCAATTTTAATATTAATACTGGAAGTAGTCTTATAATTATTTATCCAATTGTTGATATAATTTTGAACATTAAATGTTTTAGTAGAGATTACAAGTAAGTAAAAACGATATTTTCCACGCAACTTATGTAACATTGCTGGAGTCGGACCTAATATAGTAATGTTTTGTTCTAGCGGAGCTATCTTAGCTAAATTTTTAGTTACAAAATCAGTAGTGTTCATATCTTTTCCAGAAACTAAAATACTCACTATCCTGCTAAATGGGGGTAAATTATATGTACGCCTATTTTCCAATTCAGTTTCTAAAAATTTTTTTTCATCATTTTGAGCAATTGTCCGAATTATAATGTTATTAGGAAAATATGTTTGCAGATAAACAGCTCCTGATATCTTTTCCCTTCCCGCTCGCCCTCCAACCTGTTGTAATAATTGGAAAGTTTTTTCAAATGCTCTTAAATCCCCTCCTAGACTTCCAACATCAGAATCTAAAACTCCAACTAAAGTAATTTTGGGAAAATGATGTCCCTTGGTTATAATTTGAGTACCTATAATAATATCAACTTCTTCTTTAAGAATTTGGTTTATAGCTAAATCAAAATCTGAAGACTTCTTTAGTATATCTCTACTTAATAGTAAATATTTATGATTTGGAAAATACTTTTCTACTTCTTCAGCAATGCGCTCTATTCCAGGTCCACACATTACATAACTATCTACTGCATTACAATCAGGACAGTGTTCTTTTAATGCGGTTGAATATCCACAACGATGACATATTAATTTACAAATATTTTGATGCCAAACTAACCATGTAGCACAATCACCACAAGTATACCGAAAATTACAAACATGACATAAAACTAATGGAGCATATCCTTTACGGTTGAGAAACAGCAATACTTGTTGATTTAATGCTAATTTTTCTTTAATAGCTATAATTAATGTAGGAGATATCCAGCTGTTTTTTTTAAAACGTTGTTTCGTCATATCAATAATGTTAATACTCGGTAGTTTAACATCAAAATAACGACTTTCTAAGTTTACAAGCTTATACTTTCCTATACAACAATTATAATAACTTTCTATAGAAGGCGTTGCTGATGACAATACAACTGGAATATTTTCTATGTGTCCTCGTAATACAGCCATATCTCTAGCATTATATACCACACCTTCATCTTGCTTATAAGAACCATCATGCTCCTCATCAACGACTATTAACCCTAGATTTTTATAAGGTAAAAATAAACTGCTTCTTGTCCCAATAACTACTCTTGCATTTCCGTTAATTATTCCATTTAAAAAATTTTTTTTATCGCTAATCTTAGTTAAATGGTGCCATACCGCAGGTGTAAAATTAAACTGCTTTTCAAAACGCGATATCATTTGCTGAGCTAAAACTACTTCAGGAATCATAATCAACACTTGCTTATTTAAACGTAAATACCGTTCTATTAAATAAAAATAAACTTCTGTTTTCCCTGATCCAGTAACACCCTTTAATAAAGAAATTTTACTATTTTTCAAATTTTCATAAGCTAATTGTTGTTCTTCAGATAAAACT
The DNA here is from genome assembly GCA_963676335.1 of Rickettsiaceae bacterium. GTDB lineage: Bacteria > Pseudomonadota > Alphaproteobacteria > Rickettsiales > Rickettsiaceae. The sequence continues at coordinate 27,616 of OY781057.1, forward strand.
GCTAAATTAAAATAAGGAGGAATTTCTTGTTTAAATACGGTATTACATTTGCTGATTTCAAAAGGTAAAACTAATTTAGCAACAGATCCTAAAGAAGCAATATAATAAGCACTTGTTTTATTAATTAATTGTAGTGTATTAACAGATATTTTATATTCAGTAGTAGATATTGCAGTCCTTAATTTTTTATCACTCTGTACTTCAGTTTTCCAAACTATACCACTAATTTCTTTCTTCCTAAAAGGAACTTTAATAATATCTCCTACATTTATATTCCATCCTTCGGGGATACTATAATCAAGGGGAAATAAATTTAAAGCCGGTAGTAAAACCTGAACTATCATCAATTACTTTGTATTAAACTTTTTTCCACAACTACACCGACTTTTTTCATTTGGATTAACAAACGTTAATCCAGATTGAGATATATCTTCAATAAAATCTATTTCAGTACCCAACAAATATATAATTGATTTTGTATCAATTAGCAAAGTAACTCCTTTATCTATTACGACTTCATCAGAAGACTCCTGTGTATCCGCATATTCTATAGAGTACGACAATCCACATGAGCTTGATTTTATATCAATACGAATTCCTACTGACTCTTTTTTTCGCTTTTGCAGCATGGATTTTATATGCAAAGCAGCCTTGTCAGAAAGAGTAATAATTGGTTTTTTGTACATAATTAATTCTTAATCTGTTTTTTTTTATAATCATCAATAGCTGCTTTAATCGCTTCTTCTGCTAATACGGAACAATGCATTTTTACAGGAGGAAGTGATAAATATTGAGTAATTTCAACATTTTTTACCTCAGTTGCTTCATTTAAATTTTTACCTTTAATCCATTCTGTTACTAAAGAACTCGCGGCAATAGCAGATCCGCACCCAAAAGCTTTAAATTTTGCTTCCTCAATAATTCCTTGCTTATTTACTTTAATTTGCAACTTTATAACATCTCCACATGCAGGAGCTCCTACAACTCCTGTTCCAACATCTGAATCCTCCTTATTTAAGGATCCAACATTACGAGGATTTTCATAATGATCAATTACTTTTTCATTATAATCCATAATTAATAATTGTTATTTATTTTATTAAATTCTTTCCTAACCCTTCTGAATTCCACATCCCCAAACCATTCTGCTTAAGAACTCCATCGGAATTAGTGTGGGTGAATGAGTGTAAATTATTTTTAATTTCTATATTTATTCCCATAACCGTATTATCCAATACGTATTCTGCTACGAAATTTATTAATCCTTTTTTTCTTTCAATCTTCTTAACTGGAATACTTACATCAAAAAACATAATATCAATATTTTTACTTACACCATTTTATCTTTTCAATATCTATTCCTTCTTGAGTCATTTCCCATAGAGGACTCAATTCTCGTAATTTATTTATCTTATCACATATTAATTCTATAGCAAAATCTATTTGTTCTTTAGTAGTGAATCGTCCCAATCCAAATCTTATAGAAGTATGAGCTAAAGTATCGCTAATTTTTAATGCTTGTACTACATAAGAAGGCTCAAGAGAAGCTGATACGCATGCTGAACCAGAAGACACTGCTAAATCTTTAATTGCTAACATTATAGACTCCCCTTCAACATAAGCAAAACTTAAATTTATATTACCTGGATATCTTTGGTATCTATCTCCATTAAGATATACATTTGGTATTCTATACATTATTTCATCGATAAAATAGTCAAACAATTTTTTAATATTATTATATTCGTTCTCCATCTCTTCCATAGCAATTTTAGAAGCAATCCCTAATCCTACAACTAAAGGAGTAGGTACCGTTCCTGATCTAACTCCACTTTCTTGCCCCCCTCCACTAATAATAGGAGATAGGTGAATTTTAGGATTTCTTCTTATGTATAATGCCCCTATTCCTTTAGGCCCATAAATTTTATGTCCAGATATACTAGCTAAATCTATATTTAACACGTTTACATCTATAGGTATTTTTCCAAAAGCTTGAGCTATGTCGGAATGAAAAAAAACTCCTCTGGCTTTACAAATATTTCCTATTTCTTGCAATGGTTGTATTACCCCAATTTCATTATTAACCGCCATTACTGATACAAGCACTGTCTTATCAGTAATCGCAGATTTTAATACATCAAGATCTATAATACCTGTCTTTTGTACTGGAATATAAGTTACTTCAAAACCGTTTCTTTTTAAAAATTTACATGTTTCTAATACGCATTTGTGTTCTATATTAGTAGTTATTATATGATTCTTTTTAGAGCGATAAAAATATGCTACCCCTTTAATCGCAAGATTATTTGATTCAGTAGCTCCTGAAGTAAAAATAATTTCTTTCGCACTTGCTTTAATTAAATTAGCTATACTACCTCTAGCGGCCTCCACCGCTTCTGCAGCTTCCCAACCAAATTTATGACTACTAGAATGAGGATTGCCAAACTTATCCCTAAAATAGGGCATCATAGCATCTATAACTCTATAATCTGTTGGAGTAGTAGCTTGATAATCAAAATATATAGGGAACTTCTCTCCCTGCTGCCTTAATTTATTTTTCAATATCTCATGTTGTAACATATGTGTTATCACCTAGTAACCTGAGTTTTACTCCGTGTCCGAGAAGATGACGGTAGAGTTGAACAGCTGACTATCCTGAAAATTTTGCTTCATATTTTTTACTGTTTCATTAATCTTAGAATTTATTTAAATTGTTGTTTTATCATTTTGCTGTTTTGGTTGTTGCAACTCAACATTGTTTTGAAATTGTGAGAAACTTCTTGAGTAGATTGGGTAGCTTTGTTAACAATCAAAAGTTTTTTATAATTATCATACACCTAATTTCATCAACTTTTTTTTCTATTTTATTAATTATATCTCCAATAAATCCCTGACCTTTATTATCTTCAACCATAAAATTACTTTTTTAAGTATAAAATATATAACCAGTTTTTGCAATGATACTTTCTTTAAAACAACAAAAATATCCTATATACTCGCCACACTTCAAAAATTGGCGACGTCGTTTGAGAACTACGTTGCTCACATGCCAAAAAGTATGCTACGCTACTTGCTACCTTCGCTCCTAGCTCTTTTGAAGTCTGGCTTCGTATTTTCAAGTTTTCATTTATGCACAGTATACCTTTTATAATTAAAATATATAAAAACCTCTCTCCTTGCTACCTTAATTTATTTTTCAACTATCTCCTTTGTATATCCTTTGGGTGTTCACTATTGCTTCTTTCGATCTTTACATTATCAGCCCGTGATACAATATTGCTTTTGCTTAATACCTCCCCTACATTTGTTTCTTTTACTATCTTTTTTACTTCGTCTTTAATTAAATCAGACAAACCCACTGTCTGTGCTCTTTTTCTCGCTACAGACATAGAAACACTGTTTTGTTGCTCATGTTTCTTATCCTCAACAGGTGCTTTAAAACCATCGAGTTTTAAGATATCGCCTCTTTCTTGATGTTTTGAAGAGCGAAAATTAACTCCTAGATCATGCAAGAGGTCTTTAGCAAAATTAACAACAACATTACCTTTTCTCTCAATTTTCATCTTCCCTTCTACTTCTTTTGCTGTATACCCTGTTTTTTCAGTTTCTATTATCTTCTTTATTTCATTATTTTTTAATTTATCAAATTCTTTTATATTGTCATCAGATAGATTATTTGAACCGTATTTTTCTTTAAGATTCTTTAAAGCGTTAAATTCTGCTTTTTTCTCAATTACATATTTTCCTAATTCGTCTGTATTTTTATAGTTCACAGTGATTTTATCTTTTAGGTCATCTATTGCTCTTTTCATACCAAAAATTTTTTGAGCGCTTGAAGAATTTGAAAGAAGATTTCCTTCATCTCCAGCTCCAATTTTTATGTTAGCTAGGTTCTTATGAAGACCTCCTTTATGTATATGTAAGAGCCCAGTCGATATAGATTTCAAAAAAACTTTGAACTTTGATGGTCCCTTTTGTCCCTCAACATATCGTTTTCTTTCTACCCCCTTACTTTCCTGAGGATGCTTTTCTAATTTTTTTTCCAATTTATTTTCTAATCCAGGATTGTCTTTTAATACCTGATTTTGTTTTTCTTTAAAATGGTTGTACTCCGCTAATAACGAATGTTCTGTATTAAGTTTACGAGCAGTTCTAGAATTATGAACCATTAGACCTAAACTCGTAGAAGCTGCAGCTACACCGGCAACGCCCCAAGCTACAGGTCCACCTGCTACAAGAGCTGTTGCAGCTAACCCAACACCTATAGCTCCCAATACCCCAGGACGTGAAATAACGTGCCCTATTTTTGCAATTCCCTTACCAATTGCATTGTCAGTAAAGAAACTTTTTTGAGGTTGTTTAGGAGCAATGTCTTGAGCTTTATCTTTCGCAGCATCCACTCCTTGTGAAGGTTGTTTAGGAGCAATGTCTTGAGCTTTATCTTGCACAATAGATTTATCTTGTGATTGTTGTTGAGAAATAACCTTTTTCTGCTCAGATGTTATTTTTTGCTGCTCAGATATTATTTTGGGTTTATAATAATTATACGTTTTTCTTATAGCAGTTGCTCCAGCAACTGCTAAACCAGCCATTCCAATAGCTGCACCAACAGGACCTGCGGCTGCAAGAGTTGCTGCTGTTCCAACTACAGCTAATGAAGTCGCTATAACTGCTAAAGTTTTAGGCTGAGTAATAAAACTGCCTACTTTCGCAATTCTTTTACCAACTGGATTATCTGCAAAAAATTTTCCAACAGTTTTTCCGGCAGCACTCTCTGTAAAAACTTTTCCAACTGCTTTTCCAATGGGAGACAATTTGACTTTAGCAGTCCCTTGAATAATTTTTTCTTCTATCTTGTCAACACTTTTATTAATGAGTTTATCAATTTTATTTAATATAGAGTCTGAAGGCTGTTTTTTTTGTATAACCTCCTTGTTTTCATCATTTTTTTGTGTAACATTCTGTTTATTAACGTCTGCTTCGTCTTGTGGAATTTTAGACATAAAACTACTTTATTAACTTAATATATATAATTATATCAACTTTTTGTAGTAATAAATATAGTTTACACAACCTATGCGACTATCCCCTTAATATCTCTTAATCGCACAGTTCCGTTATCCAATTCTAACATAATCTCCCCATTTTCAATATTTGAAGATTTCACAAACTGAATATTTCTAAGTGATTCCGTAGTAATATTATTTGTTTCAATATTTTTTGAGTCTACTTCAATAGTATATTTATATTGCCCAGCGGAACATATATCTCCATTTTCCCCTTTACCATCCCATATGATATTTCTTACTATTCCACAATTTTTTAAAATCGCATTTTCTTTTTCTTCTACCGATAATAATTCTTGTTCCTCGGTCAAAAATCTTCCCCCTCTAAATCCTTTCAAAATAATATATTCTCTTGCTGTATCGTCTAATCCAACAATATCTTCATACAATTTTAACTTAGATTTACCTCCCAATTCTTCAAAAATTGGAGGGGTAGGGGGACTGTCTGTAATTTCTCTAACTAACTTGTTATTTGAATCAACAATTTTTATTCTCACATCTCCCCATACACAGTTCTTAGCTGGTTCATCTAATTTAAGAGGTATTGATGGCTTTTGAGATAAACTCTCTAAATTTTCCCCCTCCCACTCAATAATATATGGCAATTCTACAAATTTTCCAGGATAATTGCTAGCATGGCGAATTAGATCGTTATTTTCTTGTGCCCAAGAGCTTTTTATACAGCTAATGGGAAAAACATTTCCATCGAAACTAGTAAATCGATCATCTCCATCAAGAGAAACTGACTTAACAAGAATTTCTTTATCGTATTTATTGCTAATAGGGATATTTTTCTCATCTTTAGTATCAACACTAACACTAATATTATACTTACCATCAGATAATTTGTTTCCTACTATATCTTTTGGTTCACAATCTATAATATTAAACCCATCTTTTACGGAATGCTTAATTTCGCTTTGCGTTCTTTGATTTTGTAAAGTGATAGTAGCATTTTCTGCATTTTTTAAATCACAATAAAATATTACTTTGCCTTTTCCTCCTTTAACTTCTACTGTATTAAAGTCTAATTCTACAACTTTTCCTATTAAATCGATATATGAGAATTTATTACCTTTTTCATTTGTATTAGTAAGGTGTATTTTTGTAACTTGATCTTCATCAATATAGAAATTATCATCTACTCTTAATTTAACCATATCATCTTTATCTAACATAATTTCTTCCACAAAACCTTCTTTACAAGTTTCAACTTTAACGCTTTTATTATTTTCACTATCTTTGCTTTCTATTTCAATATGATATAAACCAGATGTAGCTTTCTTTTCAGAAATTTTTCCTTTTATTTTATCTCCTTGACTTCCATCCCATTTAAAACTAAACATTCCAAATTTATCAGATCCTTTAGTACGAAATACTTCTTTATTGTTTTCATCCCGTACTATAATAATAGTATTTAAAACTATATCCTTACCTAATTTATTAATATCTGGACATTTTAATTCATAATTAAACATTACTTCATTTTCATTGAAACTTCCTTTAGCAGTATCATAACTAATTTTTTGTCCTAAAAATTTTTGAGCATCTAATAAAGCGTTATGTTTATTCATAGAACTTGAAAAATCTTGAAACATTTTTACTTGATGCTCTGCAAGCTCTAAGTTAGTTATAGAAGATACAAATTTTGTCATTTCTTCATTGCTACCTTTATCTCCTTCATTTAAAGGATTCTTGTTTTTAATAATAGCCATAAACATTTTAATTGTATCCTGTTTAAGCTTTCCAATTTGAGCTAATTGATCATCACTGCTCTTAGGAGACCTAATAATTTCTCTGGTATATGGAGTCTGTTTTTTACCAAAAATGTCAAAAGGGGAATCTGTATCTATTTTCATAAACTTATACTAATATATTATACTGGTTCAAATTTTTATCATAACCTTGTTTGTTCTGTGAATTAATAGAATCAAGTTTTTTTATCTGTAAATGATCCGCTTGATTAGCTTTTAAAAAGTCTAATTCTTCCTGATAATTTGTAGATTGATTATTTTGATTATGATCATATGCAACATCAAAACTCAGCTGAGCATCCTCTGCCCCAGGAATAGCAATCAAAGATTCTTTTAGAATTGAAGTCCCTTCTTTTAAGGTATTCAAAGTATCCTTATTTTCAACAAGAACTCTAATAACACTCACTTTATCTTTATTGTATTCGAGTGTAATCTCTATCTTCCCTAATTCCGGAGGTGAAAGTTTAACTTGAATTTTATCTTTACTTTTCTGTATAGCTACTTCTACAGAAATTTTAACCTGATCTACTGCTGAAGTGACTATATCATTATTTTCATGCGCAACTATTAGCTCTTTAACAACACTAGGAAACATTGAAATACTTATATTCTCATTCTCATTTTTTTCTATAGTAAGTTTTTGTATCTCTAAAAATTGCTTTGTATCCTGATTTTGATTACCAAAATCTTCTACCTGTCCTGTATTTTCAATATTAAAACCATTATTAATTAAATTAATCCCTTCTTTTAATTCTGCTTTAGGAGGTAATATATTTTTGCTCTTATGCACGCTTGGTACAAAAGTAATAACAAAAACCTCATTCCCTTTTTCATTAACAGTAAGTCCCTCTAAAAATTTGCTATTAGGAACAATAACACTTTTATTTGATTCATTTCCTTCTTTTAATTGCACAACATCCAAAGATTTACCGTTAGGAACAATAACACTTTTATTTGATTCATTTCCTTCTTTTAATTGCACAACATCCAAAGATTTACCGTTAGGAACAATAACACTTTTATTTGATTCATTTTCCCCAATCGCAACACTTTGCTCACTAAAAGAAATATTTGATAATTCGTTACTATTTATATTTTTTTCAATAACACTAGCATTTATATCTATTTTTGCTATAAAATTCTTATTTTGATATTCAGACATATCTTCTGATTGATTAGACATCAATTTTGTTTGAAGAACAGGAATCGAATATATTTGATTATTAGAATTATCTATATTGTGATTTTTTTTATTCTCACTAACTTCGTTAGTTTTTTCGATTTCCTCAATTTCGTCAGTTTCTTCAATTGGAAACATAAGAATTTTACTCTCTCCAGAAATAATATCTTCTTGATCTTCAATATCACATATGATATTACCTTCCTCATCAAATATGATAATATTAGGATAATCTTTAGATTTTTGTTGATTTTTAGATAGACCTTGATATTCATTTAAATGAGTAAAGAAATCATCCCCTTTTTCTGAATTTGGATTTGTATTATTGCCATCTAAATGAATTTTAGGATGTTGTATATTTGTAATTTTCATAAATTTTTATTTACTATTATTTATAGCTTGATTTATTAACTCTTTTGCTTTATTTAAATCACCCCACCCAATAATTTTTGTCCATTTACCCTGATCTAAGTCTTTGTAATTTTTAAAGAAATGTTCAATTTTTTTTTGCAAAGTAGGACCTAAATCATTAATAGTTGAAGTTTTAGTAAAAAACGGATCTAGCTTATTAAGCGGAACTGTAATAATTTTTTCATCTAGGCCAGATTCATCCTCCATTAATAATACTGCTATTGGACGAACAGGAACTACGCAACCTGTTATCAACGGATACTGAGTAACTACTAAACAATCTATTGGATCTCCATCTCTAGCCTTTGTATGCGGAATAAATCCATAATTACAAGGATAGCACATAGCAGATTGTATGAAACGATCCACAAACATCGCTCCAGAATCTTTATCTAACTCATATTTTACTGGAGAAGAAAGCATCGGAATTTCTATAATAACATTTACCTCTTCTGGGGGATTAACTCCAATTTTTATTTTATCAATCAACATAATATTTTTTTGCAATTTTTATATACATATATATGCATATACTATGCCATTCATTCTAATAAATCTAGAATTTAACGCATTTTTTATTTTTCTTAAAAAAAATATTATTTGCATTTTTTATAAAGCATAAAAAATACGACAGAAGAGAAACTTGTTATAAACAACCATAATACTACATGTTTTGGCGCCCCATCAAACATCTTTGCACAAATAGTAGTTATAGATCCAACAATCAAACTGAATGAGAACATTATAACTCCGTTTAGAGTAGCTGTTTTTTCTGGAAAAAAAGAAAATAATTTTGTTTCAAGGCTTGGTCTAACAAAAGAATTAGCAAAAGCAACGAATCCCATAAAAAGTGTAAAATTTAATGCTGATATATCTATTACTTTAATGATAATAAAAAACATTAACATCATAAAAATAATTAAAGACAACATTCCAATCCTTATTGCTACTTTAGCATGGATCTTGTTTATAATAAGATTATATAGCAAAGATGAAATAAAAAGTATAAACATTGGTATAGATTGATAAAAAGAAAATTCTCTTTGTGTGAATCCATAATATTCAATGAAGATGTAAGAAGAATGAACCGTGAATATTATAAATGGAACGAATAAAAAGCTAAGACATATATTTATAGACATAACTTTATGATTACCAAAAATTTCTTTAAAATCTTTTATTGCGGATTTTAAATTTAGATTTGATTTTTTATGCAACGTTTCAGGAAGAAACAAATAAATCAAAATAAAAGCAATGAATTGAATGATAAATAAAAATACAAAATTTCCGCGCCAACCTAAATAACTTCCTAAAAAAGCTCCAATGATGGGTGAGATGGTAATTGTAATTGGAAATAATAAGTCAAAAAGACTAAATACTTTGGCTCTTTTTTCTTCATTTTTAAATGTATCTACTATAACTCCTATTAAGGAAACCCACATTCCTCCTACGAATAAATATTGTATACATCTAAAAAACAATAATAATCCAATAGAGGGGGCTATCATACATCCAAATTGACCAATTAATGCTATTATCATAGAAAGAATTGCCACTTTGCGACGCCCATAAGAGTCTGCAATTTGTCCCCAAACTAATTGCGAAACCCAAGATTCTATAAAACTTAAAATAAATACCAGCTGCACCATAAAATATGTGGTATTGAAACTTTTTGCCATATCAGGCATATTAGGAAGATGTAAATCCAGGGTCATAAATTCCCCAATACATGCGAATAAGATAATAAAAATTAAAAATTTTTCAGATATCGACGGTTTCATTTCTTTATGAAAAAATTCGTTATAAATTTAATCAGATAGTAATTGTGGACAAATATGTTCGAACCAGTTTCTTAACTCACTAAAAATATTTTCACTAAAAATATCACGCTTCCAATATTTTATTACTCTTGGAATCAATTTTAAATAACTGTCATTAGAATCTCTTATTATTTTTCTAATAAATACACCTAAGATCCTACTATTACGTTGTAATGCTAAAATATTATAACATTTTAATACATCGCTATAAGAATACTTATTTAAATCAGAATGCAGATAATAATATTGTATCATTTTTGCCGCAAAATCAAAATTAACAGTATATCTCGCATCTTCTAAAATTGATACCAAATCATAAATAGGACATCCTGAACATGCATCTTGAAAATCTAAAATCCCTATTCTCTTACTATCCTCTCTATTTAAAAGGTACATAAGGTTCTGCACATGAAAATCTCGTAATACAATTACTGAGTGAAATTTAGGTATACTGTCTAGAATTTTATTCCAAATAGAAAAAAATTTTTCTATTTCTTTGGAAGTTAATTTTACTTTATGAAACTCGATTATATACCAATTGATAAAAATATTGAGTTCTCGTAACAAATCTTGTTGTGTATATTCATGTAGAGTGATAGGGATTTTTTGTATTTCACACAATAATTCAATAATCTCTTGGTATAATAGTTCTGTGTTTATAATATTTTTTTGTAATATATTTAATACATGTATTTCTCCAAAATCTTCTAATAACACCATCCCTAGTTTATAATCGATAGCAAAAATCTCAGGAACAGAAAAATTATTACTTTTTAATAAAGTCGCTATTTTAACAAATGGATCAATACTATTTTTTTCTGCACTACAATCCATAATAATGTAATTCCTATAGCCGAACACACGAAAATATTTACGAAAAGAAGCATCAAATGGTAGCGGAATTATGTCTTGATAGATAATTCCATTATTTATTAAAAATAAATTATACATCCTATTTTAATTGTTAAGTTTGTAACATACATTATTGATAATTACTATCAATTAGGTTATTTTCTATATTAGAATCTTTCATAGACATAAATGGATTTTATATGCCTAGAGTGAAAAATATACTATCTTATTATAATAATGAAAATATTGGAATAAAAACTAATTTATATAGAATATTAATGCATGGAAAGCTTGCTAATACAGGTCATATAATAATATTACCTGTTGATCAAGGATTCGAACATGGCCCTGTACGTAGCTTTTCTCCTAATCCAGAAGCATATGATCCAGAGTATCATTATAATTTAGCTATAGAATCTGGTATGAGTGCTTATACCGCTCCTTTAGGATTTTTAACAAGTGGAGCTGATAAATTTGTAGGTCAAATTCCAATAATTTTAAAACTGAATCAAGGGAATAGCTTAGGATCTTCTAAAATTCCAGATCAAGCTATAACCGCTACAGTTAAAGACGCATTGCAATTAGGTTGCGTAGGAGTTGGAATTACTATATATCCTGGATCTAATAAATTTTTAGAAATGCTAGAAGAAGCTAGAGAAATTATTTCAGAAGCTAAATCTTATGGATTAGTTGTAGTAATTTGGTCTTATCCACGTGGAGATGGAATCACTAAAGATGGTGAAACCGCTATAGATATTATAAGTTATGCCGCGCATATTGCTGCATTAATTGGAGCGCATATCATTAAAGTTAAACTTCCTTCTAACACTATAGAACAAGAAGAAGCAAGAAAAAATATAGAGCTATACAAGATTGACACTAGCACATTAGTTAGTAGGATTAGGTATATAATGACTAGTTGCTTTAATAATAAGAAATTAGTAGTATTTTCTGGAGGAGCTAGCAAATCAGAAAAAGAATTATTAGAGGAAGTACGGAGTATAAAAAACGCTGGAGGTAGTGGATCTATTATAGGACGCAATAGCTTTCAAAGAACAAAGAATGAATCATTAAAATTATTAAATAATATATGCAAAATATATTTAGAAGATTATTAAAAGTTATTGTTAGAATTGGTATAAATAATGAAAGTTAGGATTGAAGAAAAAATATTAAATATCTTAGAACCTAGCCTTAAAGAGTTGGGCTTTGAAGTTATAAGTCTAAGGTATTATAAAGAAGGTAAAATGATTTTACAAATTACAATAGATCGTATCGATGGAAAAGTATCTGTATCCGATTGTCAAAAAGTAAGTAAATATGTATCTGTGTTATTAAATGTAGAAAATATTATTTTAGATGACTATTTATTAGAAATCACATCTGCTGGTATTGAAAGAGAATTAACTAAAATCAATGATTATGAAAAATTTAAAGGAAATACTATCAAAATATATTTAAATCAATTAATATTAGGTCGTAAAAATTTTTTGGGCAAATTAAAAGGATTATGGAAAGAGTTAATTTTATTAGAATTACCTCTTTTTACTTTAATGTTGCCAATATATACGGTACAAAAAGCCCACATTGTCTTAACAGACGATATGTATAAACACTTATTAAATAATAAATTTTAGATATGGTTAATTTAGGTAAGACGGAATTATTACAAATAGTAGACTCAGTTGCTAGAGATAAAAATTTATCGCGTGAGTTTATTCTTATTGCCATTGAAAAAGCTATAGAAGCTGTTGGAAAGAAAAAATATGGGCAAGAATATGATATAAAAACAGAAATAAATAGAAAAAATGGTGATGCAAAATTATATCACATACTGCATGTAGCAGAAAAAGTAACTAATGTAGCAACTGAAATTTCATTAAATGAAGCAAAACGTATCAATATAGATGCTAAGATAGGAGATGAAATTCATAATATTTTGCCAAATATTGATCTAAGTCGTATATCTGCTAAAATAGCTCGTGATGTTATCATAAGTTGTATCAAAGATGCCGAAAAAGATAAAGAGTTTAACGAATTTAATAACAGAGTGGGAGAAATTATAAATGGAATAGTAACACGTGTTGAAGTAGGGAATGTTATTGTTAGTTTAGCAAATAGAAGCGAAGCATTATTAAAAAAAGATCAATTATTATTCAATGATACATTTAAAATAAATGATCGCGTTAAAGCATATATTCAACAAGTTATACGAAATAATAATAGTCATCAGATACTGTTATCTAGAACCGATAATAACATGATGGCTAAGTTATTTGCTCTTGAGGTACCAGAAATTTATGAAGGCTCAATTCAAATTAGGGCTATAGCTAGAGATCCTGGATTAAGAAGTAAAGTTGCTGTATTTGCAAAAGATCTTAATGTTGATCCTATATCTTGTTGTATAGGTCCTCGTGGTTCTAGAGTTCGAGCTGTAACTAATGAGCTAAACGGAGAAAAAATTGATATCATTTTATGGAATCCTGATATAGCTCAATTCATTATTAACATATTAGATCCTATAGTAATAGAAAAAGTTCTTATCTATCAAGAAAAAAATAAAATTGAAATTATCGTAAAAAAAGAACATTTGAGTCTAATTATTGGAAAAAAAGGACAAAATATTAAACTTATCTCAAAATTATCAGGTTGGCGTGTTGATGTAATGAGCGATGAAGAGGAAGCAAAAAAACGTGGAGAGGAGTTTAATTCATCTACTAAAGTGCTAATAGACGCGTTAGATATAGACGAAGTTTTGGCGCAATTGTTAGTTGTTGAAGGATTATCATTAGAACATTTAGCTTCTACTACCATAGAAAATTTATTATTAATTAATGGTATAGATAATGATATTGCACAAGAGTTAAAAACTAGAGCTATAGAGTATTTAGAAAATCAAAATGAAAAAATTCTTATTCAATTAGAGGATTTGGGAGCAGACCAAGATTTACTTGATTATGTAGATTTACCACTTAAATGCATATTAAACTTAGCTCAAAACAAAATTTTATCAATAAATGACTTTATTAAACTTACTCCACATAAATTAGGAGAATTATTGACTAACATTGACTTAAATCCTCAAGAACTTGATGATTTATTACACAGAGTAAGTATGCAGATAAATGAAAAAAAATCGTAAATGTCAATATCGAAATAAGCAAAAAGAAAAATTGTTAAAAATAAGATTAAATTTTGTTATAAAAAAATAATACTTATTAGTTCTTGAAAATTTTAAGTATACTTTATTTCCATCTATTTGGTACCCGCAGCCGGACTTGAACCGGCAAGGGCAAAAGCCCCACGGATTTTAAGTCCGTTATGTCTACCATTCCATCATGCGGGCAATAATATTTTTTAAGTTACTATATAATAACATTTATATCAATAAAATTTCTTGATATATTAGCTAATAAATTAAAAACATCTTCAATTAGATTATTTATTTTTTGTTTTATAATAATTTTATTAGAAGGAGTAACTTTAATTTTGTGTAAATTTTTCTCTATAAAATTTAGTACTAAATTATCATACGTTGAAGATTTAATGAACTTTAAAATAAAACCTTCTGGTCCTACGTCAAGTTGTTCAATTCCTATTTTTGCACATTTTTGTTTAATTTCCATTATAATTAACAAATTATGCAATTCCTCAGGGATTGATCCAAAACGATCTGTCATTTCATTATAAATATCATCAATATCTTTTTTATTATTTAGAGCTCCGATACGTCTATATATACCTAATCTCAAAGCATTATCAGGAATATAATTTTCTGGTATGTATACAGCTAAACCTAAATTTACACTTGAAGATACGTTCTGTAACTTATTTTTTTCAGTATCCATAATTTGAGATACTGCTTGTTCTAACATTTCTTGATACAATTCAACACCAATTTCTTTAACTTGACCAGATTGTTCAAATCCAATTAAATTACCATACCCTCTTATGTCTAAATCATAATTGGCTATCATAAATCCAGCTCCTAAATAATTAGCCTTTTCTAGTGCTTCAAATTTTTCACTTATATTTTTAGATTTCACAGTATTGCTAAAAAAATAAGCATATGCTTTTCTAGATCCTCTACCTATTCTACCACGCAATTGATATAATTGACTCATACCAAGTTTTTCAGCTTTATCTACTATGATCGTATTTACATTGCTAATATCTAATCCTGACTCAACGATTGTAGTTGAGATCAACAAATCACATTTTTTGTAATAAACATCCAACATAACATTTTCTAAATCTTTCATTTGTCCATGTGCTGTTTTTATTTTTAATTCAGGTAATAATTGTGTTAATTTGCTATAAGCTTCGTCTATATCTGCTATACGAGGACAAATATAAAAGCTTTGCCCATTCCTTTGAAATTCCAGCAATAGTGCATGTTTTATGGTTTCTAAGTCATATTTTTGAACAATTATCTCAACAGGAAATCTATTTACTGGAGGAGTAGAAATGATACTAAGATCTCTTATGCCTGCTAAAGACATCTGTAATGTTCTTGGTATAGGTGTCGCAGAAAGAGATAGTATATGTATATCTTCTTTGAGGTTTTGAAAGTGTTCTTTTTGCTTCACTCCAAAATGCTGCTCTTCATCAATAATTAATAAACTTAAATTTTTATAGCCAATATTTTGATTAAATAAAGCATGCGTTCCTATAATAATATCTACTTTTCCTTCTTTTATAAGAAGTTTATTTTGCTTTAATTCAGATTTATTAACCGCTCCTGATATTTCAACTATGTTTACATCAAAATTACTAAATCTTTTTTTAAAACTATGATAATGTTGTTTACATAATAATGTAGTTGGACAGATTACTATCACTTGTCTTTTTACAGAATATCCATATACAGATAAAAAAGCTGCTCTCATAGCAACTTCAGTCTTTCCAAACCCCACATCTCCACAGATTAAACGATTCATTAAACGTTCCGAAAATAAATCTTGTTCTACGTCATAGATAGCACTTGCCTGATCTTTAGTTTCTTTATACCCAAAATCAGAAATAAATGCATTATATAAATCAAAGTTTATTTTGATAGGCTCAACTTTAGTTAATTTTCGAAAAGTTGCCGTGTGAATAATTGCGTCTGCAAATTCGAATATCACTTTTTTTTGATGCTCTTTTCGCTTTTGCCAAGAACTGCTTCCTAATTTATCTAATTTTACTGCATTTAAGCTATTTCCATAACCTTTTAAAAGATTTATATTTTCAACAGGAATAAATAGTTTATCATCCCCATAATAAAGTAATTTAACACAGTCATGTAACTGATTATTAATCAATAATCTTTCAATTCCAACAAATTGACCAATTCCATAATCTTTATGTACTAAAAAATCTCCTATTTTTATACTCTCAATTTCAAATAAAATATCTCTCCATTTTGCAAGAGGATTAGTAGATTGAGAATAAGCGGTTGATAAATTAGAATTCATTTGCTAAATTTTGAAAAATTAAAATGATTTACATGGAGCAACAAATTTCTTGACATAAAAATTATCAGTTGTATAAAGATTTTCTTTGCTATCATGCCAAACAATTTTCCCTTCATGAAGCAAAGCAATACTATTAGCAATATAATATGCACTGTTAATATCATGTGTAATTGTAATCGTTGTTATTCCAAGATCTTTATGTATCTTAATAATTAATTCGTTTATTACATTTGCCATAATAGGATCTAATCCAGTTGTTGGTTCATCAAAAAATATAATTTCAGGATTTATAGCAATTGCCCTAGCTAAAGAAACGCGCTTTTGCATTCCTCCAGATAATTCAGATGAATATAAATTTAAAATTTTTTCTGATAATCCGACACTTTCTAATTTTTTTATAGCTAACTCTTTTACTTGAGTTGAATTTAAATTGTATAGCCTCTTAGCAAAGAAAGTAACATTTTCTAGTATAGTTAGTGAATCAAACAAAGCTCCAGATTGAAATAAAAAACCACACTTACTAAGTAATTTAAATCGTTTTTGTAATGGCAAATTAACTATATTTTCTCCATCTAAATAAATCTCTCCTCTATCAGGCTTAAACAAACCTATTATTGTTTTAATTAATACAGACTTTCCTGACCCAGAGCTTCCTAAAATTACTAAAGATTCATTTTTTTTTACTTCTAAATTTACTCCTTCTAATATTTTAAAAGTGTTAAAACTTTTATGCAAATCCTGTATTAAAATTTTAGTATTATTATTTTCCATTTTATAAATCAAAAAACAATGCTGTAATTAAAAAATTAGTTAATAAAACCATAATTGAAGAATATACCACTGCAGCAGTTGTAGCATAACCAACACCTTTAGCCCCATTAGTGCAATTATATCCATGAAAACAACTAAGGGTAGATATAAATAACCCAAAAACAGCAGCTTTAACTAAACCTGAAATAACGTCTATACTTTTTAAATACTTTAATGTATTAGAAATGTAATTATATTCATTAAATCCTAATTTAAAAACACTAATTAAATATCCCCCTAATACACCTATTATATCTGCTACTAATACTAAACAAGGAAGTACTAGTACGGTTGCAATGATACGAGGGGTTACTAAATATTTTATTGAATCTGTTGCTAAAGCATATAATGCATCAATCTGTTCTGTAACACGCATAGTCCCTATTTCTGCAGCAATTGAAGCACCAACTCTTCCAGACACCATTAAACCAGCTAATACTGGGCCTAATTCTCTAGTAAGAGATATCACAACTACAGTTGGTATAGAACTTTCAGCAGAAAATCTAGCAAACCCTACATAGGTTTGTAATGCCAATACCGCTCCAGAAAATATTGCAGTCATCCCTACTACTGGCAAAGAATAATACCCAATAAAAATTATATTATTTAAAATTAACCGAGGATAAAATGGAGGGGTAAAAATACCTATGATAGCTTTAAACATAAAGATAAAAACTTGTCCTATCTCTCCTAGAAATTGAAGTGCTTGCTTACCTATTTTATTCACTATTTTTACAAAAAAATTAGCAAATATGCATTTACACATAATCATTTAGCATAAAAAAAATTAACATGTTTTTTATATTATCTCTCTTTATATCACTATATAAGCTTTTTTTATATATTTTTATTTAATAACTAAATTTTTATACTTAAATATATAAAAAATACCAATTAATAACATTAAATTTGATAATAAATTCCACTCTGCGAATGATAATGACAAAATTTTAAAAGGAGGTTGCGCACAATTAGCTTTA
The DNA here is from genome assembly GCA_963676335.1 of Rickettsiaceae bacterium. GTDB lineage: Bacteria > Pseudomonadota > Alphaproteobacteria > Rickettsiales > Rickettsiaceae. The sequence continues at coordinate 45,945 of OY781057.1, forward strand.
TTGTTAGAGTATAGAATGTTCCTTAGATCTTCGATACTGATATTAGGCAATAGCTCGGAATTTCCTTTGCACATTTCTGTTGGTTCTAATAACCCATGCTCAAGAGCGACATGGTAACTAGAGAGAATTACATTAGCAATAAAAAATATTACAATCATTCCAATAGATAATTTAGCATATTTTTTAAAAACAATTCCAAATAAAGATGTAAAAATCATGCAATAATAAGGGATACGTTCTAAAAAACACATGGCACAAGGGATAAATCCTAACACATGCTGTGTAAATAAAGCTGTACTAGTAGCAGTAATAGCGATTCCTAAAAATAAAAATAAAAAATTATTCAGAGTTAAATACAGTATTATAATTTTATAAAGTTTACACATAGCATTATCTATACTTTAGGAAAAATAGTTTGTATTTTAGATATATTATAAATAAGCTTTTATTAAATTTATATATTTGTTGATATGAAAAAAAGTATTTTATTATGGACAATATTGTTTTTATTCCCTGTATTACAGGTAATAGCTATTGAAAATATATATATAACAAGAGGTATATCTGAAAATATTCCTATTGCAATAAATTATTTTGAAACCGATGGCGCCGGAAGCAATAGAATTGCTAGTAGCATTAATACTATTATAAATAATGATCTAACAAATTGTGGTTTATTTCGTATTATTTCTCCAGCTGCTTTTATTGAAAAAAAACGAGGAACAGTATATTTTCCATTGTTTTCAGCTTGGAAGCAAATTAATGCTACATTATTGTTAAATGGATCAATACGTAAAATTAAGGAAGACAGATACGAAGTCAGCTTTATTTTATGGGATGTTTTGATGGGAAAAGATATAATAGGTCAAATTTTTGAAACAAATACTAATTCATTACGTCGAGTTGCTCATAAAATCGCTGATAAAATATATGAGCGTATGACTGGAGATATTGGTTATTTTGATACTAGAATAGCATATATATCAGAAAGTGGTCCAATGAATAAAAGAATAAGAAAATTAGCTATTATGGATCAAGACGGAGCAAATCATCATTTTCTTACTGATGGAAAAAACATAGTATTGACTCCTAGATTTTCTCCCAAAGGAGATAGGATACTTTATCTTTCTTATAGAAATCGTACTCCTCAAGTATATATGCGTAACCTGTATACAGGAAAAGACATTTTGATAGGAACTTTTCCAGGAATGTCATTTGCTCCAAAATTTTCACCAGATGGAAGTAAAGCTTTAATGTCCATAGCACGTAATGGCGCTACAAATATTATAGAAATTAATTTAAGAGCTATGAAAGTCACTAAATTAACAGATAATATTGCAATAAACACTTCTCCTAGTTATTCCCCAGATGGTAAATCCATAGTGTTTAATTCAGATCGTAGTGGTAGTAGGCAATTATATACAATGAATAGTGATGGATCTAATGTTCAAAGGATCAGCTTTGGAAATGGAGTATATGCAACCCCAGTATGGAGCCCTACTGGAAATGATATTGCATTTACAAAAATTACTAGAAACTTCGGATTTATTATTGGAGTAATGAAACCAAATGGATCAGAAGAACGTTTAATCGCTAAAGGATATTTGGTTGAAGGCCCTACTTTTTCGCCCAATGGAAGGATGATAATGTATACCAAAGAAGATATTCCTCAAGGAAAAAACAAAGGGAAATCTAAAATTTATATGATAGATATTGGAGGATTCAGTGAACGAGAAGTACGAACCCCTCAAGATGCCTCAGATCCAGATTGGTCTTTCTTACTGGATTAAATAAATGATAGGAAAATTAACTGGAGTTATTTCAAGTATTGATTCTAGTATTATTCTTTTGGAAGTTAATGGAGTAGGTTATGAAGTACATTGTTCTAAACAAATTCTTTCAGTTTTAAAAATAGGAAATAATCTCTCATTAATTATTGTTACTCATATGAGAGAAAATAATATTCAATTATTTGGATTTAATAATAATAATGAAAAAAATGCATTTTTATTATTACAATCAGTTACTGGCGTAGGGCCTAAATTAGCATTAACTATATTAGACTATATTATACCAGAAAATTTAGAAAAAACCATATTATTCAAAGAACATAAGAATTTTAAAATAGTCCCTGGCGTAGGAAGCAAATTAGCTGACAGAATAATTTTAGAACTGAGTAATAAAACTATTTGTATTCACAAAACTGAAAACGATGTTAGTAAATCCTACTATGATGCTAATTTTGAAGAAGCTATTACTGCATTGATAAATTTAGGTTTACCTAGAAACGAAGTAATAAACCGTTTAAAATCATCAACAAATAATCTAGATAAATATAGTACAGAAGATTTAATTAAATTAGCTTTACAACATAAATGAATGTATTAACTAGTCCTAAAAATCAACAACACGATCAAGAGATATTATCTTTACGACCTAAATTATTATCTGAATTAATCGGACAAAATCAGATTAAACAAAATTTATCGATTTTTATAAACGCTGCTAAATTTAGAAAAGAGACTTTAGACCATACGTTATTATATGGGCCTCCCGGCTTAGGAAAAACTACCATCGCTCAAATAATTGCAGTTGAAATGCAAGCAAATTTTAAAACCACTGCTGGTCCAGTTCTTTCTAAACCTGCAGACTTAGCAGCAATTTTAACAAATCTACAAGATTTTGATGTTTTATTTATCGATGAAATTCATAGATTAAATGTAACTTTAGAGGAAATTTTATACTCAGCTATGGAAGACTTCGCATTAGATATTCTTATTGGAGAAGGACCTTCAGCTAGGACTATGAGAATAAATTTGCCTAAATTTACTTTGATTGGAGCAACTACAAGATTAGGTTTATTAAGTAATGCTTTAAGGGATAGATTTGGTATTCCATTAAGAATAGATTTTTATAATTCAAAAGAATTAACTGATATAGTAAAACGCGGAGCTAAAATGATGTCCATTCAAATTAATCAAGAAGGAGCTGAAGAAATAGCGCAACGCTCTCGGGGAACCCCACGTATTACATTAAGACTTCTAAGAAGAGTAAGAGATTTTGCTATAAATCAAAATAAAGATCTTATAGACCAAAAAATTGTTGATTTTGCCCTGAATCAATTAGAAGTAGACAAATCAGGCCTTGACAGCAATGATTATCGCTATTTGAAATTTATATCTGATCATTATAATGGAGGCCCTGTTGGTATTGAAACTATTGCTGCAGCATTAGCAGAACAACGAGATGCTATAGAAGAAACTATAGAACCATATCTAATCCAAATCGGATTTGTTCAACGTACGCCTCGAGGTCGAGTGCTAAGCTTTAATGCTTATCAATATTTAACAAATAGAACTAAAGAATAATCTTACACTTTCTTATCGTAAATCAAGTTAATGAATCCATAAATTTTTATAGTATATACTGTCTTTCCTTAAAAAATTGGCAGATAAAGTAAAACTTCGAAAGGAGCAAGAAGTTGCAAAATCGAGCAGCGGAGTGTGATTAAACGCACATGAGCATCGCAGAATTTTGTGAACGTGAACCAGAACGTAGACCAACTTTTGAAGTTTGACGAGTATATTCACAATGGAAATGTAAGAATAACCGTTGTTCCCTTCCCTTCAACGCTTTTAATATTAAATGTTCCTCGCATCAATTCAGTTAATTTTTTGCTTAATGGAATCCCTAATCCACTTCCACTATATTTTTTATTAAGGCTATGATCAACTTGTTCAAATCCTGATAAAATTTTAGGAATATCTCTTTCTGCAATTCCTATACCACTATCTTGAATTTTAATTATTGCTAATTTTTGCAATAAATCTAACGACAGATCTATTATAATCGATCCTTTATCAGTAAATTTTATAGCATTACTGACTATATTAATTAATATTTGTTTGAATCTTTTAGTATCTATTTTGATAATTATTTTTTCTACAGGTATTTGTATATTTATTTTGATGTTCTTTTCAAGAGCTTGTTGTTCGAGCATTTTAATAGAAGAAGAAATACTCCTATTAAGGTCGACTTCTATTAAATTGATTTTTAATTTTTCAACACTAATTTTGGAAAGATCTAAAATATCATTAATTATATTTAATAAATCTTTACCAGAAGTATTAATATTTGATATATAATCCAAATATTTTTCATTTTCTATCTTTCCATAAATTTGCGATAGTATCATATCTGAAAATCCTATAATTACATTAAGAGGGGTTCGAAGTTCATGTGTAATATTAGCAAAAAACTGCATCCTCTCAAAATTTTCTATTTCAACATTATTTTTAACTTTTTTAAGATATTGCTTAGCAATAATTTCATTACTTATAATTTTGTTAGCGTGATTGAAATAAAATAGCAATAACATTAAGGCAATAAACAATATTACCATGGAAACAATTAACGCTTGATTTGATATCTGATCTATTATTTTCCATTCTTGCGAAAAATCACTAATAATTTCTAAAACTCCATCTATTACAAAATCTGTAAAATTATTGTCTATAATAGGAATGTAACTAATTAATAAATTAGAATTTAAAAAAATAGAATATGTGCTTTTTCCTGAAAAAGCCATTTCTAACCCTTGTTCTTGATACAAAAAATTTTTTAAAAAAAATTGATCAATAAATGATTTCACTTTATTGTACATATTTAAATCATTAATTGGTAAAAACGGATTATTGATATTGGAATATAAAAACTTATTTCCTTGGGGGTCATATAAATTAACTTGTAAATAGGAAAATTGTTTAAAATAATTAGTAGAATCTTTTATAAATTTGTCAGAATAAATACTATTAATCCCCTTAATTCTACCAGCTTTTTCCAAAATATTAATTGCTTCTTTGTTTTCATTCCAAATACGTAGTTGATAAATTTCAGCAAATTTCCTGTGATTTTTAACTATTTCGGGAATAATTGTTTGCTTAAAAACAATATACTTATATGAAATACAATTTATTATTAATAAAATAAAGAGAACACAAAAAACAATAATAATATTTCTTTTGAAAGAAAACATCATACCAACATTAATAATATATGGACATTATAAAAACATTATCAATTAATAATATAAAAACACAGTATAATCCAAATAAGAATTGGGAAGAAATATTACAACAATATAAAGGAAATCTTTCTTTACATGGGAAAGTTATAAATTTTTTGGAAAAAAATAATATAGTTATTGATACTATTTTAGGAAAAATAGTGTTGCCATATGTAGGAAATTACAAAATTGGAGACAGTTTAGATTTAAAATTAAAACAAACAGATAAATCGATATTATGTATCCTTCTACAACCAGATAAAAAAGAAATTTCTATTCCGATAGTAGAGTATAAATCGTTTACTAAAAATAAAGCTGAAGTAATAACTTCCTTCCACACAAATCAACAACAATTGACAGATATTACTGCAGTAATAACGCATATAGACTCTCAAAAAACTTCTATTTATCCAAATTTTAAAAAAGGAGAAAAGATTAAAATAAATATTACAACAGAAGCATCTTCTCAAAAGAACAAACAAGCTACTATAGGGCAAATAATTTCTTCCAATGATAAAGAATCTATAATTAAAACAGATTCTTTTTTATTAAAAATTGCTGATATATTACCTTTTCCAATAGGTAAAAATTTAAACATTTCTATAGCAGCTATTGCTAATGAAGTACAAGAGATTAAACCTTCAACATCATTTGTTGAAATAAATAAATCTCAAGAAAATGTGTTTTTAGCAACTGTAAAATATATAAATCCTCAGTTACCTCTAAAAGAAAATGTATATAATAATTTAACTAAAGGAAGTACAGTACAATTAAAAATTAATCCTCCCAATCAAGAAAATAAAAACATAATCATAGGACAAGTCATCAATAATACTGACAAAGAATCTGTAATAAAAACAGATTCTTTTTTATTTCACTTTAATCAAAAGCTTCCATTTCAAATGGAAAAAGATCTACCTCTAATGATAATGACTGTTAACCCTAAAAATAATGAACCTTTAATTACCAATACCAATCCTATAAAAAATGAGTTATTTAATATTTTTATAAATAATAAAGATTTATTTTCAGGATTATTATCTTTTTTTCATAATCCTATAGCTTTTCAAAATACTCTTAAAAACTTGTTATTACCTCAGCATAATAATAAAAAATTATTATCTATAATAAAAAAAAGCACAATAATAATGCCTGACAAATTTTCTAATTGGGTAGATGATAAATTAATTCAATCAACCGTCGAGTATGAAGGAGGAAAAATTCTTAAAAGAGCAACTGATCTTTTTCAAGAATTATTTAAAACATTCTATGATGAGCGAAAGTATTCTATTGATATTCCTTTTTATTTAGATGCAACAAAACAACAAGTAACGTTTGATATAAAAAAATACACAGATAATAAAGAAAAAGGGAAAAAAAATTGCACTTTTGCTTTACAGGCTTTCAGCAATAAATTAGGTGCGATTCAACTGGCAGGAGTTTTAGAATATATATATGACAAATTAAAATCATTTTCCTTAACTATTTACTCTAAAAATTTAATAGATACAAAAATGCAAAAAGACTTATTTCAGATATTTAGTAATTATCAAAAAATATCAGGATTTAATGGTAGATTAAAATTTGAAACAAATGCGGAATTTACTTTATGACTCTTTTTATAGGGCAGATCCCTTTATCTTCTCCTATAATTTTAGCTCCTATGGCTGGAATTACAGATCTCCCATTCAGACGAATAGTAAAAAAATTTGGTGTAGGATTAGTTGTTTCAGAAATGATTGCAAGCAAAGCAATGACCCTAAAAACTAAAAAATCTTTATTACGTAGTAATATAGAAAATAATGAAGATACAAGCGCTTGTGTACAAATCTCAGGATATGATCCAGAAATAATGGCTACTGCTGCTAAAATTAATGAAGATTTAGGAGCAAAAATTATTGATATAAATTTGGGTTGTCCGTCAAAAAAAATAGTAAATGGGTATGCTGGTGCAAGCTTAATGAAAAATGAAATTTTAGTTGGTAAAATTTTATCTACTATTATAAATAGTGTTAACGTTCCAGTTACAATAAAAATGAGAATGGGTTGGGATTTTGAAAATCTCAATGCCCCAAAAATTGCAATAATTGCGCAAGATTGTGGAGTAAAACTGATTACAGTCCATGGACGAACTAGATGCCAATTCTTTAGTGGAAAATCAGATTGGGCATTTGTTAAAAAAGTTAAAGATAGCGTTAAAGTACCTGTAATAGTGAATGGCGATATAAAAATTTATGAAGATGCAAAATTAGCTCTAGAATTATCTAGCGCTGATGGTATTATGGTTGGACGAGGAAGTTATGGGAAACCTTGGTTACTCTCTCAATTAGCACATTATTTGGTTACTGGAAAAAAACAAGAAGATCCTAGCTTATTAATACAATTAAATACAGTATTAGAACATTATATGTCAATAATAGAATATTACGGACAGGAAATTGGTCATAAAATAGCACGTAAACATATTTGTTGGTATAGTTATGGATTAACAAATTCTGCAGAATTTCGAAATACAGTAAATCAATCTTCTTGTTATAAACAAGTTATTAGTCTTATTAAATCTTTCTATAATAATTTATTAGAAAAATTATGAAATATTTTTTATCTTTAATAATTTTTTTATTTCATATCAATACATTTGCCAGTATAGATAATAATACACTTCAAGAAATAAAGAGTTATTTAAACAGCTTAAAAAAAGTTGCTATTGAATTTGAACAAATAGACAATGAAGGTACTCATGTAATAGGGAAGCTTCTTATCCAAAAACCATATAAATTTCGATGTAATTACTATCCTCCATACCCACTAGTTATTGTTGGCAATAAAAATTATATAGCTATATACGATTATCAATTAGAACAACTTACTAGAATTAAATCTGAAGAAAATTTATTTAGCTTCCTTCTGCTTAATAATTTAAACCTAACTTCAAATATTAAAATAGTTGATACTATACACACAGAAAAATACCTAGAAGTAGATTTGTTAGAAATTGATTCTAATCAAAATATAAAATTAATTTTGAATCGTAATCCTTTAACTTTGTCTACATTATCTATTCAGCAAAATTCTAAATTTATAAATATTTATTTTAAAGATATTGCTCATTTATCATCTATTGAAAAAGAGTTGTTCATAATTAAGGATCCTAAAATCTTTGGCTCCCCCAAACAGTTTAATATAAAAGACATCGATCTTTTAATGCAAAAATACTGATGAATTTTATTATTGTGTCTTGGTAGAATTCTCTTTATTATCTATAAGTTCTGTTAATGTAACCCCTATTTTATTATCTACTACTACAATTTCACCTTTAGCCACTAATTTATTATTAACATATACATCAACTGGTTCCCCTATAGAACGATCTAACTCAATAACTGCTCCTTTATTCAATTTTAATAAATTATTTAACTGCATTGTTGTTTTTCCAAGTACTACAGAAATTTGTACTGGAACTTCGTACAAAGATTCTAAAGTTAACTCACTTTCTATAACTTCTTCTGAAGTTGTCATATTTTTACCTTTGTTATATTTTTAATTTGTTAATTCAATTAACTGATTCATCATATTTTCTACATTTAAAACAATATCATTTTTTGTGTAACATAATTCAGTATTATGCCATTTAACCTTACAATCTTCTTTATCCAATGTATTATCTACTAGTACCTGAATATTTTCTTTTATTTCTTTAGGAATATGATGATTCATTAATAATTTTTCACAATACTCTATTCTATCTTCGTGTACTAAAATAACGACTTTGCCATTTTTATAAAATTTTTCTATAATAGTCATCATATAAGTTAATAAAATTTGTTCAAAATCTACTTTTAATACTAAACATAATTTTTTTACTAATTGAGTAATAAAATTGATTCCTAAAGTTATTATATCTTTTTTAATTATATTTACATTACTTTCAATATTTTCAATTTTGTTTTGTAATAAAAACTCAAAATTTATATTTTTTTGTCTTTCTTCTAACGTTTTTTGAAATTGCTCTTTAGCATCATTATATCCTTGTTGATAACTATCTTGTTTTTCTGATTCATAATCTATATGAACATTTTTTAGTAACATTCCTAATGTATTAATATTATTTCCATACCCTATTATTTCTCCAAAATGTTTTACTACTATAAAATTTATAAATCGATTTTTTTTCTCTATTTCATTATCTTCTTTATTTAAAATATCAGTATTTATTGCTAAATCAGGGTAAATAAATTTCGTGTGTTTCATTATATAATAAAATTTTTATAAAATATACTCATCTTTTCCAGCAATGAATTCGATTTCCCCCTTTGCCATTAACTCTTTTGCAGTATTTAATATAAGTGTATGAGCTTGATTTGCATCTCGTATTTTAATAGGCCCCATACTCTCTAATTCTTCTGCAATAATCCTAGCAGCACGTTGAGGCATGCTTTCAAAAAAGAATTTTTTAACTTCTGAAGAAGCTCCTTTCAGAGCAATAATAAGTTTAGTTTTATCTACAGCACGAAGAAGCAATTGAACACTACGTCTATCCAACCTAATTAAATCATCAAAAGTGAACATTAATTCTTTTATTTTTTCTGCTAATTCAGGAACTTGCTTTTCTAACATGCCCATATACTTGGACTCATTAGACGCATCTAAGTTATTAAATATTTCTGCAAGTAACCCACAACTATCTTGTTTTAAAGTTTTGCTAACATTACTAATAAACTCAAAACGCAAAACCTTTTCCATCCTATCTAAAACTTCTTTTTTAACTGATCCTAAATTCAGCATACGCAAAATTATATCAAAAGAGTAATTATCAGGAAGATTATTTAGTACTTTAGCACTATACATAGGAGGTAATTTAGATAAAATCAATGCCGCTACTTGAGGATGCTCATTATGTAAATACATAGCTAAAACATCTTCTCCAACATTAGTTAATTTTTCCCAAGTGTTTTTTCCTTGTGGACCTCGGATATCTTCTAATAAATTTTGTAATTTATCTCCATCTAAAAATTTTCCTAATATTTTTTCAACAGTATTTAAATTTCCTAAAAATGATGCACTTCCCGCCAACTCATTATTTAGTTTATTTAATAAATGATCAACTACTTCAATACTTATACTGCCTAAATTAGACATAGCATAAGACACCTCTCTAATTTCCTCTTCATCCATTAAAGAAAAGATTTTAGAAGCGTTAAAATCATCAACAGCTAATAATACTATTGCTACTCTTTGTACTCCATTAAGAGCGTTAATATCATTTATAGTAATAGTTGCCATAAATTTTTATCCCTCATTAATCCAATGCCTTAGAACTGCCAAACATTCCTCAGGATAGTTACGAACAGTTTCATTCATTTTTTCAGTATATACTATACTTCCTTCTATCTTTTTCAAAATATTGTCTTGATCCCATTCACTTTTTTTAGGATCTTCTTTTTCAACTGTTGAAGAGCTTATAAACTTTTCTTCATCTATATCTTTACTAGCTTCTGAACTAGTTATAATAGGCACTTTATTATTTTCAAAGAAACCTAAAGCTATTGGTTTTATAACAGTTATAAAAATTAAAGCAACTAAAATAGCTAAAATTATTGTTTGTAATAATGAAGGTAGTTCTTGTCTAACCCAATCTATAATATCTTGTGATTGCTCTACTTCAGTATCATCTTGACTAAATTGCATATTGGCAACTTGTATTTGATCTTGTCTATCTTCATAAAACCCTACCGTAGTTTTAACTAAAGATTCAATTTGCTTTAATTCTTCAGGGGTACGAGGTGTATATTCTAATTTCTCATTAACAATTTTATAAGTTCCATCGACTAATACTGCTACAGATAATTTTTTAATACTTCCAACTTCACTAATTTGATTTTTTATAGTTTTAGAAATTTCATAATTTGTTGTTTCTTCATTACGATCTACTATAGCTAAGCTATTAGAATTTCCATAATTACCAAAATTTTCAGGTAAATTATTTGCTACTGATACGTCAACATTTTCTCCATTATCTACTGGAGTACGCTCATTATTTGTAATAACCTGAGAAGATCTTACAGCTACATTATTCGGATCATATAACTCAGCATTAGTAACAATACGATCAAAATTCATTTCAACAGAAACTTGTGCTTTGACCTTTCCAATTCCTATAGATTTTTCTAATAAATCTTCTATTGCGTATTTTAATCTATCTTCATATAAAATTCGATACTGTTCATTATTAGAAGAAGTATATCCTAAATCTACTTCATCCAAACCTCCTAATTTTAAAGATTTTCCTTTGGTATCAACGATAGTAATATTTTTAATATCTAAATTAGGCACTGCAGTAGATATTAAATAACTAATACTATCCACTTCCGATTTATTAAGAACTTTTCCTTTTTTCATTTGTAACATTACAGAAGCACTTGGTTGTTGCTTATCTTTAGAAAATAATTCCTTTTGAGGAATAACTAAATGAACCCTAGCCTTATAAATTTGTTCAAAATATTCGATCGTTCTACTTAATTCCCCTTCTAACGCTCTAATCAATTTAACATTCTGTAAAAAATTTGTAGTTCCTAAAGACTCTTCTTTATCAAAAATTTCATATCCTATAATTGTTCCTCTACTAGGGATACCACTTTTTGCCATTTCCATCCTAATTTTAGAAATTTGAGAACTAGGTACTTTTATTATTTTCCCATTATTGAATAACTCATATTTTATTCCCTGAGAATCAAGATTTTGAACTATTTGTTGACTGTCTTTGTCATCTAAATCAGCATATAATATGTCCATATTACCTGAAGATACTTTATAAAAGTATACAAGCATTAATACGGTAACTGTTAGCACGCCTAATCCTAAAGCTGCTAAACGATAAAATCCTAAGTTTTGAATTGCTCTTAATAAAGTTGACATTTATCTTAGTCAGATTAATTTAATTATTTTTTTTATAAAATCTACTATATTAGTGTATACCACAATAGCAATATTTTATATATCGTTTATAAATATAGGATGTTAGTTACACGAATAAAAGTAACCTATAGTTAGTAAAGATATATTCTATAGCTATATATTATATATATATATATTGCAAAATAAATAGGATATTTTTATGTATATTTGGATTTTAGTAGATAATCGAGTTGGAAGTAGCAAACAAGCTATATCCTTAGCAGAAGCCTTGTGTAAGCAATCTTTAAAAGTTTTTTTTCAAAAAATTATTATAAAATATACTTCTTTTACCTATTTACCTAATGTCATTTTAAGCTACACTGGACTTCATATTTTAAATAAAAATACATTATTAAATTGGGGAACAAAACCAGATTTAATTATTTCATCTGGAAGAAAAACTGGGTTAGCTGCATTATTTTTTAAAAAAAGAATAGGATGTAAAATAATTCACATTATGAATCCTCCTTGTAATAAAAAAAATTTTGATTTTTTGATTTTATCAAAGCATGATAATATTTCTAATCCAACAGATAAGATGTATAATATTGTTGGAGTACTTCATAATATTACTCCAAAATTCCTTATTCCTGAGGCCACAATTTTTAAAAAAAAGTATCCCATGTTATACAATAATTTCATTGGTATACTAATCGGAGGAAATACTAGACACTATGATTTTTCAGAAGAAGAAGGAAACTTTTTTTTACATCTTATTTTAAGGTTGACAAAAAAACTAAATCTCATTGCATTTATCTCATTTAGTCAACGTACACCTGATCATATAAAAAAAAATTTCAATAAAAATTTTTCTTCTCCACATATTATATATGACTCTAATACCGGAGCCTCAGTTGAGAATCCCTATTTACAAATATTAGCTTCTGCAAAATTTTTAATTGTTACTGGAGATTCTATTTCTATGTGTTCTGAATGCTCTGGAAGTGGAAAGCCTTTATATATCTATGTGCCTTCTAATTTTAACTCTAATAAACATTTAAAATTAATTGATTATTTTCAACATAATAAACTTGCTAAAATATTAACTAAAAATTCTCAAACTTTAGAATATTTTAAGCAAGTACCAATTTGCCCATCCGAACAAGTTGCAACATATTTGCTAAAAAAATTCAATATTCCTTAATAATTAAGGAAATAGTTCTATTATTGATGCTATATCTTGTGGCAATTTTTGCGTAAATTCTAAACATTCCTTAGTTGTTGGATGTATAAAGCTTAAATGATATGCATGTAACGCTTGTCTAGTAAAGTTTAACAATATATTACTAATATAATCATCGTTAAAATTAGAAAAAATTTTTCTTTTATTATTACCATATACTTGATCTCCTAAAATAGAATGCCCGATATAACTTAAATGCACTCTAATTTGATGCGTACGCCCTGTATCTAATTTGCACTCTAATAAACTAAGTTTATTTGGAACTAATATTTTATTAACTTTATAATGAGTAACAGCATTCTTACCTTTAATTTTAGTAACTTGCATTCTTTTATGATCTACTTTATGTCGCTCAATATTAGTTTGTATCGTTCCAGATTGATTACGTGGAATCCCCCATACTAGTGCTAAATATTTACGAGATATTAAACGTTCCTGCATATGACGAACTAGAAATAAATAGCTATAATCGTTTTTAGCGATTAATAATAATCCAGAAGTATCTTTATCGATACGATGTAAAATTCCTGGACGATTAACCCCTCCAACTGAAGATAAATTATCTCCACAATGAGCCAATAATCCATTAATTAATGTATCATTATAATGTCCTACTCCAGGATGAACGACAAGCCCCACTGGTTTATTGATTACTATAATATCGTTATCTTCATACAAAATATCTAAATCCATATTTGTTGCAACGATATCAGTATTTTGCACTGGAGGAATAATAACTTCGATAATATCACCTGTCTTTATTTTAGTAGCAAAATAGCTTACAACATGATTATTAATATTCACATGCCCTTGTTCAATTAATTTTTGACCATAATTACGTGATAAATTAATTAAAATCGCTAAAGCCTTATCAATACGAAAATTATTTAATTTTGCATCAACAAAATAATGTGTCATTAATTAAACATTAGTTTTTTTATTTCTTTATTTTCAGAATAGATTATAAATAAAGTTGATGGAATTAATATTGCTGCACCATATAGCGTGCTAGTTGATGGAATATCTCCAAATATCAAATAACTTCCTAATGACGATATAATTAATTCAAAATATCGATATGGAGCCGTCGCTGTACCATCTACTAAAGAAAATGCTTTTAATAAACAATACAGTAGTAAATTAGCATTAATTCCAAGAAATAAGCATAAAATAATATCTGATATTTCTATTGATTTCCAATAATGTAATGCCAACGGAAAAGCTAAAAAAGTTGTTACTATATCTGAATAAAATAACATACTAAGCATAGACTCTTTTATAACAAATTTTTTATTAATAACATCCAACATTGCAAAACCAATAGCAGCAAATATAAAAATGGTAGACCATGGATTAAAATCACTAGTATGAGGTTTTAAAGTTACTATCATTCCTACTAATCCTATTATTGTCACTACCCAACGTTGCCATATTATTTTCTCGCTTAAAAAAAAATACCCTAACATTATGAAAAATAATGGTGTTGCAAAGCTTAAAGTAGTTGCTGTAGAAACCTGTACTACAGATAATCCAAAAATCCATGCTAAAATACCTAAAAATAATAATGATCCCCTTGCAATATGAATAACAATATGTTGAGTTTTAATTTTTTTAAAACCATAGTAAAAAATAAATGGTAACAGTGTAATTGTGCTAAAAAAGAAACGTAAAAATGCTATTTGAGTACTATGCATGTAATCCCCAAGATATTTAGCTAGGATATCTTGGCTAGCACTTATTACTAAGCTTCCAATAAACCATGAAATTCCTAAAAAATAGGTTTTAACATTTTTGTTCATGATCTTATACCTATATAAATATTAATAGTAATTAAGGTTAGGTAATCTTAATTTATTTTTATACTTAACGTCAATATGATTTTTAAATTGGTATTATCTTCATAATTATTTAAAAGCCTTTATCTGCTCTACATTTACCAATATCTCTGGCTCTTTACCAATAGATTCCTTTAACGTTTTTTTTACATAAGAACGTACTGTTTTTGATACGTCATCAAGACTAGGGCGAATAAGATCATTTATTACGATATGTAATTTAGATTTAATAATTTCAATAAATTTATTATCACTTGCATTATCTAAACAACCAGGGAAAACAATAATAGGCTTGTTGATTATTTTTAAAGTACTATTTAATAGTATCGTTACTATAACAAGTCCATTTATTGACATTTTTTTTCGCATTTTAAATATTTGTGATTCACTATGCAAAAGACAGTTTCCATCTATACCCAAATATCCATTTTGCACCGTACCAATAACTTTTGGACCATCTTTATCTAGTTTAATCACCATTCCATTATTAGATTCAATAGTATATTGCACTCCTAGCTTTTTTGCTAATTTAGCATGTTCATGTATATGCATTGCATTTCCATGAACCGGCACAGCTATTTTAGGCTTTAGAAGAGCATACATTTCTGTTAATTCATCTATATTTGCATGTCCTGATACATGTACGAAATGGTCTCTTTCAGTAATTACTTCAATATTAGATCTAATTAATGCATTCATAATAAAAAATATCTTTTTTTCATTACCAGGAATAATTTTAGAAGAAAAGATTACTTTATCCTTAGGCGCTAATTTAACATCATTATGATTTTTTTTAGCCATTTTAGTAATAG
Source organism: Rickettsiaceae bacterium (assembly GCA_963676335.1). Lineage (GTDB taxonomy): Bacteria > Pseudomonadota > Alphaproteobacteria > Rickettsiales > Rickettsiaceae. Next base: position 61,794 of record OY781057.1, read on the forward strand.
CCGCTAAAGGTTCTCCTTGGCAACCAGTTGCTATTATCAAAATATTTTCTCGTTTATATTTACTTATATCTTTAGAATCAATGAAGCAATTAGTATCTGTTAAATAACCAGTTTCTTGCGCTATTTGAGACATACGATGGAGACTGCGTCCACATAATGCTATTTTTCGTCCAGCCTTCTTAGCAGCATATATAAGTGTATTAATTCTTGCTATATTTGATGCAAAAATTGTTACTACAACTAATTGAGGACTATTTACAATAATATCAACTAGACTCTCTCGTAAATCTCCTTCAGATTTGGAGATACATGTTTCAAATACATTAGTAGAATCACATATTAATGCTAATACTCCTTCCTCTCCACATGATTTTAAAAGATTTTTATCAGTAACATTACCCACCACAGGAGAATAATCAAATTTCCAATCTCCTGTATGAAAGATATTTCCAACTTCTGTTTTTATTAACAACGCTTGCATTTCAGGAGCAGAATGCGTTAAAGGTATCATTTTTACAACGAAAGGATCTAGATTAATTTCTGATCCAGCGGATACTTCAATAATTTTTAATTTTTTACTAGCAACGAATTCCTCTAATCTGGATTTAAGAAAAGTAGTAGTAAATTTAGTGCCATAGATTGGGCATTTAAGATAATTCCATAGATATGGGATTGCTCCTAAATGATCTTCATGAGCATGAGTTAATATTAGACCTATTAAATCTATGTTATATTGTTTTATAAATGATAAATCTGCAACAATCATATCTACCCCAGACAAATGATCATCTGCAAATCCAATTCCACAGTCAACCATAATCCACTTGCCATTATAATGGTAAAGATTTAAATTTATTCCAATTTCATCTGCGCCTCCCAATGGAAGAAATAATAATTTTTTCTTATATGAAGAAAAATCAATTTTTATATTCATTTTATTTTTATTTTATATGGAAAAATTTTTCTATTTTTAAAAAAGTTGATATATTTTTTTCAAAGAGATTTTGCTAGGAAGGAAGAATTTTATTTTTTAGATATTCAATCCCTGCTTTAATTTGGGTATATTAAGCTATTCACTATTTTTTAAAATAGTATTATTAGCGCACTAAAAATTTACTCATTTATTACTATATCTCTATTTAAATATAATTTATAGTATTTTACTATATTTTTAAAGCAAAATATTTATTTATTATAATTTAAATAATCGAATATAAAGAATACGTAAGGATAATGTTTTACATAAATAAAGATTTGAATTAGAAATATGAAATTAACACACTGTGTTTCAATATTATTTTTATTATTTTTATTTTCTGGTTGCAGTCATAATGAGGGACTAATCAATAAATATGGAACTAATCAGTGTTATAAAACTTACTCTAATGCTAATAGATCATATACAATTCATGCTAATAAATATAATCCCTTAAAAAAAGTTTCTAATTATACTGAAGTTGGTGTCGCTTCTTGGTATGGAAGCAAAAAGGGTAAGACCACTAATAAAAAAACAGCCGGAGGAGATAAATATAATAAACGAAAATTAACAGCTGCACATAAAACTTTACCATTGCTCAGTATGGTTAAAGTAACAAATTTATCCAATAATAAAAATGTAGTAGTGGTAATTACAGATAGAGGCCCATTTGTTAAGGGGAGAATAATAGATGTTTCAGAAAGAGCATCTGAGGAGTTAGGATTTAAATACATAGGAACGACAAAAGTAAAAGTAGAATTTTTAAAAAAAAATACATCTAAACTAATAAACTATGTTAAACAAAACAGAAATGCAAATCAGCATAAGGCAATTAATATTGTTGTATTAGAAAATAATGAAATTATTTGCCAAGCATTAACTGATTTTACAAAGCCAAATAATATCATTTCTTGTAAAAATAATGATTCTGTTAATAACATATTGAAGCAAATTTATAAGATTCACTTGTTAATAATAGATGATTTCGACTTATGCAATCAAATATTACTAGATAGGAGTTATTTAGTTATCAATTTTACTAGTCACGAAATTCCAAATTCTTTATTTTATGAAAAACCATTTAAGTTACAAAATTTATTAGATAAAGTTAACATTCTTTACGAGAAAAAAAAAATATTTTGTATTATTAATAATGGACTGCTTTATGATGAAGAAAAAAGCATTTTACGTTGGTATCAAAAAATTATCCATTTAACAGAAAAAGAAAATATATTATTATCAATATTAATAGGAGCAAATGATTTTTATCAAACTAAAGAAGATATAAAAAATTTAATATACTCTCCTAATAAGGTTGATGATTTTGTGATTGATAGTTTAGCATTACGTTTACGGCAGAAACTACCAATACCCCTATTGTCATGTAATAATAAAGGATATATCTTAAATATAGATAATATTAGGTAAAAAATAATGTCACGAAGAATTATAGCACAATATAGTGAAAGTTTGTTTGATATAGCTTTAGAACAAAATTCTGTAGATAAATATTATAAAGAAATTGATATTATCAATAAAGTTTTATTGAATGATAAGACAATAAGAGATATATTTTCTTCAGTTATTGTAAATTCTAAAAGTAGAGAAGAAATACTACAACCAATACTTAAAAAGTATGAATTTTCGTTGGTTATAATAAATTTTATCTTAATATTAAATCGACATAATCGTATTTCATTACTTTCTGAAATTTGCAAAGCTTACCTTAATTTGATAGATAAACAACAAAACATTGCAAAGACTACAATTATAACCGCTCATCCATTAGTAGGGGAAGAAAAATCTAATCTTATACAAAGTCTATCAAAGCACCTTCAAAAAAAATTAATAATCTCTGAATGTATAGTAGATGCAAATCTTTTGGCTGGAGCAATAGTAAAATTTGATAATTTTATACTAGATGCATCTCTTTCTTGTATGATAAATAGATATATGAAATCTATAGCATAATGCCAAAAACTTCCAAAATAAGATTAGATCAATTTTTATTAAGAAATGGCTTTGTTAATAGTATTAATGTTGCGCAAAGCATAATTATGCAAGGATTAGTTCATAATGAATTTAATCAACTATTTAAATCTGGAATGCTTATATCCAATAATACTAAAATTAGAATTAAGAATTTCCACAAACATGCTTATGTAGCACGAAGCGCATTAAAATTGATAGCTGCTCTTGATTATTTTAAAATTAGCCCGCAAGGAATGATTTGTTTAGACTTAGGAGCTGGGGTCGGTGGATTTACACAAGTTTTAATTGAAAGAGGTGCTGAACATGTATTCGCTGTGGATGTGGCTTATGGAGAATTTCATACAAAATTAAGAACTAATTTAAAAATTACTCTTTTAGAACGTTGCAATGCAAAGTATTTAACTAAAAGTCACTTTTATCAAAAACCAGAATTAATAGTTTGTGATGCTAGTTTTATAGGGTTAAAAACAATTTTACCTCCTTCATTATCTATTGCTTCTAGACATTGTCATATTATTCTTTTGATTAAACCACAATTTGAGGCTAATAAAAAACAAATTCCTAGTGGAGGAGTTTTATTAGATAAAGAAATACATAAAGAAATTTGTCAAGATATAGAAAATTGGTTAGAATTTGAGCATCACTTTAATGTATCAGGTATTCTGCCTAGTCCAATTTTAGGACGTAAAGGAAATCAGGAATTTTTACTTTATGGATATAGACGTTAAAAAAATATATCTTATATTTCAGGATGCATTTGTTTCTAATACCTTGTTAAGTGTTAATAATGAAGTTTTGATATTTATTGGGGCTCATTTGACTGAAAATAAGTTGCTATTGTTATTAATAGGTCTCTTAGCGTTTACACTTTCAACTTTATTAAATTATTTTTTGGGGACGCTATTTTTTATTTTATGTAATAATTTTTTTTCAGTAAATAATTTAAATAGTTATTGCATGTTACAAAAATTTTACTCTAAAAATGGTAAGCTAATATGCTTATTAACAGGTATGCATTTTTTAGGAAAATTTATTCCTTTTATAGCAGGATTTATCAAATATAACATATATTATGTTATTAGCATTAGTATAATGAGTAAATTAATTTATTATATTTTAAATTTGTTATGAATTTTAATTTTCAAATCTTAAATACTTATGGAAATGCTCGTAGAGGAATATTAACAACTAAGCATGGGACCATACAAACTCCTACTTTTATGCCTGTGGGAACGAAGGCAAGCGTTAAATCTATGTTTCCAGATTCTATCAAATCTACGGGTACAGAAATTATCTTAGCTAATACTTACCATCTAATGCTAAGGCCTACAGCTGAACGAATTTATCGCTTAGGACAATTGCATAAATTTTGCAATTGGTTTGGTCCAATATTAACCGATTCTGGAGGTTTTCAAATAATGTCCCTTGCTCCATTATGTAAAGTTAAAAAAGACGGAGTTATATTTAAATCTCATTTAGATGGGTCTGAGCATTTCTTGACTCCAGAAAGAGCTGTTGAAATTCAATATCTATTAGGTAGCACGATCACTATGGCTTTAGATCAGTGCACACCTTATCCAATAGACTATATTTCCGCTAAGCAAGCGGTAGAAGTAACAACACGATGGGCTGAAAAATCTCGTATAGCTTTTAAACAAAGAGATGGATATGGACAATTTGGCATTATACAGGGAAGTATTTATGAAGATTTAAGAATAAAGTCTATATCCGAGTTAACACAATTTGATTTCGAGGGATACGCTATAGGAGGAGAATTAAATGTGAAAGATGGACCTAAGTTAATGTTTCAAGTATTAGACTATTGCACAAGTATGTTACCAACAAATAAACCTAGATATTTAATGGGCGTTGGAAAACCTAGAGATATTATTGGCGCTGTAGAGCGTGGAGTCGACATGTTCGATTGTGTAATTCCTACAAGATCCGGACGTAATGGACAAGCGTTTACTAAAATTGGCACTATTAATATACGCAATGCTAAATACGCTGATGATCTATGTCCTTTAGAGCATGATTGTGAATGCCCAGCATGCCTTAATTATAGTAAAGCATATTTGCACCATTTAGTACGTAGTAATGAAATTTTAGGATCTATGCTATTAACATGGCATAATATTAATTATTTTCAAGGATTAATGAAGAGGATTAGAAATTACATTGATGCAAACAAACAATTTGATTTTTCAGCATAATAGTTTTGATAAAAATCTTAGTATTTATATTCATTGGCCATTTTGTATATCAAAATGTCCCTATTGTAGCTTTAATTCTTATAAAATATCCCAGGATGTGAATTTTGATCTATGGCAGCAAGCATATTTACAAGAAATTGAGCATTTTTCTCAAACTATTCAAAATAAATATATTGCCTCTATCTTTTTTGGAGGAGGGACTCCATCATTAATGTCTCCACAAATTATAAATGCTATTATCAACAAAATATCTGAAATAGCATATGTTGGATATTGGACAGAAATTACGTTAGAAGCAAATCCTATGTCTATCATTGGAAATAAACTATTAGATTTTTATCATGCAGGAATTAATAGGATTTCTCTAGGCGTTCAGTCGTTATATGAAGAGGGATTAGCTATTTTAGGAAGAAATTATAGCGTTAAAGATGTAATTAATACAATTAATTTAGTACAAGGTATATTTGAAAATTTTTCTATCGATCTAATGTATTTAAGACCAAATCAAACACTTGCTTCATGGAAGAAAGAGCTTAAATTAACACTATCTCTTATTAGTTACCATATATCAGCTTATCAACTAACTATAGAACCAAAGACTGAATTTTATAAACTTTATCAGCAACAAGATGAAGATTTAGCAAAAGAATTCTATCTTGTTACAAATGATTTACTATCAAAATCTGGATATAATCAATATGAAGTATCTAATTATTCTATAGAAGGATATGAATGTGTACACAACTTAAATTATTGGCGTTATGGTAATTATCTTGGATTAGGCCCAGGTTCACATAGTAGAATATCTTTTAAAGATAAACAAAACAAAATAAAACTACAAGCTTTCGATATGATTTATAATCCAAACCAATGGCTACAGCAAGTTTTAAAAAATAATGTTGGAATTAATACAATTTCTATTTTAACTGATAATCAAATCGTAATAGAAATTTTAACTATGGGACTTAGATTAGTGAGCGGAATTAAAGTTGATGCCACCATGCAATATTTTAAATCTTCTTTAATTGAAAAATTAAATACAGAAAATATGAAACTTTTTTCTAATTTAAATTTATTAGATATTTCAAAAGATACTATCAAATTAACGGATAAAGGGTTTTTGTTGCAGCAATATCTAGTATTGAATTTATTATCATAATAATCTATTTACGAAAGCAAAAAAAAATATTTTTTATATATTCATTTCATTCAGAATTTACGTATACTAAAAGTAGAATAATTATCTAAATAAGAAATGTCTAAAAAATATAACGCTAACATTATAGAATACATAGAATCCGGTGATTACTTTAAAGACGCAAGAACTTGGTACTATGAAAAATATCTTACTCCTATAACACATAGGTCTATAATTTTATTTATATCCAGCATCATTATATGTGTTTCTTTATGTTTGATTCTTAACCTTTATGTGTTATTTCCAATAGACTATAAGATATTTTATATGATATCTACTTCCGTTAATATTTTTAAACAGAATGGAACAATTATTAAATCTGATGCATTTCAAAATAAAGACTTGCTTTCAATAGCTGATGTATTAGTTAATAACTATATTATGCAAAGGGAAAAGTATTCATATGATGATTTAAAAAAGCAATTCTATTTTGTACAAAAAAATTCTACTAGGCTTGTGTATAAACAATATTTAAATTACATGAATTTAAATAATGCTCAATCTCCAGTATTACGATATCAAAAGTATTCAAAACGATATATTAAAATTATTAATTCTTATTATGACAAAGATGATAACATTATAGTTAATTTTGCTTCTCAAGGTATAGATGGTATCGGAAATGTATTTGAAAATTTATCCTGGCAAGCAAAAGTTAGTTTTAATATCGATGATATTAACATTAACGCACTTGGAGGAACTAAATTTAATTTTAGTGTGACTGAATATGAATTAAAATTATTAAATAATTAATTGTTTATAAATAGTTTTCAATAATGTGTATGAAAATATCTAGCCAAAAGATGAAAATATCTAATTATCTGATGATAATTATCATTAATATTTTATTTATCAAGGACAGTCTTGCTATAAGAGAAGCCCGTCCTACTCCAATAGATAGTAGAATTAGAATTCTAGTATACAATCCAGATGATGTCTTTAAATTTGTTGGATATTATGGATATCAAGCATTTATAGAATTTGCAAAAAATGAAGAAATAGTAAGTGTTTCTATGGGAGATACGACTGCATGGCAAATTGTTCCCAAAGGAAATCGTATTTTTTTAAAACCTATAGAGCAAAATGCTACTACTAATATGACTTTAATAACTAACAAAAGAACTTATTTCTTTGAATTATATGGCGAAGAAGCTATGGATATACGAGATCCAGATATGATATTCGCTGTTAGGTTTTTATATCCTGATGAAGAAGATGGGGGAGATATAATGAAAAATTATAAAACAGCTATCAAAGATCCAGATTTAGCGCATTCAGAAAAATATAATTTTAATTATACAATTAGTGGTAACGAAGATATAGCTCCTATAAAAATATTTGATGATGGAGAATTTACATATTTGCAATTTAGAGATAAAAATTCAGAGTTTCCTGCACTATTTGCTGTAGATGAAGAACTAAGAGAATCATTACTTAATTATCGTATTAGTCAATCAAATACTAAAATGGTAGTAATAGAGCAAGTATATCCTAAATTATCTCTTAGATTAGGAAAGAAAATTACTTGCGTGTTTAATGAAACATATCTCAGTCATTAAATTAGTTTACGTTTTTAATAAATATCTTTTCTTAAAAAAATATATATTATATTAGTTAAATAAATATAAATATATATTTTTAAAATTATGAAAGTATCAAACTTTTTTTTACCTACTTTAAAAGAAAAACCTCAAGATGCACATATACCATCTCATGTATTAATGCTAAGAGCAGGATTAATAATGCAAGCAGCTGCAGGAATCTATAGTTGGCTTCCTCTAGGTTTGAGAGTAATGAAAAAAGTAGAAAATATTACTCGCTACTATTTAAATAAGGTTGGATGTTTAGAAATATTAATGCCATGTATCCAACCTTCACATTTATGGCTTGAATCCGGTAGAATTGATTCCTATGGAAAAGAAATGCTAAAAATAAATGATCGTCATGAGAATCAATTAGTTTTTAGTCCTACTGGAGAAGAATTAGTTACAGATATATTTCGAGCACATATTAAATCTTATAAAGATTTACCAAAAAATTTATATCATATTCAATGGAAATTTCGAGATGAAATTAGACCTAGATTTGGAGTCATGAGAAGTAGAGAATTTTTAATGAAGGATGGATATTCATTTGATATTGATGAAACAGAATCCCGTAAATCTTATTATCTTATGTACAAAACTTATTTAGATATTTTTCATAGTATGGGATTAAATGTAATTCCAGTAAAAGCTAATAGTGGCGCGATTGGTGGAAATTTAAATCATGAATTTCATATTCTATCTGAAGTAGGAGAAAACTTAATATATTATGACGAAAAATGGTCTCAAATTTTATCTAAAGATACTATAAATTATGACAAATATTTGAATTCTAATTTATATGCAGTAGCAGAAGAAGAACATAACGAATCCAATAATAATGAAGCGATAATAAAGGGAAGAAGTATAGAAGTAGGACATATATTTTACTTTTCTACAAAATACTCAGAAAGTATGAAAGCGTATGTTTCTGGATATAGTGGTCAAATGCCAGTACATATGGGGTCATATGGTATTGGAATTTCTAGACTTATTGGAGCTCTAATTGAAGTTAATAATGATGCTAATGGAATTATTTGGCCTCAAGATATAGCTCCATTTTTAGTGTCTATAATTAATTTAAAAAAACATGATACAGAAGCATGTAGTATTGCTGATAATATTTATTCAAAATTATTAGAGCATAATGTTGAAGTACTTTACGATGATACGGATCAAAGGTCTGGTAGTAAGCTTGTAATTCATGATCTTATTGGCATTCCTTGGCAAGTTATTATTGGTTCAAAAATAAAGCAAGGAATTATTGAATTCAAAAACCGCTCTACTAAAAAAATTATAGATTTGACAATAGATACTGTAATTGATTATATCATTAGTTTGAATAGTAAAGTTAATAAATATGTCGTTTAAATTTATTATTAAAGTTGCTATTCGTTATTTGGTAGCATATAAAAACGATCGGTTAATCTCTATGATCGCTATATTTTCTTCTCTTGGTATTACTTTAGGGGTTGCAGCTCTAATTATTGTAATGGCTGTAATGAATGGGTTTCATACCACTCTTATCGAAAATATAGTAGGATTAGATAGTGATGTTGTTTTAACAGCTAAAAATGGCAAACAGATTAATAATTATGATGAAATAGTTCAAAAAATTTCTAACTATAAACATGTTAATTTTGTAAATCCTTTAGTTAAAGGTCAGGCTTTGGCTATTAGTAACAACAAAGTTTCTGGAGTATTAGTTAGGGGAATAGATTTACCTAATTTAAAATATAAAAAGCAAATAATTGATACAATCCTATATGGAACAAAAGATGTTTTTGAAAAAAATGATTTAATGTTAGGGTATGAGTTAGCAACTATGTTGCAAGTTAAGGTAAATGATATAATAAAGCTGATTGGTCCATATAATATTTCTACTATTTTTGGCGCTATTCCAAAAAGCAAAGATTTCATCGTTAAAGCAATTTTTAAAAGTGGATTTTATCCTTATGATGTTGGTACGGTTGTGATACCTTTAGATATTGCTAGCAAACTATTTAATCTTGATAATAAAGTAAATGCTATAGAAATATACACTAATAACTATGATCTTAGTTCTCAATTTGCTAAAGAGATAGAGCATGATTTAGGAGAAAATTTCCAAGTCACTAGTTGGCAGATGGATAATGCACAATTTTTTAATGCTCTGAAAATAGAAAAAAGTACTATGTTTATAATTTTAAGTCTTATTATTTTAATAGCAGCTTTTAATGTAATTAGTAGTTTATTTATGTTAATAAAAGATAAGACCAAAGAAATAGCAATATTACGTACCATTGGCGCTTCTCGTAATACTATTTTGTCTATATTTCTTCTTAATGGTTTTTTAATAGGTATTATTGGTACTTTATTAGGATGTATGTTAGGCGTAATTTTTTCTCATTATATAAATGAAATTAAGCTTTTTTTAGAAAAAATAACTGGCATTATACTATTTGATCCTACAATTTATTCATTATATTATTTACCAACTGAAATAATATTTTCGGATGTAGTACAAATTTGTGGAGTATCTCTGATACTATCATTATTAGCATCAGTATTACCTGCATATAAGGCATCTTACTTAGATCCAATAGACATTATGAGAAATGAATAAAGTAATTTTAGAATTATGTAATATAAGTAAAGATTATACTCAAGGAAATACTAAAATTTCGATACTATATAATATAAATCTTAAACTATATAGTGGACATGTTGTTGCAATTACTGGAGCATCTGGTAGTGGAAAGTCTACATTATTGCATATTGCAGGTTTATTAGATAAGCCTACCAAAGGAGATATTGTTATGGATGGATTTTCAAATACTAATATAACAAATGTACGAGATTCTTTACGTCTTACTTATATCGGATTTGTTTATCAATATCATTATTTATTGCAAGATTTTACAGCATACGAAAATGTGATGCTACCTGCATTGTTAAATAACAAAAAACCTATGGATATTTCATCTAAAATAAATTATTTATTTGATATGCTTGATATTAATCATCGTAAAAATCATTGGCCTAATCAATTATCTGGAGGAGAACAGCAAAGGGTCGCTATCGCAAGAGCGCTTATAAACAAACCTTCATTATTGTTAGCAGACGAACCTACTGGTAACCTTGATAAAAATCAAGCGTGTAAAGTTTTTACTTTACTGATAAATTCTGTAAAAATAAGTAATACTGCTGCTATTATTGTGACACATAATAATGAATTTGCAAAATTAGCAGATACTGTTTTAAATCTTGAAAATGGAGTTTTATATTCTTAATTTTTGATATATTAATAATATGCGTATATTTTTTTATAGTATAATTTTTTTTCTTAGTATTAATTTTAATTTATGCGTTTTTGCAAAAAATTTAAATAATAATTCATTTTATAATAATTTTTATACAATTTTTGAGCAAATAGAGAGAGATTATGTTTTAGAGCCTGATAAACAAAAGATGTTAGATTCAGCTATATCAGGAATGTTATCTTCATTAGATCCTCATTCTACATATTTTACTGATGATGATTTAAAAGATTTTAAAGATCAAACTAAAGGTGAATTTGGCGGAATTGGTGTAGAAGTTTTTTTTGATAGTAGTGTTAATGCTATAAAAGTTATTTCTCCAATAGAAGATTTACCAGCTTATAGAGCCGGAATTAAATCTAAAGATTATATCGTTGCAGTAGATGATGATTTTATCTCGGATTTAGGATTCAATAAGGCAATAAAACATATGAGGGGGGCCCCTGGAACTGAAGTTAAATTAACCATTATACGAGAAGATCAAATTAAACCATTAGAAATCAAACTAATTCGAGAAAATGTAAAAATCAAAGCTGTAAAATTTAATCTTGATAACGAAATTGCATATCTCCGTATTGTTAGTTTTAGTGAAAATACTATATCTGAACTAAAAAATGCTATGAGACAGTTACAAGAGGAATCTAAAAATAACTTACAAGGAATTGTTTTAGACCTTAGAAATAATCCTGGTGGATTACTTGATCAGGCGATTGGTGTTAGTGAATATTTTCTCGACTCTGGAATTATTGTAACTACTAAAGGAAGAACAAGTTCTAGCATTACAAGCTTTTCTGCTAATAAATTTGTTATGAAAGCTCCAAAAATTCCTGTAGTAGTGCTAATTAACGGTGGCTCTGCTTCTGCTTCTGAAATTGTTTCTGGAGCTTTGCAAGATCATAAACGTGGTATTATTTTAGGTACAAAGTCTTTTGGTAAAGGGTCTGTACAAACTTTCTATCAAATAAATGATAGAGCTGGAATTAAACTTACTACGGCTATATATTATACACCCAGTGGTCGTTCCATTCAAGAAGAAGGAATTATACCAGATATTATAGTAGAACAAGCAAAAATTGAATACCCTAAAAAAAATGATACTGATAAAAGATTTTCTGAAAGTTCATTAAAAAATCATTTAAAAAATGAAAAATTCTCTAATATGTCTCCTAAAAAAGGATTAGTAGTAGATAAAGATAAATTACAGAAAGAATCTACTAAAACAATGTCAGAAATGTATATAAATGATTACCAATATGCTCGAGCTCTAGATTTGATTCAAGGATTAAATTTTGCAAATAAGAAAGTTAATATAAAATAACTATCTTACGAATTTTTAATGCTGTATATCTACACTCGCCAGACTTCAAAAAGAGCTAGGAGCGAAGGAAACAAGTAGCACAGCATACTTTGCCGTATGTGAGCAACGCAGTTTTCAAGCGACACCGCCAATTTTTGAAGTATGTCGAGTATATACATTTGTATAGAGTTCATTAATATCTGGTACAGGAGCATTATTTACAAAATTTACTGCATCTTGAATAAGTATTTTTATTTTTTTTTCCAAGGATTTTATATCATCTTCGCTAGCATAATTCTGTGTTAACATTGTTTTTTTTAAATTTTCTATAGGATCATTATTATTTTTATATGAGTCTACTTCTTCTTTGGTTCTATATTTTGCAGGATCCGACATAGAATGTCCTCTATATCTAAACGTTTTCATTTCGAGTATAAATGGGCCATTAGAACGTACGTACTCACTAGCTTTTTTAATCTCTGAGTATGTATCTAGTAAATTCATCCCATTAACTTGTTTTCCTTCAATTCCAAAAGACTTTCCTTTGAGATATAAATTATTTACTAATGTAGAACGTTTAACAGAAGTACCCATTGCATATTCATTATTTTCTATAATGTAAAGTACTGGTAATTTCCATAATGCAGCCATATTAAAAGACTCAAAAACTTGTCCTTGATTAACTGCTCCATCCCCAAAAAAAGTATAACAAATATTTTTAGTTTCTCTATAATACTCTGCAAACGCTAATCCAGTACCTATAGAAACTTGAGCTCCTACTATACCATTACCACCAAAAAATTTACCTTCGGGATAAAATATATGCATAGATCCTCCTTTAGCACATGAGTTTTTGGTAACTTTTCCACATAACTCAGCTAACACATATTTAGGTTCTAATCCTGCTAATATTGCATGACAATGATCTCTATAACTAGTAATAACACTATCTTGTTCTTTTTTCGCCATATATGCACCAACAGCCACAGCTTCTTGTCCTATATATAAATGACAAAAGCCCCCTATTAATCCACTATTATATAATTGTCCACACTTTTCCTCGAAACGTCTTAATAAAATCATTTGTTCTAATCCCCATAGTAACTGTTCTTTAGAAATTTCATTGCACATAATCTTTTCCCTCTTCTATTTCAATTAAATTACGTTGTTTTTCAACGTTTTCATGACGTTCTTGAGCTTCAATACATAAAGTAGCTATTGGTCTTGCTTTTAACCTTTTTAACCCAATCTTTTCTCCAGTTTCTTCACAATATCCATATTCACCATTTTCTATGCGTTCTAATGCATCATCAATTTTACTAATAAGCTTTCTATATCGATTACGAGTTTTTAATTCAACCCCAGCTTCAGACTCTAAGGACGCACGGTTACTATCATCTGCATCACTCCAATTTTCGTATTTTAAATGATCTATAGTTTTTTGCGATTCTTCAAGTAACTCAGCTTTCCAAGTATTCAATTTTTGTCTGTAGTACTCCAGATGCTTTGAATTCATATATTCTTCTTCTTCTAAAGGTTCATATTCCTCTGGCAATTCAATGTAATGCATAAATTTTACCTAAATTATAATAAATTTTTTGTTTTATAGTGTAAAAATACTATTAATAATAATGCTGGTATAGAAATAATTACAGTAAAAATAAAATACATTTTCCATCCCATCTGCTCCACTAAATATCCACTACTCATAGTTATTGAGTTGTTCATTAAAGTAGTTATGCTACTTAGCATTGCATATTGAGTAGCTGTGAATTCTTTATTGCATAAACAACTTAAATAAGCAATCAATGCAGTAGCTCCCATACCACCTGTAAAATTTTCTATGGAAATAGCAATCAATAAATTTTGTATTTCGATATCTTGATAAAAGAGCCATAAATAGCTTAAGTTAGTCATTGCTTGGAATATTCCACATATTAATAACCCCAAAAAATAACCAGTCTTAGCAATTAAAATACCTCCAGCATAACTTCCAGAAATAGATGCAATAATTCCAAAAACTTTAACTACATATGCTATTTGTTGTTTAGTAAAGCCAATCTTAAGAAAAAATGGAGTGCTAATAGTAGCTAACATAGCATCTCCTAATTTATACAATAAAAGAGCTAATAAAATTATAGATGCATATTTTCTGTTTAATAAGTACTTCAAGGACTGAGTAATAGTCTTAAAATAAATTTTATAACTGAAATTACTTAAAACATTTATTTTTGATTCAGTTATAAAAAAAAATACAAATACTAACCCTATTAAAAATAACATTGCAAACACTAAAAATGTATTATTCCATCCTATAAGAGCTGCAGAATACAATGCTCCAGCCCCAGTAATTAAACATCCAATTCTAAATCCAAATGTTGCAGTTGCAGCACCTAAAGCTTGTTGCATCGTATCCAATATCTCGATACGCCAAGCATCGTAAGCCATATCATATGTTGCTGCACAAATACCAAATAATATGCTAACTACTAAAAAAATATTTATATTTTTTATTGGATTTAACATTGACATTATTATTAATAATAAAATACTTGCAATATTAGCTAATATCATCCAACTTTTTCTCTTTCCTTTGATAAAATTGGTTAATAAAGGTAACCTAAATGAATCTACTAGAGGCGACCAAAAAATTTTTAAAGAATAAGGTATACGAGCTATAGCAAATAAAGTAACTATAGATAAAGCAATACCAGATTCAGTAAACCAAGTAATCAAACTTGTAGTCATAATTGCAAAAGGCATTCCACTAATTATTCCTAATATAAATATAAAAAAAAAATTACTATCTTTAATTACATTTTTAATAAAACATGAACTCATTTTTTAAATAATTTTTGTATAAAATTTATATTTATATCAACTTTAGGAGAATCAAATGTATTTGTAATATTTGTATAAATATCAACAATTTTTGGTTGAGGAAAATTCTGATTTTGTAAATAAAAAGAACTTGCTACAGCGGCATTGATATCCTTTTTATCAAAGTTCAAAATAGCTGAGAAAGCATTAGAAGAAAAATTAGTAAGAAATTTACCCTTTTTTAATGTTAAAATATTATTTTGAAAAGAATAATCAACTTCATATGAAGTTATATCTCCTTTATTAGGAAAAATTAGATCTTTATCAAATTCAAGGTTATTAAAATCATAATCTTTTATATTTATTTTTTTAATAAAATTATCTATATTAAAATTTGAAAAAATATTACTACCAATACTGCTTCCTTTGAAATTTAAATTCTCTTTTAATTCATTTAAATTATTTCCTGTCGTATTCATAATACCGTTAATACTTACAATTCCTTGCAATTTTACGGGATAAAAATTTACTAATTTAGTTAAATCAACCAAATTAAATGCGTATCCTAAACTTATTGCCATCGGATTGAATGAAACACTTCCATCTAGTTTTAAATTTCCTGAAAATATGTTTGCATTAAATGGAGAAAGTGTAATAACTGCATCCTTATTCTGAATATTGAAATTCAATTTATTTATTTCTAAATTATCTAAATATTTTACTTTATTTAAATTTATAGAGCTGTAAAGAACTAAATTGTTGAAATCAATTTTTTTGTTTAAAAATAGAAGTTTTTTTTGTATTTGTTCTAATCCAAAAACAGAATCAGAATTAAATAATTCTAAATTACCATCTAATACATTGAAATATATTATTGGTTTTAAATCATTGGTTATCAACTTTCCATTTGTAGATAAGTAAATATCATTATTGTTAATAACCAAGGATTTTATATTAATCTGATTATTGCTTAATATAAGAGATAAATTAACTTTATTTATAGGAGTATCTTCAATAATAATATTATTGAATAATATATCTATATTTCCTATATAAGAAATATTTCTAATTGGAATAACTGAAGAAAAGTCTTTAGTATCTAGAGTAAAGTTTTTTAAATAATCAATCGCAGATGAAATAATCGGAATTTTGTTTTCATAAGGATTGAAATTATTAATTTGAAGTATTGCAGTTATGCGAGGAATACTTCCAATAAGTCGAGATGTAACTTTTCCGTAAATATTTGTTGTTCCTATTGTTAGAAACATATTAAATAATTCATAATCAATAGCAGTTATTCGTATATCAGATTTCATTTCTAAATTTTGTATTTTTTCCGAAGAAGATAAATTTTTAAGATTTAAGTTCTTAAAAAATGTATTTGCATCTGAATGTTTTATAGCAACAGTCCCTTGAAAAAGCGAGCGATAATAATTTTGATCAATATTGCCAATCAGCGCGAAATCACCTCCTGAATTTAAAATTCCTTGAAATTGTTGAATTTCAAAAGTGTTTTTATTTGTGGCGCCTAAAAATTTAATATCAGATATATTTTCATTATTTAAAACTAAATTATTAACTTTAATATCCATTTCCAAATTTAATTTACTAATATCAAATTGAATTTGTGGTGAGGATTTAAATAAAATTTTAGAATTTACCGTTTCTAAAAATTGAGATAAGTTGAGGTTTGTTAAATTTAATTTAACTTGATTACGTTTCTGTTTTGGATCATGCGCAAGAAGCATCTCTCCACTACCTAAAATTATTGAAGACGATGCTTCTATACTAGATATATATAAAAAATTTTCATTATCTGCTAAATTAAATTTTATATCTAAAGGTATTGGTAACTGCTCTTTAGTTTCTAATAAATTGATATTGAAGTTTTTATTAAAGAATGAAGCTGTATCTTTAATAGAGAGATACCCACTTCCATTTTTTATAAAGCCATTAGAGTCTATCTGTTCTTTCAATATAAATTTATAAAAATTGTCTATAATTTCAGTATTTAAGCTTAAAGTATTATCTGAATTAAGTTGAAAAAAAGTATTTACTTCGCTATCAGATAGCTTATAGCTTATAGAGCCTTTGTTCCATCTTAATGCTAAATTACTTATAATTTGTTGCGAATTATTTAAATATATATTTTCAATATAAATATCATTATTTGTAATTTTATTACGTAAAATTTTATTAATTAATATTTCATATTTTCCAATACCTACTGTTTCTACATTAGAAGTAATGTACACTGTTTTTGCTGTTATTTTGGAAACCTTCGGCTTAATAAGAAGTATAGATAACGGAGATAAATATATATTTACATCATTTATAATTAAAGTTTTTGGAATATCCAGTTTAGAAATAGATATATGCGGAAATGGAAAAATTTTAAATTTTAGATCCAATGGAGAAATTTCTATATTTATTTCTTGTTTTATAAAATTTGTGAATTGTTCAGAAACAGAAGTATGCCTCAAAGCCCATAAAAGAGTATATGTTAATATTAATATAGCTGCACACAATAATAAACTTATCTTAAATATACGCATATCAAAATGACTAAAATCAAAAATATATTCTAGTAATTTTAGTGCATTTATATCTGTTTTTCAATTAATAATCAAGAAAAAAACTTTTAATCAAAATCAGCATTTGTATTTAAATCAGTATGACACTCATAGCATTTTTGTATTTGTAATTCTGTCATTCTTTCTATGGATAAAGGAGGTAATTTTTTCATATTAAAAAATCCAGCATCTAAAATATCATGACTTACTTTTAATTCCCCTCCTATTATTTCACAAAGGAAAAAGACATTATATAGATGTGGCCATTTTATTACTTGTTTGTTTCGATCATATATTGCAATTAGTTTAGTAACTTTGCTTATATATCCACTTTCTTCAAAAATTTCTTTAATCACATTTTCACTTGGGGTTTCATTAACATCTGCCCAACCTCCAGGTAATGACCATAAACGATCATCAGATTCTTTTACTAATAAAATTTCATTTTTTTTATTAAAAATAGCTCCACGCACACATATTTTAGGAGTTGCATAATACCCAATTTCTGCAGAGAAAACTTTCATTATCTTATCGGATTCTATATTTAGATATTTATTTGCTATTTCCGCAGTAAGATGCATTAATTGCTCATAACGCTCTTTATCGTAAGGATCTTTAGTAAAAGTTAATCCGTTTTGCGCTATAGATTGAAGTTTAGTTATCCATTGAAGCCATATTTCATTATCACTTAACATAATTTAATACTTAATTATTCAGTAGGAATATCTAATTATTACTTAAATAAAAATTATTTATCAATGATGTTTTTTAAATTTATTTTTTTTATTTAAAATAAGCTTTAGCGTGCAAATAAAATACTAATTTTATTATTGCAATTTCTTAAAAAATTTTATATACTATAAGTGCTTTTGTACAAACAAATCTAATTATTTATATGAAAGACTTGGCTAAATTTGCTTGCAATCCCCAATTAAGCAAAGGAAGGTTGCATTCAGATACCACTTTTTCTTATAGTGATAATTTTCAAACAGATATTAATAGAATTATCCAAAGCAATGCTTTTAGAAGGTTACAATACAAAACTCAGGTATTTTGCAATCACGAAGGAGATCATTTTCGTAGTCGATTAACGCATTCTATTGAAGTAGCAGAAATCGCAAGCACTATATCTCATGCATTATTTATTTCTTATAGCTTAGCAAGAAGTATTTCTTTAGCTCATGACTTAGGACATGCTCCATTTGGTCATTCTGGAGAAGACGCATTAAATGAATGCATGAAGGATTACGGGGGATTTAATCATAATGTACATACTATAAAAATAGTAACCCAAATAGAAAAACGCTATCAACATTATAATGGTTTAAATTTAACTTGGGAGTCCTTAGAGGGGTTAGTAAAACACAATGGAATACTGAGCAAAGATATTCCAAAATATATATCGGAATATAATAAGATTCATGATTTAAAATTAAATCAGCAATCCTCACTTGAAGCCCAAGTTTCTGCTATTTCAGACGATATAGCATATATTAGTCATGATTTAGAAGATGGACTACGATACGGATTAATTAAAACAGATCAATTAAAAAAAATACCATTATTGGAAAAAAAAATTACTCATCAACTACTAAATACTTCTATTAACAGAATTGCATGGGAAGTCTCATACTATTTGTATCTATTTTTAATAGATGATGTTATCAGTACAACTAATAACAATTTTATTCAGTATAATATTAAAACATATGCTGATGTAATAAAAAATCAAAATTTATTAGTTAGCTTTTCAACAATAGGGAATGATTATATAGAAATACTGCGCAAATTTTTATTAGATAATATGTATCACCATCCACACATATTAGATATATATATCAAATGCCAAACAATAATTAAAAAATTATTTAATGTATATATGAATGATATAAATCTAATTCCATTAGAATGGAAAACATGTATTGTTACTTGCGAAGAAAGCAATCAAGCTCAAGTTATATCCGATTATATTGCTTGTATGACAGATAGATATGCTATTACTGAATTTTATACGTACACCGGTTTACAATTTAATGATATAAAGTTATGAATATATTTCATAAGCTCCATTCTGATTTGAGGCTATCAATAATAAAGCTTTTTGGTATCAATTCTGAGAGCTTAGATACTAAAATAACTGTAGAGTCTCCTAAAGATATTCTTAATGGAGATATTGCAACTAATGCAGCTATGATTTTAGCCACTAAATTACAATTAAACACTCGAGAAATTGCTGTAGAATTAAAAAAAGATCTAATTAATTTGCATTATGTTTCACATATAGAAATAGCTGGACCAGGCTTTATAAATTTTACTATTAAAGCAGAGGAATGGCATAAATCTTTATTAGAAATAATTTTTAATGGATTAAATTATAATCAATGTAATACTGGAAACGGTTCTAAAATTAATATAGAATATGTTTCTGCCAATCCCACTGGACCAATTCATATCGGACATACACGTTGTGCTGTTTATGGGGATGTGTTATCTAGATTATTTACTAACTGTGGGTATTCCGTAACTAAAGAATTTTATGTTAATGACGTCGGATCTCAAATTAAAGATTTAACTGAAGTAGTATTTTTACGATATGAAGCATTGATATTAGATAAAGAAGTAGTTATTCCATCCGGGTTATATCCAGGAAAATATTTAATTTCTGTAGCTCAAGACTTAGTAAAAAAATATGGAAATAGTTTATTATCTAAACCAAGAGAAGAAAGGGAAAACATAATAAAAGATTACACTGTTAATTCTATGCTGGATCTTATAAAACGAGATTTAGCTGATTTAGGTATACATCATGATGTATATTTTTTTGAACATAAATTACATGAATCAAAAGAAATAGATTTAGTAGTAAATGACTTGCAACAACAAGGAATAATTTATAAAGGTGTCTTGTCAAATCCTAAGGGAATAGATTCTGAAGATTGGATTAACAAGGAAAAGTTAATTTTCAAATCAAGTATGTTTGGAGATGATCAAGATAGATCATTGCAAAAAATCAATGAAGACTGGTCTTACTTTGCTGCAGATATAGCATATCAAAAAAATAAAATAGAAAGAGGATTTGATAATATCATTATAGTCCTTGGTGCTGATCATATTGGTTACGTAAAAAGGACTAAAGCAATATTTAATTGTTTAAATAAGAATCAAAAAAATGATATTAAAATATGTCAGTTAGTTAATTATATTGAAAACGAAACTCCTATTAAAATGTCAAAACGCGCTGGAAATTTTACGACTTTAAAAGACGTTTTACATGCTGTAGATAAAGACATTATTAGATTCATGATGTTAACAAGAAAAAATGATGCCCCCTTAGATTTTGATCTAATTAAAGTAAAAGAACAGTCTAAAGATAATCTAGTATTCTATGTACAATATGCATATGTACGAGCTAAATCCATCCTAGATAATGCTAAAAATAATTTTTCTGCATCTTATAACTTATTGCAGGATAAAGAAAAATTAATCAATATTATTCATCTATTAAATCAAGAAAATGAAATTCAGTTAATTAAAACATTAGCAACTTGGCCTAAAATAGTAGATAGCGCACTCCTACATCTTGAACCGCATCGGATTGCTTTTTATTTAATAAATATAGCGAGTATTTTTCATAATATGTGGAGTTTAAGAAAACAAGACAATCAATATCGCTTTATAGTCAATGACAATATCGAATTAACCACAGGTAGATTATGTTTGGTATCAGCAATTATTATTATAATTGAATTAGGTTTTGATATTATTGGTATTACTCCTATGGAAAAAATGTAATTTAGTGTGTTAAAAAACATTAAAATTATTAGTCTGCTTATTTTTGCTTTGTTAGCAATTAATGTAATTATATATAATTTTTTTCAAAACAAAAAAAAAGATATTGTATTACTTTTACCTGATGATGGACCTGTAAAAATTAAATCTCCTAATTCTCAAGATGAAATGTCTAATAAAGATAATGAGTTGTCTGATAAATTTATTCATAACCAATATTATTCCTATAAAGTACAATTATCTAATCTTCCAGAAGATCCATTATTAAATTTATCAACCCATGATATTATTTCTGATATTATCTCTGATACAGTTGCTAATAAAATCAATACTAAAGTTAATATAGTTATAGAGGATAGCAATTTAAATTTCGTAAAAAAACCAATAAAGGGGTATTTTTTACATCTATTATCTCTTCGTAATCCCAATATCGCTGAGCTAGAATGGCAAAGATTAAAGCTTAAATACACTTTCTTAGATCAATATACATATAAAACACAGCAAGTTAATTCGCAAATTGGTAAACTTTATTATTTAATCATAGGCCCATTTAAAGAATTAAATGTTGCTAAAATGATTTGTAAAAAACTTGATAGTGATCAATTATGTAGACTTTATAATATGTCTTATTAAAGAGATTGGTTATTTGTAACTAAATTTAAGAGGATGTTAGATCGAAGCTCTTTTATTCCTGTATTATTTATAGTACTTGTAGTAATTACATTAGGTAAATAACCAATAGCTTTTGCAATTTCCTGCTTTATATTGTTTACACTTTCCGTAAGATTTTTTGCTTTATCGCTTTTGGTAACAATAATTTGCCACTTTTTACTAAATTGTTGGATAAGATTTATTGCAAATATATCTTTATCCATTATTCCTCTTCTAATATCTATTAAAATATTAACTACCATTAATTTTTCACTTTTTATAAAATAATCACTAATTACATTATTCCATTGTTTATGAGTATTAAAGTCAACGTTAGCAAAACCATACCCAGGTAAATCAACTAAGCATAATTTATCAGCTAAATTAAAAAAATTAAGTTGCTTAGTTCCCCCAGGAGTTTTAGAAGTTTTAGCTAAATTTTTTCTAGAACATAGAGCATTAATAATACTAGATTTTCCAACATTAGATCTACCTATAAAAGCTATTTGAGGCAAAGTAATAAAATTCCATTTACTTGGTGATTTACTTATCCCTAGAATAAAAATAGCTTCTTGTTTCCATATATTTTTCACACAAACCGTTCTATTAATCTATTTAAACGACTACAAAAATCATTAACATCATTTATAGGTTCATTTTCAATGATACATGCTTGATCAAACAATGTTTTTACTAAATCAATGTTTTGTGGATTATCTATCATAAATTTAATATCCCGGTTGATACTAGCAATAATTTTATGCTTAGGATTAATTTCTAAAATTTTAGCAGATGAAGTTCCAAGTTGTTTTTGTTCTATTAAAAATCTTTCCATTCTAATATCCATAGCCCCTTGTTCTACCCCTAAACAAACAGGACTATTCGTCAATTTTTTTGAAATTTTAACATCTTTAATTTTAGATCCTAAAATTCTTTTAAAATAATCAACTAATTTATCATAATTTTCTTCAGGTTCTTTAATATTTTCTATATTTTTAGAAGCATCATTTTTACCAAGATTTTCTAAGTCTATTTCACTACGAGTAACAGACATTAATTTATAATCTTTATATTGATGAATCACATTAACCCAAAAATCATCTACCGTATCAATAAATAACAACACATCTATATTTTTATTTAAAAATCCTTCTATTTGCGGACTTTGTTTGAGTTTGTCAATATCCTCCCCACTTAAATAATAAATTACATCTTGTCCTTGTTGAAAATTATTTATGTATTCATCGAAACTAATAAATTTAGCTAATTTTGCACTATAAAAAATACATACAGAAAGCAATGGATCTGGATCTGATAATCCTTCACATAACCCCTCTTTTAACACAGGACCAAATGTACTCCAAAATTCCTGATACTGTTCAATATTTTCGTCTTTTTTCTTTTTTAATTCATTTAAAATTCTTTTACTTATAGAAGTTCTGATTTTTTCCATTATTGGATTATATTGCAAAGTTTCACGACTGATGTTTAGAGGTAAATCTTCAGAATCAACAATTCCTCTTAAAAATCGTAAGAATTGAGGAATTAATTCTACATTTTCGTCAGTAATAAAAACTCTTTTTATGTATAATTTAACTCTTCTTTTCCTATCTGGATTATATAAATCAAATGTTTTAGATGTAGGAATAAATAATAAATTTGTAAACTCTACCGCCCCTTCATTCTTATTATGCAAAATTAACCATGGCTTATCAGCGGAATACGAAACACTACGATAAAACTCTTCATATTGCTGAGGCGTAATATCAGATTTATTTCTAGTCCAAATTGCAGAAAAAGAGTTAACTTGAATTTCTTTCCCATTTGGATCTGTGAAAAATATAGGAATAGCAATATGATCAGAATAAGTTTTAATAATATTTTTAATTCTAAAATGATCTAGATAAACATCTTCTGACTCTTTAATAGTTAAATTAATTATTGTCCCATTGGCTAAATCACTATCAGTTTCACTTATTGTATACTCTCCTTGTCCATCTGATGTCCAACAATATGCTTGAGTTTCTTCTACCTTTTTACTAATAACACTGACTATACTGGAAGACATATATACAGAATAAAATCCCACACCAAACTGTCCTATTAATAAATTATCCTTTTTAGTGTCTCCTGTTATTTGAGACAAAAAATGCTGTGTTCCAGAATGAGCAATAGTGCCAAGATTTTCTATTAAATCCTGCTTATTCATACCAATACCATTGTCACTTATGGTCAATAAGCGCTTATCTTTATCAACTTTAAAAATAATTTTAAATTTCTTCTTCATTAACTCAGGTTTGCTATATGATAAAAGACGCAATCTATCACACGCATCTGATGCATTAGAAATTAATTCTCGAATAAAAATATCCTTATTAGTATAAAGAGAATGAATCATTAAATTTAGGACTTTGCCTATCTCAGCACTGAACTTTTTTGTTTCTGTTTCCATAGATATCATAATTTAATTACTTATTCATTTCTTCTTATATAAATACTTTAACTGAAATTGCAAATGCTCAGAAGACAAATTTTCTATTTTTATTTTTTTTAATTTATTTACATGCCCACTAATAATTGTTATAGAAGCAGTTGGAATTTTAAATTTAGCACCTAAAAATTTAACTAATTCAGCATTGGCTTTGCCATCTTGAGGGATAGATTTTATTTTAATAACTAAAACCCACTTATCCTGCCATAGAATAGCTCTATCTATACCATTCTCATTACTATTAGGCTTAATTTTTACATATAAAATTGCCGACTGTTCTAAATTATTATAAGTATAAAACATTGAAAAGATATAAAAAATTATATTTTATTATATTTGTCTTTCAGTTGGTATCCCTTTTTTTACTTGAACTTTGTCTCCTTGTGTCTGTTGGTTTTGATTCTCAAGACCAACTATCTTTTTTGCTTCTTTTAGAAAGTACATAGGAATATTTTTTTTCTCTATTTCAGCTTGAGAGTTATTTAATTGACGAGCACCTTGATTAGATAAACGAGAATCATCCGCTGCTCGTATTTTATTTTGGTTTGCTAATGTTTTTTTCTGAATTTTATATTGATTAATTTCTTTTTTAAAGGCTAATCCCACAGTAAGTCTATTTATAAACCTTTTTATTCCAGATGGTTTTTTTATTTCTACTTGAACAGGTTTAGATTTTTTAAATTCAGGTGGTTCATGATGTTTGGCTTCTATTAATTTATCAGGAGAATCTACTGGCATCATAGTTGCTAATTCTTGTCCATATTTAGTAGAATCTACCTTAGTAATTTGGCTTAATTTTTCATTATCTAATTTAATAGACATTCCATTGAATTTTTTAGGAACTAATATATCTTTATATTCATTTTCCGCTGCTATTTCTTGTTTAGAAGTTAAATTTTCAAATTTAGAGCCATCGACTGGACTTAGTGGGTCAGACTTGCCTAATATTGAATGTTTGCTAGATGAAGGAGCTCCTCCTTCGATCCCTATTAAAAGCGCTCCTGGTTGATCGTCTTTAGGAGGCTCATAATACAAATATAAATGCCCGTGATCTCCATCGGGCTTATTGACCACATGCCCTTCAGAATCTTTGCCTCCAAATTCAGCATTCATTGCTAAATCCACTCCCCAGTGCTTTGTTTCTTTAATAAGTGAACCCACAGCTCGAAACGCCTCTCCAATTACAGATGTTTTTTTCTCTACAACTTCTATTACCCCTTCTTTATTTACAAACGATACACTATGAGTTGCAGCACTCCTATTGTATACGATTTTACCATTTTTTTTCTCTTTATTATTATGAGCCCTACCATCTATTTCTTTATTTCCTGTAGTAAGCCAATTAATAAGCTCATCTTTACTCCCTGGAGGAATTTCTATTTTAACACGGCTACCATGGCTTAAATATGAAGATATAGGAAGATTATTTTCAGTAGCTTTTTTTGTTTTTCCTGAACTAGAAGCGACTTCCATACCTGTACTTCCTATTAATAACAATGCTCTTTTATAAATTTCTAAACTCTTTTCTTCTTGTTCTATAATTTTTGATTCAGCCTTTTGTTCTTTAGCTTGCGCAACTCTATTAATATATATCTCTGCCTTATTTTTATCATTTTCTATCTCATTAGCAAAAGACTTAGTTTCAAGTTCAGAGATAATTTGTTTTTTTGTTTGCATACCTTCTTTCATGGGTTTTTACATATATTTTTATATATAAATATTATCCAAAATTTCTGAAAAATTCCATCATAGATAGATTATACAACAAATTTGATTTTTAAATAAATTTAATGTTAAATATAATAAATAAATTAGAAAATTGATGGAAAACTTCATTGGATTGTTTACCTAATATAATAATGTATACTGATGGGGCATGTTCTGGAAATCCTGGTCCAGGTGGATGGGGAGTGTACTTGATTCGCCATGATTCAGAACATACGTTACAAGGTGCTGAGCTACTTACCACAAACAATCGTATGGAACTTACTGCAGTAATTCAAGGATTAAAATCATTAGATACTAAATGCAGAATACAAGTTTATACGGATAGTACTTATGTAAAATTAGGAATTACTAATTGGATTCAGACATGGATAAAGAAAGAATGGCGTAATTCTCAAAATAAACCTGTTAAAAATATAGATTTATGGCATAATTTACATTATCAAACAAATTTACATATAATAGAATGGTTCTGGGTAAAAGGCCACTCTAATAATTATGGAAATAATATTGCAGATAAATTAGCAGTAGAAGCCTTAAAAAAAATTAAATACGAATAATGGTATGCAACGCACAATAGAAACAATAATAGGATTTATAGTAATAGTAGTCGCATTGATATTTGCGATATTTATCTATAGTTTTAATTTTTCTAACACACAAGAAAGCAGGTATTTATTATATACAGAATGTTCCAATGCAGAAGGAATCATTCAAGGAAGTGATGTCTATATTGCAGGTATTAAAATTGGTAAAGTTACAAAATTAAAACTGAATCCGAATAATTTTTATGCTTCTATTGAAATAGAGATAAATAATGATGTTAAGTTACCTAAAGATTCTTATGGCGCAGTTGTTAGTAATGGATTATTAGGAGATAAATTTATTTCAATTACTCCAGGAGTTTCTCCAGAATTTTTATCAGCCAACAGTTCTATTACTGTATTTCCTGGAATTAGTTTAGAGGGCTTATTAGGAAAATTAATGTATTCTTTTACCAATAGTAATAGTAAAAGTAAAGATTAACTATTTCTAAAATGTAGTAATGTCGTTATTGTGACTATAAAAGCAAATATACTAGATACAACAGGATAATATAAAGCATTTATTGCAAGTATTCCTAAAATTAAATTACATACAGTAATTTTAATTGTAACTTTTTTATGAGTCATCCCTTTTGCTACAGCTTGCTGAAAAAAATGTTGTAAATGAGGTAACCAAATTTTTTCTCCTTTGCTAAGACGAATAATTATAGTTAATCCTCCATCCGCTAAATAATACATAGATGCAATAATACATGCACATAATAACCGACTTTCAGAAACTGCAATAAATAAAAGACATGTACCTAATAAAAGCCCTAATGTAACACTTCCAACATCTCCTAAAAATATTTTAGCTGGATACCAGTTTAAATATATAAAAGCTATAGAAGAAAATAATACTAACCAAGATATCAAAATAACTAATTTTACATGAAGGATTTCGTCAAAACGTAAATAACAAAGCAATAAAATTATTACACTTAAATAAATAGAATTACTAGCAGTAATTCCATCAATTCCATCAAGAAAATTATATATATTAATGTAAGCAGTTAAGCATAGAATAAGAAAGAGCATATCTAATGCTAAAGGGATATCCCCATGAAAAATAGTTTGAGGGTAAACAAAATTTAATACTATATAAGTTGATATTAATAGATGAGATATAAAACGAAATAAAACTGATACTCCCTTAATATCATCTAAAAAAGAAATTATTGCCCCATATATTGTTACTACCAATAAAGTCAGACTATAATAAAATTTTTGATAAGTGATATATTCGTAAATAATAAAACTAATACAAAAAGAAATAACTATAGCGATACCACCTCCTCTAGGAGTATCATTAGTATGATTCCTACGGTAACTAGGTACATCCACTATATTATAGTATGGCAATACTTTGATACTAATTATAAGTAAAATACTGGTAAAAATAAAATTTAAAGATCCTATCAAAAATAAAATCATATAATTCATAAAGGTAATAAAAGCTCATTCCTAAAACTAAAAAAATTATTTTTACTAATTATAACATGGTCATGCATAACAATGTTAAGTGCACTACAAGCTTTTATAATAGCATTAGTTAGTTCAATATCAAGCTTTGATGGAGATACATCTCCACTAGGATGATTATGAGCTAAAACAATAGCACTTGCTTCATGAAACATAACTCTTTTGATAATTTCTCTTGGATAGACTGCAGTTTGATCAATGGTTCCTTGGGTTTGTATTTCATCTGCAATTAATATATTTTTTTTATTTAAAAATAAAACACGAAATTGTTCTATTTTTAAATTACCCATAGTAGACTTTAAATAATCTATTACTCCAGACCAAGAATTTAGAATATTTTTATTTATGATTACGTTTTTTAAAGACCTGTTAATTACATCCTGAAATACTAAAAAAGTAATACATGTATTACGAGTTATGCCATTTATTGATAATAATTTATCCTTATCTGCATAAATAATTTCTTTTAATGAACCAAAATTAGTTAATAATTTTTTAGCCAATGGTTTAACATCTTTGCGAGGAATTGCCCAAAATAATATTATTTCTAGTAGTTCGTAATCAGGAACATCTCCTATAGGGGTATTGTAAAAACGCTGTTTTAATCTATTTCTATGACCTATAAAATGAAATTGATCATTATTATTCATATATACTATTATGAGGATTTAAAGACGATACTGTAAAAATTTCTACACTATCTTTAGTAACTCCAATAGTATGTTCAAATTGAGCAGATAAAGACTTATCTCGTGTAGTAACAGTCCATCCATCGAGTCTACTAGTAATAGTAGCATAGCGCCCTGCGTTCACCATAGGTTCAATAGTAAAAAACATACCTTCTTCTAATTTTAATCCTTGATTTGGTTTCCCATAATGCGCTACAGTTGGATCATCATGAAAGATACGCCCAATTCCATGACCAGTAAATTCTCGCACTACAGAAAAATTATTTTTTTCTACATATGACTGAATTACATAGCCAATATCTCCAAGGGTTATACCTGGTTTTACTATATCAATAGCTAACATCATTGCATTATAAGTAACTTGTACTAGTCTCTTTGCTTTAATACCTACATCTCCTACAAAAAACATTCTACTAGAATCTCCATACCATCCATCTAATATAACAGTTACATCTATGTTTAATATATCTCCGTTTCTTAGTTTTCTATCATTTGGAATACCATGACATACGACATGATTAACCGATGTACAAATTGATTTAGGAAATCCTTTGTAGTTTAATGGTGCTGGAATGGCTCCATTTTCAATAATATAATTATGACATAAATCATTTAATTGATTAGTAGTCACATCTAGGTTTACATATCCTGTTATATAATCCAAAACTTTAGATGCCAAAGCTCCAGCAGATCTCATTCCATCCCAAGATTCCTTATTGGTATAAATTTGCATAATTTATTTATCTTATTTTTGCATTAAATTCATCACAAACTGTATCAATAATTCTATTTTGTAATACTGTTAATTCATTTTCTTTCAATGTCCTATCATTAGCTTGAATTGTTATACTAAAAGCGACAGATTGTTCTTCTTCATTTACTGTATAAACATCAAATAGCTCAATTTTCTTAATTAATTGTGGATTTATACTGTCTAATGATTTAATAATAGGACCAATAGGTTGATCTTTACTTAAAATAAAAGCGTAATCTCTTACTATAGCTTGAAAATCCGAATAAATAAATAATCGTCCATTTAAACGTCTTTGCTCATAAAGAAATAATAATTTATTACTATCCAAAAATATTTCAAATATTATTACTGAATCTTCTATATTATATTCTTTTAAAATAACTGGATCTATTTCTCCTAAATAGCCTATATGAGATGTGGACCATAAATAAAAAAAATCAATTCTGCAAGCTTTTCCCTTATTGTAATAAGTTGGTAAATCGCTTTTATCAGCCAAATCTAAAAAATTAGTATATTCAATACCTGTGTTTAAATACAATTCTTTAATTAAAAATTCAAAATCTGCTTTTACATCAAAGGCATTAAATTTATTTGATTTTTTATGAACATTCTTGCTAAACTTATTACCATATCGCGCTCCAACTAATCTTGTAATCTCATCTTTAGGATCTAATCCTTTAAATATAGGACCCATTTCAAAAAGTGATAAACTATCACATGATCTTGCTTTATTTCTTTGAATAATTTCTAATATATTAGGAATGATTGTAGGACGCATATAATTTAAAGTAGGACTAATAGGATTTTTTAGTTTAAGCCCTTCATCTATCTTAGTAAATAAAGCTGCTTTATTGCTATCCATAAATGAATACGTTATTACTTCATCGTATCCACAACCAGCTAATATTCTTTTTGTATCATGATAAAGCTTTTGTTGTTGAGATATAAAAGAAATTTTTCCGTAAGTTGATAAGTTAACTAAAGGTAGTTTATCATATCCATGTATTCTTGCTATTTCTTCTATCAAATCTTCTTCTATATTAATATCATGTCTCCATGAAGGTACATCAATAACCAAAATATCGTTATTTTTTTCTTCAATTTTAAAACCTAGATTCTCTAAAATTTTAATTGCTTCTTCATTACACAATGTTAAACCAGTTTTTAACTTTATGTTTTGTAAGTTAAACTTAATTTGCTTAGTAGATAAAATACTTCCATGTTTCTGTAATTTAAGAGACGGGAATCCTCCACATATCCTTACAATCATCTCTGTAGCAATTTTAATAGCCTCCCCAACGAAGTTACCATCAACTCCTCTTTCAAATCTATATCGAGAATCTGTATTAATGTTATGAAACCGCCCAGTAGTAGCAATGCTTTTCGTATTAAATACAGCTGCTTCAATAACTATATTTTTAGTGTTGAAATCACAGCCACTTTCCTTACTTCCTATAATACCCGCAAGAGCATGTATTTTATTACAATCGAAAACTACAATATCCTTTTCATTTAAATTATATTGTTTATT
This sequence comes from Rickettsiaceae bacterium, assembly GCA_963676335.1. Classification (GTDB taxonomy): domain Bacteria; phylum Pseudomonadota; class Alphaproteobacteria; order Rickettsiales; family Rickettsiaceae. Next base: position 93,441 of record OY781057.1, read on the forward strand.
ATTTAAAGCATTTATACTACTTTTACTACCAGTTCTGCATCCTACAAAAAGTGGGCTACTAATTTTATCTTTATCGTATATATGTAAAGGCTGCCCATAACTATAACAAATATAATTTGCTATATCCACAACAGCACAAATACTCTTTGCTCCTATATTACGCAACGCGTTCTTTAGCCATAGAGGACTTTCTTGAGTTTGAATATTAGTTATCTCCATAAGATAAAATAATGGACAAGAATCTAAATTTTGAACATTAACTTCAACTCGATTCGGCATTTTAAAATGACCATAATCCTCGCTACCTTTTGTAATTTCTCGAATTTTTGAAATTGGAATTTCTTTTAATTTACCTAATCCTTTAGCCGCTAACTCTCGCGCAATCCCTAAAACACTTAAACAATCTCCTCTATTAGGAGTAATAGATACTTCAATTATTGGGTCATGCAACTCCAAATATTCAGCAAAATTTTGTCCAACTGGAGCCTTACTATCTAAATGTATAATTCCATCTTGATCATTGCTAAGTAATAATTCAAATTCCGAACATAACATACCATTACTTTCAACTCCTCGAATAGTACTTTTTTTAATTTTAAATTCCCCATTTGGTATTAATGTTCCAACGCTAGCTAATACAGATTTCATTCCTACTATTACATTTGGAGCTCCGCATACTATTTTAAAAATCTCTTTTCCGTTGTAGACAGAGCATATTTTTAATCTATCTGCATTAGGATGAGGATTAATATCAATTATCTCTACAATAATAAAATCTTTTAACTCATCACTTCGATCTATAATTTTTTCAACTTCAAGACCCAGTTCAGTTAAAGTCGTCGCTATAGTTTCAATATCAGCAGTAGTATCTAAAAATTTTTTAAGCCAAGAAAAAGTAAACTTCATCTTCTTAATCCCCCTAATAAACTTGGTATATCAAAAGCACTAAAACTATAATGGTTTAACCATCGTTTATCACTATTAAAAAATTGTCTTATATCTTTAATGTTATATTTTAACATAGCCAAGCGCTCTACTCCTAATCCAAATGCAAAACCCTGCCATGTATTACTATCAACACTAACATTTTTTAAAACATTTGGATGTATCATTCCACAACCCATTATTTCTAACCAAGAACCATCTTTTTCTAATTTGATATCAAACTCTCCAGAAGGTTCTGTAAAAGGAAAAAAACTTGGCCTGAATCTAATTTGCAAACCGTCTATTGCAAAGAAAACTTTTAACATAGTTTCTACTATAGACTTTAAATGACCCATATGAACCCCTTTATCTACAACAACACATTCTATTTGATGAAACATAGCAGAATGAGTCATATCTATATCATCTCTTCTATAGACTCGTCCTGGAGAGATAAAATAAAAAGGAGGAGATTGATTTTCCATTGTGCGTATTTGCATATTGGATGTATGTGTTCTTAATAAGCTTTCTCCTACATAAAATGTATCTTGCATCTCTCTTGCAGGATGATTATCTCCAAAATTTAATGCTCCAAAATTATACCAATCACTTTCAATACTATTCCCCTCTATTATACTAAATCCAAACATACTAAGAATTTCAAATATTTCATATAAGACTTGACTAATTGGATGAACTGAACCCCTTGCCTTTTCTATAGAAGGAATGGTTAAATCTATTTTCTGATCTACAAAATCAGTTCCTAAATTTTCTAACTCTAGTTTCTTATTATTAAATAATTCTAAGAGCTCCTGTTTAGCGGTATTTATTATTTTCCCAAATGATTTTCGTTCTTCTTGAGGTAAATTTTTGATTTGATTAATGTAATTAGTAATAATTCCTGATTTGCCAAATAATTTTATTCTAATATTGTCTAAATTTGCTAAATTTTTTGTTTTTTCTATTTCTAATTTATATTTTAGAATTAATTTCTTATCCATCATAAGAAGCAATCGAATACAATAATTTCGTTTATTATATAGATATATTTTTATTAATTACTACTTTATTTTATCAAATTGTAGTAGAATACGAATTTCACTATCTATTTTTTAGATTTTAAATAATTTATTGGATTAATAATTTGATTATTTACTCTAATAGATAAATGAAGCTGTGGTTCTTGTATATCCCCCGTTTTTCCAACATTTCCAATATTTTGATTTTTTGATACAACGTCTCCTTTTGCTAGTTTTAAGGCATCTAAATGCGCATACGCAATAAAGACATCACTTTCATTAGATTTAACTATAATCAAATTTCCTAATTGTTTATCAAATCCAGAGTAAAGCACTACTCCTGCATCTATAGCTTTTATATCACTTCTAAAATCAGCTACAATATTAACACCTTTATTTTTTTTCCCGTTTATAACTTGATCAAATGTAGCAATAATTTTTCCATTATCTACAACAGAATGAATGATTTTATCATTATCTTCTTCATCTAATAAATCTATTTCTTGCTCTACGATTGGTTGAGGAATAGATATTTCTGATTTTTTTACTACATTATCTAAAGGTATAGCAAGGACTTGCAGTTCTTCTAACTTATAAGGTGCTTGTAATTTATTTGATAGGATTATTTCTTGAGAGTGAATATTATATTTTTTAGCAATAGATTCTACTGTCTCCCCTTCAATAACTTCATGATAAATAACTTCTTTTTTATTGTCAGGTATATTTTTATCGTGTTTTTCTTCTATAGGAAAAGATTTTTTAGGCAAAGACTCTGGTTTTACATTTTCTATACTATCTACATCATCCTCTATTGGGATATGAGGATCGTCATTTATTTTAAATTTTTGAAAATCTTTAACAGTAATATTTTGTTGTGTTTGAATTGTTCTCTCTGTATGCGTCGCAGCATTGCTTCCATATCTGATAGGGGCTGGATTTTGATCAACACAAGACGATAAGATAATAAATATATAAAATATAATTTTATTTTTCATAAAAATATGTCAATTTTATAAAGTATATACTAAACATTAATAAGGAAGTAAAGTGTCTGATTCATATATAAATTTATCTAATTCTAAAAATGCTATTGTTATAGCATCAGATCATAAAGGATATACACTAAAAACTGAAATAATAACTCATTTAAGAAATCAGTATAATATAATAGATTTGGGTACTAAAAACCTTGAAAAAGTTGATTATCCAGATTATGCTAAATGTGTATGTGAATCAATTATAGATGATATAGCTAAGTATGGAATACTAATTTGCGATACTGGAATTGGAATGTCTATATCTTCAAATAGATATTCTGGTATCAGAGCTGCATTATGTTTTAATATATTCATGGCTCAACGAGCTAAACAACATAATAATGCCAATATATTAATATTGGGCGCTTCTTTATTAGAAAATATTCAAGAATATTTTCTAATAATAGATACATTCTTAAAGACTGATTTTGAAGGAGGTAGACATATATCCAGATTAGCTAAGATTGATTGACATTATTTTATTTCTTGTTTTATAGTATAAAGATACTAATAAATACTTTACATACGTTTCCATGTAGAGATAAATAAAAGTTAAGGCTAGTATTATATAAATTTTTATGTTAAAAAACAAATTAATCATTTAAAGGAGATTATCTATGACAGATCCTATAATAACCGCAGATGATGATAACAATCTAAAGCAAAAAATATATCAAGTAGTTGCAAATACTCTAAAAGTAGAGGCTAAGAATTTAACACCTGAGCATCATTTTGTGAATGACTTAGGAGCTGATAGCCTTGAACAAGTAGAATTAGTGATGGCCTTTGAAGAAGAATTCGCTTGCGAAATTTTAGATCAAGATGCAAGCAAAATGGCTACTATCTCAGATGTTATAAATTATGTAAAAGCAAACAAATCCAAATGTAGTAATATTTAATATGCTCCCTAAAAAAGTTGTTATTACTGGAATAGGACTTATAACGCCTTTAGGTTTTAATGCAGAAGCGACATGGAATGCTTTATTAAAATGCGAAAGTGGAATACGAAAGATAAATCGTTTTGATACAACAAATTTCTCTTCCCAAATTGGCGGGTTAGTTACTAAAAATAAGGATTATGTTGCTGAATCTTATTTTGAAGCTAGAGATATAAAAAAAATGGATCTTTTTATTCAATATGGATTAATAGCCACTGATGAAGCTATAGCAGATTCAAATATTGAAATTAATGAAAAAAATTCCGATAGAGTTGGTGTAATAGTAGGATCCGGAGTTGGAGGACTGCCTATTATAGAAGAAACCTCTGTTAAGCTAAGCAAATCCCATAATGGAAAAGTAAATCCCTACTTTATTCCTGCAACTTTAATAAATTTATTATCTGGATACATTACAATTAGGTATAAAATTCATGGCCCCAGTCAAGCAGTAATTACCGCTTGCGCTACTAGTGCGAATGCAATTGTTGATTCATATAGAATGATTAGATATGGAGAGGTTGATATTATGGTGGCTGGAGGGGCAGAATCAGTAATGATGCCACTTGGAGTCGCAGGATTTTCTTCTTGTAAAACTTTATCTACTCAATATAATAATGATCCAACTTTAGCTTCAAGACCATGGGATCAAAATCGAGATGGATTCGTAATGTCTGAAGGAGCAGGTATCGTTGTGTTAGAAGAGTATGAGCATGCTAAAAATAGAGGAGCAAAGATATACGCTGAAATTGTAGGATATGGTGTAAGCAGCGATGCATATCATGTCACAGCCCCCCATCCAGAGGGGAAAGGGGCGTATAGTGCCATGGATAAAGCTTTAAAAAATGCAGAGTTATCTCCAAATCAAATTGATTATATCAATGCTCATGGAACTTCAACTATCCTAGGGGATGAAATAGAATTAAGGGTAGTGCAAAAATTATTTAAAGACTCTTCTAAAATAAAAATGTCTTCTACAAAGTCTTCTACTGGTCATTTATTAGGGGCCGCTGGGAGCGTTGAAATTGCGTTCTGTGCGTTTGCAATAAAAGATCAAATCGCCCCTGCAACATTAAATTTGGATAATCCAATTCTTGAAGCAGCGATTAACCTTGTCCCCCATATTCCACAAGAAACAAAAATAAATTATACTATGAGTAATTCTTTTGGTTTTGGAGGAGCTAATGTTAGTATTATTTTAAAAAAAATATAGTTTTGTATCTATAGTTAAAAATATGATAAAAATAAAGAGTGTATTTATATGGGAGTAAATTTATTATCTCAGTTTGAACAGAAGCAAATAGAAAAATTAAATAATAATAAAATAGGTGTATTTGAGAGCGGGGATACAGTTAAAGTTAATGTTAGAATTATAGAGGGAACTAATGAACGTATTCAGGCATATGAAGGTATTGTTATTGCTAAATCAAATAAAGGATTAAGTTCTTCATTTATAGTGTTAAAAATTAGCAATGGAGTAGGAGTAAAGCGTCTCTTTATGAGGTATTCTCCTAAAATTCATAGCGTAGAAGTGATTAGAAGAGGAATAGTTAGGAGAGCTAAATTATACTATTTAGAAAGCAGACGTGGAAAATCAGCACGTATAAAAGAAAAATTAAATTTTTCTAAAAGCTCTAAAATTAAAGTTAGCAAAAATGTGAATTTGAGCAAGTAATGTTGTTTAATGTTGTTTGCAATAATTAAATTAGTATAGACACTTCTTCAAAAAAATAGAATGCATAAGAACAAAAGAAGTAAGAAAAAGCCGCTTACTTCTTTTATAAAAATATTAGGATAATATTTTTATCTGCAATTATATTGCATCAAATGTGCTTGCATCCTCACTTAACCTGAAGAATTGATAAAAGATCAAAAGTAATGGTTTGAAAATTGTCATTAATCAAAGACAATATTCTATCTTTGTGGTGATAAATGTTATTGAAAAATTCGTCAATTGCGGATGAAAATTGTGATAAAATTTATTAGTGACAATTCTGTACATTAATTTTCATAATCGTTCAATTGGATTCAAATTGAGGCTATAAGGAAGTAAAAATACCAATCCTATCTTAGATTTAGCCATAAAATCCTTAACTTTTTTAGATTTATTAAAAAAATAATTAAAGCTGAAAGATCCAAATAAAAAATTAGAACAATTAACAAACCAAGTTTCTTGCTTATTTAAATTGCGCTCATCGGTTAAACATTTGCGAAAATTTGATAATTCGCAAGAACTTTATATAAATTAGTTAGAAGAAAAAAACTTGAACATCAAGTAATAAAGTACGTAAAGATGCGTTGGAATATTGAAGCGTTTCATAGAGAACTGAAGCAGTGCTGTGACTTAGAGAAGTGTCAGACGCATTTGGGCGGATCTCAGAGAAATTATATAGTTCTTTTTGTCTTAGCTTGGATCAGCAAAAATTACGTGCTCTATACGGCTCTTCTATCTATAAACTCAAGTGGAATATTATCAAATTAGTGATTAAAAATCAATTGTTGATTAGGTTGAATATGTGCTAGTAGAATTTCTTGCGAAAGCCCTGAATACGCTAATTTAATATTTTTTTTAGTAGAGGATAAATATCAATATTTTCTAAGCAATCTGAAGTATAAGAATTGTGGATCGTATTAGCAACATACAGTCGTTTTAAAGGCGAGTTACGTATTATATTATAGGCTATACTGTCAATCAAGTTATGAGTACAATAGGCAATTACAGAGGTAGCCCCTTTTTCTAATAATTCATATGTTGTAGCAATAATAGTTTTTGCTGAATCTATTATATCATCAATAATAATGCAATTTTTATCTTCTACACTTTGTAGTACTTCTACGAAAACATTATTTTCATGATGTGTTTTGTAAGCAATTACTAGTTTCTTTTTTAATTTATTGGCTATTAATCTTGCGCGAGATACGCCTCCTAAATCAGGTGAAACAATTACTACATTATCTAAATTCGCATTAATTTTAATATGTTTTATTATTTTAGAAGAAGTACAAATATTTATTATTGGGATATTGAAAAAACCTATCGTGGGAAGGGAATGTAAATCAAAAGTAATTATTTTACTTATACCCGCATTACACAGTAAGTCTGCAATTAGTTTAAATCCTATAGAAGAATTAGGCGCTAGAGTACGATCTTGTCTACTATACCCAAGATATGGAATTATAGCTACAATATCATTTGTATATTTTCTTTTTAAAGAATCTAGCGTTAATAATAATTCTATAAGAGCATCATTTACGTTCGGGGCTAAGGTTTGCAATATGTAAATTTTTTCCTTATTTAGGTTATAATTATGTTTATACGTTACTAACATTTCTCCACAGGTAAAAATTTTAGTTTCAGCTTGAATTAATTTCAGTGCAAAATGTTTTTTTAATTGCAGTGCAATTTCTCTGCTGCTTTGACAGGATATTACATACATATAAGAATAATTTTTTAATTTATATTATTGTATTATTTGTTGCTATATTCCTAGGCAATTTATGATTGTTATTTAAATAATAATACTCATTGGGTCAGTTGAATCACTTCTTATTTAATTGATTTCTATCAATTTTTTTATAATCAAATATCTCCTGATCTTAAAATTAATTTTCATATTATACCTTTTTGAAGTCTGGCTTTGTATTTTCAAATTTTCATTTACGCACAATATACATATAGAAATAATTCTAAATATGATCCTACTTAAAAAAACAATAAAATTTATTAATTTTTAAATACCTTTTCCTTGATTTTTTTTGAAGTGTTTATGCTGTTGTCCTAATTGATTGATAAATTTAGGAGAATACGTTTTTAATTCTGCTGTAGTACCTCCTGCATATTTTTTTGCTTCTTCTACCCCTCGAAGTATTGCATTGCTAACAAAATTTTCTCTTCTACGTTCTCCAGCAATTTGTCTAGGATTTAAAATTTTATATGCTTCATAAATAACAAATCTACGTATTATTTGTTTTAAATTTTCTCTGGATTTTTGATTTAAGTACTCATTTTTATCTTTTGGTATTTCTATATTACAATTTTTAATTTGTTCTATATTTTGATTCATCAGATATAAGCTTAATGTCTTTAAATGTTCAGATATTATCAGCTCTCTTTCTTTTAAAATTTCTTTAAATTTTGTTGTTTTAGTGTTTTTATCTTGAGCACTAAATAAAAATTTTTGCAATAAAAGTAAAATTTTTGCTTGAATTTTAGTTAAATCTAAGTCCTGATCTTTAGTATCGAGTAATATTTTTTCAACTTCTATATGAAAACTAGCATCATTTTCTAATTCATCCATTATACCTTTTAATGAATCAGGTAACTCAATTTTATTAAATTCATCATCATCCTCATTTTCATTTTTTAATTTTTTATTGTTATTTTTTTCTAAAGTAGTCATATAAAATTCATTTTTAATTAATTTTTATATCCTAAATTAAATACTTCTATTTTTATTATATAGATAATTTTATAAAAAATGAAAAATTACTATAAGTATGCGATTATAAAAAGAGAATGATAAATACTCAAAGTGGTTTTAATTAAATTGCGCAATTTTTTATTCTTAAACTATCAAGATGTACTCAAAACTATTGCTATAATTAGCATGATTATTGATCATATTGGATCGTATTTTTATCCTGAGGTATTAATTCTAAAAATTATTGGAAGATTGGCTATGCCTATATTTTCTTTCTTTGCTGGATATAATTTTAAAGGAAAAATTAGGTTTCAACTTCTGCAATATGGAATAATATTACAAATATTACAAGTATTTGTTTTTAATTATTGTTTTTGTGCCAATATATTAATATCAATTTTTTTAGGACAATTGTATATATTTTTTTTTAATCTTCCTAATCCTAAATCAAATTCATTGCATTTAAGTATCTTAATACTATTAATTCCACTATGTATTATAATTGACTACGGATCAATACCAAGTATATTCATCCTTTTAGGCAGGAAGTATAAAATGAATCCTAAAAATATATTTCAATATAGTAGTGGTATAGTGTTATTAACCATATTAATAAATCAAATACTATTTCAATTTAATGGAGTTTACTTTATTCTTTTTATAAGTTGCATGTTATTTCTTTTCTTTTTATTTGTAGCTTACGATTTTACTAAATCAATTTCATGTCATTATTTTATAATAAGTAGATATAGTCTTATTATCTATTATTTGCATTTAGGTAGTTTTTATATATGGAAAATAGTAAAAAATGTAATTTAAAAATATACTGCCTATAGATTTTTTTTAAAAAATTGATATTATATATATAATTGAATAAAGAGGTCTTTATGATTGATTATACGAAAGTTTATGTTAGAAATGATACAGCAAAAGGGTTTGATACTGGATTAAGAGAGTACATGCTAAAAATTTATACTTATATGGCTATGGCTTTAGTAATAACTGGAGTAGCTGCTATAATTACTATTTCCTTTCCTCCATTAACGTATTTGTTATTTCAATTCGGTCCTAATAACGAATTTTTAGGAACTAGTTTTTTGGGAATGTTAGTAATGTTTGCACCACTAGGTATTGCTATATACTTTTTCTTGGGTATTGGGTCAATGGATATAAAAAAAGCTGAGGTGCTATTTTGGGTATATGCTGTTTTTACAGGTATGTCTTTATCGAGTTTAGGTTATATCTATACTGGAGAATCCATTGCAATAAATTTTTTTATCTGCTCTTCAGTATTTGCAGCTATGAGTTTATATGGGTATACAACTCAACGTGATTTAACTTCTATGGGCTCATTTTTAGTAATGGGTATGATAGGTATTGTTGTTGCTTCTCTTATTAATATGATCTTTAAAAGCCCTGCAGTATATTATATCACATCCTTAATTGGAGTAGGTATATTTATGGGCATAATTGCTTGGGACACTCAAAAACTAAAAACAATTTATTATTCTGGTGGTAATGGTTTAGGAGAAAAAATGGCTATAGTTGGAGCTTTTAATTTATATTTAGATTTTATTAATTTATTTTTATATTTAATAAGATTTTTTGGAGAATTTAATAAAAAATGAATAAAACTACTTTAGAAGTCTGTAAAAATAATCATGACTTATTATGGGCTTCTAGTAGCACACTTCCCTCTATAAGGTCTAATGTTTCTGCAGCTATTATAATTATCGGAAATGAAATATTATCAGGACGCACTAAAGATCAAAATGTTAACTTTATTGCTAAACATTTAAATGAACTTTGTATTGATATTTCCGAAGTAAGGATTATTCCAGATAATAAAGAACAAATAATTTTAGCTATTCAATCCGTTTTTAACCAATATAACTATGTATTTACCACTGGAGGTATTGGTCCAACTCATGATGATATTACTGTCGATTCTATTGCAAGTGCTTTAGAATTAAAATTGGAGTTAAATAAAGATGCTGTCTCTAAACTTAAAGAATATTATTTAGATTTAGAATTATGTACTAATGATCTAGATTTAAAAAAAATAAATCTTATGCATCTTAAAACAGCATATTTGCCTCAAGACGCAGAATTGATTCATGTAAATATTTCAGGAGTTGTCGGTTTTAAAATTAAAAATATATTTGTCTTAGCAGGTATCCCTAAATTTATGCAAGCAGCGTTTCTTAATATCTTACCTACTTTAAAAAATGGAAATATTTTATATACAAAAGAATTAATATGGGAAGGAAATGAAGTAAAAATAGCTGAAGAAATAAAAATAGTTCAGGAAAAATATCCTACTGTCACTATAGGTATTTATCCTAATTTTGAAAATTTTTTGCATGCTGTAGTGATCTTAAAATCTTATGACCCAACCATATTAAATATCGTTTATAATTATTTACATAAACTATTTTTCTAAAACTCTTTACACCACCCTAATCTGATACCCGATTTGTTTTTGGTTATTGTTTGTTTGGTGGTTGGCAACGTTATTTCTTTATTATTGTCTTGTTTTATGCCAAGATTACTACTTTTAATATCTTCTTTTAAATTATCTATACCAACAATATTAGCGATTTTGTTATTCATATTTTCAGGATTTTTTTTAACTTCTTTATCTAAATCAGGAATTGCTGAAAAAATACTTTTTTGTTCCAAATCGGATAACTTATTTATCTCATTTACAGGAATTTTTAATCCTTCTAATGTTATAGTCTGATCTTTTGCTTTTTTTATAGAATTCACTAAAGATTTTAAAGAATCCTCATCAAACGTTGCTCCTTCAAAACTAACATTTCCTTTTAAGTTTACGTTATTAAAATTAACTTTTTTAAAATTTGCATCTTTAAATGATACATTTTCAAATGTAGCATTAGTAAAATTAAAATTTTCTATATGTGTATTTTCAAAACTAATATTGTTTTCATTATCTGCGCTTTTAAAGTTTAATCCTTTACAAAATCTATTATTTAAAGCGTGATCTAAAAGCCCTGAAGGATGTTCTGAAACTTTTGATTCAAAATATTTTCCAATATCTATTCTTTTTATTCCATCTTCTCCTAATGTTTGTAAATTTTCATTTTTTTTAACCTCTTCGTTATTGATATTTTTAATAGAATCAGCTATTTCTCTCCCAATTTGCTATCTTCGTAAAAAATCTGGTACAAATTTTTCTTTAAATTTCATACCTAAGAGCTTCCATCCCACTTTTAAAGCTACATCTCGTACATTTTTATCAGTTAATGCTGTAATCCCAATTTTTATAAGTTTTGTGGTGTGATTATTTTTATAAGCTTCATAACAAGTAATTATTTTTTTAAGCGTTTGAGGATTAGAAACAATATCAACTATTTTTTCACCTTCTATTCCTAATTGCTTTGCCATAGGATTGTTTGTCACAATTGTATCTATTACTTTAGCAATATCTTTCTTATTAGATTCTAGGAAAGGAAGTATATTATCCTGCAATACCTTCTTAACGTTTTCTTTTTTAGATAATTCAAGAGTTTTGTCTATAACTTTAAACAAGTCTTCTGCTTGTGCTTGAGGAGCAGTAACAAAATCTTTTAGTGCAAATACTATTTCTTTAAAATCTGTACCATTATTTTCAATGATAGATTTATTAATCAAATCTAAAACTACTGGAACTGTATTTTTAACTAATTCTTCAGAAACTTTCAAATTTTTTAAAACAGGCAATTTTTTACAAACAGAAGTTACAACATCTGTGATTGCATTAACATGAGAATCTGCTAATTCTTTACGAATCTTTTCATTATTACATAATGCAACTGAATTTTCTAAAACATTCCAGATATCCATTTTATGATTAGGATCTGGATTAGCAAGTTCTTTTGTTAAATTTAAAGCATTATCATGCAATTCAGTATTCCCCAATGATTGAATTACACCAGAAAGTACAGGCGCTAATCCTTTTAGCAGCTTCGTATCCACAACATTATCCAAATTTGTAAGACTAGAAAGTACAGATGCAAAAGAGTATCCTATTAAATCAGCATTTTCTTTAGCAGATAAAGTAGTTCTAATATTTTCATCTTTAAGTAAAGATAAAACATTCCCAAAAAATTCAGGTACATCTAATGATTTATCTTCTTTTTTAGCTGGATCGTTCCCTCCTATAGAAGAAGGAATAAGCTGTTTAACTATATTAAATATTGGGGCTAGAGTATCATCATTACCCATTGTATTTTTAAAAAGTACTTTACCAACTTGTCCTAATTTTTCAAGATTTTCTTTTTCGATACCAATGGTTTTTAATGATTTCTGTAAGTCAGGGGTTTTATCGTATACTGATTGTATAATTTTTCCAAACGTTGCTATATTTTCATCTTGAGTTAAAGTATAAGTTAGGTTTTTGTTTTTAGCTAGATTAAATATCTTGTTTAGTAATATATTACTATCAATACCTTCTTTGTTTGCAGGATCTGAAGGAGTTAAAGTTTTTATTATAGTAGAAACAGAATCATACACACTAGGGTCAAGTGATTGAATTACACCAGAAAGCACAGGGTTTAATCCGTTTACCAAGGTTTTATCCATAATTTTATTCAAATCTAGAACACTAGAAAGCACAGATGTTAAAACACTTCCTATTGCATTAGCGCTTCCTTCAGAAGCTAATTCTTTAGCAATATTTTGATCTTTAAGTAATTTTGAAATATTATCAAAAAGTTGTGGTATATCTAATGGTTTAGCTTCCCCCTTTCCTTCTATAGAAGGAGGAATAAACTGTTTAACTATATCTAATAATACTTTTCTATTATCACCGTTATTTATTGCATTTTTAAAAAGTACTTTACCAACTTGTCCTAATTTTTCAGGCATTCCTCTTGAGATACCAACATTTCCTAATGATTTCTGTAATTCAGATTGGTTATCATACGTTCTTAGTATAATTCTCCCAAACTTTTCTATAGTTTCATTTTTGATTAAAAAATCAGTTAGTTCTTTGCTTTCAATTAAATTAAATACGCCTTCTAGTAATTTAGGTATATCTGTTTGATTAGAATGAGTCACGTCTTTATTTATAATAGGAGCCGGAGAAATTAAAGTTTTGATCAATGAAGGAATTTTACTTGCAATAGTATTTCCATCATTAGAAGCCGCTTCAAGCAAGCCAGTTACTAATGGAATTAAATCATTATTTATTGTTTTTGAAGGTAATATAATTTTTTTTTCAATCCTTTCTGATAAATAATCTTTATTGGTTTCAATAAGTTTTTTTACTGAATCAGAACGTAAAAACAAAAATTTCCATGTATTAGGATCATTTAAAAACTTTTCACGTCCTTCAGACTTAAGAAGTGATCTTAAATCCCATCCATTCATTATATTATTTATAGCTTTATACGCTGTATTACAAATATTTGTAGGATATAAATAATGATTTTAAATCCACAGTTTCCATAGAAGACAATAAGTTATCTAAAGCTTTTAATTCTTTAACAAAATTATCTACTTCGTTTTTATTTTTTATTGCAGCATTACTTATAATATTTTCATATAATTCTTTTACTTTTGTATCATCGGATATTTTTTGATTATTTTTTGTCATATTATTACTATTTTTATGATCGCTTATTTTGAGCAGAATATTTTATCAAAAACGTTAACTATAATAAATTATTTAAAATCTTTTCTAACTTTTGTATAATTCTTTTTCATTATTCATCAGGTTCATAGTTAGGAACATTGTATAAATCCTTTTCGCTATTATCAGGTTCATAGTTAGGAGTATCTTGTAGGCAAGATACAAAATTTTGCAAATTCGCAATTTTAGGTACGCAATATTTAGCTACACCTTTTACCTCATTTGCAACTTTCAGAAGAATAATTCCTGCTTTTTCAAGCACGCCTGCACTTTCTAACCCTTTAAACACCCAAAACACAGTTATAATTGCTGTAACTGAAATAAAAAGGTACCATTTAGATATAATGGCATAAACAAATACCATAAAAGGATTAGTGGGAAACTTCATAAAGATACAACCAAGCTACATCATTAATTCTAGTATACCATAAGTTTTTTTTTATGTATATTTTTTAAAAAATACATACTTAGAATTAAACAAACGGATACAATAATTAATGAACCTGTCAATAACCAAAACAAAGAAAAATTTATAATTAATAAAGAACTCATTGCTAAAACTATTGCTATAAATTTATACTTATCAAAGTATGAAATAATACTCATTACTAATGTTAGAGCTGATAATTGAATAAAAATGACAATTAAACTAAAAATGTGAGTTACGTCTAGCGTTCTAAATATTAGAAATAAAAATAAAGGTCCTATCATATTAAAAACTAAACTCAAGAATTTTATTATCACAACAAACTGCACGCTTTTTACTGATAATATTAGATCTAAACTACCATCTAAAATATCATTTTTTATCATTGGAAGACAAGGATACAAAATTGAAATTGAAGAAAAGGGAATTAATTTTAATAATAACTGACCTTTTAAAACGCCTACTTCTACCATCAATATACTAATACAAATTAGTACAAAGATATGCCAAGCTAATTTATATTCAATATGAATATTCCGTATTTCATATATAAGTAAATTCATAAAGAAAAATCTTTTAAATTAACACTTTGTACATTAAGGAAAGGACCATTTCTTGTAGTTATGCAAATCATTCCACCATTATATGATTTACTTCTGATACAATTATACAGCAATTCTAAGTTATCACCTCCTAAAACAGATTCAGTCTCATCTAACAACCAAAGATTAGCTTGACAGCTAAGTAAACGACAAATGACTATTTTTTCTCTATCTTGAGAGCTAATATTTTTACACTTAACATGTATAATGTTTTCTATTCCGCAATAATGAATAGCAGCTATTAAAGCAGCCTCAGATTTATATAATTTTGCCCAGGGTAATAAGTTCTGCAGCACTGATAAATTATCTTTTATGCCAAATGCATGCCCAATATAGACCGCATAAGGTTTACATATTTGACTAATTTCAATGTTATCTAAATATACATTTCCCATATCAGCTTTTTGCAAACCTAACGCTATCCGTAATAAAGCACTTTTACCAGTGTGTTTATCTCCATGTATATATATCACACCTCCAGGTATAATAGTAAAATTTAAATCCTTAAATAAAGGAATAACGCTAACTTTATAAAAAGTAAGCATATCTAAATCTCCCCAAGGGTATTTACCTCATGCCCATTTAACAAGTGGTCTAAAAATGCATTTTGTTCTGATAATGGAAGGTCTAATGCTGATGACAAGTCCTCTATATGTTTTAATAAAGTGGGATTAGTATAAATAGCCTGTAATATAGGTGAATCGTATCGAATTTCCGGCATAGCGAATACAAGGCAGCAACAGTGCTTGCCATCATTTTTATCTTGATGCGATACTTCTAAAGGTGCCATATAATCTTCAATTATTATTAGAGCAAAGGTATCAGCTGGATTTTCTATCTCATTTTTTTTAGATATTTGCAATCCTATTTTTCCTACATCATACTGAGCAAGTTTAGCAGCGGGAGAATTATATCTTGCGCCACCAGATTCTACACTTACATTGCTACATCCTGACGATATCAAACCTTTTATTAACATTTGTCCAATGGAATTATGCTTCAAATCATTTTCTGTAATATTTTGTATTTGTTCTTTCCTAGCTTCTATAATTTGTAGGCATGCAGACTTTGCTATCTGATCAAAATCTGAAATCGTATTTGCAATTTGTGTTATCTTTATCGCTTTTTGTTTAGCTGAATTCTCTTTAACAAACGTACTAATAACCGATACTCCTTGTGATACTCTATCACCTACAACTGGTATTAAAGATAATAAAGATTCAACTGATGTCGATAAAATAGAGCTTGTATCAATCGCAAATTTACCACTAGCTATCAAACAGGAAGTATTGTAAATTTGTGTCAGTCCAAACACAAACCCATCGTAATACGCCTTTAAAGCAGGATTAGTTACTATCTCATTTTCATTTTTCTTTATCAACATCTCTTTCTGAAATAACGCCTGCATCACCTCCAACTCTTTCTTAATCTCCAATGACTGTGGAGACTTTATTTTTTGCTTTATAGCATAAAAATCCTTTATACAAGCATTGACATATTCCACATCCAATCTATCTGTATTTCCTTCTTTTAGTATTTTGGATGCTTTTTTGAGAGATTGTAATGCTTCTATATCTCTATGCAAGTGAAATAAAGACATCCCTTTACAGCAATATGTTGCAATATCTTTTGAATCAATTTTTAAAGCTTGATTACAACACTCTATAGCTATCTCATAATGCTTCTTAGCTTCTTCATGTCCAAAATAATTATTTAATAATATTGCTAAATTATAATGAGCGTCTATATAATTAGGATCTATCTCTATAGCTATCTCATAATGTTTTTTAGCTCCTTCATAATCCTGAAAATGATCTTCTAATAATATTGCTAATTTATTACGAGCTTCTTTATCATTAGGATTTAACTCTATAGCTATCTCATAATGCTTCCTAGTTTCTTCATAATCCTGAAAATAATTTTCTAATAATATTGCTAAATTATAATAAATGTCTCCATCATTAGGATCTAACTCTATAGCTTTCTCATAAAATTTCTTAGCTTCATCATATTTATGATAATGATCCTTTAATAAGAATGCTAAATTATTATAACTTCTCGCAAAATTAGGATCTAACTTTATAGCTATCTCATAATGTTTTTTAGCTCCTTCATAATCCTGAAAATGATCTTCTAATAATATTGCTAATTTATTACGAGCTTCTTTATCATTAGGATTTAACTCTATATCCTTCTCATACTGTTTCCTCCTCTCTTCTATTGGCAATTTTGAGACATCTTGATTAATACCATTTTGAGTTTTTGACATATTTTTACTATCTAAATAAATATAAATAAACTTTTTAAAAAAATACCAGATTCATTTTTAAATATCTAGATTTTCGCATTTATATTAACATCAAGACTCAAAAATTCCTCCAACATTAACAGTAATCGTGTAAATAACAAATTTAGTAACTACTACTTACCTTCTCTCCAAACCTCCACTTTTTTTCCTCTCATTATTCGGAACCTGACTAACATTACTCTGCGCAACTTTATTCTGGTTTTTCTTAAAATTTTCTTTCATACTTTCTACCTGTTGCACCGCTTGATTCCCTACCGAACTACTTCTTGGTTTCCCTTCTACTTTTTTCTGTGTTTCTACCATAGACTTTGTTACTTCTTCTTTTTTCGCTTCTGGTACTACAGGTTTTTGTGTAATTGTTGGTTCCACAACCATTGATTCCTTAAGTTTAGACGAAGCAACCGTGGACTGCGATAGATTTTTTATACTTTCGACCGCAGGTTTTTCAATATTAGGCTCCACAACCATAGGCTGCGTAACCTTTGGCTGTGTTTCAGCTGATTTATCAACCGTGGATGGCTTGACCTTAGATTGCGTTTCAGGTTTTATTGCATTACCAACGCTGGGCTGTTGTGGCTCAGGGGTCACTTTATTAGACTTAGACTGTACTACAGACTTTACTTTATCAACCATGGCCGATACTCCAGACTTTACTTTATCAACCATGGCTGATACCCCATTTGCTTTATCAACCGCGGCCGATACTCCAGACTTTACTTTATCAACCATGGCCGATACTCCAGACTTTACTTTATCAACCGCGGCCTGTGCTACAGATTTGATTTTATCAAGCATGGACGGTGCAGGAGTTTTATTTTTTTGCACTTCATCTACACTTTTTGTATCGTTTTTCGCTTCTGGTAATTTAGACTCTGGTTTTTTTTTCTCTTCTTCTACTACACTTTTTGTATCGTTTTTCGCTTCTTGTACTACATCTTCCGCTTTTTTTACTTGAGACTGTGTGTTGTTTTTCGCTTCTTGCACTACAGATTCTTTATTATTTTTCACTTCTGGTGTTACAGTTGATATATATTTTTTCTCTCCTGAAGGTATTACATTTACACTTTTGGGATCTTTTGCTATCGAATCCATTGCTGCTTGTATTGCGTTAGCTGCCTCTTTCATATTTTGATTTCCGGTATGTTCATACACGGTTTGCACTGCTTTAAGTGCACTGTTTAGTATGTTTTTAAGTTTTTCAGAATCCATTGGCTCATCAGATATTACTATTACGCTACTTTGCTTTCCAGTACTTTGTTTTTCAGGAGGGGTTTGCGCTTCACTACTTTGTTTTTCAGGGCTTTGTTCTTTAGGGCTTTGTTTTTTAGGACTTTGTTTTTTAGGATCTTTTAATAACGTTGGATCTTTTTCGAATGAATCCTTTGCTTTTTCAACTGCTTCAAGTGCTTTTTTTGCATAGAGGTCATTGGGAATATGCAAAACCACGACTTTTACATCTTCATATGCATCATTTAGCATTTTTTTACAATCGTCTACTGTAGGCGTTTGAGACTCTTTGTTGCTATCCTTTTCTTTTAATTCCTCTTTTTGATTTAATTTATTTTCATTTGCTTTTGCTTCTTCCTTTTTTTCTTCGTTCTCATAGATTTTTGAATTATTCCATAATTTCTCCTTATCTTTATAAAGCTGCGCCCTGAGTCGCATTCTTTCTTCTGAAGGAGATTCTATTTTTTGTTCGGCTTCTTTTTCTTTTTCTGAAAAACTTTTTACTGCTCTGCTAATTTTACCTATTGCATCTAAATATTTTTCATTACCTATACCACTATCTAAATCATTTTGTACTCCTTTAATAGTTTGACGGAATGCCTCTACATTGCTTTTCTTTTCTGGATCAGATAAAGTTTTAGCGAAATCTTTGCTATTTTCGTTAAGCATAAATAAAGATTCTCTAACATCTGTTTTTAGCTTTTCGTTTTCCTTAATTAATTGATCCTTTTCCTTATTTACCGATGCTACAAATTCTTTACTTATTTCTTGAAACGATTTCTTATCGACGTCTATCCCTCTTCTTGCAGCCATGTTTTTTACTTTGTTTTCAGCTATCTCTTTTTTAGCAGGATCATCAAACTTAAACTGATTAACATTATTCAAAGTGTTAACAAGTTTATCAGTATCAGCAAATTTATACGCATTGCTATTTTTATCTAATTTATTTTCATTAAGAGCTAATTTTCCAAGTTTATCGTATATACCTTTTTCAAATTCTTGTACTTTTTTTTCAAATTCTTTAAAAGAACCTACTTCTTGAGAAGTATTTTTTGAAACCTCAGCTTTTATAGATGGTGATTCTTTCAACTTTTCTTCTTTAGAAGATATCGAATCATCCTTGGTAATATCCGAGCTCTTTTTTTTATTTAATTCTTCAAATTGATTTATTTTCTCTTTAACAGATATGGATGTATTCTTTTTTAAATCGTCTATTGTTTCAATTTTTTTAGATGGTGATTCTTTCAACTTTTCTTCTTTAGAAGATATCGAATCATCCTTGGTAATATCCGAGCTCTTTTTTTTATTTAATTCTTCAAATTGATTTATTTTCTCTTTAACAGATATGGATGTATTCTTTTTTAAATCGTCTATTGTTTCAATTTTTTTATCAAAGTTATTTCCTTGAAGTGGATCATCATTTTTAGACATAAGACTTACCTATTAAATAATTTTATATATTTAACTTTTCTCTTACTACCCCGGCGTTAAAAGGTTATATTTTGTATTAAAGCTATAGCGCATCATATTAGGTAAAAAATCATAATTTTTTAACGCCGGGGTAGTAGTAATTTATTGGCTATGTTAGAATTTACTTTACCTTTTAGGTTTTTTCACAATCTGATACATTAAAAAATCAAAAGATTTTTCTTTTCCAGATTTGTATTCATTTACAATATTAGCATATTCTTGAATAACCTAAAAATTATATTTGTGATTTTGGCGCCATCTGAGGTTTAAAGCCATAAAATACCTTGCAAAGTCGGTTAATTTTGTTTTTTTGGTGTCTAGATAAATAGGTGCAGTATATAAACAATTTTTTTTTACACCCCCCTCCCATCCATTCTTGGTTTTTTATTATTGATGCGCACATTAGAGGATACAGAGGTCTTTTGTGAACCTTTTTTTATTGCTTCTATTAGTTTTTGATTTCCTTTAGCAATATTTTTTACTCTATCTCTTGTAGCTTTTTGTTTAATTCTTTCACCCTCTTTTACTAGGTCGCCTTTTCCCATTTTATCTATTTGTTCATTCTTGATTTTTAATAATGCGCTTATCTTTTCTGAACTTTCTTTACTATATGCCTTTTCTTGACTATATGCTTTTTCATATGCTTTTTTTAATCCTTCTTTAATTTCTTTTAAATTTTCTTCTTTCGGTGGCGTTTGTTTCATTCCTACTTCTTTTAATTGTTCTTTAGGTTTCATTTCTGCTTTGGATGGCTCTTTTTTAGCGTTAACCGCTTCTATTGGTTTATTATTTACTTTATCTAATTTTTGACCTTGTTCTTTAGGAGATTTTGTAAATGTAGATTTAATTGTTTTTATTAATTTATTACCAAGTTCTTTCATTTTATCTCCTACTTTTGAAATAAAAGATTTTTTTCCTTGCTCTACTTTATTTTCTTGATTTTTAGATACTTCATTATTTTTATCAGTAGTGATTTTGGGGATAGTATTTTTATTTTTATCAAGTATAATACTATCATTAAGACTTTTATTATCTTTTATACTACTCTTGTTAGCAACGTCTTGATTAGATATAGTGCTTTCATTAAGCTTGCTTGACTTAATTACAGAAGAATCCATTTGTTTTTCAGGTACTTCAATAATTGGTTCCAGTTTATTTGTTTTTTTAGAATTTTGATCTATTTTTGCATTAACTTTTTTTAATCTTTCATTTAGTTTAGATACATCATTATTTTTATTAGTATCGATTTTTGGGATAGTATTTTTATCAGTAGCGATTTCTAGGAAAGTATTTTTATCAAGTACAATACTCTCATTAAGACTTTTATTATCTTCTATACTACTCTTGTTAACAACGTCTTGATTAGATATAGTGCTTTCATTAAGCTTGCTTGACTTAATTACAGAAGAATCCATTTGTTTTTCAGGTACTTCAATAATTGGTTCCAGTTTATTTGTTTTTTTAGAATTTTGATCTATTTTTGCATTAACTTTTTTTAATCTTTCATTTAGTTTAGATACATCATTATTTTTATTAGTATCGATTTTTGGGATAGTATTTTTATCAGTAGCGATTTCTAGGAAAGTATTTTTATCAAGTACAATACTCTCATTAAGACTTTTATTATCTTCTATACTACTCTTGTTAACAACGTCTTGATTAGATATAGTGCTTTCATTAAGCTTGCTTGACTTAATTACAGAAGAATCCATTTGTTTTTCAGGTACTTCAATAATTGGTTCCAGTTTATTTGTTTTTTTAGAATTTTGATCTATTTTTGCATTAACTTTTTTTAATCCTTCATTTAGTTTAGATACATCATTATTTTTATCAGTAGCGATTTCTAGGAAAGTATTTTTATCAAGTACAATACTCTCATTAAGACTTTTATTATCTTCTATACTACTCTTGTTAACAACGTCTTGATTAGATATAGTGCTTTCATTAAGCTTGCTTGACTTAATTACAGAAGAATCCATTTGTTTTTCAGGTACTTCAATAATTGGTTCCAGTTTATTTGTTTTTTTAGAATTTCGATCTATTTTTGCATTAACTTTTTTTAATCTTTCATTTAGTTTAGATACATCATTATTTTTATCAGTATCGATTTTTGGGATAGTATTTTTATCAGTAGCGATTTCTAGGAAAGTATTTTTATCAAGTACAATACTCTCATTAAGACTTTTATTATCTTCTATACTACTCTTGTTAACAACGTCTTGATTAGATATAGTGCTTTCATTAAGCTTGCTTGACTTAATTACAGAAGAATCCATTTGTGATTTGTTATCCAACTTACTTTCATTTCCTAATTCTTTTTTATATTTCTCTAATTCTTTATCAAGTTCTTTTTCGGACGTACCAAATAATTTATTGTTTAGATCATTGAATTTATCATCTATTTTATCCTGATTAGCACTTAATTCTTTATTTTCCTTAACTGCTTTATAAAAATCTTGTTCAGATTGTTCGAATATAGGATTAGTTTTACTAAGATCTTTTAGGACTTTTTCAAAATTCTTATCCATTTTTTCAAGATCTCGTTGTATTTCTTGTAGTATTTTTTGATCTTCATTTTCTTCTTTAGACATAATATTTCCCTCAATCAAATGTTATTTAACTTTTCTTTTAATAATTTATTTGCTATATTCGGATTTACTTTGCCTTTAGTTTTCTTCATAATCTGTCCCATTAAAAAATCAAAAGATTTTTCTTTTCCAGATTTGTATTCATTTACAATATTAGCATATTCTTGAATAACTTGGAAAATTATATTTGTTATTTCATCGCTGTTTGATATCTGAGATAGGTTCTGCTCTTTGATTATTTCTTTCGCATTATTTCCTGTAAGGAACATTTGTTCTATGATTGTTTTAGCGATTTTTCCAGAAATAATTTCGTTTTCTATTAATAATAAAAGTTCTATTAAATTTTCTGGTGGAATTAGACACTGAGTTAGATTACAATTATGTTTATTTAGCAAACCAAATAGCTCGCTAATCATCCAATTAGCTACTAATTTCGCATCATTAACCTTAGAAGCGACAGATTCAAAATAATATGCACTTTCTTTCTCTGCTACTAGAACTTGTGCATCATAGGGGGTAAGCTTATATTGACTAATATAACGTTCTATTTTTGCATCAGGTAGTTCTGGCATTTCTTTTCTAATTTGATCGATATAATCTAAATCTAATTTAATTGGCAATAAGTCTGGATCAGGAAAATAACGATAATCATACGCATCTTCCTTAGACCTCATAGTTCTAGTTATACCTTTATCCAGATCAAATAGCCTTGTTTCTTGAATAATTTTATTTCCAGTTTTTAAGATATTAATTTGCCTTTGGGTTTCATATTCAATAGCCTTAATAATATTTTTGATAGAATTTAAATTTTTAATTTCACAACGAGTTCCTAATTCTTCTCCTATTTTACGAACTGATACGTTTGCATCACAACGCAAATTGCCTTTTTCCATGTTACCATTACAAGTACCGACATATCTTAAAATAGCACGTAGCTTTTTTATAAATTCTCCAGCTTCTATAGAAGATCTCATGTCAGGCTCTGTAACTATTTCCATTAATGCTATCCCAGAGCGATTTAAATCTATAAATGTATAATTTGGCGCTTGATCATGAATGCTTTTTCCAGCATCTTGCTCTAAATGAATTCTATTAATCCTAATTTTTTTGATAAAATTTTCTATTTTTATATCTATCCATCCTTTTTGGACAATAGGATGAAAAAATTGTGAAATCTGATATCCTTGTGGAAGATCTGGATAAAAATAATTTTTTCTATCAAAAGCCGAATATAAATTGATATGAGAATTTAAAGCTATTCCAGTTTTTACTGCTTGTTTTATACAAAATTCGTTTAATACTGGAAGCATTCCAGGAAAAGCCATATCTACTAAAGAAACCTGGCTATTAGGATCTGCTCCAAAATTAGTACTAGCAGATGAAAATAACTTAGAAAATGATACTACTTGAGCATGTACTTCTAATCCTATTACACACTCCCATTCTTTATGAATATTTATATAATTATCAGACATATTAAAACCCCACTGGTATAAATTTAAGATTTATTGCTTTTTCTAATACTTGAGCTACAGTAAACATATTATATTCATCAAATGGTTTAGCTATTATTTGCATCCCTAAAGGCAAACCTTCCTGTGAATATGCAGATGGTATAGATATCGCAGGTAGTCCAGCTAGACTGGCTGGAATAGTAAATATGTCATTTAAATACATTGTAACTGGATTAGTATCTGTATAATTTATTGGAAAAGCTGGAGTTGGCGTTGAAGGTAATAAAATTACATCAACATTATTGAAATTATCATGAAAATCCTTAGCAATTAATCTTCTCACTTTTTGTGCTTGTATATAATAAGACTCAATTCTGCTTGCTGATAATACATAAGTACCAATCATAATTCTTCTTTTGACTTCATCGCCAAAACCAAGTGTTCTAGTAGTTTCATACATATCTTCTAAAGAAATTCCCTCTGCTTCATTGCGAATTCCATAACGAACTCCATCATACCTTGCAAGATTAGAAGATGCTTCTGCCGGAGCTATAATATAATAAGTTGGTAGCGCATATTTTGAATATGGTAAAGTAATATCAATGATTGTTGCTCCTTGAGACTTTAATAATTGAATACAGTGTTGCCACATTAATTTAATTTCATCGCTAATTCCGTCTAATTCCATGAAATCCATAGGAATACCAATTTTTTTCCCCTTTATATCTTTCAATAAAGCTTCTTGTAAATTTGGTATTTTTTGATCTACAGATGTAGAATCTTTATCATCAAAACCCATAATAGATTCTAATAAAATTGCTGCATCTTCAACAGTACGAGTTAATACCCCTGCTTGATCTAAAGAACTGGAAAAAGCAACAATACCCCAACGAGAACAACGGCCATAAGTAGGTTTAACCCCCACAATACCGCTAAATGCCGCAGGTTGACGTATAGACCCCCCAGTATCCGTACCTAATGCAGCCATACACATAAAAGCCGAAACTGCTGCTGCTGAACCCCCAGACGATCCCCCAGGTACTAATTTAGTAATAAGATCATTTTTCTTTTTCCATGGACTAATAACCGGACCAAAATAACTGTTTAAATTACTCGATCCCATGGCAAATTCATCCATATTAGTTTTTCCTAAACTAATAGCTCCATGATTCTTCATATAACTAGTTACTGTAGATTCATATGATGGAATAAAATTGCTTAACATCCTTGATCCAGCTGTCGTTAAAACCCCATTAGTACAAAATAAATCTTTAATAGCAACTGGAATTCCTTCTAATTTTCGCATTTTTCCTGAAATAATATTCAAATCTGCCATTTTAGCATCTTTAAGTGCAATATCTGCCGTTTCAGTAATATATGAATTTAAATGCTTATATTTTTCCATTTGTAATAAATATGATTGTACCAACTCTACAGATGTAAAATTTTTGCTCTTTAACCCTTTTAATGCTTCTACTATAGTTAACTTATACATATGTCTTTTAAAAATCTTTTATTAACAGATATAAAAGATAACTCCATTAACTAATAATTACAATAAAACAATAAACTTGTACGTAATATCTACTCTTTATATAAAAGTCTGTTTATATAAACAATAATTTTACGATGTATTTCTTCAATATCTTCTTTTGCATTAATAGAAATTATACGATCTGGATATTTTTTGATTAATTGACAATATTTATCATATATATCTTTATGAGTACTGATATTCATAGAATCATAACGATCTAGCTTATTCCGTACTAATATTCTTTTTAATGCTGAATCTGGTTCTAAATTTAGAAAAAATGTTCGATCGGGCCAAAGATTATCGAAAAATAAATTATGCATATCCACAATAAATTCCTCGGAAAGATCAGTTAAACTTTGATAACAAATTGTAGAATCAATAAAACGATCGCAAATAACCCATACTCCCTGCGCTAAAGCCCGCTTAATCACCTGCTCAAGATGCTCATTCCTACTGGCCATAATTAAAAGAAGCTCAGTTTTATTCAAAACTTCATTATCACTTAAAAATTTTCTTATATATTCTGAAACTTTAGTTCCGCCTGGTTCTCTAGTTACAATATTTTTAATACCTTTTGAAAGCAGATACTCATGTAACATCCGACTTTGAGTAGTTTTCCCTACCCCCTCCCCTCCTTCAAATGTAATAAATTTTGCTAAAAAAACCACTTTTGAAGTTTATTTAATTATTGCAATACGGCATCCTGTAATTTTGCGTTTTTCTGTATCTGCTAACGCTTTAGGTAATTCATCAAAATCATATATTTTACTAGCTTTATCACTGATAATTTTTGATTGTATTAACCCAAATACTTCCATTCCACTTAATATTAATTCATTGTTAAGTTGTTTATAAACTTGTAACTTAGGAAAAGTAAGAAATAAGGATTTATTTGATAATAAATCAAAATCAAAAGGATTCATTGGACCCAATGCTCGTCCAAAATTTACTAACAATCCAAAATTATTCATGCACCCTATCGAGCGTTGTAATAAATTAGTTCCTATACCATCATAGACAACATTTACTCCTTGTCCATTAGTCAAACTCCATATATCTTTTTCGAAATCTCTATTATAATTTAGTACTTTTATACATCCTTTAACATTATTAATTTTTGAATCACTCCCCACAGTACCAATTACATTAGCTTTATAATGAGCAAGTAGCCGTATCATTAGCTGCCCTACTCCACTTGCAGCACCATGAATTAACACATACATATTAGGACGCACAAAAAAAGTACGTCTTAATAAATAATGAGCTGTCATGCCTTTTGTTAAATTAGTTACTACTGCTTCATCACTAATTTCATCAGGTACTGGAATTAAATACTCATGTTCAATAGTGCGATATTGTGTATACGCTCCTCCTATTGCAGTTCCATATGCAACTCTTTGCTCTAAGCGAAATTTAGTAACATCCTTTCCTAGCTTTTCTATTGTCCCTACTGCTTCAATGCCAGGAATCATGGGAACTTTAGGCAAATTAATAGTTCCACGACAATATTCGTAGTCCATAAAATTAATACCTATAGCACTATGTTTAATTAAAACTTCATTATCTCTAGGTATAGGAATACCTATTGTCGTAGGTGCTAAACTACTTGCATCACTTTGTTTTTCAATCCAGAAAATTTTTTGTTTCATGTTTGATTGTTATTTTGTTGTAAAATCTTTAACTTTGTTATTAATTCATCTAACTCAATTTGAGTACATAAGCCTAATAATACAGGATCCCTCGGACGAATGTTAGTACTATTCCAGTGTGTACGATCACGAATGGCACTAACAATAGATTTCGTTGTCCCAATTAATTTTACAATCTGACTATCTTCAACAGATGGATAATTTTTTAAAATCCAAAATATAGCATCTGGCTTATCTCTTCTATTCATTAATGGAATATATTTACGTCCTTTATGTTTTATAACAAAATCTTCTAACGTCTTATAATCAGATTTTAGCTCTAATATTGCTTCCGAATCTTGCGCACAACGTAAAATTTCTTCTCTAGTTAAATATCCATTAATTATTGGATCAATCCCAACTATACCTTTCTCTGTTTGCCCATCGGCAATAGCCTTTACCTCTAATTCATGCATACCACAAAAATCAGCAATTTGTTTAAAAGTTAAACTAGTGTTATCTACTAACCAAACTGCTGTAGCTTTTGGCATTAACGGTAATTTTTTACCTTGAGCCATTATTTAAATAATTTTTAAAACTTAACTATATTAAGTATATATATATATAAAAAATAAAGCAATTAATCTATAATTACGGTCACTTTGATAGTATACTTGAAGACACCAATCTATTTTCTTCTTGTTTAACAAAAGACTTGATATCCTTTTCTTTTTTAGCGAAAGGCCCTGTTTCAGGCGCCGTAGACTGGAGTTTTTTATCTTGAGTAGTCGACAAATGATTTGCCCCCTTTTCAATCGAAGTTATTTTTTCTTTAGAAAGATCGAATAACTCCTTTATTCCAGCTTTCAAATCTTGTAAAGAGTCAGATATAGTTTTTTTTCCTGTTATAAGTTTACAAATTCCTTCAAATAACCCCTTAAGGACGCCTATAAATTTACTCTGCACAGCCTCTTTTAATACATCTATCTTTTTATATAATACTTCAACTAAGTGATTTGATACAAGGTTTTCCCCCAATACTCTCTCTACCCCACCTTTAAAAACTTCTAAACATTTCTTTTCCAATTTATCCGGAGTATGCTGAATATATGGAGCAACAATATCATTTAATAATACATTAAACGCTTCCTTAAACTTTAAATTAAATAAATGATCTATAACATTATTTATTACTGTCTGTTGTTGCTCATTCTTTTGTGACGCACTACTTCCAGCAGCTATTTTTGACATATTAAACTACCTTTTTGAATTTATAAAAGTCTTATACTTATAGTAGCATAAGCTCTTCAATTTTCAACAAATAGTTACATAAATATTTTTTCATATAATATTTTTTAGAGCTAGAATTTTTGCAACTTAAATTTTATTACTCGTTTCGTTTTTTTACTTCCTAGTATCTTTAATATGTTCCAATTTATTGAACAACAGAAACCACTACTCTACTATTCTTGGTTTTCATAAATTTTACTTTTCCATCTTTCATTGCAAAAATTGTATGATCTTTACCTAGTCCAACATTTTTATGTGGTATTATTTTTGTACCACGTTGCCTTACAATGATATTACCAATAAAAACTTTTTGCCCATCTGAAATTTTTACTCCAAGACGTCTTCCTGCGGAATCTCTTCCATTACTAGAACTTCCACCAGCTTTTTTTGTTGCCATATATTTCTTTTTTATTTTTTTTTAATTAATACAATAATATACAAATAAAGTAAACAAATCCATATGGAATATATAAATACTAGAACATTAGCCAGATTAGCAGCAGTGCAAGGATTATATCAGTATGCTATGACAAACTCTAATAAGGCTGTAATTATTTCTAAAATTATTAATTACTATAAAAATTCCGAACAAGTAAAAAAAGATTTTAATATTCAAGTTCCTATTATAACAAAACTAAATACTTTCTATTTTAATAAATTACTAACTAGTACTTTTAATAATTTGATTACTGTGGATCAGATCATTCAATCTAATCTATCCCCAGATTTTAAATTTGATGACTTATCTCTTATCGTTGTTGCTATAGTAAGAGTTGGTATTTCTGAATTACAATATGAAGATATTCCTTATAAAGTAGTTATTAATGAATTTACTAATCTTGCTAATATGTTACTACCTGAACATGAAGTTAATTTTATCAATTCTTTTTTAGATAAAATAAATCTAAATATATAAAAATTTTATGAAAAAAAATCATAAGCCTTCTTCAAAAATATGGCTTCAAAGGCAACTTAAAGACCCATATGTATTAAAATCTAAAGAAGAAGGTTATTACAGTCGAGCTGCATATAAGTTGATAGAAATTAATACTAAATTTAAATTATTTCGTTCAGAGGACACTATAATCGATTTAGGCGCCTCTCCAGGTAGTTGGAGTCAGGTTGTATCATCATTTACTAACGCTAAAAGCACTATTATTGCTATTGATTTATTACCTATTAAACCAATCCCAAGAGTCATATCAATACAAGCAGATATTACAAATGAAAACACCTATTTAAGCGTATCTGATATTTTAGATAAAAATTTAGCTCATGCTATATTAAGCGACATGTCAAGTAATTCTATTGGAGATGGAGATACTGACCATTTGCGTAATATTAATCTCTGTTATTCAGCTTTCGAATTTTCTAAAAGATTTTTACTACAAGGCGGTAATTTAGTAATAAAATTAATTAAAGGAAGAGAGGAAATGAGTTTTATTAAAAATTTAAAATTATATTTTCAAAAAGTCCTTTACTTTAAACCAGAAGCTAGTAGAAAAAAGTCCAGAGAAATCTATATTATAGCACTTAAAAAAAGTATACCTAATTAAAAA
Source organism: Rickettsiaceae bacterium (assembly GCA_963676335.1). Classification (GTDB taxonomy): domain Bacteria; phylum Pseudomonadota; class Alphaproteobacteria; order Rickettsiales; family Rickettsiaceae. The sequence goes on from OY781057.1 coordinate 123,502, forward strand.
ATTATAAGTCTTTCCTAAATTAGATTTAGATATATTCCAAATCTAATTTAGAAAATCAAAATTTAATTAACTAAAATTTTTACATCTGATTTTTGATTTAGATCAGTAACTAGTTTATTTACTAACTCTTGTTGTACTCTTCTAGACATATCCATTTTAGCTTGTTCTTTTGATGGGATCGGTATATCTCTTTTTTCTCCTATCTTTATAATATGCCATCCGAATTGGGTTTTCACAGGAGCAGAAATTTTTCCTGATGGAGTACTAAATACAGCTTTTTCAAATTCAGGAACTGTAGCACCTTCTCTAACATACCCTATCAATCCTCCTGAATTTTTACTTGTATCATCAATTGAATTCTTCTTTGCTAAGTTATCAAAGTTAACTTTTCCTGAATCTAATTGATTTTTTATTTTTTTTGCCTCTTCTTCTGAATTAACTAAAATATGCCAAACTTTAATTTCTTTTTTTCCTTTTAAACTTTGCACTATTTTTTGATACTCCTCATCAAGCAATGCTTCTGTAATATTTTTTTTAAAATATTGACTTAAATACTCCTGAACAACCATTTGTTTTTTGGTTTCAGCTAATTTATCTTGAAATTCTTTTGATTTTCCACATCACTATTTGCAGCAGCTTGCTCTATCAATGCTTTGCTTACATAACTCTTAATTAGATCTTGTTGAATTTGTTTATCTAAGTCAGAAAATTTTTTATCTTTTAGAGGAGATTGCCCCTGAAAAGAAGTATTAATAGCATTGATCACTTGAGATTCTTTAACTTCTCCACCTTTATAAGTAGCAAGTATTCGATCTCCTGTAGATTTTTCTTCTGCCATAGAATAGTATGGTAATATAGCAGTACATAATAATATTATTATTTTTTTCTTCATGAATATAACTCTTTTTTTTAATAACTTTTTTTATAGAATAAACCACTTGAATAATAGGTCAAGCAAGAATTAATATTATTTATTGAATAAGCAAAAGCAAGCATCTATTTGAATATTATATAAAAAGGAAATGATAAATGTTATCTTGGTTTAAGAAATTATTTTTTTCAAAAAATTATCGTTTAATAAAAAAAATGCGATATGAAATTAATATTATCAATAATTTAGAAGAAGAAATACAATTACTAGATGCTACTCAATTGCAACTAGAAACACAAGAATTGAAACAGAAACTATCCAACGGTGCTAATTTAGACCATGTATTACATAGAGCATTTGCTTTAGTAAGGGAAGCTGCCAAGAGGACATTAAATCAACGTCATTTTGATGAACAATTAATCGGAGGATTAATTTTACATCGAGGAATGATTACTGAAATGGGCACTGGAGAAGGTAAAACCTTAGTTTCAACTTTACCAGCATATACAAACGCCCTACTTGGGAAAGGAGTACATATAGTTACTGTTAACGATTATTTAGCTAAACGTGATGCTGAATGGATGGGAAAAATTTATAATTTTTTAGGTTTAAGCGTAGGATGCGTTACTAACAATATTTCAGATAAAGATCGACAAAATTCTTATTTAGCAGATATTACTTATGCAACTAATAATGAATTAGGCTTTGATTATCTCAAAGATAATATGAAATTTACACTAGAATCTAAAGTACAACGTCCATTTTATTATGCAATTATAGATGAAGTGGATTCAATATTAATTGATGAAGCTAGAACCCCTTTAATCATTTCTGGAGCAGTTGATGATAATTCTGAATTATATTTAGTTATTAATGAGATAATAAAAAAAATAGATAAGTCCGATTATGAAAAAGATGAAAAATTTAAAACAATTAATTTAAACGAATCAGGTATTGATAAATTAGAAAAATTATTAATCCATATTAATGCCATGAAATTAGGGGAAAGTTTATACGATTTTCAAAATATGCATTTAGTTCCATATGTCAATCAAGCATTAAAAGCAAATATAATGTTTAACAAAGATGTAGATTATATAGTGAAAGATAATCAAATTGTAATTGTGGATGAATTTACTGGTCGTATGATGTCTGGAAGAAGATATTCTGATGGGTTACATCAAGCTTTAGAAGCAAAAGAAAATTTACCTATTCAAAACGAGAATCAAACTTTAGCTTCAATTACATTCCAAAATTATTTTAGAATGTATCCTAAACTTGCTGGAATGACTGGTACCGCAGCAACAGAAGCTAATGAGTTCAGAGATATCTATAATTTATCAGTAGTAAGTGTTCCACCACATAAAGTTATTCAACGTATTGATCATGATGATGAAGTTTATGGCATCGTAAATGATAAATACGATGCTATACTTAAATTAGTAAAGGAATGTAATAATACTGGTCAACCTGTACTTGTAGGAACTGTAAGTATTGAAAAATCAGAAGAAATTTCTAAATTATTTTATAAACATAATATTGTTCATAACGTTTTAAATGCTAAACATCATGAACAAGAAGCTAATATTATAGCTCAAGCAGGTAGATATAAAAGTGTAACAATTGCTACTAATATGGCTGGACGTGGTACTGACATAATGCTTGGCGGTAACTCAGAAATGATGATAAAAGATTTACGGGTGTCTGATTTTACACCGGAAAATTATCAAAATGAAGTTAAAAAAATTATTTCTCAAGTTGAGGAAGAAAAAAATAAAGTAATTCAAGCAGGAGGGTTATTTGTAATAGGAACAGAAAGACACGAAAGCAGAAGAATTGATAATCAATTGCGTGGAAGATCAGGAAGACAAGGAGATCCAGGGGCTACAAAATTCTTCTTGTCTTTAGAAGATGATTTAATGCGCATTTTTGCATCAGATAGAATTGCAAATATGTTACGTAAATTAGGATTAAAAAACGGAGAAGCAATTTTTCATCCTATGATTAATCGTGCCATTGCTAAAGCTCAACAAAAAGTTGAAGCGCATAATTATGATATACGTAAAAATTTATTAAAATTTGACGATGTGATGAATGATCAAAGGAGGGTAATTTATCAACAACGTAATGATATTATTTCTACTCAGGACTTAAAAGAAGTAATCTTACGTATGCTAAATGAAATTACAGATTTTGTTGTATCTCAATTTATTTCTGCAGGCTCTTTTCGAGAGAATTGGAATGTAAATGGTTTAATAAAAGAAGTATATAATGTTTTCGCGTTGAATATTATAGTAGAAGACTTAATAACTGATGGAGATGATGAAGAAGAAATAAAAAATAAATTGTTTACTTTTGCTAAAGACTTTTATTCTTATAAAGAACAACAATTTAGTTTTAAAATTTTACAAGAAGCTGAGAGATATATTTTATTATCCACCCTAGACCAAGTATGGAAAGAGCACTTACACTCTCTAGATTATTTACGTCAAGGAATTTCACTAAGAGCATATGGACAAAAAGATCCCCTTAATGAATATAAAAGAGAAGCATTTAATTTATTTAAAACAATGATACATAACTTAAGTTTTTTGACGATTCAAAGAATAAGCCATTTGCACATTGATTTAGAACAAATAAATGCAGATATGGTTTCTTTAAAAGGAAAAAAATTGCGAAACCTACGTGAAGGAAGACAAGATCCTGCATTTGCTAAATATAATGCTGGATTCAGTATAGAAACCACATTAAAACCTTCAAAATCTTACGTAAAAAAAGAACATCAAATACCAGAAAATCCATCTACTTGGGGAAAAGTTGGACGTAATGCTCTTTGCCCTTGCAAATCTGGTAAAAAATATAAACATTGTCATGGAGGAGATTAAGTATAGCACAAATTAAATGCCTTTAAAACGCCCAAGCCGACAAAAGCAATAGAGCAGTATATTTGAAGCTTATATTGAACAAATTTCGATTCCTCATTTAAAACCTGGTCAAATCGTTGTTATGGACAACGTTAGCCCCCTAAAATAGGCAGCTTGATCGAATTTGTAGTGTGGCATATCCTATTTTTACCTACCTACTCGCCTGATTTAAATTCAATTGGGCATCATTGGTTTAGAATTAAGCATAATATAAGAAAAATAGCATGCCTATTTACTAACTTTTTTGAAGCTGTAGTTTTCTGTATTTAAAGTCTCAGCATTTAGTGATATGCTATATATACTTTTGAAATGTATTTTTATCTAGGGAATACATCCTTATATTCATACATTGTAGCATCTTATTTGTCTAACATATGCTCATTATATACAAAATATCTTATTTTGTTAACAGTGCCATATGCAGATAATTTTAGTATTTTCTATTTGCATTAAACTTAAGAGTACATTATTATCAATAAGTTGACTTATGGTTTAAAAATTAATATATGCTATGATTGAGTACTTTTTAGTATGCGTTGTAATTCTAGTCTTAATTATCTACGGAATCAAAACGCTACTCCATTATTTTTCACATTTTAATCATCAAAATTTAAAAATAATTAATTTATATTTAGAACGCAAATTAATTAATAAATTATTATCAATAATCACAGATCATTCTATACAAGATACGTTAGAAGAGATACTTGATCTACTAAAAGAATATTATCAATTTGAAGAAATTGTAGTGTATAATCCTTCTAATAAGTTAACAATAAATAAAATTAGTTATAAAAATTCACATTTAAAAACTATAATTCAAGAATATGTTAATAAAAATTATTCAGAAATAAATGATAATTTATCAAAAAATGAAATTATTATTAATACTTCTTGTTTATCATCCAAAATAAAAATTTTTATTACTAAAGTTAATAATCAACTAGAAATTATTAGACCTTTGTTGATTTTTATTGAAGGAAAAAACAAAATTACTTCCCAAGAAATTGCTACTATCGTAACAAGTATCAAGCCTTTAATTTCACTTATCAGTATTAAATCTTGAGAAATAATTTTTATATACTTCCAATATGATAGTACTGGAATCCCAAGCTTTCTAAGCTTAGATCTAGTAAAAGATTTCGTAAATCAATAATAATTGGAGATTTCATATTTTTATATATGGATATAAAATTTAAATTTCTAAATAAATGCCATTCCGTAAGAACTAAGATTGCGTCTGCGGATATAGAAGTATCTTCTGGTAATGCTACAAATGCTACATTTTTTAAAATTTCTTTTCCATTTTTTGTTGCATAAGGATCATAAATTTGTATATTTGCTCCTGATTTTTGCAACATATTTATAATATTTATAGCTGGACTATCACGAACATCATCTGTTCCAGCTTTAAAACTAATACCAAGAATACCTAATGTTTTATTTTTTATACTTTTTCCTAAGATATTGATAATTTTTTTAACTAGGATATTTTTCCTGTTATTATTGAATGCGAGAACTGATTCTATAATGACACTATCGATTTTCATCGATTTCATAAAATTTAATAACGATAACGTATCTTTTGGCAAACAAGATCCCCCAAAACCAGGCCCCGGTTGAAAAAAAGCATCTCCTATTCTTTTATCTGATCCTATAGCGCAAATTAGATCTTGAATATTAGCTCCAACACCAGCACACATATCAGATATTTCATTTATAAATGATAGTTTAGTTGCTAAGAAAGCATTAGAAGCTTGTTTAGTTAATTCTGATGTTATAGGATCTGTTGCGATAATCGGAATATTGTTTTTTTTGATCCATGGTTCATATAATTGCATTAAAATTTTTTTACTTAAATCATTATTAGCTCCAAAGACAATACGATCTGGATTAAGAAAATTTAATAAAGCCGTTCCTTGTTTTAAAAATTCTGGATTACTAGCAATATCGTTTTGAAATCCAAGTTTTTTTATATAAATTAACAATTTTTTATTAGTACCAGGGGGTACTGTAGATTTAATTACAATTAAGGTTTTCTTCGATAAGAAAGGTAAAATTTCTTGTAAGACATTATAAATTTGAGATAAATCACTTTCTCCAGAACTTAATGTCGGCGTTCCAACTGTAATAAATAATACATCTACTGATGCTAATTTATTACTATACTCTGTAGTAAAGGTAATATTATTTTCTAATTTAGCTTGTGTAATAAGTTCCATTAACCCCGGTTCAAAAATTGGAATATATCCTTTATTTAACTGATCGATTTTACTAATATCCCGGTCTAAACACAATACTTTATAGTATTTACTAAAAGATGCAGCTACAGTAAGACCTACATATCCTATCCCAACAACAGAAACTAACATAGTGATAGATTTATTCATAAATAATTAGTCTTATAATAGACTATAAAATATCTATTTTATTTGTCAAAAATATTTAATAAATATAATTTATATATATTTAATTAAATAAATTATGGAAAAAGTTTGTATTATCGTTGGTAGAGGAAGTTTACCATTAATATTATTAGATTTATTACAAACAATTTTTAAAAAAATTAATGTAATAATATTAAAAAATCAACAAATTAATGAAAATTTATATAAAAACTTTACTGTATTTAAAATATCTTTAGGCGAAGTAGGTAAATTTATAAATTATTTACATTCAAATAATATTTCTAATCTTTTATTTGCGGGAAATATAACTAAACCAGATTTATCTACTGAGCTAGTAGACGCAGAAGGACAAGAATTATTTCAATCTCTATTGACATTAAGAAATAAAGGGAATAATTCTATGTTACATGCTGTAGGTCAATACTTACGTACTAAAGGCTTTAATATTCTTTCTATCCTAACTTTGTTCAAGGAGCAATTGACTTTACCAAAGAATGAAGAGGCTTTTACTAAAATTGTACCTAGTGAAGGAGAATTAAAAGATATTAAATTTGCTTATTCTGTTATTAAAGAAGTTGGTAAATACGATATAGGACAATCTATTGTTATAAATAATGGAACAATATTAGGTTTAGAGGGGGCAGAGGGAACGAATGAGCTAATAAAACGATGCTCAATATTAAAAAATAATAATAGTGGTATTTTAGTTAAAACAATAAATCCTACTCAAGATTTAGAATTTGACCTCCCAACTGTAGGTCTAGAAACTATCAAATTATTACATACGTATAAATTTAGAGGATTATGCGTAGGTGCAGAAAAAGTGCTAGTCTTAAATAAATTAGAAATCATTGAATTAGCAAATCAATTAAAAATATTTATTGTTGTTATATAAATGAAGAGAGAAAATATAATATTTATATTATCTGCACCATCTGGATGTGGTAAATCAACTTTAACAAAAAATATCCTTTTGCAAGATTCAAATATTGAATTATCAATATCGCTTACTACTAGAAAACCTAGAGATAACGAAGTCCATGGAAAAGATTATTTTTTTGTTGATACAGAGCAATTTTCAAAATTGATTTTGAATCATCAATTAATAGAACATACCAATATGTTTGGGAATATGTATGGAATAAATAAAGAAATATTAGAAAAACAATTAAGCATGGAAAAAGACATTATTATGAACCTCACTTATCATGGGGTAAAAATTTTACAAGAATACAAACCAAAAAATGTTGTTACTATTTTTATTTTTCCACCTTCTTTTAATGAATTAAAAAAAAGATTACAATATAGAGAACATCTAACTGAAGAAATAGAAAAGCGGTTACATACTTATAAGCAGGAAATTAGTTATGCACATACATATGACTATGTAGTAATAAATCAAGTTTTAGAAGATACCAGTAAAACCATTCAAAACATTATTAATGCTGAACGTCATAAAACTATCCGTATAAAAGATTTAATCCGATAAAGAATTATATAAACTATGAAAAAGTCTGTATTAAATTACATATGGAAAATAAATGAATATTGTGAAAGAGACTTCATAACTATATTACAAAAATATACTAATAATGATGTTATAGCTAAGTTGCTAGCTCAAAGAAATATCAATTTAGAAGGAATCCCAAATTTTTTGAATTCAAAAATTAAAGATTATTTATCAGATCCATTTCACTTAAATGATATGAAACTAGCAGTTGAGCGAGTTATCACTGCTATTATAAAAAAGGAAAAAATTTGTATTTTTGCTGATTATGATGTTGATGGAGCGACTTCTGCTGCCCTATTAAAAATAGTATTATCTCATTTTAATAATGAAATAGTAATTTATGTTCCAGATCGTTTAAAAGAAGGGTATGGCCCAAACATAGAGGCCATGAAATATCTCAAATCAATAAATATCGATTTAGTTGTTAGTGCAGATTGCGGAACTACATCGTATGAAGCTCTATCTGTAGCGCATAATATAGGGTTGGATGTTATTATAATCGATCATCACATAGCAAATGCAGCATTACCTAAATCTTTAGCTATAATAAATCCTAATAGACTAGATCAAGAATCTGATTACAAAAATTTAGCAGCAGTAGGAGTAGTATTTTTATTTTGTGTAGCTTTACTCTCATCATTAAAAAAAACTAATTTTTCCACAATTAGCGATCAAATTAATTTATTAAATTATCTTGATTTGGTAGCATTAGGTACCGTTTGTGATTCCGTTCCATTAATAGGGCTTAATAGAGCCTTTGTTACGCAAGGGTTAAAAGTATTAAATTATCGACGTAATCTTGGTTTAAAAGCTTTATGTGATATTTCTGTTATTAATAGCGAAATAAATACTTACCACTTAGGATTTGTTTTAGGACCTAAAATTAATGCTGCTGGCAGAATAGGAAAATCAGAAATTAGCAGTAAATTACTATCTACTACTTGTAGCTATGAAGCTATGCAGTTGGCTGAAATTTTAGATAAATATAATCAAAAACGAAAACAAATTGAAGATGAAGCATATCAAGACGCTTTTCAGAAAGCATTAAAACAAAGTAATAATAATTATATTTTAGTATCTGGAAATAATTGGCATTCAGGAATCATTGGAATAATAGCTGGAAAATTAAAAGAAATACATAATAAACTCACTATTGTAATAAGTTGGGATGGAGAAATTGGGAAAGCTTCATGTCGTTCTGTGGCTGGTATCGACATTGGTAATAAAATAATTATTGCTAAAACACAAGGTATTTTATTAAATGGAGGCGGACATGCCATGGCAGCTGGTTTTACAATCAATAAGCTACAAATTGATGCCTTTATTTCTTTTTTAACTACTTATCTTGAGAAAGATTTAGAGCAATTAATATCAAGAAATGTTAAATTTTACGACATTGAAGTAGATGGTATGGGAGTTAATTTATCATTATGGGAAAATATTATTAAAATATCTCCTTTTGGAATAGGTAACCCTATTCCTATAATAAAAATAAATGATCTGTATGTTTTGAAAGCTAAAGTTATTAACAATAAACACATAAATTGCTTATTAGCAACTTCTAACAAAGGATATGGAACTACTGCTATTAAAGCTATTGCTTTTAATAGCTTTAATAATGCTATAGGTAACACATTGCTTTCTAGCAGGTCACATCAAATGGCTGTTTTGGGACAAATAGACCTAAATTGCTGGCAAGGAAAGGAAAATATTCAAATTAATATTCATGATATTATCATATGAACCTAAAGGGAATTGGAATTGATATAGTAGATATACACCGTATAGAAAGATTATTTAATCTTTATAGTCAAGTATTTGTTGATAAAATTTTAGGGCAAGATGAAAAGCTTATTTATTTTAAATTGCAACATTCATTGAAAAAAATAAGTTATTTAGCTAAAAGATTCGCAGCTAAAGAAGCCATAGTAAAAGCTTTTGGGTATGGTATGGGAATAATTTCACTTAAAGATATACAAATCCTTAATAATCATCTAGGGCAGCCTCAGGTAATTCTTAAAAATGTTCCATTAAATGAATGTTCTATTTCTATTAGTGATACACATACTTTAGCTATTGCAGTAGCAATAATTACACAAATACATTAAGTATTTATATATCCTCACTTAACCTGAAGAATTGATAAAATGATCAAAAATAATGGTTTGAAAATTGTCATTAATCATACCAATTCTATCTTAGATTTAGCGATAAACTCCTTAACTTTTTTAGATTTATTGTAGCTAGCATTATCACAAATCAGATAATCCAAAAATTACTTAACTAATGAAATATGTGTTCAGATCAAATAAATAATATTAAAATTCTGTAATTTGTTGTATTTATTACACAAATCTTCTATAAACATTTATTGTGTTTTTATTATACGAAGTATATTTTATAAAAAATTAATACTTTTTAAGTAAATTAACTATAAAATAAATTTTTAACCTTTAGATTGATACGTTATTAATATTAATATTTTTTTATATATGAATGTACAGCAATTTCCACGTAAATTAATAACTTTTTCTGAAAAAGAAGAAGAATTATCAAAAGTTCAAAAAGAAATCAATAATGGTTGGACAATAGTTAGTCTAGTTAATCAAGGAGAAGAATATTTTGGGATTATGGAAAAAATTCACTATCCAGAAAATATGTATGATAAAATCTATATTCCAGCACGTAAAAAAGTTAAAATAGTTAAGGTTTAAAATTTAGTTGATTTTGGCCCAGTTCTGGATTTTAAGATAAGGATATATCCTCACTTAACCTGAAGAATTGATAAAATGATCAAAGGTAATGGTTTGAAAATTGTCATTAATCAAAGATCGTATTCTATATTTGTGGTGATGTGATAAATTTGTCAATGGCGGATGAAAATTCTCCAAAATTGTGATAAAATTTGTTATTAGTGACAATTCTGTGCATTTATTTTCATAATCGTTCAATTAGATTTTAATTGAGGCTATATGGAAGTAAAAATACCAATTCTATCTTAAATTTAGCGATGAACTCCTTAACTTTTTTAGATTCATTGTAGCTAGCTTTATCACAAATCAGATATATTTTTTCTACTGGTTCTTGTTCTAGCCTTTGTAAGAAATTGATAATATAATCACTATTAACTTTAGGGTTATGGGTTATAAATCTGCAAAATTTAGAGCTCCAATAACATGTTTTCTCTTCCATCTACTAAAAGTTGGCAAAGTTTTGTTTTTATTTTTTCATATCCAGCCACATCTAGCCCTTGTTTGATATTGCAGCTGAACACTGTCCATGAAATTATATAGCTTCTTTGGGACTCAACCTATTCTTCAGCAACGTATAGTTATGCTGCTCAAAATGACTAGTTAACTCATGCTGTTGTTTTGCAGTTAGCTTACTTTCACTGCCTCCATTGGCTGTTTCTAGCTTATTGCAGCTTTGATAATCTAGTATGTGTGGTCCTACACCTTCGCAATTTCTGCATAGCTATACCCATCAGAACGCATTATTACTGCCTTAATACGATCTCTTACTCGCCCATCACTTTCCTTGCAATGTTGCTGTATTAATGTTTCTCTTTGCTCTTTCGTTAACATCTTTCTTGTCATAATACCTATAAACCTGTTCAATAACTCTAATCTTAAATATTCTAGTTTTTTTAAGTGAATTTCGTATTTATTAAATTAGATTTTTCATTTTTTACAGCTATTTTTTTAATCGAATCAATAAATTCCATTTAAACACTTTTTTTACTAATATCTAATTTATTACCTAAAATATCACCTAACGAAGCTCCGCTATCAGCAGAACCATATTCTTTAATAATTTTTTCTCTTTCTTCCTCTTCTAATTGTTTTATGGATAATAATAGCCTACGTTCCTGTTTATTAACACCTATAACTTTAATATCCATTTTTTCTCCTATAGAAAAGCGATCAGATTTTTGATCTGTTTTATCAATAGCTATATCATTTTTTTTAACTACTCCATAAATTTCATCATTTATTTTTACTTCAATCCCTTCCTCATGTACTTTGGTTACTATTCCCGTAAATATACTGCCTTTAGTATACTTTACCCATAACGCTTCATATTGATTTTCTGTTAAGTGCTTAACGCTTAGACTAATTTTTTCTTTCTCTAGATCTACAGACATTACTTTACACTCTATTAAATCTCCCTTATTATAGGAATTTAACAATTCAGCGCCATTATTTTCCCAAGAAAGATCAGATACATGTATCAACCCGTCAATTTTATCTGCTACCATAACAAATAATCCAAAATCTGTAATATTTCTAATAGTAGATTTGATTATACTACCAATTGGATTTTTTTCCAAAAAACTACGCCAAGGATTCTCTTGACACTGTTTAATGCTTAAGGTGATACGGTATTTTTGATTATCTACATCTATTACTTTATATTGAATTTCTTGACCAATAGTTAAAACCTTTTTAGGTATTTGTTGTGACTTAATCCAACTTACTTCTCCGGAATATACCCACCCTTCTATACCATCTCTTAATTCAATAAAAGCTCCAGTATCTGTAATATTAGTAATTTTTCCAACTCCAATATGTTCAACTGGAAACTCTTCTACTATTGCTTTCCATATAGAATTTTCAATTTGTTTAATTCCTAAAGATATCCTTTTGTTTTCTACCTTTATAACCATTACTTTTATCTGCTGACCAACAACTAACACTTCAGAAGGATGATTAATCCTAGCCCAAGATATGTCAGTAATGTATACCAACCCATCGATATTTCCTAAATTAACAAAAGCTCCATAAGATGTTATATTTTTGACAACCCCTTCTAATATCATACCTTTTTGAATTTTGGCTAATGTAGCTTCCTTATTTTCAACATTTGATGCTTCTAATACTGCGCGTCGAGAAACTATAACATTATCTAATTTTTCATCCATTTTGAGAATTAGAAAAGGTTGCTCTATCCCCATAAGCAAATCAACATCTTTATCATTAATAGGTTTTACATCTATATGGCTTCCTGGTAAGAAAGCATTAATTCCAAATAAATTTACAACTAATCCCTCTTTAACTTTACTATAAATTTTACCATAAACTAATTCTTGACTATTATATGATTTTTTAAGATCTTGCCAAATCTTTTTTTGAATAGCTTTAGCTCTACTTAAGACGGTTTTTCCGTATTTATTTTCTATTTTTTGAATATATACATCTACGATATCACCTACTTCAGGAATAGTGGAAACTTTATCTATAGTAAATTCAGAAATTGGTATTCTTCCTTCATTTTTTAGCTTACAATCAACAATAACGACATCATCTTTAACTGCAATAACGTTACCGCTAACAATAGATCCTTCCTGAATAATGGCATTCTTATCACTTTGATTTACCAAATTCGATAAAATACATTCTTCATCTTCAGAAGGAATAACATGTGGAACAAATCTTTTTTTTATTTTCATAATTAAATAAACCTTATTGTTAATTGCAATTTTTTAAAAATAGCATTAAAAATGCTGTTCAATATACTTTTTTACAAACTCAAATACTTTGTTTTCGTCTTCAAAATTAGTAGTATCAATTACTAATGCATCTTTTGAAATTTTTAATGGCCCTAAATCTCTCAAAGAATCTTTAGTATCTCTTAATATTAAATTATTTAAAATATCTTCTATTGTACAATGTTTACCCAATTGAAGCAATTGTTTAAATCTACGATTTGCTCTAATATTAACATCTGCTGTAAGATAAATTTTTAAATGTGCTTCTGGGGCCAAAACAGTTGCAATATCTCTTCCTTCTAAAATTATTCGTTTATGATTTTGAATTATATGCTTATATAAAGTATAAAAAATATCTCGTACTTCTGATAAAGAAGCTATAGTAAAAGCAACCTTTCCTACTATCTCTTCATGTAAGGCATCTTTATCCTGAATTTCATAATTTATAAATTTAGCAACATCAACTATACTTTTTATTTCATCCAGAGGAATGTTGTTTTTTATTACTTCATATGCTATTTTTCTAAAAAATAATCCAGTCTGACAATAATACAACTTTAATTGAAGTGCTAATGTCTTTGCTAAAGTTCCTTTCCCTGCAGCAGCAGGGCCATCTAGCGCTATAATAAAATTTTTAGTACAATCCATATAATCCATATAAACATTAGCATATATTAAGTTTTAACATTTTCTATATTTTTCATAGAAATATATTTTTTTCAAAATCATGAGAAACAATATCCCATTCTATACATATATTTTCTTTTTGTTTGATTAATTTTTGTGTTAGAAATTGACACTTTATTATGTAAATATAACAAAATACCCAAGGAAATACCAAATAAATCATTTGTCCTATAACTACAGCTCCATAAATAGTTATCCATACTGTAGAAGTTGCAATCATTTCTCTAGAAGTTAAACTAATATCACTACTTTGCCAAACATCTCGTAAAAATGGCATCAAACTAATTAAATTGAAAATACAAATTATAGTAGAAATATATTTACCTTTACTGCGATCAAAAAATAAAGAAATAATTGTAGGAATCATAGCTAACATAAAAAATATAAAAGCATATTTTGATAAGATCAACATTACAATTCCACAAAATAAAGAAACAATTTTTATTGTCAGAATCGTATAAGCAAAATTTTTTTCTTCAGTAGGAGTTAAAATTGTCATATTTATTTAATATTTTATATCAATAATGTTATAATTACTAAAAGACATAGCAAGTATGAAACTAAAACAGTAAAAGTTTGCCCTATAAATAATCCCTTGGACATATTTTGATTCTTATTTGATAATTTTAAGATTTTAGCATCTAAATATTCTACATCTTTACATGCATTCTTATATGCATTTAAATCATTTTTAAATAATGTTTTGTTTGATACTATATTAAAAATTTCTGATAAATTATTCTGCTTTGAAGCAGATAATATTTGTTCTTCTAATATTTTTTTTAGTGGTACATTATGTAAATATTTTTGTAATAAAATAATAATTTTATTAACTATCCACGTATTTAAATTTTCTATATTAATATCAGGATATGTATTTTGAACTGATATTAATATAAATAAAATTAATACTTCTTCAGAAGCTAAAATATTTTCTTTTTCTGCATAAAATAAATAATTTCGAATAGATAACCTTACTTCAATAAATAATAAAATATGTGTATCTATGAGTAATTTTTCAGGAGATTTATCTGCAATTGTTTCTAAAAAACAAATTAATTGCGGCACTGTAATAATATATTCATTAATTACTAAAGGACTTAAGCATTGAATAGTAGGGTTAAAAAAATAGCATAGTTTTATTATCCAATGGTTATTATTGATATATAACCAATTTTTTACTATTTCTATTTGATTAAAATAATCTGAGTTTACATCATTATTACAATATAAACCTTCAAATTTATTTTCAATAATTTTATAAAAATTTGGAATCCAAAAATTTTTATCTTTTTGATTAGAATAAAAGGCTAATTCTGGTATAGAAAACAAAGAAATTGCAAAATTTTCTAAACGAATAGGCCCATCAGGAT
The DNA here is from genome assembly GCA_963676335.1 of Rickettsiaceae bacterium. Classification (GTDB taxonomy): domain Bacteria; phylum Pseudomonadota; class Alphaproteobacteria; order Rickettsiales; family Rickettsiaceae. The sequence goes on from OY781057.1 coordinate 138,763, forward strand.
CCATTTTTGATAAAATTTTAGATAATCGTCTATTTAAGTCTATTTCTCGTGTATTTCCTAATAAATCAGCAAAGGTAGAAAAAATATTTTTTTCATCTTTTATTTTTTTTACCTCATCTTTTATAAATATTTTCGAAATATTTTTTAATGTTCTATTATCATGAATAAACTGAGTTGCTAATTGCCAATTATCATAAAAACAATATGCTAATTGCTTCATGTTATAGCATGCAATATTATGAAAAAGAATAAAGCTATCTTTTTCCTTTTCATTAAAATCTATTAAATGTTTATTTTTATACGTTGTCCAATTAATAATATTTTCAATTTTCCATCTATCATGTGGAGAATGACATAAAATATTATTTAGTAAAATTTTTATATCGTAAGAAAATATATATTCTTTTTTAGAATAATCCATTAATAAATTAAACGTATTTTTTTCTAAACGAGCAATATTATAGTTTTTAATACTATCAAAATTTTCAAACCAAATTTTTTTTCCTGAAAGCGCATAAAATAATGTAACACCTAAAGCATAAATATCTTCTTCAGCAGCTTCTCCAATTCTTCCATATGGAATACACTCTATTAATTCTGGAGGGATGAAAGCTTCTTGTTGATAAAAATTAGGCGGAGAAATAAAAATTTCACGTAATACAAAACAGCCATTATGATAAATAATATTATCAGGATTTATATTTCCACAACATAATTTATACTCTGTAGTGATTCCTATTATTTTTAATAAATCTTCCAATAAAAGTTTAAATGGTTCAATTTTAAACCCCCCATGCTCTTGAATAATTTTTGATAAAGAATTTTTATAGTCATACTGCTCTACTATAGCAACCATATGATGAATTTTAGTGGTAGATAAACAGGTTACCTCGTATTTAATGGGACAAATTAAATTTTTAGAATATAAATTAATTAATATGTTAAGCTTATTAAGAGGAATATTAAAATTTTGTTTAAAAACAATAGCAAAATATTTTTTATCATCATTCACACAAGTTGCTAGATAATAATCTACAAACTCATTACTTAAATCTTGAACTTTGAAATCTAAGTGTATTTGAAATATTTCGGATACTATATCTTCCTGTTTGCTATACACGATACTGGTGATTAAATTATTTTTTAACATTTTCAATTCAAAGGTTTAATAATATTAACGAATTCTACTTTTTTTATATCAATAATTGGTACAGCGTATACAATTCCATTCTCATCTTTAGTACTAACTTTGGCAACTGCTAGATCTAGTGAGCTATACTCCCCATCAAGATAGGCAAATAAAAGCTCTCCTTCTTTAATTTTATTTTCGTCATCTAAATGTAAAATTTTTATCAAATTACTACTAGTACCAGCTAGAATTGCTTTTTCTCTAGAATTATTGCTAATAACAGGTATTCTAGAATACACATCATTGATAAGTCTAACTATAGAATAATTTTTATTTACATATTTAATATATCCTAAAAATTGATTATTAAAAACTACGGGTTGCCCAATGGCTACTCCATGATTAGTTCCAGCAGTAATTTCTATACTACTCGTAAATGGAGTTGTAACTAAACCAACTAATTTAGCTGCAATATAAGTAAAATTACTTTTATTAGGAGCTAATCGCAATTCTTTACGTAAAATATTGTTTTCAATGCGTAAAAATTCTATCTCATAAAGGAGATTCTTATACTTCTCTAATTCTAGCCTCAATTTAATGGTTTCTTTCTCTTGATTTACCAAAGATAAAAATTTAACAACGAGTTTATTTAAGCGCAAAAATATTGCATCAGAAGTTTCAAGGAGAGGCGTAAATGCAACGAATACTTTATTACTATACTCTTCTACTATATATCCTGGCATTAATAAAACAGATGTTAATAAAGTCATAATAAAGCATATTTCAATTTTTTTAGTGTGTATATTTACATAATGTTTAAACCTATCCCAAAAATAGTATCTCTTTATCATAAGACTTAGTCTTGTTTAAATACAACATGCTTAAGGCGACTAAAATTTTCTAATACTTTTCCAATACCTAAAACCACACAAGATAGAGCTTGTTCTGCTACAGTAACTGGTAATTTTGTAGCATTACTTAATACGAAATCCAAATTTTTTAATAATGCCCCACCTCCACTTAAAATAATACCTTTATCAGCAATATCAGAAGATAATTCTGGGGGAGTGCACTCTAAAGCTATTTTTACAGTTTCAATTATTTGATTTACGGGATCAAGCAAGCTTTCTGCTATTTGTTTTCCAGTAATTATAATTTCTTTTGGAATACCGTTAATGACATCCCTTCCTTTAATTCCTATAGACTGATAATCATTTTCATCATTACAGTGCACAGTACCTATTTGTTTTTTTATTTTTTCTGCTGTTGATTCTCCTATTAATAGATTATGATTTCTCCTGATATATGAAATAATTGCTTCATCCATTTTATCTCCACCGACTCTAATAGATTTAGCGTAAACTATCCCCCCTAGAGATAAGATCGCTACCTCAGTAGTTCCTCCACCAATATCTATTATCATTGATCCTATTGGCTCCATTACTGGCAAACCTGCACCAATTGCTGCTGCCATTGGTTCTTCTATTAAAAACACTTCCCTTGCCCCTGCGCTCTCCGCAGCGCCTTGTATCGCTCTCCGTTCCACCGGAGTTGAGCCAGACGGAACACAAATAAGTATCATTGGACCAACAAAACTTCTCCTATTGTGTATAGAACGGATAAAATATTTTATCATTTCTTCCGCTCCTCTAAAATCAGCTATAACTCCATCTTTAAGCGGCCTTTTTGCCTCTATCCCTGAAGGAGTGCGTCCTAACATCATTTTAGCATCATGACCAAAAGCATAAGGACGGTACCCTCCCGCTTCTTTAATCAGAGCTACAACAGAAGGCTCATTTAATACTATACCCTTATTCTTTACATATACTAAAGTATTTGCAGTTCCTAAATCAATTGCCATATCTGATGAAAAAATACTAAAAATTTTAGATATTATCGACATGTAAATTTTCCCCTATTTATCTATATTTAAGATCATATACTATATACGTGCTTAATAATATTATTGCTAGAGGCAATAATATTGCTATTAACACCGGCATGCCACTATAACTTAAAATATTAATAATTGTTTCTATAATAAAATATAAAAAAATATTGATAAATAGATTAATTCCTAAATTTGAGTTATTGCCCCATTCCATATTAAAAAATAAGACCAATGCAAAAATTATTGATATTGTAATCAATGGCCTAAATAATAATTTATAAAAACCTATTTCACACTCTATGGAAGGAATTCCTAGTGTTTTTAAATACTTTATACTACCCCACATAAAAAAAAAATTCATTACCTCTATTTTTTTAAGACTAGAAATTAATTGATATGGAACAATTTTTGTTTCTAATTCATAATAATCATAGTTTATTTTATGCATATCTGTATTGTAAATAATAACATTAAAGAGTTTAAATTTATTATTTTGTATTATTCCTGTATCAGCTATAATATTTTGCTTAAAATTTAAATCTTTATCAGTATTAATAATATAAATATTTTTAAACTCTAGTTTTTTAATATCTAAATCTTTAGCTAAAATAAAATTTTTACTCTGAGGAAGAGATTCAATTAAATTTATTGACATTTTTTTGGGAATATCATCAGATCGTTTCTTTTGTATGTGTAAACAATAACTAGCTATTGGCTGTAATATTATAACACTCAATACACTAGCTATAAATGAAATAAAAAATAAAATTTTTAATATTTTTCCCCAGGATATTCCTAAACTAAATAAGACTATTAACTCTGAACTTTTTTTTATGTTAATTAAAAGAAATGTACATGAAATCGTTATAAGTAGAGGAAATATTTGACTGAGAACGTATGGTAATCTCAAAATTACCCACATAAGTATTATTGAATAATCTTTTCTATGTAAAAAAGAATGATGTAAAGCATCAAATATTCCAGTAATTAATAAAATAAAAAGCGTACTAACTACAATAATTAATAATATGTAACAATACTTTTTAGTTAAATAAAAATTAATTATTTTCACAATGAAACTTATATCCTATCAATCTTGCTAACTTTTTAACTAAAAATAACTATACCTATTACTACTGTCAAGTTTTACATGATTGATTCTTACTTTCTGAAAATTTATTAATTAAAGATATTGAAATGTCAACATCTGAAGTATGGCGAGTAAAACACCTATTATGTATTTTTTTCAATATAGTACTTATTAGGGTCGCGCAAATCAATAATTTTAAAATCTTTATAAAATAATTCATTTTCTTTATATAAAGTTATTAAAAATTTCCATGCGGTTGTAAAATTAGATTCTGGCATTTTAACTACAAGATTGCTATAAAATACCAAATTCCACCTTCTTTCCCCATAACGTATAGCAGCTATAATTTTATTTGCTAATTCAGGCATAGAGGATATATTCTCAATTAGATCACTAGCGTATATATTTGCATCTGTTCCAACAACATGTGGAAAATTTTGATAAATCATCACATCTTTAACTTTAATAGGATGCCCTTCTTTATCTATTAAAACTAATTGATTGTTATTTTGCCAAATTGCTATTGGTTGTCTTTCTACTATATTAATATGAAGTGTATTAGGAAGATACCTTACTACTATTGCCTCTTTAATCCAATCATTATACTCTAATTGATTTTTTATAAAATTGATATTTATGTTAAATATAGGAGTACCGTTTTCTATATTTGTTAAAATTGACTTTATTACTGCATTAGGTAAGTTTTTTTGTCCAGATATTTTAATATTTTCAAGATAAAATCCATATTTTACACTTTTTTTTATTAAAAAATTGCTAATTTGTTGATATAATTCTTTAGATGCTGATGTAAAGATCAAGATATATAATATTGGAATAATAAATATTTTTAATATTATAATTAAATATTTAATATATAAATTAGCTTTATGAAGTGCATTGTTTATCAAGTTTTTAATTTTTTTCATTTGTATATACTAAAATATTAGATAAATTCCTAATTTCTCTCTAAAGAAAAGCAATACGATATATAAAGTGATATTTCCTAATATAAAGGATAAGATATACCAAAGGTATGTTGGTATTTTTGAATATGATCGTGTACTATAACTAGTAATTGGTTTTATATTAGCATTGGCAATAGGTTTAATATACCAAGTATACTCACAACATGAACATTGAACTCGTTTTCCTGAGTGGCCTATTTGTTCAGTTGTTACACTAAAGCTAGTATTACAATTAGGGCAAGTGATAAACATAATTAATTTATAATAAATGATATAAAAGTATATTAGATTATATGTTGTTTATGGAAAAGTATATTTTTGAAATTAATAGAATTTGGAATCAAATAGAGAATATTTTAATGGATTCTGATTCATTAAAGTCTGCAAGAAATTTTATTGATAATATCATTTCTGAAATAGAGACTGGGAAAGAGAGGGCAAGCATTAGGATTAGTTCTGGTATATGGAAACCAAATAAATATTTAAAAAGTGCGATATTATTATATTTTCGATTAAATAATTGCAAGATAATTGATTGTGGGGATGTAAAATTTTTTGATAAGATACCTCTAAGATTTCAAAATGAGGAAGATTATAATAGTTCTTTTGTTAGGATAGTTCCAGGAGGATATGTAAGGAAAGGAGTATATTTAGGAAAAGGCGTAGTAGTAATGCCATCATTTATTAATGTTGGTACTTATATAGATGACGACACGATGATTGATATGGGATCCTCAATTGGCTCATGTGTCCAAATTGGAAAAAATTGTCATATATCTGCTAATGTGGTTTTAGGGGGGGTATTAGAACCTCTAAATACTAATCCAGTGGTTATTGAAGATAATTGTTTTATAGGAGCAGGATCTTGTATAGCTGAAGGCATTATAGTAGAAGAAGGGGCTGTTATTAGCACTGGAAATTTTATTAGTAACTCAACTAAAATAATCGATAGAAATACTGGAGAAATTTTTAGTGGAAGGATTCCTGCTTATTCAGTAGTAATCCCTGGTGTTTTGCCAAATAAAGATCCATTAAAACCGGGACTACAATGTAGCGTTATTGTTAAACGAGTTGATAAGGAGACACTAAAAAAAACATCTATAAACAATATTTTACGATTTTTTTAAAAACACACCTTTCTTCTTCATTTCTATGTTTTCATTGAAAATAACTCTGCATGCAAAATTTTAATAACAAATTCTAGATGTTTTATATTTACAATGATATTTATTTTAGTAGGATTATTTATCAAAGCTATGATCTCAATATTATGAGATGATAACAATTGATATACATCATATATAATATTATTATTAATTCCTAAACCAACTATAGATATTAAAACTACTTCCGTATCAATCTTATAATTAATATTGTTAATAGATTCCAACATTACACATAATTTACCTAAATCATTAAGAGACACAACTGTTAATAACTGTTTGTCAATATATGTAATTAAATTAGTAGCAATATTCTGATTCATAAAATTTTTAAAAATTATATCTATAAATTCCACTTTTTTACATTCCATTTGAAACATTATAATGTTGTTATCATAAGTTATTCCTGTAATTTTTGTTTCTTCCATAGTTTGTTCTTGATTATAAATCATAGTGTTATTGTTATTGGTAAATGAAGATATAATACGTATAGAAATATTATATTTTATAGCAAGTGATACTGCTCTTGGATGAATTATTTTAGCACCAAAACTAGCAAAATTTAACATTTCCATAGAATCAATGATAGGGATATGCTTGGCTTCTTTAATTAATCTTGGATCAGCTGTAAACACCCCTTCTACATCAGTATATATATCACACCTAATAGCATTTAAAGAAGCTGCTAATGCTACCGCAGTAGTATCAGATCCCCCACGTCCTAATGTCGTAATTCTATTATCTATAGTAACACCTTGAAACCCAGTAATAACTGGGATAATATTAGCTTTGATATAATTCAACAATATACTTGTATCTATTTGCTTAATTAATGCAGTACTAAAAGAATCATTTGTTATAATAGGAATTTGCCACCCTTGTAAAGATTTTGCAACAATACCATATCGCTGCAATGCCAATGATAATAACCCTGCAGTAACATTTTCTCCACTGCTTAATACAGCATCGTACTCTTCTATTTCTTGTTTCAATGTTAATTTTGATATATCTAAACAATAACTAATCAATTGATTGGTTACTCCAGACATAGCTGATACAACAACTACCACAGACTTTCCTTGATCTAATGTTTGTTTTATAACCTCAGAAACATGAATAATTCTATCAATATTTGCTACAGAAGTTCCTCCAAATTTTTGTACAATAATATTGTTCATAAGAATTTTCAAGAAAACAGAGTTAAAAATATTTCTTTAGCGATAGGTGCCGCAACACCTGCCCCACCTCCTCCATGTTCAACTAAAATAGTTGCTGAATATTTGGGATTTATTACAGGCGCATAACCTACAAAAAATGCATGATTGCGATATTTCCAGTCAGTCGTATTTAAGTTAAAATTATCAGTAACCTTTTTTTTAGCTTTAACTTGAGCTGTTCCAGTTTTACCAGCGAATTGATGATCTGCGTCATCAATACGACTTAAATAACCAGTCCCTCCTGGAGCATTAACAACTTTATTTAGTCCTTCCTTAATCACATTTAAATATTCTTCTTCTATAGATAAATTTTCATATGTATTTTTATCTTTTTTTAATAACGTAAAATTCCACAACTTATTACTAGCAATTGCTGTAATTAATTTAGATAATTGTATTAGTGTAACTAAAGTAAATCCTTGACCAATGGACAAATTAAAACTATCTCCTAAATTCCATTTATAGTGAAATATTTTTTTTTTCCAATCGATAGATGGAACGAACCCCTTAGCTTCATTAGGTAAATCTATATTAGTAATGTCTCCTAAGCCTAATAAATGCGCGGTATCAACGATAATTTCAGGTCCTATCATTTTTACAATTTGATACATATAGCAATTACACGAATGCTTTATCGCGTTAACCATGTCTAGAACCCCATGTCCATTACGATACCAACAATTGAATGAATGATTTTCAATCGTAATTTTTCCATAACAAGGTAATAATGTATTTTTTTTTACCCCAGCTCGTAAAGCAGCTAAAATAGTGACTATTTTAAAAATAGATCCAGGAGGATACTGAGATTGAATAGGCTTATGAATCAAAGGTTTTAAAGGATCGGTTAAAAGATTTTTCCAATAAGACATTATTATCTTATTATTTAAATAATTTACATTAAATGTTGGTTTAGATACTAATGCTAGTATATTTCCTGTATTCACATTTGTAATAATAGCACTACTACACCCCTCTTGAGGAAGTATGTTATTATATATATATGACTGCAACCCTAAATCTAATGTTAAATACAAATTTTCTCCTGGAATACTGGATTTTGTAGATAATTCTCTTACGCTTTTTCCATAAGCATTAACTTCAACTTTTCTAACACCAAAATTTCCATGCAATTTCGTTTCATAATATTTTTCTATACCAGATTTTCCTATATACAAGTCTATAAGATTAATATTTATATTTTTTTGCTCTTGTTCATTAATTAATCCAGTATATCCAACAATATGACTAATAGAATATTCTTCTGGATAATAACGATTATACCCCACATCAATATAGATATTAGTAAAATATTCAATATTTTTCTCTATTAGTATTACTTGATCCCAAGAAATATCTTGCAATATAATTATATGAGTATTTTTATATCCTTTTTTTATTTTTTGTACCATCAAATCTTGTTGCTCTACTGTAAAATTAAGTAACTTACACAAATTTTCAATAATTTGTATATAATTACTATTGCTTTGAAGATCAATTATAACTAAAAAACATTTCTTATTTATAGCTAATTCCTTACCTTGATAATCAAATATTTGTCCTCTTTTTGGTATAATTGGAATAAATTTAATTCTATTTTTATCAGATAATGTCTTATATTCATTTGTACGAAATATTTGTAAATACCCTAACCTTAATAAAAGGGTAATAAAAAAAATACTTTTAGTAGTTAGTAAAATAAATGATCTACGATCTATTAATTGATTATGATTTTTAATCCAATCTCTAAACATTATTAGTCTTTTTAAATATATAATTTATTTATATTTTTTAAGAAATTGTCCAGTTAAACTATTTTTGTTATCTATAATTTCTTGAAGTGTACCGCTTGCAACAATCTGCCCCCCCTCTTCTCCTCCTTCTGGACCTATATCTATAATATAATCAGCTGTTTTTATAACATCTAAGTTATGTTCTATAATTAATAAAGTATTTCCTAAATTTACTAATTTATATAAAATTTCTAACAATTTTTTTATATCATTAATATGAAGCCCTGTTGTTGGTTCATCTAATATGTATAATGTTTTACTAGTTGATTTTTTAGCTAATTCTTTAGCTAATTTAATACGCTGTGCCTCTCCCCCAGATAACGTTGTAGCTGGTTGTCCTAAAGTAATATACCCTAATCCTACTTCCTGCAAAATCAATATTTTATCGTAAATACTAGGAACGGAATAAAAAAATATTGCGGCATCATCTACAGTCATAGATAATACATCCGAAATAGACTTTTCTTTATATTTTATTTCTAAAGTTTCTTCATTATAACGCTTACCTTTGCAAAGATCACATTTTACATATACATCATGTAAAAAATGCATTTCAATTTTAATTAATCCATCTCCTTGACACGCCTCACATCTTCCACCTCTAACATTAAATGAAAATCTACCAATATTATATCCTTTAGCTTTTGATTCAGGTAAACTTGCAAACCAATCTCGTATAGGCATAAAAATTCCAGTATAAGTAGCTGGATTCGATCTAGGTGTCCGACCAATGGCAGACTGGTCTATATCAATAATTTTATCTATCGCCTCCCATCCAATAATCTCTGAAAACTGTCTAGGAACTATTTTATTATTACGATCTAACTTTTTTAATATTGCTGGATATAATGTATCTAAAATTAATGTAGACTTTCCACTACCAGATACACCGGTTATAGCAGTAAATTTTCCTAAAGGTATTTTTATTTGAACATTCTTTAAATTATTCCCGCATGCACCTTTTAAAGTAATAAATTTATCTACTAATCCTTGCTTAATTGAAGTTGGTATTGAAATAATTTTCTTTTTACTTAAATATTGACCAGTAAGACTATCATTTGTATTTTTAACATCTTCAACACTTCCTATCGCTACAATTTTTCCTCCATGTATTCCAGCCCCAGGCCCCATATCTATAATAAAATCAGAAGCTAAAATTGTTTCTTCGTCATGCTCTACAACTAAAACAGTATTTCCTAAATCTCTCAATTTTTTTAATGTTTCAATTAATTTCATATTATCTCTTTGATGGAGCCCTATTGAAGGTTCATCCAATACATAAAGAACTCCACTTAACCCGCATCCTATTTGAGAAGCTAAACGAATACGTTGACTTTCTCCACCAGATAAACTTGAAGATTCTCGAGCGATAGTTAAATAACTAACTCCAACATCACACAAAAATGATAACCTTGCAATAATTTCTTTTAAAATTTTTTTTGCTATATATTGTTGCCTTTCAGATAAATGATTATTTAAATCTGAAAACCATACTTTCGCATCTTTTATGGATAATTTAGATACTTCCCCTATATGCATACCAGCTATCTTAATACATAGTGACTCAGCTTTAAGTCTATATCCATTGCAATGACTGCAAATCTGTTCAATTTTATACTTATTTAACTCTTCTTGTAACTGATTATTTTCTACTATAGAATATTTTTCTTCTAGACTTTTAATTAATCCACCAAAAGGTTTTTTGCAATCTTTTCCTTTACTTAAATAATCTTGATATATAAATTCAATTTCATCATCTCCTGATCCAAAAAACAATATTTGTTGTATATCTTTAGAAATTGTATCAAATGGCTGACACAAATCGAATTTATAATGTTTTGCTAAACACAATAAAGTATCTAAAAAGTGCTTAGATGTATTTTTAGCCCAAGGCAAAATTGCTCCTTCATTAATACTTAAATTGCCATTAAGCACTATTAAATCTTTTGAAAACACCATTTCTTTACCACTACCATTACAATAAGAACATGCGCCAAATGGACTATTAAAAGAAAATATACGCGGTTCTATTTCTGACAATTGGAAACCAGAAACTGGACAAGCATATTTTTCAGATAAAATTATTTTTTCTCCTACTTTATGAGTAGTGTCTTCATTCACTAGCTTAACGATTTGAATACAGATAATACCGTTAGATAATCTTATTCCAGTTTCTATGCTTTTTATTAACCTATCTCTCAAATCTTCAGATATAATTAAACGATCAATAATTACTTCAATATTATTATGTTTGTTCCTATCTATCTTATCTAAATCATCAATAGTATATATTGTTTCATTAATAATTACCTCCTCCATTCCCTGTTTTTTTAATAACATTAACTCTTTTCTAAACTCCCCCTTTGCTCCTCTTGCAATTGGTGATAATATATATATCGTTGTTCCGACAGGAAGCATAAATACTTGGTCTACCATTTCGCTAATAGTCTGACTTTGAATTGGAAGTCCTGTAGCTGGAGAGAATGGAACCCCTACGCGGGCAAAAAGTAATCTTAGATAATCATATATTTCTGTTATAGTTCCAACTGTAGATCGTGAGTTTTTAGCAATAGTTTTTTGCTCAATAGCGATAGGAGGAGGAAGATTATATATTGCATCAATATCTGGTTTATCCTGCAAATGTAAAAATTGTCTAGCATAAGCTGTTAAATTTTCTACATATCGTCTTTGTCCTTCAGCGTATAATGTATTAAATGCTAAAGAGGATTTACCTGAACCACTTGGACCAGTAACAATGATTAATGAATTTTTAGGAATATCTACATCAATATTTTTCAAATTATGCTCTCTAGCACCTCTAACTAAAATATGGTTTATTTGCATAAAAATTATTTTAATTTTTTTTTTGTAAAAACTGGTAGAATTATATTCGTTTTCGAGTTACTATATCAATAGATATGATTATTTAAATGAGGTGATAATGGCTTTAGGTTTAAACAAAGTAATTTTAATTGGTAATGTTGGAAAAGATCCTGAATTTCGGAATGTGTCTGATGGAGGAAAACAATTAGCAGTTTTTAGTTTTGCTACAACTGAATCTTGGCGGAATAAGGCTAATGGAGAAAAAAAAGAATCCACAGAATGGCATAGAATTGTTGTATTTAATGATGGACTTGTTGAAATCATAAAACAATATGTTAAAAAAGGAACTAAATTGTACATTGAAGGTAGTTTAAAAACTAGAAAATGGGTTGATTCAAATGGTCAAGAAAAATTTACTACTGAAGTAGTTTTACAAAACTATAATGCTGTATTCATTTTACTTGATAATAAAGCTTCTCCTGGGGAAGATAGAACACATAATTACAATGGATATAATGCCGTTACTCAGGAGCTAAACGATGAAATACCTTTTTAGTAAAAAAATATTAATTTTAGCAATTGGATTAATACTCGCAAGTTGCAATGGATATAATTTCAAAGCAAAATTTGCAGATTCTCAGGCAGAAAAAAATAATTTTGTAAAAAAATTAGTAAAGGGTGGTGATTTTTGGTTAGTTACTTATCAAAAAATCACAGATCCACTTTTACCATTTGTGTTTTATATAGAAGGAGATGGTAAAGCTTTTTTAAACAAATATACTTTATCTGATAATCCCACTCCTAGTAATCCAATACTATATTTAGCAATATTAGATTCTAGACCTAACGTTGTATATATGGCACGGCCTTGCCAATTTTTTAGCACTACCCAAATGCAAACATTAAATCCGTATTGTAATGCTCATTATTGGACTAACAAAAGAATGTCTCAAGAAGTAATTACTTCTATGAACGATGCTATAAAAACCATTAGTGGAGGACGTAATGCTATAGATTTAATAGGATATTCAGGAGGTGGCGGCATAGCCGTTTTGATAGCAGCTAATAATAGCAATGTAAAAAGTATTGTTACTATAAATGGAAATCTAAATCATAATATGTTTAATAAAAAGCACAACACTCCTCCATTGATAGACTCTCTTAATCCAATTAATTATGCTACCAAAATCAGAAATATTCCTCAGTTGCATTTATCTGGTGGAAGGGATACCGCTGTGCCTCCTTTTATTGTCGAGAGCTTTGTTAAAGCTTCAAATTCTTATTGTGTACATCAAGAAATTATACCAGATGCTACTCATCAAAAAGGATGGAAAAAAGTATGGCCATACTTTTTAAGTAGAATGCCTATAAAGTGTTACTAAAAAATTATTTAACGACTTTATGTTGAGTTTATAATTTCAATAAATTTTCAATTCTCATTCTCAGTTACATACCTAATAATCTAAAAACTAGTTTGAACTTTTTCTTACGCTATGATAGCTTTACATTGTTAATAAATTAAAGGGTTAATTACAAAATGCGGTTTTATCCTCTGCGCTTAATACCTGACAATGCTAATATTAATTTGATAAGTTATAAAAATTTTTATTTCATTCTTTCCGCTTTCCTAACAATAGTTAGTATTTTTTTTGTATCCTATAAAAGCTTTAATTATGGAATTGACTTTATAGGCGGAATTAGTATAGAAATAAAATCTAATGATGAATTTGATGTTGCTCATATGCGTAAAATTTTAAATTCATTAGATATTGGAGAAATAGTCATACAAAATCTAGGAAATAATTATAATTTATCAATTCGAGTTGCTACAAAAGGAGATGCTAATATTTCAAATGTTACAGAAATTATAAAAAAATCATTAAGTCAAAATATAAAAAACAATATTATTTATAGAACAGTTAATTTTGTTGGCCCTCAGGTAGGAAAGCAGTTAATTCAAGATGGAATTATATCTTTAACCCTAGCTTTTATCGCTATTATGATATATATTTGGTTTCGTTTTGAATGGCAATTTGGGATAGGGGTATTGATTACTTTACTACACGATTGTATTGTGTGTTTAGGATTTATGAGTATAACTTGGTTAGATTTTAATCTAAGCACTGTAGCAGCTATTTTAACTATCATAGGCTATTCCGTAAATGACTCTGTAGTGATTTATGATCGTATTCGTGAAAATTTTCGTAAATTTTCTAAGCTAGAAGCTGATAAGGTAATTAATCGTAGTGTAAATGAAACCTTATCTAGAACAATACTTACTATATTAACTACATTAATTGCTGATCTTGCACTAATTATATTCGGGGGAGAAGCGATTAGAAGCTTTAGTGTGTTAATATTTTTTGGTGTTATAATGGGTACTTATTCTTCAATTTTTATATCTGCTACCATTTTAACGCTTTTTAAGTTAGATAGATTTCGTTAAATATAGGTTGAAACCATAACCCCAATACACCGTTTTAAAGTTGATAAATTAATACGCGATAAACTGCCTGAGATTATGCGAGCATCTGGTATCCAAGTGTTTGAACGGATTATGGAAAAAGAAGAATATCTAAAAAGATTAAAAGATAAACTACTTGAAGAAGCAAAAAAAGCAGTAGACAGTGTATCCTGAAGGATAAATACGCAAAAAATTGGCAGATTTATTAGAGGTAATGTTAGCCCTACTTAAAACTTATGTAATTGAACTTGCAGACCTCAAACACGTTGCGAATCAAAAAATGGCAGAAAAAGGTGGTTTTGAAGCTAGAATTTATAATGCTTTTGTTGAGATAAATGCAGATAATTCCAACCTGGGGTATTATAAATCTCGTCCAAATAAATATCCTGAATTGAAATTTATTTTTTTTCGGACATGCTGCTACTACGTATCATTTTACAAAATTAGTAAAAAAAATATTTCAATATTATATATATAATAGGTGTGACGTTTGTGTATAGTCATACAGTGTGGGCACCTCCTTAGCGACGTGATTTTTTCAGGCTTTGTAATAACTTTAACTAACCTCATATTATATCTAATATTATTTGGTAGCAAAAAATAAGATATTGAAAAAAATATAAGACGTGAAGTTCCATTAACACTATGAAAAATATTATAACAAAAATAAGGTACAAATCTCCATTAAATTTTATTTTGAATATTATTTTTTAGTTTTAATTTTTAAAAAATTATTGTAATCTAATAAGAAAGAAATGGTAAACATGTTAAATATTAGTCCAAGGATTGACATAGCATTTAAGAAAATATTTGGAGTTGAAGAAAATAAGGATTTACTTATATCTTTAATTAATTCAATTGTTGGAGAAGAAGATCAAGTAGCGAATGTAACATTACTCAATCCTTATAATCCAAAGAATTTTAAAACAGATAAACTTTCAATACTAGATATTAAAGCTATAAGTCAGGACGGTAAAAGGTTTAACATTGAAATACAGATTAGTGATGAGGGCGATTATGATAAGAGAGCTTTATATTATTGGGCTAAGTTATATACAGAACAGTTAAAAACTTCAGATGATTATTCGACACTAGTAAAGGCAATAGGTATTCATATACTTAATTTTACCTCCATCCATGAAGTTGATAAGTATCACAATGTTTTTCATATTACCGAAAAAGAAACTGGAATTTTATATTATAAAGACTTGGAGCTTCACACTATAGAATTAAAAAAATTTAGTAATTCAGATGAAGAGTTGTCTGAGCTTGTTGTTAAAGTAAAGAATGCTTTAGATATGTGGGTTGCCTTTTTAACTAGAAATGATTTACTCATTGTAGATAAATTGCCTAAAGAATTAAATAATCCAAATCTTAAAAAAGCAATTGAAGTTCTAAATATAATGAATTTTGATGATGAAGAAAGGGAGACTTATGAAAATCGTCTTAAATGGTTTCGTATAGAAACTAACACGCTTAAAAATTATGAGCAAAAAGGTTTAGATAAAGGTATGCAGATGGGTATAGAAATTGGCAAAGAAATTGGCAAAGAAATTGGCAAAGAAATTGGGAGAGAAGAAGGGAGAGAAGAAGGGAGAGAAGAAGGGAGAGAAGAAGGGAGAGAAGAAGGTGAGAAACGGAAAGCTATAGAAATAGCTAAATTTTTGTTTAAAAAGAATAAATCTTTGGAAGAGATAATTGAAATTACAGGACTTTCTAGGAAAGAAGTAGAAAAATTAAATATAGAATAAATATAAAACAAACACAAACCAAACTAACCTTTGAACAAAAAAAAGTTGTTGGAATATTATCATTCGGTACATTTCTAGAATATTTTGATCTAATGCTATATTGCACATGGCTGTAGTACTCAACGATTTATTCTTTTTGAAAACAGACGCTTTTTCAGCATCGCTGATTGGTTCCTTTGCTTTTTTCTGTTCTACTTTTTTGTTTCGATCTATTGGTGCTTTAGTTATTGGCCATATATGGGATACATGTGGGCGGAAATACACTATCATATCATATAGCATAACCTTATAAGATAGAGACAAGTAAAAAGAAGTGTGATATGATAAAAGGAAAAATGCCAAAACCATATTCATATGATCTAAGAGTAAAAGTAATAAAGTTTCTAGAAGAAGGTAATAGTGTACAAAAAGCGAAAAAGGTATTCAGTATAAGCAGGAAAGCTATATATGAATGGAAACATTTAAAAGAGGATACTGGAGATGTGCGAGCGAAGAGCGGATATCATACTGGAAATCGAAGGATAATAAAGGATGTAGAAACGTTTAAACAATTTGTAAAAGATAATAATGGCAAAAGTGGGAGAGAATTAGCTAGGATATGGCATCAGAAGGTATCGCCATCAGCGGTAATAAAATTGTTAAAGGATTTGGGCTTTACATATAAAAAAAACGTTTTATCATCCAAAAAGAGACGAAGAATTAAGGAAAAAGTTCAAAGAAGTTATAGCAAATATTCCAAAAGACAAGCTAGTATTTGTAGATGAATCTGGAATAGAAGATAATGTATGCAAAGAATATGGATGGAGCATGAGAGGAAGTAGGAATTACAGTAGGAAAATATATCAGCATAAGAGAAGAATTAATATGATTGCAGCTCTTTGTAATAAGAAAATTATTGCACCGGTAATATTTGAAGGCAAATGCGACACAAAAGTTTTTACAAATACTAATTGATCATTTGAAACAAGGACAAACGGTTGTTATGGACAATATTAAATTCCATCATACACAAAAAGTTAAGGAATTGATAGAATCTAAGAAATGCAATATCTTGTTTCTGCCTACATTCTCGCCTGATTTAAATCCAATTGAGCATTATTGGTTCAAAATTAAGCATAAAATTAAGAACATTACTCATGCATTTTCAGATTTCTCAGATGCTACTGCTTTTGTTCTTAAAAACATAAATGTCTCTACCTCATAGATTTATGCTATATATTTGATTTCATAAATTTATTTTGTTTTTATATCTTTATCTTTAGTAGGCGTAGCTTCAAGGGTATCATCTTTTCCACCACGTCCTATTAAAGAAGCTATAATAAAATTCTGTTTATTAATTACTTGACAATCTTCCGGTAAACATAGATCAGAAACTTTTAAAATATCTCCTATGCCTATATGACCTACATTTATAACAATATTTTTAGGAATATTATTTGAAGGACATAATAATTCAATTTTACGGTGAATAATATTAAAGAATCCACCACGTTTTACACCTAAACAACGATCCTTTTCTTCAAAAATAATAGGCACACTAACTTTTTGATATGTATCTTCTAAATAAACAAAATCAATATGTATTATTTCATCAGTGACCTTATGTAAATCCACCATCTTTGGTAAAACATTATATTCTTCACCTTGAAGTTTTAACTTTATTAAAGTAGTACTTAAGCTCTGTGTCTTATATAGTCTTGTTATCTCTTTCTCGCCTATACTAATAAGTATATTTGGTTTATTCGGACCGTAAATTACTGCTGGAATTTTTTTTTGCAATCGTAAAGCTCTAGCACTTCCAGTTCCAACAGTAGTGCGTGCTTCAGCTATTATTTCGTACATTTTTTACTACCTATTTTTAAATAATTTTAAAGAGGTAATCCTAAAAACAAAGTCATATTAATTCCTCTTTTTAGCATCACTACTATAGTTTTTTTATGAGAAGATTTTGCTCTTTCATATATTTTTTTAAATTCACTCACTGAATTAATAGATTGCTGATTTACAGATGTAATTATATCACCTTTTTGCAATAGTCTATACCACCGAGAAGTATGTTTTACTTCTGCAACAACTATACCATTAAAAGTATCGTCAAATTGTTTTTTGATATCATCGCCTAGATTGCTAAATAACACATCATTTAATTCTATATATCCACTAGCTTCTCCTTCTTCTGGAATGTTTACAGATAATTGCTTAGTTTGCCCTTCACGTAAAATTATTATTTTTACTTCTTTATTTATAGGAGTTTCTGCTACTAAAATTTGTAACTTCCGCATACTTTTAACAGGAATTCCATTAAATTCTACTATAATATCTCCACTTTTAAGACCAGATTTATCTCCTGCTCCCCCTGGCTCAACACTGTTAACAAGGACCCCGGTAACTTCTTTTAATCCTAATCCTTCAGCTATTTCTGAAGTGATTTCTTGAATTCCAATATTTAACATTCCTCTAACAACTTTACCACTTTGCTTAAGCTGAGCAATTATTATTTGTACTGTATTAGCAGGTATTCCAAAACCAATTCCTATGTTTCCTCCAGAAGCAGAAGGAGAATATATAGCTGTACTTACTGCTATCACTTCTCCATTTAAATTAAATAACGGACCTCCTGAATTTCCTTGATTAATTGCAGCATCGGTTTGAATAAAATCATCAACAATTCCACCTGATACATCTATATCTCTAGCCTTTGCTGAAATAATTCCAGTAGTTACTGATTCACTTAATCCAAAAGGATTTCCTATTGCTATAACCCAATCTCCAACCCTAGCTTTATTGGAATCTCCAAATTTAACAAAAGGTAAAGGTTGTTTATGAATTATTTTTAATAATGCTATATCTGTTTTAGAATCACTACCAATTAATTTTGCTGGTAACTCTGTCTTATCATTTAATTTTACATGAATTTCATCCGCATTCGCAATAACGTGATGGTTAGTGACAATATATCCACTGCTGTCTATAATAAATCCTGAACCTAAAGATGTTGCCTTTGGATTATCATACATTTCTTCAAATCCAAAAGGTATCCCAAATTTTTCAAATAAATCATTAAAATTATCAAAAGGAGATTTATATTGAGAACTATAGTTTTTGTTAGCTTTAATATATTTAGTAGAATATATATTGACCACTGTAGGTAATAATGGTTCAACTATATCTGCGAAACTATTGATAGTTGTTAAATTAATGGATGCAAATACGCTACTACTGAAAAACAACTGAATAATTAAAAAAAATTTAACTAAAGTATTCATAAATTAATTCAAATTATTTTGTATTTAAATTCAAAAATTTAAAAAATTGACTATCCGGAGATAAAACAAATGAAGTAGAATCATTCCCTAAGGTATTACGATACACCATTAATGATTTGTATAATTTGTAAAATTCTGGATCTTGAGAATAAGCTATATTATAAATATTTGAAGCCTTAGCATCTCCATTACCTTTAATAATTTGAGCTTCCATATTTGCGGTTGCTAAAATAATTCTCTGTTGTTTATCTGCTTCTGATTTAATTCTAGCTGCGCTTTCTTGACCTTCTGCTCTAATAGTCTTTGCTTCCTTTTCTCTTTCTGTCTGCATTCTACGATAGATAGCAGCGCTATTTTCTTTTGGTAAATCTGCACGTAAAATTCTTACATCAATAACAATTATCCCAAAATTTTGAACTTTTTCATTTACTAAATCACAAATTTGCATTATTATATCACTCCGTTGATCAGATAATAAAGCCATTAATTGCACTCGTCCTATTACTTCCCTCATAGCAGACTCAAGTATTTTATTTAACCTAACTTTAATACCTTGATAATTAAAAACTGTTTTATAGAATTGCACCGGATTTGTAATACGAAAACGAGCGAAAGCATCTACAATAAATCGTTTGCTATCTGCTGCTGTTAACTCTTTAGCTTCTACCTCAACACTTAAAATACGCTTATCAAAATATTCGACATTTTGAATACCAGGAATTTTAAAATTTAAACCAGGCTTATCAATAACTCTTACTGCTTCTCCAAATTGAAATACTATAGCATAATCTCGTTGTTTAACTATAAAAGCATTACTAAAAATTATTAGCATTACTAATGTGCAAATTGAAACTAAAGTAATTTTATTCATAATTGTATGCATAATATTTTTTAATTATCTGTTTTAGTATCTAATTGAATATGAGGTAACAATCCGGTATTTGCATTCACAATAATTTTTTTACCATTCATTAATACTATTTCAGCAGTTTCAAAATATAACCTATCCTTAGTAACAGATTTATTATTATTATATTCATAAAGAATAGAAAGAAATCTTTTAGTATCTCCTTCTGCTTTAGAAATTACCTCTCCTTTATAAGCCTCTGCTTCCTGTATAATTTTAACAGCTTCTCCACGTGCTCTTGGAATAATATCATTATGATAAGAAGAAGCTAAATTTATTTCTTTTTCTTTATCAGCTCTGGAAGTTTGAACATCTCGATAAGCGTCTATTACTTCTAAAGGCGGCTCTGCTTTAAGCAGTTGTACTTTTTCAATTTGGACACCAATAGCATAATGATCTAATATTTTTTGAGTTAAAATTTCAATTTTATCAGCTATTTCTTGTTTTTGATTAGATAATACAGAAGAAATTGGAGTATTTCCTATTACCTCTCTTATAGCACTTTCTGCAGAAGATTTTACTACATACTCTGGATTATCAATATTAAAAACAAAATTTTCTAAATTGTGTATATGCCACATTACATCGCAATTTAAGTTCACTATATTTTCATCCCCAGTTAACATAATACTTTCAGCTTGAATATTACTATCCACATTAGAACGAAAATCAATATTAGAACGATACCCTATTTCAATACGACGAGATTGATTTACTCTTTCAATATATGCTACTTCAATTGGACTAGGTAAATGGAAATTTAATCCTGGAGATGCTTTCCTTACAAATTGTCCGAAGCGAGTAATTATAGCCTCTTCTCCTTCTTTTACTTGATATACGCCCGAAGCAAGCCATAAAAATAATAATCCTAATAAAAAGATAAAAAATATTTCATAACTAAATTTACCAAACCAATTATCAAAATTTAAATCAATTTTATTTTTTTGCGTACCGTGTTTTTTACCATTATCCCATGGTGATTGCATAAATAAACCCATATCGAATGTATTTTAATCTAATATATTCTAATAACTAAATTTAGTCAAAAAAATATTTACTTTTTTATTTCTTCTTAATGAAAATTAATTAACACTTTTACTTTTTATATCAATAATTCAATAATTTTTTATTCTTTAAATTTGGTATCATCATTTTTTAAACTATCCCTGAAGGCTTTTAATCCCTTACCTAAATCAGACATAACTTGAGGAAGACGCCCTGCTCCAAATAACACTAAAATTATTAATAAAATTATTAATAAATGACTTAAGCTCATAAATTCAGAAACATGTATAAAATTTATCCTATTTTAATCATTTTACGATGTGTAGAATCCCACTTATATTGAGTATTTATCACTTTAATTTCAGTTACTATAACATCACCATTAGGCATTTGAGCTACATCAAATCCTCGTTTTAAAGATTCTATTATTAATACAGTAGACTTACATATATAATTAATATCCTTAAAAATATATTTTTTTTCTAAGTTGTTTTCATGCATAAAATGATTATTAAAAAATACAATTAACCATAGTTAAACAATTTAAATTTATTTTTTCATTTGTAATTTATTTACAATCTACCCAAGCTATATTACCATCTTTTCTATAGTAAACCATATTAATTTTACTGTTTCTAGCATTTTGAAAAAGTAGTGCAGGTAAATTTTCTAAATCCAATTTCATTACTGCATCTTTAACCGATAAAGTTAAAATATCTATTGGTTTTTCAGCAATAATTATAGGATTATCATTTTCTTCTTGTTCCTCTTCAATATCAGATCCTATAACATATTTTATTGCAGTGGTATATGATATTTTATGTTTATTGTCTTTTAACTTATTTTTATATTTACGTAATTGCTGTTCTAATTTAATTACGGCTAAATCAAAACTATAATATACATCTTTAGAATTAGCTTCACTTGCAGGGAAGAACCCCTTAGTTGTTCCAGCATTAATTGACAAATTACACGTATATATATTAGTATGTTGACTAAAACTAAAATTTACCGTTGCGCTAACCGCATAATTTAAATATTTTTGTATTTTTTTATTAAGATGGTCATGAATATGCTCCTGTAAATGAGATTCTATAGAACAATTCTGTCCTGAAATTGCAATTTGCATATTAACTTCCATATTAAATTTATTATTAATTACTAAATAACTTTGTAAGCCCGCCGGGACTCGAACCCGGGACCCCTTGATTAAAAGTCAAGTGCTCTACCATCTGAGCTACAGGCTCATAAAATATTCTAGATTAGATAGTATTCATATATTAATATTTAATATATAAATGTACTTATAGCATTTATTATTATTTATAGTCAAGGTAAAATATCTATGAATTTTATACAAAATACAGTAATTATTATTCCTGCACGTCTTGGATCAACTCGTTTGCATAACAAACCATTGCAAAAAATAGGGGAATATACTTTAATTGAGCATACGTATCTGAGTGTTAAAAAAGTCAAATTAGATAACATCTATGTAGCAACAGATTCAAATTTAATTGCAGAAGTAATAGAAAAACATGGTGGTAACGTTTTATTAACATCTGAATCCTGCCCATCAGGAACAGATAGAGTATATGAATCTTTGTTTAAAATACCTAATTTTGACACTATTAAATATATTATCAATATACAAGGAGACTTGCCATTTATTTCACCAAAAATAATTCAAAAAATTATCGATTACATAAAAATGAAAAATTTTGACATAGTAACTCCTATAGTCAAAATAAATTATGAAATAGCAAAAGAAAGTAGACTTGTAAAAGTAGTGTTTAACAGAAGTACTAATAAAGCTATATACTTTTCTAGACAATGTATTCCTTATAATGCAAGTGAATTTTGGGGACATATTGGAATTTATGGATTTACTCAACAATCTTTGAAAAAATTTGCTAATTTACCAGAGTCAATTCTAGAAAAAACAGAAAAATTAGAACAATTACGTGCCATAGAAAATAATATAAATATAGGTGTTTGTTGCGTAGAAGAGGAATTTCCTTTATCTGTAGATACTCAAGAAGACCTGGAAATAGCTAGAAATTTTTGGAATAAATAAATTTTTTATAGTTTCTAAATAAGAAATCAAACATCTACTTTTAGTTAATTAAAAAAATAAAATAATCTTTATTTATTTGTCAATGATATCAAAAGTAATGTAAATTATCATAATATATATATAGTAGTAATATTAACCTATAGATTGTCGAATACTTTGTTCTAAGTTATATTTGTTATGAAAAAATTAATTCCTTTAATATTTATATGCGTTGGTATTGGATTAACAGTAGTAATTATACTTTGCTTCTTAGGAATAATTGGTGGCGTAAGAATTACCCATGGCTGTTTGCTAAGATATAATGGAAATGAAAATGGAAATATATCAGATAGTGGAGCACAAGAAAGTATTACATTAAAAGCCAATGGTAATTACGAAGCTGAGTATAAAAATGGTAAATTTATACCTGGGGGACAATATGGTCAGTGGGTAAATACAGAATATTTTATAAAAAAGAATCAAAAAGTAAAATTAAAAATAGATGGAAGCGTGAGTTTATGTAAAACGCATCTAATGGATAATAATTTGCAAAGATCATCTGGGTTGAATATAAATAACGACCCTATACCAATTCCTAATGTGGAAGAAGGCGGTGTAGATGGTCAAAATATTACTATATACGGAATGGGACTTCCTTTAATTTTTAGCGCTACAACTAGTGAATGGAGAAATGTTGCAGAATTGTCTTTTAATGATCAAATTGAAGTACGTGTAATGTCTACTCAAAAATCTGAACCTAATATTAAATCTATACAAATTATAGATATTTTTAATACAAAGGATTTTGACAATCCGGCGTTTACACCAGTCCCTGGAGCCGATTGTTCTTCTGGACAAATTACTTATAATCCAGTATGCAATAGATTCACTCCTTATTCTGGAGAATTTGAGCTAAAATGTGGAGGACTAGAACCTTATTGTGACACAAACTTACTAGACCATGCAAATTTATTTAACGGAGATAAGCTAATATTAGTAAAGTATGACGATTGTGAAGGGGATGAAATAAAAGAGTACTACTATAAAAATCGAGACGAAGCTATAGAAAGATGCAAAAAATACAATGGATATTTATGCAATGGAGCCCAGGGTTCAAAAAATGGCTTTAAGGTTTCCACTATACCAGGGTATAAATACTCTTCTATTCCCGTTCCTCCTTACGATGATAGTGGAAAATATACATTTGATCAAAATATAGATCCATTAGCTATTAAAGATGACTGCGATTCTCCTGATAGTCAAGCTAAAAAACCAAAATTCTGGTTTGATTCAACTAATGCTACTGGTTTAAAGTGGCGCATTGTTAGTAAAAGTGGAGAAATACTTCAGAAAGAAAAGTTTGTTAATGCAGTTGATTGGGCAAAAGGAGGAATAATTTTTGAGAGGACTGCTGATGATCTTGTAAAGCTTGGTGAGGTGGGATATTTGCAATTTTCGTTCGTTAGGCCAGGTAAAAGCGGAGGTTATGCATTAACACTTAAACAAACTACCTGTTATAGAGTTAACGGTGAAGCTTTTGATGAAAGAGACTACGTTGATAGAGGGAGAGTCAGATATATTATACTTCCTCTCAAGGAAGACCCTAACAAAAGCTCTAATTCGTTAGCTAATAGCTCACCTATCTCTTTTTCTAACCAAGAATACACAATTGATTCCTCTAATGTAGAGGGCAATTTATGGTTATTTATTGAAAATAAAGCAGAAGATTATAAAGAAAGCTCTGGACAATACAATATTACTCTATTCACAACAATAGAAAACGGATCATTTGGTAGTATATTACAAAAGATATTAAACGAATTCACTAGTAGAATAGAATCTTCTGCCAGTAAAATGTTTATTAACATGACATGCTTTGGACAAATAGATAAAAGTAGATGTTTTAATTTCTTTCTCTATGTTAAATCAATACTTGTACTTTATGTTGTTATGTATGTATTGATGATGCTATTAGGCATAGTTGAAATAACCCAAGAGCAATTTATAATTCATATAATCAAAATTGTTATTGTCGCTGGTTTAATTGATGGAAAAACTTATACCTTTTTCGCGGGATATATAATTCCACTAATTACAAATTTTACTAAAGGAATTATTGCTAATATTGCCGGATATAATTTGCCAAATATCGGAAATAACTCTAATCCCCTTCTATTTTTAGATGTTATTATGAGCAGAATTTTTCTTAATATAACATTTATTGCTCAAGTATTAGCTTTGTTTTCTTACGGTGTTTCAGGAATATTATATTTTTTATTGACTGTAATCGCTGTAGTAATTTTTATTATAGCAATATTTCGTGCTATTTGTATTTATATTATGTCACTAATCGCAATAGCGTTATTAATAGGAATAGCTCCTATATTTTTAACTTTTATGTTATTTGAGTCTACTTTTTATTTATTTGATAATTGGGTACGTTTTATTTTTAGATATATAATGGAGCCTATTATAGCTTTTGCTGGAATTATAATATTATCTCAGTTGTTTACGATATACCTTGATTATGCTCTTGGATATAGCGTTTGTTGGAAGTGTGGTATTGCACTTAAGATACCATTAAGCATAATAATTCCTATAGGATTAAAAGATATTCCTATCCTTTGCATAAATTGGTTTGCTCCTTGGGGAGTTAATGCCGCTACCTTGCCTTATATAAACTTTATGGGAACTATGACTCATTTTATTGCTTTAATGATTATAGCTTATACGGCATATGGGTACTTAGAACTAACAGAGCAAATTGCATTTAGATTAACTAATACGAATGCGCCTTCTACTAGTTCAGTTTCTCAAAATATAACACAGTCTATTAGCAAAAAAGTTGGATTAGATAGCCAAAGTCTTAAAAAAGTATATCAACAAGCTAAACAACTCATTAGTTCTCAAAGAGAAGTTAAGGGATCGTCGGGAGAGTCTGGCAATGAATCTTCTGCCGCATCTAAAAACTCTTCTTCAGCTACTAAAAATATTAAATAATATGATTAGAAAGTATTGTAATAGATGGATAATATTACTTAACATAATTATGTTTTGCAACGTTTCTTTAGCTGAATGGATGGATAAAAGTTTGCAAAATATGGGAGATGGAATAAAAGCTCCTAAAGAATCAGGATTTGTTAGTAGTAATGTTGATTTGGATCTTAAAAATTCAAACTGGATTTCTAGCACAATAAAAGTAGAAAAAGATAAATTAGTGCAAATTAAACTTGAAGATAGTACCTTATCCCTAGCCCCTAGGCATTATATTGCAATTTTTCGTTTAGATCCACGCTTTGCATCCCCTCAAATATATTTATATAAATATAATGGAAATACAAAAACATATGACTTTGACTATTTAAAATATAGAAGCGGAATTTTGCCTTCTACTCAAGTTAATACTGACATTGATTTTCAAAAAAAGATTAATGACATACAGGATTATATAAATTTTATTGGGCGTGAAAAAATTTATATAGAAAGTGGAGATATTATTAATATTACATTGTTAGACAATCTCCCAAATGGTCTTCAAGAAATTGAAGATTCTAATAATAGTATTGATTCTTTATATACAACTTCATTTGGCAATAAATATTTGCTTTTTGCAAAAAATAATGCCTGGTGTTCTATTTTTTCAAATAATTGCACTTCTTCAGGTTATTATTCTATGACAAATAGTCCTCCTATTATAACTGGAAATTTTGGAAACGTTAATATTATGAGTATTATAGGTAATTCCTCTTATATATGTGATCAAGATAGAGAAGGATTGATAGAAAATAATCTATGCTTGTATTCTTACGGTAAAGGCATGGAAATTTCATTAGGATCAAACGTAATTAAAGGAATAAATCAACATTTTTTTTATTCTATATCAGGAAATTACACATTTTATTATTATGCGAATCAAAATGGAAATCTGAATTTTTCCTCCTGGTCTAATCAAGGAATGTTTACATCCATTCCACAATATATGAAGGATTGGTCATATTCTAGTGTAAAAGATATTCCTTACACTGAAAACACACCTTTTGAATTTTTTTATTCTGGTCGCTATATAATGGAAATAGAAGTCGGTAATGGAAATGGATATGCTGCAAATCCCATTAATGATAAAATTGATATAGAGTATAGTATTGGAGAATCTTATCCGAGTTCTGGAATTAAAATTACTAATAATATAGTTAATACTACTGCTACAGAATCTGGAACTTTATGGCTTAGAGTAGTTAATTTAGATCCAGGAAATATAACAGGAAATATTACTGCAACTTGTTCTGGGTACGTAGGAACTACTCTAATTTCAAAATTTATTCAAGATGTTATAATTGTCCCTTTAGAGAACACATTCTATTCATTATCAATTTTAATTTTTGTTCAATTAACTCATACTCCAATATTACAACAAGTCATTCAAATTTTATTAATACTATATGTAGTTTTATATGCGCTATATTTTACTTTGGGTTTAATACAAGTGAGCACTATAGATTTATTAGCTAGAATTACAAAAATAATAATAATTAATTATTTGTTTTTTTCTGAAAATGGATGGACTTTCTTTATTGGCTATTTTGAAATATTTACTAAAGGAATAAAATATTTAATGGTTAACATAATAGGAGCTACTAGCTCAACAGATAATATTTTTGGATTTATTGATCCAATTGTTGCTAAATATTGGAATATACAGATATGGGGTTTGTTATTAGTCCAATTATTACAATTTTGGAATGGATTGACTCTTTTTGCAATAATTACTATTTATGCATTAGTTGTCTATATAAGAACAGCTATCCTAATAGTTGTAGAATATTTAATGGCATTTTTATCAATTTGTGTAATGTTATCCTTATCGCCTATATTTATTACATGTATACTCTTTTCATATACAAGAAATTTTTTTACAGCGTGGATTTCTTTATTGTTTAATTATACTTTGCAACCTACGGTTTTATTAACCTTTTTTTTAATTATAGATCAAATTATGACAATTCAAATATATCAAGCTGTAACAGATTGTTCATGGCAAAAAGTTATCGATCTTGATTTTGTATTAGATTTTAGTAATTTGGGAATTGATTGGAAATTAAAATTTCCTTTAGGATTTTTACCAGGTATATACTTTTTTGCTCCTATATTTGAAAGTGATACTTATATTCGTATTGTAGTAGCCTCTTTGTTGGTATATTGTTATAGCATGATGGTTAAGAATGCCTCTCAATATATTAGTGACTTAGTAAGCGCTTTAACTAATTCTATCCCAAGTAGACAACAGGGACAATATCAAAGTAGTGCTTCTCTAGGAGAAAGTATAATGGCAGATATGAAAAAACCATTAACTCTAGCTGCAGAAGCAGGGAAATCTCTATGTAAGAATACTGCAGGAGGGAGGTATAGCCCTGAAGAGCATAAATCCGCATCCGATAAAAAAGCCGAAAATAAGGAAAAGGCTAAAAAATTATATTCTTCTAATAACCGTAACGACATTAAAGGCAATGAATCTATTAAAGGCAATGAATCTATTAAAGGCAATGAATCTATTAAAGGCAATAAACATATTAAAGGCAATGAATAAGAAATTTAATCTTTTTTTGCTTGTTTTTTGTTTATTAATTTTAACAAGCTGTAGTCAGGAATTTTGTGTTGAAGCAGATGATTTTGGTATACCAAGAGTTAAAGTGCAAGTAAGACCTGAAAAGCTTTATGGAGAAAAAGAAAATCAAGTTACTCCCTGGCAAGATAGCGGTTATCTTTTGAGTGGAGATCCTTTAATGATAGTAGTAAAGAATTGGAATTATTCCTCTTCTTATAAGAAAGGAGATCGAAACTCTGAAAGAGAATTATCTGCTTGGTGTCCTTGGTATACGAAGGTTGACAATAGAAAAACATTGTCTTCATTTTGTTTAAGGTTAATAGAATGTCAATTTAAAAAATATGATGGAACTGATTATTATAAAGTAATAAATGCTCCTTGTCTTATGAAGAAAGGATTTGGATTATATGCATTAACTGCATTTGGTCTAAGTACTATAAACCCTAATGACAGTATTTTAGATCAAATAAGTCCTAATGAAAACATAGGAGTTGCTTTTCATGTGGGAGATGCATCAAAAAATGAAGAAGGTGTTGCTATTAAATTAGCTAATAAAAAAGGAGAATTACAAGATGCTGGTGGAATTATGTTCAATTACCAAGAAAGAACCAATTTTCCAGGTTATAAATTCGCTAATGGAAGACTTTATTTTAAAATACTTGATAGTTATTACGAGGATGACGGAGGTCAGTATATCGTACTACTAAAGTCTGGAATTGTAGATCTTAGCGGGGATCCATTTCAAACAATCATTAACTTAGTTAAAGAAATGTTATTTGGAAAATCCGTTAGTACCGCTACAGATACTAGTAATAAAGGAATTATTGACAAATTATCGAATTCTAATCAAACAAATCCAGGAATAGTTCAAAAAATCTTTACTAGTATAGTAGCACAACATGACTATCAGTTATCAGTAAAAGCTTTATTAACATCTTATGTTATATTTACTACTATTGCGTTTTTGCTAGGAGTGGTTAACGTCACGCATCAAGAATTATTTCTCAGAATTTTTAAGGTTATAATCATTTCTCAATTGATGTCTAGCGAAACTGCCTGGAGCTTTTTTTATGATAAATTATTATTTATTTTTATTCATGGACCTGATTTTATTATGTATCTATTCAAAAGTATTGCTACAACAGGGCCAGGATCAGAAAGCATCGTTGGTTTAATGATAGCTCCTCAAACCCTAACTAAGTTATTTTCATTATTACTTTTTGCTCTTGACGGATTTATCTATATAATTCTTTACTTTATAGCTTTATATTTTATATTAATTGTACTCTTTCGTGCTACTATGATATACCTGCAAGCTTTAGTTATGATTTCTATAATCATAATTATGGCTCCAATTTTCTTGTGTTTTTCTCTCTTTCAGATCACTAGATCATTTTTTGACAATTGGTTAAAACAATTAGTTTCATATGTAGTACAACCAATCGTATTGTTTACCGGAATTGCCTTTATGTCTATAATTATGCGTCATCAAATTTATGCTAGTCTTGGATTTCAAGTATGTAGATATGAATTTCCTGATTTAGGTCCATTGATTGATTATATAGATAATGCTTTAGATTTAGATATTAATGTTTCTTTATTTAGCTGGTGGTTTCCCTCTCCACCAACAAGAGGAGAATTTTCAAGGGAGCATGGTAAAATATATGTACCAGATGCTCATTTTCAAACAGACATTAATCCCAATTTGGATAATGGCATCTGTAATTCTAAAGCTCAATATGATCAATACACATTCGTTCAAGATGTAGCACAGGGTAAAATAATAGAAAAAATGGAAACAAAGTTTTGCAAACCTTATGAGTGTGTAGAACATCGATATATAGAATTACCTTTTTTAGACCCTAGCATTACATCAGACTGTACTCGATTAAAAAAATTCTTTAATGGAACTTTTGTTCAATATGATGGCTTAATTTTATTAGTAGTAGTAATTTATTTATTAGGGAAATTTAACAATGTTGCGATATCCATTGGTAGTTTTATTGCTGGCTCTTCTGGAAACTTAACACAATTGCAAACAGCTGGAGAGTCTGCTGTTAGCGGATTTAAAGATACTAATGCTTATAAATTTGCTTCAGATTCTATTAAAAACACTAAAGCATATAAATCTATATCAAATTTTACTGATAAAATAGATAATGCATATACTAAAGTTAGAAACTTTGTACCAACCCTATACTCTGGCTTACAGACGAACAGATTACAAAAACAGTCTCTTTCTAATCCAACCAAGTCAGTGGAGCAAAGAGTTAAAAATGAATATGGTATCGATAAAAAAGATTTAAATTTAAAAGCTAAAGGACAGTATATTGATACTATGAAGGAAACACTAAAAAAAGTTAATCCTAGTATTACAGATAAATCCATAACAGAATGTATAAATAACTCTACTTCCCTTTCAAAATTTAAGGATCAACTTGCTAAATTAAAACATGGAGAAGCGTACGACAAACTAGATAAAGATAAAAAAGAAGAATTAAATAAGCTTATAAACGATAAAAATAATTCAAGCAAAAAAAGTTTATCTGACTTAGATAAAGATGTAGATAAACTAAAGGATTTCCAACAAAAATATGTTGATACTCATCAAAAAATGTCTCAAGAAGGAATAGGCTTTTTTGGAAAACGTATTGGTGGATTGAAAAAATTACAAGAATTATCGCACAGAATAAAAAAAGCTGAACTACAAAAAGAAGAAAAAAGAACCGCATTAGCAGAAAGATTATATTCTGGATACGAGGGATTGAAACATTATATAACAAAAGGAAAATTAGGAGAATCTTGGCATGGATTTGATGTAAATGATTCAAGATTTCGAACTTATGCAGAACAGATAAGAGAAAAACAATTCCTATTAGAAGGAGAAAAATTTAAGAAACAAATGTATTCAATAAATTCTTCGATAGGAAAAGATGCACTTCAAAGTAAAAATATAGCACAATTAATGCTAGAAGGAAAACTCGATAAAGTAAATAAATATTATTCTCTAAGCAAGAAAGACATTGAATATAAAGTCTATAATTCTGTTACTTCTGGAATTAATTCTAGTGATGGTACTGGTTTTGACGACTCTCCTATTATGGGAGATAAATATATGAGAGAAAGAATGAAAGAGTCAGAATTTAGAAAATCCATTGATAATATTTATAGAAAACAAGAGATCTTAATCAAAGAAGACCCATATCTTAAAGGACGCGAAAAATTTAACACAATATTTAACAATACTAAAGAAGTAATTAATAATTATAAAACAGAATTTCAAAAAACATCATTTGATGAAGTAAATAACATGTTAAAAGATCCGAAAAATAATTTATCAATAGAAAAAAGAGCTGAGTTATCTAAAGCCATTAAAGACTATGAATATAGCAGAAGAGTAATTTATAATATGGATATTAGAGAAAATCAAATTAAAAATGAATATGGTAAATACATTAATAAAATTAATGACTATAGATCCAAATTTATTGGAGAATTTAAACAATTTAGACCATTTGTTCCTGAAAATGTCCAAATGCCAAAAATTTAAATATATACTCGTCTACCAATTTTTCAAATAAGAGCAGTATCCTCGTCACACTTCAAAAATTGGCTACGTCGAGAACTGCGTTCTAAGAACTGCGTTCTGAGAACTGCGTTGTTCACATACGCCAAAGTTGCTGCGCTACTTGCTCCCTTCGCTCCTATCTCTTTTTGAAGTCTGGCTTTGTATTCCCAAGTTTACATTTACAAAATTTCGTATTTAAACCTGCATGCAAGAAGTACTTGGAGGAGTTATATATAATGGAACAATTTTATTAGAATAATCATTATTTTTAATTTGCTGATGTGCTAATTTTGCTAATGTTCGAGCTTGAACGTAAGATGCACGTGGAAGAAGTGTTATATTCTTATACTGTTCCAGTAAATTATATAGTAAAAGCAATCCATCCCCACCACAGATAATATTTCCTTCTAATGCAGATATTATATTAGATGCTTGTAAAACATCAAAAATTTTTGCATCCCCTAAAGGTTTGAATTGTTTAAAAATTTGTAAATATACATTTGTATCAAATGTTTTTATAATTATAACGCTATAAGCACAATGCTTTATCTGTTTTAGAATATAATAATTGATTACTTCAAAATTTGAGAATACTGCAATTTTAATTTGTGGCATTGCTGCTACTATTCCTTTAGCAACAGATAAACCAACCCTAATTCCAGTAAAGCTACCTGGACCATTAGTTATAGCTAGATAGTCGATATCAGAAAACTCTATCTTTGCTTTAGATAATACTTCTTGTATCATCAAAATTAATTGTTCTGATAAACGTTTTTTATAAACATTTTTAGAAGAAATAATTTTTGTATCTTCTGATAAGGTTACAGATGTATAATCCGTGGAATCAAAACTAAGAATTAACATAAAATCAATTTTTTTATGTATTATTTTATCACAATTAAAAAAAATTAATTTAAAAAATTATTATGTCAAAAAAAATGTTTATCAAAACATATGGTTGCCAGATGAATGTATATGATTCTGACAAGATTCAAGATCTTTTAACCGCTCAAGACTATATTAATACTAATGATATTAAAGAAGCAGATTTAATAATTCTAAATACTTGTTATATTAGAGAAAAAGCAGCTGAAAAGATATACTCAGAATTAGGACGTATTAAATCAATACGAAAGAAAGAATCTATAGTTATAATAGCTGGATGTGTCGCACAGGCAGAAAAAGAAACAATTTTTAAAAGAGCTCCTATAGTAGATATCGTAGTTGGGCCTCAATTTTATCATTTGATACCTAAATTGATTATTAACATCCTTAATGGAGATAAAAATTTAATCAAATCTGGATTTATTAATGAAAATAAGTTTAACTATTTTTTAAATCCCTCATCTATAAAAACTGTCAGTAATTTTATACCAATACAAGAAGGATGTAATAAATTTTGTACTTATTGTGTAGTACCTTATACTAGAGGTGCGGAATATTCTCGTCCAATTGAACAAATATATCAAGAAATAACACAAATAGTAAAATTAGGAAGCAAAGAAATAGTATTGTTAGGTCAAAATGTAAATGCATATCATGGAAAAGATATTAATGGAGAGACCTATGATTTATCTAAGCTAATCAGTTATATTGCCAAAATTGATCAAGTAAAACGTATTAGATATACTACATCTCATCCTAAAGATATGAGCGATGCTTTAATCCATCTTCATAAGGAAGAGCCTAAGTTAATGCCATTTCTACATTTGCCAGTGCAATCTGGTTCTAATAAAATACTTAAATTTATGAATAGAAAATATACTAGGGAACAATACTTTGCAATAATTGAAAAATTAAAAAACACCTGTCCAAATATAGCCTTTTCATCAGATTTTATTGTTGGATTTCCTGATGAAACAGAGAAAGATTTTGAAGATACCTTAAATTTAGTTAAAGAAATAAAGTTTGCTCAGCATTTCTCTTTTAAATACAGCCCAAGACCTAATACTCCAGCCGCGTTAATGCAACAAATACCAGATGAGATAAAAACCGAAAGATTACATCGCTTACAAGCAGAATTAATGAGTCAACAGCTTCAATTTAATAAGAGTTGTATCGGAAAAACATTTCCTGTTTTATTAGAATATAGTAGTAAGGATAGTAATCAAATTGTTGGAAAAACTCCATATTCACAATTAGTTCGAATATCAGATAATTCACAAAATTATGGACAAATTGCAACCGTACTTATTACTCAAGCATTCCCTAATAGTTTAATTGGATGCTTGTCAAATTGACACGTATTAATATCCAAATAAAAAAATAATTTGACACATTTAAAATAAATAACATAAAATAAAGAATATTTAATTTGCGGGTGTAGCTCAGAGGTAGAGCGTTACCTTGCCAAGGTCGAGGCCGTGGGTTCGATTCCCATCACCCGCTCCAAATTAATTTAATAATAAATTATGTGCGCATGTGCAATTAGATCTTAATCCTGTAAATTTGTTGGATAAAGAATATTCTGTTAGTGAATTATCATTTAAAATTAAACATACTATTGAAACCCAGTATTCTAGAGTAAAAATTCGTGGGGAAATTTCTGGTTTCAAAGTTGCTAGTTCTGGTCACGGGTACCTAAATTTAAAAGATCAAAATTCAATATTAGCATGTACATGTTGGAAACATGTTTTAGCTAAGACTAAAATACCTTTATCTGATGGTATTGAAGTATTAGCTATTGGTAATATTACTACTTATGCAGGACAGTCTCGGTATCAACTGAATATTGAGCATATTATGCCTTCTGGCATAGGGATGCTAATGCAAATTTTTCAACAGAGAAAAGAAAAATTAGCTGCTGAAGGCTTATTTGATATTAAAAATAAAAAAAAATTACCTTTTTTTCCTAAAACTATTGGTATAATAACCTCTATAACTGGTTCTGTTATTAAAGATATTTTACATCGCATTGCAGATCGTTGCCCCACAAGACTATTAATATGGCACACATCAGTACAAGGACAAACAGCAGCAGAAGAAATTACTATGGCTATTTCTTCATTCAATAAATTAAAAGAAAGATTAAAACCTGATGTTATTATCATTGCTAGAGGGGGTGGCTCTATTGAGGATTTATGGCCATTTAATGAGGAAAATTTAGTAAGAGCTATTTTTAATTCCCATATTCCAATAATTTCTGCCATCGGGCATGAAACAGATTTTACACTTTCTGATTTTGTAGCAGACGTCAGGGCCCCCACCCCTACCGCAGCCGCTGAATTTGCTGTACCTGTAATTGCAGAATTAAAAAATACATTGAGTATCTCTAGTAGTAGACTATCTAAAATAATACAAAGATGCATTATGCATAAAATAGAAATATTAACTCTACAAAGTAAGATTATTAATACCCCAGAATATTTTATTAATCATTGCTATCAAAAACTAGACGATGTTTATGCACACATAGAAAATGCATTTTCCAATATAATTAAAACAAAATATTCTAATTTAGATCGTTTAAATATTAATAAGAAAATAATAATTAGAAGAATTGAACTTTATGATATAACTTTACAAAAATCATATCAAAAATTTGTAAGTAACATTTTATCATATATTAATAGAATAGAGAATTTACTTACCCTAAACAGTAGACTTTTAACTAGTTTAGATATTAAGCAAATTTTAAAAAAAGGATTTACTATAGTAAGAAGTAATAAAAAAATATTGCTTTGTAAGCCTCTTGATACATCTGAAATTGATATAGAATTCCATGATGGAATAATAAAAGCCAAAATCCATCAATAAAAATTCAAATATACTCACCCCATTTCAAAAATTGGCGGCATCGCTTGGGAACTATATACTGCTCTTACTTGAAAAAGGGGTAGACGAGTATACAGTAACAGGTGGTTATAAAGTTATTACATCGACTAGGTTTTGCGTATAAAAAGCCTAATTTAATACCTAAAAAGCTAGATATTGAGAAGCAAAAGATATTCAAATCGGAGTATACGTTGCTGAAGAATAGGTTGAGTCCACAAGAAGCTATATAATTTCATCGACAGTGTTCAGCTGCAATATCAAACAATGTCTAGATGTGGCTGGATACGAAAAAATAAAAACAAAACTTTGCCAACTTTTAGTGGATGGAAAAGAAAACATGTTATTGGAGCTCTAAATCTTGCAGATTTATAATCCTAAAGTTAATAGTGATTATATTATCAATTTCTTACAAAAGCTAGAACGAACCAGTAGAAAAAATATTTTTAATACCATTCCTTATTTATTTTGAAACAGTTCCTAGAGAGGTATATTTCCATGTTTTTTTGATATTTTTTCAACTTTTTTATTTCTTAAGATTCTAAGTGCTTTACAAATATGCCATCTAGTATTTTGAGGTTTAATAATATCATCTATATATCCCCTTGCAGCCGCAACAAATGGAGACGTAATAGTTTCTTTATATTCTTGTATTTTAGCTTGTTTTTGATCAGCATCTTCAATATTTCTATAAATTATAGAAGCCGCTCCTTCAGATCCCATAACAGCAATTTCGCTATCTATCCATGCATAATTTACATCTCCACAAAGATGTTTTGAATTCATTACAATATACGCTCCTCCATAAGCTTTTCGCGTAATAACTGTAATTTTAGGTACTGTAGCTTCAGCATAAGCATAGATTAATTTTGCACCATGTTTAATAATGCCATTGTGTTCTTGATTAGCTCCTGGTAAAAATCCAGGCACATCAACTAAACTAATAATAGGTATATTAAATGCATCACAAAATCGAACAAATCTAGCTGCCTTCTTTGAAGCAGAAATATCTAAACATCCAGCTAAATGTAAAGGTTGATTAGCAACTATTCCTACTGTAGACCCTTCCATGCATCCAAATCCTATAACAATATTTTTAGCGTAGTCACTTTGTAATTCAAAAAAATCACATTCATCAATTATTTTTTCAATTAATTGTTTTATATCATATGCTTTATTAGGATTCGGGGGAATTAAATTATTTAAAGACATATCTATACGATCAGCAGGGTCTTCTGTTGCACGTTTGGGAACTACGCTTTGATTTGATAATGGTAAAAGATTAACAAATCTTCTTAATTCTAAAAGGGCTTCTATGTCATTATTAAATACTAAATCAGCAACTCCACTCTTAGTTGAATGAATAAAAGCTCCTCCTAATTTTTCATGATTTATTTCCTCTCCAGTAACGCTTTTAACTACATCAGGACCAGTGACATACATATGAGAAGTTTCATCTACCATAAAGATAAAATCTGTTAATGCTGGAGAGTAGACTGCTCCTCCTGCACATGGTCCCATAATCATTGAAAGTTGAGGTATTACCCCAGAAGCCATGACATTATATCTAAAAATATCTCCATATCCAGCTAAAGAATCAACTCCTTCATGAATCCTCGCTCCACCAGAATCATTAATTCCTATAATTGGAACTCCAACTTTTATGGCGGTATCAAAGATTTGGCAAATTTTTTTAGCATGACTTTCACCTAAT
Organism: Rickettsiaceae bacterium; assembly: GCA_963676335.1. Taxonomy (GTDB): domain Bacteria; phylum Pseudomonadota; class Alphaproteobacteria; order Rickettsiales; family Rickettsiaceae. Next base: position 176,935 of record OY781057.1, read on the forward strand.
GACCCCCCTAATACTGTAAAATCTTGACTAAAAAGAAATACTGGACGTCCATTAATTGTGCCATATCCAGTTATTACACCATCTCCAAGAATTTTTTTATTTTGCATATCAAAATTAGTACATCTATGTTCAACAAACATACCAATCTCTTCAAAACTTCCATGATCTAATAAAACTTCAATGCGTTCTCGTGCAGTTAATTTTCCTTTATTATGTTGATCAAGTATTTTTTTATCGCCTCCTGCTAATCTAGCTTTTTGTTTCTTTTGCTCAATAATTTGTTCTTTTTTATTAGATGTTGATAACATTGATTTGTATTTTTATAGATTAGACGCTTCAGAAATATATTATCTCAAAATTGTAATTAATGTCAAAAAAATTACTATGAGATTAATTCAATCCATTCACTTTCTGATAGAATGTGAATTCCTATGGATTTTGCTTTAGATAATTTGCTTCCAGAATTTTCTCCATAGACAAGGAAATCTGTTTTATTTGATAATGTATTTGATACTTTTGCACCTAATTTTTCAGAAATTACTTTTGCTTCTGCTCTTGAGATTGTTAAAGTTCCAGTAAATACTATAATTTTGCCCTTTAATTTTCCAGTAGCATTGTTTTCGTAAGGTTTTATTATTAATAATGATGCTAAATTTTTTATTAAATTAATATTTTCACTTTTATAAAAAAAATTTTTTATAGTTTCTAACCCTTTTTCTCCTATTCCTGAAATATTATTAATAATTTCATACACTTCTTGATCATTATCAAGCAATGCAATCATTTTTTTTAAAAAATTATCTATATTCTGAAATTCGTTCGCTAGTAGCTTAGCAGTCATTATTCCTATATGTCTGATACCTAAAGCATAAATAAAACGATCCAAAGGAATATTTGTAGTTTGAGTAATACTATCTATAAGATTTTGTACAGATTTATTACCCCATCCTTCCATAGTTGATAATGTTTTTAAAACCTTTTTATCTTGAGGTAATAATAAAATATCTAAAGGAGTCTTAATAAAATTATGTTCTAATAGAAATTTAATTTGTTTTTTCCCTAACCCATCAATATTTAAGGCTTCTTTGCTAACAAAATGATATAACTGTTCATATATTTGAGCTGGACAATTAAAACTATTATCGCAACGTAAAATAGATTCCTCTAAATCGATATTAATTTTTGAGCCACAACGAGGACAATTCTCTATTATTGCGAATTCTTTAGAATCGTTAGTGCGTTTTAACAAATCTACTCCTACAATATTAGGAATGACATCCCCAGCTCTTTGTAAATGAACATAATCTCCGATACGAATGTCTTTACGAATGATATCAAAATAATTATGCAAAGTGGCTCGAGTAATTATCACACCCCCTATTTTAACTGGTTCTAGTTCAGCTACAGGCGTTAAAACTCCAGTGCGTCCTACTTGTATTACAATATCGTTAAGACGAGTAACAGCAAATATTGTTGGAAATTTATAAGCAATAGCATATCTTGGATTTTTACCTACAAACCCTAGCCTTTCTTGTAGACCTAAATCATTAATTTTAAATACTGTTCCATCAATCTCAAATGGTAATTTATCTCTAATGCTTAATACCTGATTATAATATGATAAAGCTTCTTCCTTTGATTTTATTTTTGAATTAGATTGATTTGTTGTAAATCCAAGACTATGTAATTTAAAAATTAGATTCTCTTGAGTAGAAACAAACGCATCGCTTACTTCTCCTAAACCATAAACGAAGTAACTCAGAGGTCTTGATGCTGTAATATTAGGATTTAGTTGTCTTAATGACCCTGATGCAGCATTGCGAGAATTAGAAAAAATAGGCTTGTGATATAACTTTTGATTACGATTTAGTTCTATAAAATTTTCTTTACTAAAATAAATTTCTCCTCGAACTTCTAATACATCTGGAGCATTATTTATTTGATGAGGAAAATCGGTTACAGATTTAATATTTGCAGTTATATCTTCTCCTATATAACCATCTCCTCTAGTTAGAGCTAAAGCTAATTTTCCATTTTCAAAGCGCGCAGAAAATGATACTCCATCTATTTTATATTCTCCAAAAAGTTCTGGAAAAAAATTTATGTGTAAAAAATTTTGTATACGTTTAATAAAATTATCAAAATCCAATTCATTAAATGCATTCGCTAATGATAGCATTGCTTTAGCATGAGGTACTTTTAAAAATTTATTAGAAAGTTTAACATTGATATTATAAGTAGGGCTATCCAATTTTTTTAAATTAGGAAATTTTTTTTCTATAGTGGAATATACATGGATTATTAGATCATATTCACTATCTTTTACTAAAGACTGATTATCAATATAATATGCATTATTATATTTATTTATCTCGGTTCTTAAACTACTTAATAGCTTAATAGCCTCATCTTCATTTAAATTTTCTATATTAATTTTATTTAACTCAAGCATTTTTGAAATCTGGCTTCATATTTTCGAGTTTTCATTTATATAACAAAAGAAATATAATTCTTAATCTACTAATAAAACATTTGTATTTTTATTTTTAGATTTTTTCCATTTTGGAATTAAAGGATCGGCGTTTAGTAGGTTCAAAATCTGATATTGTACATATTCATCTACTACCTGTGATAAATTATCAATTTTATCACGGAAAAAATGATCTGCCCCTTGAATACATTTATATGCAATAGTGACATGCTTGTGTTGAGAAATACGGTTAACAAATTGTGTTACTGTATCTTCTTGAACCACGCTATCTTGATCCCCGTGAATTATTAGTCCTGATACAGGACAAGGGGCAAGAAAAGTAAAATCATGTTTATTCACTGGAGGGGAAACTACTAAGAAGTGAGCTACTTCTGGACGTCTCATTACTACCTGCATACCGATCCAACTACCAAAAGAGAAACCAGCTATCCAAATCCCGCTATGAGAATTATTATTGACTTGTAGCCAATCCAATGCTGTAGCGGCATCAATTAACTCTCCTACTCCATTATTAAATGTACCTTGGGACTTTCCTACTCCTCTAAAATTAATGCGTAATACTGAAAATCCATTTTTAGCAAAAATTTTATATAACGCATAAACTACATTATTATTCATACTTCCTTTATATAAAGGATGTGGATGTAATATCAATGCTAAAGGAGATTTAGCTGAAGATTGAAAATACCTTGCTTCTATCCTTCCAGCGGAGCTGTTAAAAAATACTTCTGTCATATTCTTCAAATTTAATTAATTATTATACAGTACTATATTATTCTCTCACTATGTAAATAATTTACAAAAATTTTATTGTTTGTTAAAATGTTTCAAAATCCAGTTTCTAATAACATGAATATCTTCAGCATAAGTTGCATGGCATAAATACCCTTTATTGATTATGTAATCAACACGAGACAAATATTCATAACTATAATACCTATTTAGAGGAAAAATTTTATCTGAGACATCTTGTAAAATATTAGTATTTATTAATTGTATTCCAGTATAAATATAAGGGGTAGAAGAAGTGTTATTTTCTTTTATTACTGATATAACGTTATCATTATTCAAAATAAAATCTTCTTTAGTGTTTCCTATGACTTCGTTAGATGGATGTAATAATAATAATAAATCCATTTTCTTAGGATCCCATCTATCTATCATGCTCTCAAAAATATTGAAATAAGGTATTAAAATACAGTCACTATTCATTGTAAAAACAAAATTACTATCAAAATATTTAAGTGCATTCTTAAGCCCTCCACCTTGTTGAAGAAGCTCAGGTTCATAAAGTGTTATTATTTCAGTATTAGTAAATTTGGAACGTAAATTTACAACAGATTCTTCTATTTTCTCATGCATATAAAAACTGTTTACTACTATCCTCTTAAAAGGATAGTAGGTTAAGGCAAGTTCTATAGCGTATTGCAAAAATGATTTTCCATTTATTGTTACTAATGGCTTAGGTAAGCTATTAGTAATAGAGCTCATTCTAGATCCATATCCGGCAGCAAAAACCATTAAATTATTAAATTTTGTCATAATTCATTTAATTGAAATATATTTATGTATATTGTAATAGATGTTAAAAAATAACGAAAGTATGTCTTATTATTTAGTAATATGTGGGCCAACTACTAGTGGAAAATCCATATTAGCCTTATCTTTAGCAAAAAAATATAATGGGGTTATTGTTAATGCAGATTGTTTACAAGTATATTCTGAAATTCCGATTATTACCGCATCTCCTCTAGAAGAAGATAAAAATCAAATTCCTCATTTTTTATATAATTTTTTGCCTATAACATGTCAGTATTCAGTTGCGCAGTATATAACAAATGCAAGCCAAGTTATAAAAGAAAGTATTTTATTAGGAAAATTGCCTATAGTGGTTGGAGGGACCGGGTTTTATATAGCTAGTTTGTTATATGGATTAAGCTCAATTCCAACGATTTCAGAAAATGTTTTACAGCAGGTCGAACTAGAATTTGATCAATTAGGAAAGGAAAAATTCTATACTCAATTAATAACAAAAGATCCACTAGTAGTGAATAAAATAAATAGTAATGATAAAAGTCGAATGATACGTGCTTATGCCGTGTTCTTACAAACAGGGATTTCTATTTTTGAATATAGAAAAAAAAAGGAAAAAATACTTGAATCTTATAATTTTGATGTAATTATGTTACTTCCAAATCGAAATTTATTATATCAACGATGTAATCAAAATTTAGAAAAATTATTAAAAATAGGAGGATTGGATGAAATATCACGATTATATTCTCAAAGAAATATACTTTCTTATTCTGTATCAAAAGCATTGCCTATGCCACAATTTTTTGACTATTTCGCAGGAAAGATTACATATACACAAGCGCTTAATTTAGCGCAAATGAGAACAAGAAATTATGCCAAGAGGCAAATTACTTGGTTTAAACATCAAATAACAAATAAATCTATTTTAGAATACCAGTCTCTAGATGAGTTGCTTTCTATCTGTTCTAATTTTAGAATAAATATAAATAATTAAAATTTTTTAATGAGTGTAATTTTTTATGAAAACCATTACTGTAAGAAATGCTTTACGAGATGCTATTTTAGAAGAGATGGAAAGGGATAGCGATGTATTTATTTTAGGCGAAGAAGTTGGGCAATATGAAGGAGCGTATAAAGTTACACAAGGATTATTAGAGAAATTTGGAGCTAAACGTGTTATTGATACCCCTATTACAGAGCATGGTTTTACTGGACTAGCGGTAGGAGCTGCTTTTGCTGGATTAAAGCCAATTGTAGAATTTATGACATTTAATTTTGCTATGCAGGCAATAGATCATATAGTGAATTCTGCGGCAAAAACATGCTATATGTCTGGAGGAAAATTATCTTGTCCTATAGTATTTCGAGGTCCAAATGGCGCAGCTTCTATGGTAGCGGCGCAGCATAGTCAAAATTATGCTAGTTGGTATAGCAATATTCCAGGACTTAAAGTAATTGCTCCTTACTCAGCTCTTGATGCTAAAGGGTTACTTAAAAGCGCAATTAGAGATCCTAATCCTGTAGTCTTCTTGGAAAATGAAGTATTGTATGGACATAGTTTTGATATTCCTGATGTAGTAGATCCTATCCCTATAGGAAAGGCAAATATCATAAAAACTGGAAAGGATGTTACTATAGTAACATTTTCTTTGCAAGTTAAATTAGCTTTAGAAGCTGCGGATATATTATCTGAGCGTGGAATAGATGTTGAAGTGATTGACTTAAGAACTATCAGACCTCTTGATATAGAGACTATATTAAATTCCGTTAAAAAAACTAATAGATTGATAACAATAGAAGAAGGATGGTTCTTTTGTGGGGTAGGAGCTACAATATCGGCTATGGTCATTAAAGATGCTTTTGATTATTTAGATGCTCCTATCGTAAATATCTGTGGTAAAGATGTACCAATGCCATATGCTGCTAATTTAGAAAAGATTGCATTACCGAGTGTTGAGGATATAGTATTTTCTGTTAAAAGTTGCTTATATAGATAAAATTTTAAAAATATAAATATATATGAAAAATGAAAACTTAGATTACAACAAATTTAAGATAGTCATCAGTATTGATTATAATTCTGATGAATCAATTGATACTGAAATTCAATTTATAGGGAACGTCTAATGTTTTTTAATTAAAACACTTAGCCTAGAAAAAAATTTATCAAATTTTGCAAAAAGTAGAAACAATCTATTCAAGGATACAACAAGGACTTTCACACAAATATTGCTTTTTCCTGACTAGAAAAGCAGTTATAAACAAAATAAATTTTTAATTTTAAAAAGTTATGAATTATGCTAATATGAAATAGCTGTTAAAAGCTATAGTAATAAACGTTGCTTATAATAAAAGGAATGGACTCGGGGGCGGTACCCGACATCTCCACCATAGTTCTTTATGGGGATGAAATAGGATCGACGTACTATAAAAAAGTAATTTTTACTCAGTATTACTCAGCTGACTTAGATAATTTTTTAAGTATTAGGGTAAAAAAACATAAATGCAAACGATAACAATCGTCTTGTAGCTGCAGCTGCTTAATTATAAGCGGTCTTAGTTACGCGGGTATAGGGGCTTCCCGGGCAACAGAAAAGCTCCTTAGTTTTTAAAGGCATTTAATTTACTTTGTTAACAGTGCAATATATTTAAAACATGATTAATCACAACTTAATAAAAAAACATTATATACTGGATGAATAAACACAGATACAACAATATTAGATGAGGAAATCCATCCTTGAAATAATAATTTTTTATCTATATTAGTAATATCAATTAAAGCTAAATTATCTAAAAAATGAGAAGAATATTTTTTTGTACATTTATAGGGGGTAATAAGAATATTACCAAATTGACTTTGTTTATTTATAGGAATCGAAAGTAATTTTGATTTTGCTGTAATTTTATTAATTATAATAAATTTAGCATTCTTAGAATCACAATTTTCTAATAAATCGAAAACATTTTTAGATTCAAGAGCAGTATCTTTGATTTTATCAAATACAGAAGATTCATTAACATCTTCTACCTCTTCCCCTACATCAAAATCAATAATTGAATCAATATTAGCATATACTAAATTACCATAACAAAAAAACAACAAAAAAATACAAATTCTATTTATATTTTTGCTCAATTTTATACGGTGAAGATAACAATCCACGACGTCTCCCTCCAGATAACAAAGTTCCAATAATTGGTATTTTTTTTATTAAAGTATTTATACCAAATAATGAAGGTATTACTACTCCTCTAAGAATTATTTTTTTATTTTTTGTGTCAATATTTCCCATTATAGAAAGATCTAAATAAGGACCTACAGCAAATCCATTTTCAATTTTAATATTTTTATTATTCATAGAAAAAGATGCATAAAATTCTTTAAAATCAACTTCTTTACGATTTGAAATAATATTTTTCAATCCAGGAAAAGAAAGAGTAGATACAATTTTTGTTAAAAATGTTTCATCATTTATCACAAAATCTTTAATAAAAATATTTCCTTTAACTGTTTCATTTTTTTTATCTTGTAAACAAAACTTTAATTTTCCAGAACTAATACTAGTATATATGTTAAGCCCTTTAAACACGTTTCCAGCATCATCAGATTCAAAATTTATACATTGTTGATTATTATTATTTTTTATTGTAAGTGTAATATACTTATTTAATTTTCCAATCAAGGCATTCATATTACAGTATACCGTGGTACCAGATATAGTTTTACTATCGATTTTAAAATCAAAAAGCTCTATATCATTCTTTAATTTTACATTCTTTAAATCAATATTTAGTTGTTCAATTGAATTTGAATTATCTTTTTTATCTTTATGTTTATTCAACAAATCAATAATATTTACCTTAGATAAATCAAACTTTTTACCAACTAAATTTAGTTTAGTTATATTTTTTTTAGATACAAAACGAATAACAAAATCAATATCTTTAAATCTTACAGTATTAAAATATAAATCAATATTATCTTTTGATAAAAATCCATTTCCTAAAATTTTAAGATTAGAGTCTCCTTGCAGATTTATAGAAACAGGCACTATGTTATTTGTAAATTTTCCTTGTATATTAAGAATAGCAGACGAATATAATGGCTTATTAATACCTAAAAAACTAGCTGAAAATTCTACATTTTCTAAATCTGTTTTAAGTTTGAATTCACTATAATCACTGTTAGGCCTTTTAAACCAATTGATAAAAACTGGACAATTATCAGATAATTCAACCCCAATGTTTTTCAAATGCTGTGGTAATAAAATAAACTTGATATCTAAATTCTGCTGCCCTCTAGATGGGTTTTGTAGTAAAAATTTATATTTTAATTCACTTGAAATGTTGTTAATATCTCCAATTCCATTTAAAGAAACGAACTCTCCGTTAAATACAGCTTTAAAATTTGCTTTATCCAATATGAAATCAAATATTTTCATTTTTAAATTATTAAAATGAGATTGTACGTTATACGTATTTTTTTCTTTATTTAATGGGATAAAAATATTCGCATTAGTAATAGCTTTTCCAGTAATTTTATTTAAATCAATTCCCTGTTGTTTAGTCTTTATTATATCTTCTTCAGGGATGAATTTTATCAAATCTTTAATTTGACCTACAACATCAAGAGTAAGAGTTAAATAAGTGCTCTTGTTTTCCCAATTAATAAATGCATCCCCACTTAGTAAACTATTTTCAAATTTTCCGTTAACTTTTTTAAAAAATAATTTTTTATTATTCAGCAATACTTCAGTTTTAATTTCAGTAACAAGCGGAAACTTCTCATGATATAAGAAATCTAACTCTTTAATAATAAAATTTCCTTGAATAGAGTCTTTTTTAAGAATATCGTTACTCCAAAAATCCCTATCTAAATGTATAGAAAAATTTCCATTTTCAATAAATCCTTTAATTACAGACTTGTTTAAATATGACAATAATGAGTTGTTTGGTAAGATGTTATACAAAATAGTGTTAGTGTTTTTATCTATATTTTTTAATTGCCCTTTAACGTTGAGATCAATAATTTTACCATCCCGCCATAAAAGTGTTGTTTGTCCATCTATTGATTCATCCTCAGTAAATTTAATGCTATAGGTTACATCCATTAAATTTTTTTTTATAAGAAAACTTCCATTAGAAATTATACCAAAACTTCGTCCACTAATATTAGCTAATACCTGACCTTTATGAATATGTTTTCGTATTAGATATTCATAATCAGATGTAATCTGAGAGATGTACAGATCTTTAAAATCTGTTTTAAAGTATATATTTTGTGCTTCTATGCGCAGATTAATTTTAGGAATTTTAAACAGATCAAATAATTTATATTGTATACTTCCAGATTCTATATTAATAATTTCTATATTTTTAATATTTATTAATTTTAAATCGAAAAAATTAATAGCTAATTTCTTATAATCTATTTTCACAGAATTAAAACTTACTTTCAAAAATTCTGTATTCAATTTATGCTCTATAATATTCTTAACCAAAGCGTTATGTACTTGGGGAATAGCAATTATAAAAAAAATCAAAAAGAAAATACTTATTGTTAGTATTTTAAATAGTTCTTTAAAAATTTTTAACCCTAGCATAGCTACTCTTGTAACAATTTTTGAGTATTTTTAACAAAAATTGTTAGATATTTAAGTTCTATGGTTAGATACGCTACTTTTGTATAGTCATTTTTTGTGAATTCTTCTGATATAATTGTCGTTATTTGATTTATTTGATTTTGTATTTGATTAATAAAAAACTGCATTTTCTCTTTATCTTTTAATTGATTTAAACGTTCGTATAATTGCAATACTTTTTCCAAAATATCATTTTTAGTAAATTCTTTTGCTACCATTTCATTATCAATATCTATATCATTTAATTTCAATAAATAAATTGCTCTAGTTAATGAATTTCTAAGGATTCTGTATCCTTCATTAATTAAACTAGAAATAAATAAAAAATCTTTTTTTTTATCAAATTTAATACATTTATCTGGATGATAAATGATTTGTAAATTCAAATAATTTGATTCTAATAGTTCTAGATTTATATTAAAGATAGGTTGTAGATTAAACAATTCAAAATAATTTTTCTCCATTAACTGCTTCATTAGACCGATATATTTTTTTTAAAAAAGAATATATTATTATAATTTATATTTCAAAAATTTTATGAAAGATATATCTCATGCAGACGAGTTACTAAATTCAGATATAGTAAATTTTCAAAATTTCTCTAATTCAACTAAAGAATTAGAAACTCAGTTAGAAGCATTATATTCAAAATTCGAAACACATTTACCAAATATAGCTAAATCTTTATACAGTAACATAAGTAGTAATCTATATCATTTAAAATCTGAAATTGATAAAGAATTTAATGAGACTGTCATTAAAACTATTCAAAATAATAAAAAAGAAATAGCTAATGTTCGTAAAAATGGAGATATATTTGACTTATTGCAAATTTTATTAACGGGGTTTATCGATATTATCGATTCTACCAAAGAATTTTGGAAAACTATAAAACAAAAACATTTTTTACTAGCTCTAATAATAGAAAAAAGCGTTACAGAAGCTGTAAAATATATAACAATAAATTATATTCCAGTTATAGGACAAATATTATTTTGTTGTCATATCTCTTATACTTTTGCAAGTATTGCTACTGCCGGTATAAAAATTTCTAAATTAAAAGAAATAGAAACTAAAACTAAAGAAAAACTTAATAATCTTGATAACGCAACAGAACTGCCAGGATTAACAAAAGAAATAGATTTATGCGAAAAAACTGCAAAAAATTTATCAATTAAAGCAGAAGATTTAGTTTTATTAAATATAGATTCTAGTCAATTACAAAAATTTTCTACTTCTCCACCAGACCTGCAAACAAAAGAATTTATACAGCAATTAGTTATTACAGCTAACAAATTACCAAAAAATGAAATAGAAACTAATATGTTACTAGATTTGATAAAGAAGAACATCCAAAAAGAATTAACTCAACACCCAAAATTACAGGAATATTCAAAAGAACTCATTAAGGAAATAGATAAAAATACTAATATAACTAATAACTTAGGAAATATCTCTAATGTGAATAGTAACATTATTTCAAGAATTGAAAACACAACTCAAATGTTAAAACATATTACCAATGTTGTACATGAGGTCATTAAAGATAAACATGCTGCTAAAGTCATCTCCAAAAACATAAAAACTAAAATAATCAATATTGTTTTAGAGAAACCCATAAACAAAATAATGCTTCAAAAAGCAAGTCTCAGGGAAGCTACCTGGCAAAATAAAGCATTAGATTCGAAGAATTCTAAAAATTTAGGTGCATCTAAATAGCATTATTCTGTGATTTGAAGAGGCTTTGTAGTTTCTTCTTTTGGAAGTTTAGTAATTAATACATTTCTACCTTTATAAGTTTTATCTAACAAACCCATATGATGAGGTAATCTATATTCACCACTCTTTGAATCCACTATTATATTTAGTAATTTTATTGCATTATGAGATCTACGCATACTTTTTTTACTATACGAAGTCTTCTTTTTAGGTACAGCCATGTTAATATTTTTTTTAAAAAAAATTATTTTTATTGCTAAATGATATATATCATACTATATTTTACTTGGAAAGTCTATTAAAAAATGATTTATGCGCGTTAGTATTATAACTTTATTATTTATTTGTGTTTTATTATCTAGCTGCAAATCACTAGAATTGCACGGACAATTTGTAGATAATAATCAAATAAAAAAATTAAACAGTAAATTAGAAGCTGAAAATTTATTAAAAGAAGAAGTAATTAACGATATTGGCTATCCGAGCTTTACTGATACAAATAATGAACAAACTTGGTATTATGTTTTTCGTGTATTAAGCAAAAAGGCTTGGTTTAAACCAAACGTTGAAGAGCAAAGGATAGTAAAAATATTATTTAATGATAAAAATTTAGTTACTGAAATTAAATTAATACAAAATGAACATAGAGATAAAAATATTAAAGTTATTAATGAATACACTAAATTAGATTTAGAGCAAGGGGCTTGGAAAAATTTATCAAAAAGTTTTATGCCTTCTTTTTATACAAAGAAAAAGACTCGATATAAGAAATCAAAATAAGTAATTTAATTTGTCATTATTACGTTCTGGTATAATTGTTGCTGGGTTAACGCTTTTATCTCGCATATTTGGATTATTAAGAGATCAGTTTATCGCTATGTTGTTTGGTTGTGATTCTATAGCAGATAGCGTAAATTTAGCCTGGAAATTACCTAATCTCTTTCGAAGAATTTTAGGGGAAGGGGCATTATCATCAGTATTTATTCCAATTTTTAATCATCGTATAAGAAAATCTAAAGAAGATGGGGAAAAATTTATTAATCAAATTTATATATTGTTATTCTTCACTTTATTAATAATAGTAGGAATCTTTGAATATTTCATGCCTGAGTTTTTACACTTATTAGCACCTGGATTTAAGAATAATACTCATCAATTTAAACTTACTATCTTATTATGTCGCATTACCCTTCCATATTTATGGTGTATATCACAAGTTGCCTTATTTGGAGCTATACTAAATTCAGTTAATCGTTTCGCTGCTTTTTCATTTGTACCTGTCTTATTAAATATAGGAGTAATTGGATTCACTCTTTTATTAAAAAATTATATTAGTTCTGCGCAGGCAATTAGTTATAGTATAGTGATTTCTGGTGTATTACAACTTATATTTATGTATATTTGTTTTAGATATGCTAATTTTCGAATATCTAAATTTTCTTTTTCTTTTGACTCGCATGTTAAAAAATTTTTATTTGGAATGGGGCCTGCAACTTTAAGCTCAGGAGTTGTTCAACTGCAACTTTTTATTTCTCAATCTATTGCAAGTTTTATTCCAGGAGGAATTGCAATATTAAGTTATGCAGATAGACTATATCAATTACCATTATCTATTATAGGGACTACTTTCAGTACAATATTATTACCATTACTAGTAAATAAATCTCAAAATAAAGAAGATATATTTTTATTAAAAGAACAATCCATTCAATGGGGATTAATATTATCTCTTCCTTGTTCTATGGGCCTAGTAGTGCTTTCTCATCCAATTATACACATAATATATGAACGAGGCATGTTTACTGCTCTAGATAGTATCAATGTAGCTAAAACTATGCAAGTTTTCTCCTTTGGGCTCCCAGCTTTTATTTTAGTTAAAATTTTAACACCGTTCTTTTATGCTCATCAAGATGTTAACACACCTTTTAAAATATCTCTAATTATTTTAATAGTTAATACAGGTTTGAATATACTGTTAATGCACTATTATAGTTATATTGGTATAGCTATAGGATCAGTTCTAGCATCTTGGTTTCATGTTGGATTATTACTTGGCTTCTTATATAAAAAGATCAATTTTTTTTTATCAAAAAAATTAATTTTATTTTTAAGTATAATAACTGTAATTACAGCATTTATTGGAATAATATTACATTATTGTTTTCAAATATTTATTAAAGATTATTATTATAGCAACAATTTCATAATAAAATTATGTATATTAAGTACGCTAATTATTATTACCGCATGCAGCTATTTGTTAATTATATATATAAAGTTGTTAAAAAATACTAAAATAGTTCTTTAGATAGCCATTCTTTTGCATTCTTAGATAACTTAGGAGCTACTTTATCCAAAAGCTCTTTAGAATAATCCTCTAAATAAGTTTCTTCTTCGTTAGTTAATAATTTTGATGCAATCAAGTTTTTACAATAAGGAACAAAAGTTAGATTATGAAAACATAAAAAATCATTAAAGCTATGATGATTAGTAATATACATTAAATTTTCTATCCGGATACCATATTTTTTAGGTTTATAATACCCAGGCTCATTAGATAAAACCATGCCTTTTTGTAAAACAACATTATTTATAGCATTAATACTTTGAGGTCCTTCATGAACATTTAAACAACTCCCCACTCCATGACCTGTGCCATGTGGATAATTAAACCCATTCTCCCATAAAAACATACGGGCTAAAACATCTAATTGACATCCAGTAGTACCCTTAGGAAAGATAGTTTTAAGCAATTTAATATGCCCTTTTAGAACTAATGTATATTCTTTTTGTTGTTCTATTGTCGATTGTGCTAAACAAATAGTACGAGTTACATCTGTAGTAGCTCCATAATAATTAGCACCTGAATCTATTAACAATAGACCATGTTTTTGTATAAGTTTAGATTCTTGATTGGATGGTCTATAATGAATAATAGCGCCATTTTCTTGGTATCCACATATAGTAGCAAAACTATCACAAATATAATTTTGATTTTGCTTACGCAAACTAGTTAATTCATTAGCTACCTGATACTCAGTTAACACCCCCCCATTATTAACAATATACTCTATCCATGCTAATAATTCACATAAAACTACAGAATCTTCTAAATGCCTATCTTTAAAATAAGATAGCTCTGTTTCATTTTTACATGATTTTAATATTGCAAAAATATTATTTTTAGAAATAACATGTGCTTGTTTAATACTATTAATAAATGCTATTGGACATGTATCCGTATCAATAATAATTTTTCCAGTTAAATTAGATAATGACTCATTAATATTAGAAATATGAATATATTTAACATTATTAGAACTAAAATATTCAGATATATTTATTTCCAGATTTATTGAATTACTAAATAAACAAACTTCATTAAAACTTAAAATTAAATAACATAATAATAAAGGACTAAATTCTAAATCATCTGCTCTAATATTTAATAACCAACATATAGTTGCACTATCTGTAATTAATGCACTTTCTGCAAAATTTTGTTTCAAAACATTCCGGCACTGTTCTAAACGTTGTTGACAATTCGTATTACTATGTTTTTCCGGATAAAGGAAAATTTTACTATCCAATTTGTTAGGTTTATCATGCCAAATGATATCTACTAAATTTTGTGCTATAGAAACTAACTTAAGACTATGAAAATATCCTAATTGCTTTGAAGTAAATAGTAAAGGATCATATCCTAAAATAAATTCTTTACTATCACCACAAATAAATGTATCAAGTTCTTTTAAATCAAATATACGAAATATATCTATATCTAATTCTTTTTGAGCTTGAAGAAGATACCTCCCATCTGTAAAAAATAAAGCTTTTTCCTCTAAAATTATCGCTATTCCATTAGATCCAGTAAAACCTGTAATAAATCTTAAACGATTTTTAAAAGAAGAGACTGTTTCATTTTGAAATTCATCCCAAGATGGAAGTATATATCCATTAACCTTATATTCTAAAAATAATTTTCTTAATTGTTTTAATTTAAAACTCATATTTGAAGCTCTAAATCAAGAAGTTAATTAAATATCTCATATAAAGCCATAATCTGTTTATTTTGTTAACAGTCCATACTTAAAAATATAAATATCTCTATCTCATGAAGATATGCTATAATTCCTAATATTTCAAACATAACATTATTATTTCCTCCTTCTGTTTTCTAATCTCCAAAATCAGGATTTCTCTGCAAACGTCGTTCATGTTCTGTCAAAATATTTCTTAATAAGAGTGCATATAGTTGTTATTTTTTCATATGTCAAATCCGGATAACTTGGTAAATTAACTCCCCGTTGACTTATAGACTCCGCTATAGGAAAATTTTCTTTAATAAAAAGATGCGGTAGTTTATGACAAGGAGGAAAAAATGGCCGAGTTTCAACATTATTTTGTTTTAGATACAATCTTAAACTATCCCTATGGCATATATTATCAAGTATAATAGAACACATCCAAAAAGAATGTGTTGTATCTGATAATTCATCATGAAATCTAAGGGGCAATTTTTTCAAATTTTGGTTATACCATTCCGCAATTTTTCTTTTTTTTATAAGGATTTCATCAGCTTTTTCTAATTGTGCAAATCCTATAGCTGCGCAAATATTTGTCATGCGATAATTATAAGCGATTGTATCGTGCCAATATTCAATTGTTTTGGAAACGCCTTGACTTTTTAAATGGGCAGCTTTTTCTATAACTGTTTTAGAGTTAGCGATCACCATTCCACCTTCTCCAGTGGTAATTGTTTTATTTCCAAAAAAACTAAAAGTTCCAATATCTCCAAAAGTTCCAACATGTTGATTTTTGTAATAGGTTCCAAATGCTTCCGCGCAATCTTCAATTAGAAGTAAATTGTTTTCAGTGCAAATTTTTACTATTTTTTCCATATCACAGGATAACCCATAAAGATGTACTGCAATAATTGCTTTTGTATGTTTGGTAATTTTTCGCAGCACGTCTTCAGTGTCAAGCTGCAACGTAGATTCTATTGATTCGACGAATACTGGAGTTGCTCCAGCCTGAATTATAGTATTAACTGAAGCAACATACGTAAAAGTTGGAACTATCACTTCATCTCCAGGCCCAATTTCTAAAGTTTTTAATGCTAAATGAATAGCAACAGTTCCATTACTAACAGAAGTAGCGTAAGGAGAGTTTATGTATTGTGCAAATCCTTTTTCAAATAGTTCTATAAATTGCCCTTTAGATGAAATCCATGAAGAATTAAGGCATTGATTAACATACTCTTTTTCCCTACCAGTTAAATATGGCTTATAAATTGGTATCATTGTTGAAAAATAGTTTTTCATTCATATTAATATTATATTTTTCTCATCCAAAAATCGGCATTATATTGGTAACGAATAATAAGACTGAAGTTCTTTTACTAAATTAATATATGCTATAGATCCTAAAGATTTATAATCATATATAAGTCCAGGCTTTCCATATGAAGGAGCTTCCGCTAATTTAACACTTCTAGGGATAACAGTTTTAAAAACCATAGCCCCTAAACAGTTGCGGACATCTTTCTCTACCTGAATAGTTAAGCTATTTCTTTTATCATACATAGTCAATAATATACCTAATATTTTTAAATCACTATTAAATTTTTTAGTAATTAAATCTATTGTTTTTAAAAGATGACTAAGTCCTTCTAAGGCATAAAATTCACATTGTATAGGAATAATCACCTCAGTTGCAGCTATTAAAGCATTTATAGTTAATAACCCAAGAGAAGGAGGGCTATCTATAATTATGTAAGAATAATTTTTCAATTGAGTAAGAATAATATTGTTTAATATTTGTTCTTTATTATTTAAATAATTTAACTCTAATTCAGCTGCTGCTAAATTAACATCGGAAGTAATTATATCTAAATTATTAAGTTGAGAATGAAAAATAGCATCTTTTATTAAAGATTGACGAACTAAAATATCATAAATAGTACATATTCTTTGAGGATAGTCTATTCCCATTCCAGTACTAGTATTACCTTGAGGATCTAGATCAATAATTAAAACTTTTTCATTATTAATACTTAATCCCGCTGCTAAGTTAATAGCTGTAGTAGTTTTACCTACTCCACCTTTCTGATTAGCAATAACTATGATTTTAGAATCATTTGACATACTTAATGTTAGTTAGAGTTATAATAGTGCTATTATCATTTATAATGCTTAATTCTTGCGTATAGTCAAATGTATACTTTTTTTGAGCCATTACTAAATCTATTTCCCTATTCTTTCCTTTAAATACTAATATTCGATCTCTAATGTTAATATTTTGGACACAGGCTAACAACCCATCAATTTTACTAAAAGCTCTAGAAGTTAAGACATCACAACTAATTTTTATATTTTCAACTCTATCGCAAATTACAGTTACATTCATTAATTTAAGAATACGAACAACTTCAAGTAAAAATATACATTTTTTAGTAATAGTTTCGATTAAGATTACTTTATTTGCAGTTAATATACCTAAAAGAATACCAGGAAATCCGTTTCCGGATCCAACATCTAGAATAGTAAGAATTAAATCTTTTTGTAGATGTTTAATAATTTGCATGCAATCTAAAACATGACGATACCAAATTTCCAAAACAGTTTTTGCGGAAATTAAATTTATTTGCATATTCCATTTCCATAACGTATTTATATAAGTCTCAATTTTTTCTAATGTTTCACGTGAAACATTAAACTGATTTTTTAAAAGATTTTTACAACTCTCAACGGAAGAAAAATCAATTTGCATATGAAAATGTGTTTTGTGAATTATTTATTTAAATCTTTTTGTCTAAATTTATTTAAATCAATAATTTTATCCTCGGAAGCAAGGCTATTAAGATTACAATTTTCCTCTACGTCTTGTTTGAATTCTTTTAACAAACAATTATCTTTATCACTAACTTTAAAAGTTAAAAAAAATCCTACACTCGGATCCACAAAAGATGTTATCGATTTAAAAGGAACTATTATCATTTCTTTTTTTCCATAAAAACTTAATTTAACACTAAATTTATCGTCAGTTATATAAAAATCTTCAAATTGATGTTGTAAAACAATAGTTAATTCTTTAGGAAATAGTTCCCTTAATTTTTTAGACAATTTCACATCTTCGATGGTTGTATCAAAAGAAATAAAAAAATGATGATTTCCATGTAATCCATTTTGAGAAACATCTTTTAAGACATCTTTTACAATAGTTAAAGTTGCATCGTTAAGTAATTTTTGATAATTAAAATATTCCTCCATATTACAATTTAATTAAAAGTTTTCTTTTTACTAAGTTCTATTGATAACTCTTTTGCTTTATTTACATTCATATTGGCAATAATTGGAGCAGCTTTTAGCTCTTTCATATTAACAACTAAATTAAATAAAGTATTTACATCTAATTCATCAAAAATTTTAGCAGCTTCTTTGGGCTTCATGTTTTCATAAATTTTTACTAAACTTTTTATTCTCGTTTCTTCTAATTCCTTATATTTATTTAAATCTGCATTAATACTTGCTTGAATTTGTTGTAAGTGATCTACTTTTTTATCCAAATTGACAACAGCAATTTTCATTAAGTCTTCTTTTAGCTTTAATTCAGATTCAAATTTATCTAACACTTCTTTTCGTTTAGATAATTCCTTTAAAAGTTGCATACGCGCCGGTTCTAATATTACAGCTCCATCTAATTTGTTTTCTTCTGGCTTTTGTGTCGTAATAGGATTATTTTTTTTCTCTTTTTTAAGATTTTTTTCAGTTTTTTCATTTTTAGCATATGCTGAATTAATTAATATGGAATTATCAAGATTTTGTTGTTGAATGTTAAAAAATATAAGAATTGTCTTAACACTTAAAATGGTTATTAATACTATTAAAATAGTAGATAGATTATTGACTCTCATTTTTGTAAATTAATTTTTTTAAAACTATTAAAGTACTCTAATTGATCTAATATAGTGTTTTTGTTAGGAAGTTCTTTTTTAGAATATGGATCCATGTTAACTTCATTTTCAGACAAATCTTCATCTTTTATATTATTATAAAAATTCAAAAATTCATTATCATTTACTTCAATCAAGTTATCATTTTTTTGATTTTCTTTTTCTAAATTTCTGCAATTATTAAGTTGTTTTTCTAGCCGCTCTGCTAATTTACCAGCTATGCTATTAATTAATGACAATTCATTAATTAAATCTTTAGCAACTTGTAGATCTTTTTTAAAAGTTTCAGGGATATTCTTACTTACTATAAGCAATTTTGAGATATTGTCTTCAGTTTTAAATAAGGTAGCGTCTATTAATTTAATTTCCTCTACAAATTGATCTTTTATATTTTGCAAATTTGTAATGCGTTTGCTTAACCTCACACAATACACAGTACATATACATATTACAATAAATAAAAGACTATCTAATAGCATCATAAACATTTACTCATTGAATGATAGTATTTTACTAACATTTATAGCAACATTATTATTCATTTTTCCTATTCTTCCTTTCAATAAAGGAACGCCACAACATCTTATAAAAACATCTTCATCTTTTTTTTGATTTAATATTATTACGTCTCCAACTTTGAAATTAACAACTTCTCCTATAGTAACAATTTTATTATTTATTACTGCATCTAAATTTAGATTTATATTCATAATTAAATTTATTAAATTTACCACCCATTCATCATATTTATCTGATTTTTCAGCAACAAAAATTTGCTGCAATTTGCTTTTTATTGGATCTATCGTAACATATGGTAAAACAAGTCTCGCTCCTCCTTTTCGTACATCCATTTTAATTGATAAATCTAATGCAATAACAGCATCTTCAGGTCTAACTATTGCAGCAAAACTTTTATTTGTTTCTATTCTATCAATAGAAAAATTAATGTTACTAACAGGATTAAAAGATTCCGATAAATCATTTAATATAACTTCAAGTATTTGTTTTATTAAAGTTTGTTCTATATAAGTGTATGACTTTGGCGATATATAAGTTTGACTAGATACATTGCTTTTTCCTCCTAATAACACATCTATTAAAGAATAAGCTAAATCTTTATCTAAGATAAGTAAGCAAAAATTTTCCCATTCTATTGCCCTAACAACAGCAATTATACTAAAATCAGAAATATTATCAAGAACAGTATTAAAACGTAAAGACTTAAAAGAAGTTAATTCAATATTAGCAGCCTCGGAAGTAAAATTTCTCAAGCTAGTAGGAAGCAATTTTATTAATCGATCAAAAACAATTTGTAACATAGGTAATTTTTCATATGACTGCAATGCCTGATCTAATACTGCTTTTATTCCTACATTCTTAGTTTTAGTATTATCAATGTCTATAGGTTTTTTTTTCATTTCTATCAACTAATTTTTTTATTTAATTAATCTATTAATATATCCTTAATTAAAACATCTTCTACCATTAGTGGCGCAAGAACTTTATTTACTCTTAATATTAATTCTGTTTTTAGACGGATATTACTTCCAGAACCTGTAAAATCAGTAGGGTACAACTCCCTCAAAAACATAATCAAAGTATCCTTTAATATAGGAATTTTCTTTTCTACAGACATAGCTTCCTCATCATTTTTAATCTGCAAAGAGAGATTAATTTTTAAATAATTTTGTTTGTTGGCCATTGGTAGTAAATTAACTACAATTTCAGGTAAATCATAAAATATTGCGGAAGAAATTTTCTCTTCGGTAGTAGGGATCTGTTTGCTATCTTTAGATATTAAATAAACTATAAAGACAACAATGAACAAAAAAATTAATACAAAAAAGATTATTTTTTGTGGATTATCTAAGTTAAAAACTTTTTGACTTTTATTAGTCGTTTTTAGTTGATTTTCTTCACTTGACCAAAGATCATTTTTCATAACTATATATACTTAATTTTTTTTTATTGCTATCGACATTCTTTTTTGAATAAATCAGTATAAGTCTTTATTTATAAAAATTATACTATAAAATAAAACTATCCGAATAATTATTTTCATACAATATGTTACGGCAATATATTCTTTTCATAGTTTTATTTATAGTGTGGTATAATGAAGTTATTGCAAATAATTCCAGCTATATTACATTATCTAATCAAATTGCGCGGTCTAGAACATTGAGTATTTTAGCAAATAACGCTGCTAATTCTAGCACTATTGGATATATGGAAGATGAGCTAATTTTACATAAAGTAGATAGAAGACAAAATAAGAAAAAAAACAATTCTTTTGTTAAAGCTTATAATACGTTTTTACCCAAAGTGGATGGAAGCTTAAAAGTTACTAATCGAAATTTAGATTTAGCAATTATTGGGAATGGGTATTTTAAAGTTTTAACTAGTTTAGGAGTTCGGTATACTTTAAATGGAATGATATTTCTTGACAACCAAGGCAATTTAATTAATCAAGATGGATTGCCTTTTTTAAGTAACGATAATCAATTAATTAATATTCCATTGGATACTTCTGATATTTATGTTAATAAAGATGGTGTTATTTATGCTAATAAAGAAGAAGTAGCGCAAATAGGAGTGTTTGATTTTATAGGAGAATCAAACTTAAATAAAGAAGGATCTGGTTTATATGCTACTACATCAGATAGTATTCTATCAACTGAGTATTCTATAATTAGTGGTTCATTACGAAATTCAAATGTAAATAACATAAAAGCTATGAATGATTTAATCGAATTACAACGTTCAAATGAAATTACAAATAATTTAATGTCAAGTTTGAATGATTTAGAAAAAAATGGTATTAATAAAATATTAAAATAATAAAAAGAATAGAAGTTTATGATCGACACTGTACAAATTGCAGCTTCCGGGTTACAAGCAACTAAAATGTTAGTAGATACTATTGCTAATAATGTTGCTAATTTACAAACGAATGCTTTTAGAAAAAGCGTAGTGATGACTTCTGATTTAGCATATCGTAATATTAGAAGTCCTGGAATTCCAGAAAACACAGATGCTCAATCAAGTCCTGGAGGGATACAAATAGGAAATGGCTCAAGAGTTGTAGGGATTCATAGGATTGCCACACAAGGAGCATTAAAAAATACTAATAATCCTTTAGATATGGCTATAGTTGGCTCAGGATACTTTTCTGTAATTCTCGCAAATGGATTAAGAGGATATACTCGTTCCGGTAGCTTTCGTATTAATAATGAAAGAAAAATAGTTAATGATGCTGGTTTTGCTTTAGCAGATGATATTACTATTCCAATAGAAATTAGTGTAGAAAGTGTTACCATATCAGACTCTGGTTTAGTATCAGGAAAAGACAGCAATGGCGCTACTGTAGAGCTAGGTCAAATTAATTTAACTATATTTCCCAATGAAGATGGGTTAGAAGCGGTTGAAGGAGGGGTTTTTATTCCAACAGACGCAGCAGGAGAAGGAATAGAAGTGATTCCTACTCAAGAAGGCGGAGGAAAATTAAAGCAACGATTTATAGAGTTATCTAATGTAAATCAAATAGAAGAAATAGCTTTGTTAATTGAAACTCAAAGAGCATATGAAATGCTGGCAAAAGTAATGAATATCGGAGGAGAAATGGCTAAAACTATTACTGATGTTAAATAAATTTATAATATTTTTTTTCATATTTTTTTTATCTTCTTTTGAATTAAAAGTAAAAGAAGATACTAAGTTAGGAGAATTAGTGCAATCTCTTTTATATGAAGAAGTGGATATTAAAAATGCTAATATGGATATTACTTTTGATGATTTATCCCAAGTTGAGCGAATTACAGTATTATCTGAATATATAGAGAATGTAAAATTGGTAAATGTTAATATACGTAGTGGAACATTTAAAGTTAAAGTTTTAATGAATAATGGAGATTCTTCTCTTTTAGATGGAAAATTTAGTTGTTATCTTATTGTTCCAGTTACAGCTAATAAAATTTCGGCTGGGAGTATCATAGATATTTCTGATATTACTACAGTTAAAATTAAAGTTAGTCAATTTAGAAAAGATTTTTTTTCAACTGAAGAAAAAATTATAGGAATGCAAGCACGTAAAAATTTACCTTCTGGTGTAATCTTTAAAAAGTCAGATTTATTTACTCCTACAGCTATAAAAGAAAATGATACTGTTACTATGATTTATAGATCAGGAGATTTAGAACTTAAAAGTTTAGGAAAATCAATAACACGTGGAGCAATAGGAGATACAATAAAATTAAAAAATGATACTAGTGGAGTTGTTATTTACGGAAAAGTTGTAGATAATAGTACGGTAGAAATAGAAAATAAATAATGAAAAATATATATCTAATATTAATTATTTCTGTTTTAGTTTTAGGCTGTAGTGATACTTTTGAAAAATTAAAAAGAGTTGGAAAACAACCAGAACTGGGTGATGTAGAAATTCCTCCAGAACCTATAGCTAGTACTCTAAAATCAGATTCTATAACTCAGGAATACAAAAGAAGAATTAAAGCTACTAATTCATTATGGCTTCCTGGAGCAACCACTTTCTTTTTTAGTAGTCGAGCATGGCGAATTGGAGATATCATTAAAGTCATTGTTTTAATAAAAGATAGCGCTCAGTTGAATAACTCAACCAGGCATTTAAGAAATGGAAAGGACTCTTTGTCTATTCCAAATGTCTTTGGACAAGAAAAGGCAATTAGTACATTTTTGTCAAATAGAGGAGATCCAAATTCTCTATTAAATACAAAGGGTCAGATGAATCATTTGGGATCGGGAGATATATCACGTAAAGAAGATATAAAGACTGAAATAGCAGCTATAGTAAAAAGAGTATTACCTAATGGAAATTTAATTATTCAAGGAAGACAAGAAGTAAGAGTAAATTATGAATTAAGAGAAGTTAAAGTAATAGGAATTATTCGCCCAAAAGATATTAGTGCAAATAATTCTATTAACTCAGATCAAATAGCAGAAGCGCGTATTTCTTATGGTGGAAGAGGAATTGTAAGCGATGTCCAGCAGCCTAGAGTTGGATCTCAAGTTTTAGATATTCTATCTCCATTTTAAATATATATCCTCGCCATACTTCAGAAATTGGCGACGTCGCTTGAGAACTACGTTCTTAGAACTGCGTTGCTCACATATGTCAAAGTATGCTGCGCTCTTAGCTTTTTTGGAAATCTGGCTTCGTATTTTCAAGTTTTCTGTTACGAGTAGGATATTTATGAAAAATAAAACTCATTCTTTAATTCAAGAAGTAAAACATTTATTAAAATTTGATTTTCCAGCTGGATTTTTTTTATTATTCATTCCTTGTACCCTAGGAATTGTAATAGAAGTAAAAAGCATAAGACAGTTATCCATATTATGGATTTTCTTTTTTGGAAGCATCATTAGTTTATTAGTTCATCGTATAATTAATGATATTATAGATCGAGATATAGATAGTAAAATATCTAGAACTAAATTTCGTCCATTAGTACAAGGAAAAATTAGTTTAAAAAAATTTTTAAATAGTGCCGCTATTCTTTCTATAATAGGATTATTTATTTTAGTTCAGCTACCAATTCCTGCCATAATTTTATGCATTATATTTCAAATATTAGCATGCCTTTATCCTTTAGCTAAACAAATTACTTATTGGCCTCAATTATTTCTTGGAATTGTGGCAAATAGTGGATTACTAATTAGCTATATTAGTATCCATAATAAATTAAGTATGTCTGCAATAATTTTATATATAGGGTGTATTTTTTGGACACTTGGATATGATACAATTTATAGTTTTGCAGATCTTAAAGATGATATTAAGGTCGGAGTTAAAACCTTATCTGTAAAAATTTACAAGCTAAATTATCGTCATTGGTTAGCAAGTTTTTACTCTATTTTTATTATATTAATCATAATAGGCGTTTATTTAAGCAATTGTAAATTCACACTTCCATTTTTCCTTAGCACAATTATGAGTTGGGTAGGATTAATGTGGCAAGTCTTTACATTAGACATAATGACCCCTTCTAATTGTATTAAACGATTTTACATTAATGTATATATGGTATTAATAATACCTATATCTATTTTATGTACTCAGTTTACATAAGTTAAAAAATGTGGTTATTATATAACTACAAATATATTAATCAGTATAAAGTATGAGATATCTAATTTTAATTATTACTTTAACTTATTTAAGTAGCTGTATTTATGACCCAGATGGGTATGCAAAAAAGTCTATAAATGGGAAATTATTTGAAAGTAAAGCGGCTTCAAAAAGAAGACCAATATACAATAAAAAATATATAGATCGCGCTAAGCATAATATTTTAGAAAATAGATATGATGATGAAGACGCTGATGATTTTGATGATTTTGCAGATGAAACAATAGATCCATCTGAAGTCAATATACGTATGTATAAAAATATGATTAAAGAAGAAATAAGAAATAAAGAAAGAAGAAAAAGAAAGTATGAAAATGCTTTATATGGGGAATCTAAAGATGAGATGGGGGATTTAAATATATCTAATAAAAAATTAGAAAATAAAGATTCTAAAAATGATCAACAGAATTTAAAGAAAGAATTAGATCAGATTAAAGTATTATTAAAAGAAACTAAGAAAGAATTAACAAAATCTCGTTGCTCTGTACCTTTATCAGCAGAAAAAGAGTATCAGTCTACAGCTACTTCTCTTCCTAAAGAAGATAATATTTCTAAACAATTGAAAGAATAAAATTTTAGATATAGCTTGCTATAGTTATTAAAACACCGATTTCGGATAAGGGCAATTTATGAACCAAAAGAAGTAAGAGAAAAGCCTCTTACTCCTTTTTATTAAAACCACTAGAATAATTTATATACTCACCACACTTCAAAAAGAAAAATAAGCTTATGTCTCCTGCCCAGTTCTGGATTTAATTATTGAAATAGTATAGGGATTTAGGGCATCATAGCGGGATAAATAACTAAATAAATAAACCACTATGAATAATAACATTATAACAGAGATATTTTGTTTGGTCGATGATTTTTGTAAATTATATGGAAAGGAGATAGAAAAGAATTTATTGGCCCATGGAAAAAGGAAGACAAGGGGTTCCAGAAATGAGCATAAGTGTAATGGCAACTATAGCAATAATGTATTCATTATCTCCTTGCAAGAATTTCAAGTTTTATTATCTGACATGGGTAAAGGAGGAGGAGTTCGGTAAGAAAATATCCTATCAAAGATTTATAGCGTTGATGCCAAGGACTTTGTTAATATTAACTTATCTTATAAACTCACTATTTGGTGAAAAGACTGGTAAATATTTTATTGATTCTACTGCAATTGCCGTTTGTCATATAAGGAGAAATAGGAGCAACAAAGTATTTAAAGGAATAGCATATTTAGGCAAGACAACTAAAGGATGGTTTTATGGAATAAAACTTCACTTGATAATTAATAACAAAGGAGAAATTATGAATATAACTTTAACAAAAGGGAATACAAGCGATCTTAGCGTCGTAAAACAGTTAATTAAAGGCCTTGTTGGTAAATTGTATGGAGATAAAGGCTATATTAGCTCTAAACTATTTAAAGAATGTTTCTCAAAAGGCATGCAGATTATTACTGGAATTAAAAAAAATATGAAAAATAAGCTTATGTCTCCCTATGACAAACTTATGTTGAGAAAAAGAGCCCTGATTGAAACTACTTTTGACTATTTGAAGAATAAGTTTAACCTTGAGCATATTAGGCATCGCTCCCCTCTTAACTTTTTGGTACATATTATTTCTACTCTTATTTCGTTTATCCTTAGACCTTCTAAATTCAAGATCTATCAGCCTATTGTCCTATCTTGAAATCCAGAACTGGGCCGTCTCCCTATGACAAACTTATGTTGAGAAAAAGAGCCCTGATTGAAACTACTTTTGACTATTTGAAGAATAAGTTTAATCTTGAGTATACTAGGGGCATCGCTCCCCTCTTAACTTTTTGGTACATATTATTTCTACCCTTATTTCGTTTATCCTCAAACCTTCTAAATTCAAGATCTATCAGCCTATTATCCTATCTTGAAATCCAGAACTGGGTCATGTATATATTTTTGAAAATATTCTGGTAAAGGGGCAATTAAATCAAACGTTTTATTAAAAACTGTATCAGGGATATGAATTTTATGTGCATGGAGCATTAAATATTCGGATTTTATATTAGTCGCTAAGGAATATTTTTTGTCTCCTAAAACACTTCCTCCTATTTGCATTACATGTTGTCTTAATTGATGAGTTCTTCCTGTATGAGGAATAAGTCGGACTAATGCTAATTTATTGTCATAATATTTAAGTACTTCATAATTAGTAATGGCATATTTTCCGTCGTTGATTATATTTTCTATGGTACCTTGTTGTTTTAATAAACCATCATAAACAATAACTGATAAATAAGTTTTTTTTATTTCTTGTTGTTTGAAAGCCTGAGTTAGTTTTATAGCGCTATTACGATTTTTAGCAATTAACATAATTCCACTGGTATCTTTATCAAGTCTATGTACCAAACGAAGATTATAATTAAACTCACGATTAAGATAACACAAGGCATCATCAACACAAATTTGTATTTTGGTTCCACCTTGGGTGGCTAACTTAGGAGGTTTATTAATAGCAATTAAATTTTCATCTTGATAAATTAAATATTTTGATAGCAATTTATCTGCTAATGGAATGGCATTAAGATTAACTGCTTTATCTTTAGTTTCAAACTTGGTATTGATTAAAAACTTTTCAATACTAATCTGATCATCATTTTGTAATCTAAAATTTGTATGACATTTTAAATTATTTACAATAATATCTCCATTACGTAAGGACTTTTGTATAATTCCTTGAGTTAAGAAAGGATAGCATAAGGATAAATACCTATCCACTCTAATAGAAAAATCTTGATCATTCACAATAATCGTAAGTTTTCTTTTCATTAAAAAAATTTAAACATATATAAATTTAATCTTCTTCATAAGATTTTTTGCGATTTAATTTTAAAATTCTACGTCTAGATTCTTCTCTTTTTCTTACTTTTTTTTCTGATGGAGGTTCGTAACTTCTAATCATTTTGAGTTTTCTAAATATCAATTCTCTTTGCATCTTGCGTTTCAAATTACGGATAGACGCATCACTATTTGTTACTGTAACATTTATCTTTGCTCTAACTTTATTAGACATGTTTTATATATATTTTTTTTATTAACTTTTTACCCTTGTCTAGCTTTAAATCTTGCTTTTATTTTATTAATAATATATACCCTACCTTTCCTTTTAACTAATTTACAATTTCTATCTCTAATTTTTAGAGCTTTTAAAGAATTTGTCTTTCTCATAATCTTTTTTATTTCAAATAATCTTGCTAAGAATAGCATTCTAGTAATAATTTTGCAATTAGTTAATTAAACCCAATCAAAATTTTAAAAAGTTCTCAAGTTCTTTGATATTTGTAATTGAAATTAAATTGAAATCATATCTATCTCTTTTAATCATATTAGTTAAAACTTTAGATCCAATTTCTACTATTTCAGTAACTCCATCATTATACAGAAATTCTATAATTTGTCGCCAATTTAATTTACTTGATAATTGTTGTATAAGACAATTTTTTATAATTTTTACATCCCTTGTAGGTATAGCAGTTATATTGTTAATAATAGAAACTTCCGGAGTATCCAATTGTATATTTTGAAAAATTTTTTCTAATTTATAAGTAGCTGGAATCATTAAACTAGAATGAAAAGGACCGCTAACTTTTAGTTTAATCGTTTTTTTTCCTAATTCTTTAAGTTGCGCCATTGCTATATTGATAGCTTCATTATGCCCACTTATAACAATTTGATTTTTACCATTATCATTAGCTATTTCACAAACGTATCCTTTGCACCATTTATTTAAAAGTTCTTCTAATTCTTGTAAAGATATATCAAAACATGCAGCCATTCCTCCTTCCCCACATTCCTGCATTAATTGAGCTCTAATATCTAATATTTTAGCTGTATTTCCTAAAGATATAGAATTTGCTACACATAAAGCAGTATATTCTCCTAATGAATGCCCAGTAACATACTTACATAAATCGCTAATTTTATTATTATTTTGAATAATTTTCCAAAAAGCCATACATATAGTCATTAATGCAGGTTGAGTATTTCTTGTTAAATTCAATAATTCATTAGGCCCATGAAAAATAATATCACTTAATTTTTTTCCTAAAGCTTCATCAACTTCATGAAAAACATCTTTTGCAGCAATAAAATTTTGGTATAAATCATACCCCCTACCTACTAATTGCGCTCCTTGCCCTGGAAAAATAAATACTCTTGATTTTGTCATATTATTTATAATAATTTATCATATTTTTCATTCTCGAAATAATTAGTTGTGTATAGAGTATAATATTCCCCTTGCTTTTGAAGGAGTTCTTCATGTTTTCCTTGTTCAACTAAATATCCATTTTTTAGAACTATAATTTCATTAGATGCAGTTATAGTTGATAATTTATGTGTAACTATAAGGATAGTTTTTGTATTAGCAAAAGATTTTAAAGACATTTGTATTTGCAATTCAGCTTGTAGATCCAAACTGCTTGTTGCTTCATCTAAAACTAATATAAGGGAATTTTTAAGTAATGCTCTTGCGATAGCGATACGTTGTTTTTGCCCACCAGATAAAATCATCCCTTGAGTTCCTAAATTAGTATCATATCCGTATGGTAATTGCATAATAAACTCATGCGCCGCTGCTCGCATAGCAGAATCTGTAATATCAATCATAGATGCATTACTTCCATAACTAATATTATTAGCCACAGAATTATCCAATAATATCGTTTCTTGAGTAATAAAAGCAATATTTTTCCTCAATGACACTAAAGAAGCATCATTAATATTAATATTATTAATATAAATATTTCCAGATTCTAGTTGGATAAATCTAAGCAATAAATTTATTATAGAAGTTTTTCCACTACCTGACCTTCCAACTATAGCAATTATCTTCCCTGGTTCAGCTGTAAAACTTATATCATTTAATATTGGTGTATCATTTATTTTTAACGTAACTTTTTCAAATCTTATTTGAGGTGGAGAAATTAAGCTTATTGAAATTGCATTTTCACTATCTTTAATAGTAGGCTCTATATCAATTATAGCAAACAGTCTTTTTGCAGCCGCAATCCCTTCCTGCAAGTGATTGTTTAAAACCATTAAGCTTTTAAATGGACGATAAACGGATACGAAAGCAACTAAAAACGATATTAGAGATCCAGGGGTTGTAGTGCCATCAATAACTAGCATACCTCCATACCAAATAATTCCCCCAATAGCCAAACCGCTAAATATCTCCATGATTGGTCCTATTAAAGCATCTAATTTAGCTGATTTCCGATAATAAGTTAATATTTCTTCACTTTTTTCTGTAGCCTTTTTTATTTCATATTCTTCAGTAGCAAAAGACTTAATGATTTTAATAGATTGGAATGTTTCATCAAGTTTAGCAGCGTAATTTGCTAATAATGTTTGAGTTAAATCTATATTTCGTCTTAATTTTTTACTTAATATCTGGATTGGTAATACAACAGATGGAAAAATTATAAATATTATAATAGACAGATGAGATTCTCTATAAAACATCATTATAATTATAAAAATAATAGTTAATAAATGTTTTGCAGTACCTATTAAAAAACTTGATACGGCAGTACGCATTAGAATAATGTCGTTAGTAAAGTGAGATATAAGTCTTCCAGAAGATTTTTGTTGTATAAAAGAGACATCCGTTTTTAACAAATTCTTATATAGCAAAATTTGCACATCTGTTAAAATACGTTGTCCTATATATTTTATAATATAATCTTGACCATATTCAGCAATCCCTTTAGTACTAGATACAAATATCATTGCCATAGATAAAATAATTAACATTTTTCTGTTTTTTGCAACAAAAAATTGATTGGTTGTAGGACCTGTTAAGAAGACTATTGTAGCTGAGCAACATGCTACTATAATCATAAACATTAATGCTATTAAAATTTGCTTTAAATGTGGTCTAACATGATTCTTGAGCACTCTAAAGATAATATATTTTGTGGTATATTCTTTTTCAGATAACATATTAATATATTCACATTTTAATCAAGATTTTTTGTAGTATAACCAAGTTAAGTATCATTCACTAATTATATTTAAAAAATTGCTTTTTTTAAATCTTTTATATGTTGTATTTTAATGATTTTGTCACTCTTCAAAGACAAATCGTTCCCACATATAATTTGCTGAAATCCTAATTTATATGATTCATTTACTCTAGCATTAGCATTTGATACAGGTCTTACTTCTCCTGATAACCCTATTTCTCCGAAAAATACAACATTATCATCAAGTGGCTTATTGATTGCTGCAGAAATTAAAGTTGCTAAAACAGGCAAATCCGCTGCTGGCTCAGTAATTTTTAACCCTCCTACTATTGTTAAATACACATCATAAGCTGATAAATTAAGCCCATATCTCACGGATAAAACAGCAAGAAGCATAGATAATCTATTTTGATCCCAACCAACTACAGTATGCTTTGGTATAGTCATTGAAGATTTAGTAATTAATGCTTGAATTTCAATCAATATTGGTCTAGACCCCTCTACACTTGCAAACACCCCAGTACCACTAATATTATTAGAACACTTATTTAAAAACAAATTAGATGGATTAGCAACTTCTTGTAACCCCTTTCCAGTCATTTCAAAAACACCGATTTCATTTATAGGTCCGAATCTATTTTTAGTAGCTCTTAGTATACGAAAGTAATGGTGCTGATCTCCTTCAAAATACAATACAGTATCTACCATATGTTCTAAAACTTTTGGCCCTGCTAATTGCCCATCTTTTGTTACATGTCCTACAAGAAACAAGGTAATATTATTTTGTTTAATATAATTAATAATTTTTTGAGAACAATTTCTAATTTGCGCAACTGTTCCTGGGGCAGATGAAAGTGAGCTATCATATAATGTTTGTACAGAATCGATTACCACCATATTTAAGTTAGTAATATTATTTATAGTTATTAAAATATCATCAATATTAGTAGAAGAAATTATATTGGATTTATTTGAAATTAACTCTAGCCTTGCCCCTCTAAGTTTAACTTGAGTAGTAGACTCTTCCCCTGTAATATATAGACAACTTACATTATGAATAGATAATTTATTAACTAATTGTAATAATAATGTAGACTTACCAATACCAGGATCCCCACCTATTAATATGGCACTTCCATTAACAATTCCTCCACCTAGTACTCGATCAATTTCATCAAAATTAGTGCTAATTTTTGTTTTTTCATTTTCGATAATAGAAAAATTTTCTAATAAAATTTCTTGTCCAAGAGCAGTGGTATTAGAAATTTCTTGCACTATTTCTTCACTAATTGTCCCCCAATGCTGACAAGCATAACATTGTCCTGACCACTTATATCCGGTAGCTCCACAATAATTACATATAAAATGTTTCCTTGTTTTTTTCATAGCTATTTCCCTATACAAAAATTAGAAAAAACTTCATCTAAAATTTGATCTATATCAATTTTTCCTAATATTCTACTTAAATATCTACTAGCAATCCTGATATCCTCTATTGCTAAAACAAGATCTTGATTAATATCAAATTGTTTAAGAGAAGATAAAGCTAATTCAAAATTTTTTCTATATCTAACACGAGTAATTACTGGATCCTCCATAAAAGATGTTAGATTTTTAGCTTTACATATGATTTCGTTAACAAGATTTTCTAATCCTATTCCTTGTAACAAAGAAATTTTCAAAAAGTTTTGAGTGGCCCCCTTATAAGGAAGATCAATCTTATTTAGCGCTATTATTGTCTTCTCATCAATTAAGTCAGCAAATTCAAAATATTTAGAATCTATTGTTTCTGTGTCAAAAACAAGAATTTTGATATCAGATCTTTCAGCAATGTTTTTAGCTTTTTTTATACCAATTTGTTCAATCAAATTTTGACTTTCTTTTCTTATTCCAGCAGTGTCAGCAAAAATTAAAGGATACCCACCTAAGTTTATATGAGTTTCTACAATATCTCTAGTAGTACCAGATTCATTTGATACAATAGAAACTTCTCTTTGAGTTAAATAATTAATTAAACTAGATTTTCCTACATTAGGAGGGCCCATAATAGAAACCAAGATACCACTACGCAATCTTTCTCCACATCTATTATCATTTAAATGATTAGTAATATTAGTAATCATATTATCTACCAGTAATTTTGCTTCTTGTAAAATTGAATCTGGTAAAATTTCTTCTGGAAAGTCTATATAAGCTTCTAATAAAGATAATATCTTTATTAATTTTTGCCTCCATTGTGAATACAAGTTTTCTAATTCTCCAGAAAATTGCCTAATAGCTTGTCTATGTTGTATTTCTGTTTCTGCATCAATTAAATCAGCTAAACCTTCAGCGCTAATTAAATCAATTTTTCCATTTAAAACTGCTCTTTTAGTAAATTCGCCAGGTTCTGCTAATCTAACTCCAGGAATATCTAAAATAACAGAGGTAATAATTTTTGTAATTGCTACTCCCCCATGCAAATATAATTCTACTACATCTTCTCCCGTAAAACTCCTAGGTGCGGGAAAATAACTAAACATTCCTTCATCAATCATTCCTCCATGAATAGGATGATAAAATTTTCTAATATATAAGAACCTTGGCTCTGTCTGATCTATTTTTTGACATAATAGTTTTATTGTAGAAAAGGCTTTAGGACCAGAAATTCTAAATAACGCTACTCCGCATTTACCAGGAGCAGAAGATTTAGCAAAAATAGTATCCGTAATCATAGAAAATTAAAAAAATTTATAATATTCTTGTCGAAGTTTTTCATCAAATTGAGAAAATGATATATCTTTTTTTATAGCTTGGCACGAAGTCATGACGCAATCTGGAATACCGCATGGTATTATCCCCTCAAACTTAGTTAAATCTGTATTAATATTAACAGCGCATCCATGAAATGCCACCCACTTCTTAACTCTAATACCAATAGAAGCTATTTTAGCATGAACTTTATCAAGCTCAGTCCATACCCCTATATATCCATCTAATGGATAAGATTTGATATCAAAATTTTTCAATGTCTCAATAATCCAATTTTGTAATTGATCAATATACTTTTTTATATCTCTAATATGAGATAAATTGATAATATGGTATATTATTCTTTGACCTGGTCCATGATAAGTTAATTTCCCTCCTCTATTCGTATAAATAACAGGAATATTTATGTTAGATACTAATTCTTTATTATCAGAACTAATCCCATAAGTATAAATATCATTATGTTCAGTCAATATCACTACATTTTCAGTTTTGTCATTTAAAACCTTTTCTACAGATATTTGCATAAGGTTTAAACAATCTGTATAATTGGTTAATCCTGGCAATGTTATCCAACTTACCATGTATATTATACCTAAATAAGAAAAATTATTAATGATTTATAATACCATACTTAAAGCAAAGAAAATAGGAATTATAGGATTAGCACGAACAGGTTTAAGTTGCTATAAATCTTTACTATCTCCTGAACGATTAGTAATATGTTTTGATGATAATGAAAAAATACGTAATGAATTTATTAAATCTTATAACAGAAATCACTTAATCGATATAAAAAATCCAATATGGGAAACATTAGATTATATTATAGTAAGTCCTGGTATACCGTTAATATATCCCAGAGTGCATAGAATAGCATTAATTGCAAAAAAAGCTAATATCCCATTGATAAGTGATGTGGATTTATTTTATTCAAAGATATCTACTCTTGATTTTATCGGTGTAACTGGTACAAACGGAAAAAGCACCACTACAACATTAATTACTCATATATTGAACGAATGCTATTTCAATTTTTCTTCTGGTGGAAATATTGGAAACGCTTGTTTTGATTTACCAACTACTAAAAATGGTTATGTCCTTGAGTTGTCATCTTTTCAATTAGAATTAATTTCTTATTTAAAACTTAAGATAGCTATTTTACTTAATATTACACCTGATCACTTAGATCGATATCAAAATTTTAATGAATATCAAATAGTAAAATATAAAATATTTAAATTATTATCAAAAGATGGGATAGGTATTATTGATTCAGAAGATCCAAGCTCATATTTATTATCTCAATATTCTAATAAATTCTTATCTTTCTCTACTACAAATAATAAAGCTTCCGTATACATTAATAATAATTTACTATTTGATAATATCAATAATTGTATTCATGAAATACCTCTCCCTATCGATTTACAAGGAGAACATAATGCAAAAAACATTGCTGCTGCTTATTTAGCTTCCTTATTTATAGGCTGTAAACCAGATAAAATTATTTCTGCACTAAATTCTTTTAAAGGCTTACCTCATAGATTTCAATATGTTGGGAAAAAAGGCAATATACATTTTTATAATGACAGCAAAGCCACAAATTTTTCAGCAGCTAGTAAATCTATTTCTAGTCTATCTAATGTTTATTGGTTAGTTGGTGGAATTAATAAAGCAAATGATGTTGAATGTATCAACTCCTTTAAAAATAAAATTAATAAAGCCTATATATATGGAACTAATACTCAATATCTCGCTAAATATTTTTCAAAAATACTAGATATTGCTGTCTTTGATACTTTAAAAGAAGCTTTTGATTCTGCATTATTTGATGCCCTTAATTTAACTCATGCACAGTACCCACACCTAGATATCGAAAACTCAAATATATTAGAAAATCAACCTATAGCTAATATATTATTAGCTCCTGGATGCTCTTCTTTTGATCAATTTGAAAATTACGAACATCGAGGTAAATATTTTACTGACTTATGTGAAAAGCTGTTTATAAAAAAGTAAGTCATATTAAAAAATTCTAAATTGGAAAATAATAATTATATCCAACTGTTGTTTCTACTACTCCTAAAGTCTTTTTTATGCTTCCATTCTTCCATTCATAATTCTTATTTAAATTAGTATATCTAACTTTGACATCATTAACGACTTGAAGCCTTGTAGAAAAATCTACTCTAGAATTTTCAGTTATATACTTATTTATACCTATACCAACTTGCCAAGCAAATATATTATCTCTAGTTTCTTTAGTTTTAAATATATTTATCTTATATTTTTTATGATCTATAGAAATAGGTTTAATCTTTATATTTGCCACACCTACTCCTACAATAAAATTTGGAACTAATCCATTAAATTCAACAAGGTCATATATAATATTTAGCATATATATTTTTGCATTTAATTTTGACTTCCCTTTGCCTAAATTCTCTAATTCAACTCCTATGCAATATTTAGGTTTATAATCAAAATTAAATTCAATAGACATATTGGGATAAAAATCCCATCCAATTTTTCCAGTATACATTGTTGTCTTTTTTAGACTAACTGTTGCTTTAGTTTTAGTATGATCTACATTTCTAATAATTTCTTTAAAATTTTTTTTAGCTGGTTTCGAAACACCGATATCTAAACCAAAATAAATTTTTTTGTTTTCAAATTTATTTATAGCAAAAACATAATTGTTTATACTTAATAATGTTATAATTATAGTTATCGTTGACACAATAATGTTATTCATAATGTATCTCATATTTAAGTTAATCCAATTAGATTAACAGTTAATTCAAAAATTAATCAATCGAAATTTTATTTAGTGGATGATAATTTAATAATATTTGTTTTAGCCTTGAATTTTGTACTCTAGTATAAATTTGAGTAGTTCCTATATCAACATGCCCTAAAAGGATTTGTATCGTTCTTAAATCAGCGCCTCCTTCAAGCAGATGTGTTGCAAAACTATGTCTTAATATATGTGGAGATACCAATTCTGGATTCATATCACACTTTAATGCAGTTTTTTTTAATAAAAGAAAAAAATTTTGTCTAGTTAAATGCCCACTCATTCCATAAGAAGGAAACAAATAATCATTAGTTGAATTTATAAAAAATTCACGATAAGGAAGATATTTATTAATAACGTTTATTGTTTCTTGATTTAAAAAAGATATTCGCTCCCTTCCTCCTTTACCAAGAACATTAAAAGAATTTTTATTAAGAAAACAACATTTATTTATTAAACCAAGATCGCTTGTTTTAATCGTTAATAATTCTGAAACCCTAAGCCCTGTAGAGTACAATAAATGCATTAAACACAATAATCGAATACCTTCTGGGCTCTCATCTTGACTACAATAGTTCAACATTTTTATAACATCATTAATAGATAAAATTCCAGGTAATGGTTTCTTGTATTTTGGCATTTCAATTGAAAGAGCTGGATTATCTTTTGTAATATTTTCACTAATTAAAAAATTATAAAAAGTACGCAAGGCAGATAATCTACGAGCAACAGATCTGGGAGAAATGCCATTATTCATGCTGTTATAAATAAAATTTTTAATATCAGCGCTTCTAATATTTTCAGGAAATATATTATAAAAATAAGAAAAGAATGTAGTTAAATCTTGCTTATAAGCTTGTACTGAGTTTTTTGAAAGATTAAATTCTGCTAATAACATCTCCATGAATCTCTCTATTAAATATTTAACTTCCTTGGAAATATCTTTCATGAAATTTAAAAATCTAGTTCTATATAATAAGATGGAGGGTAAAATCCCGCTAAACGATCTTGAAGGATATTATAAAAACTAGGTCTTGATTTTATAATGCAATACCAATTTTTTATAATTGGATATCTTTCCCAAATGATTTCTCCAAAATAATCCAAAATAGATAGCTGACTAGCAGCAGCTATATCAGAAACAGTAACTTTGTCATATCCTAAAAATCCGTATTGCTCAAGTGTTTGATTAATATAGTTCAAGTGATACTCTAAATTAATTTTAGCTAACATAATTTTTTCAGTTTGAGGAGAGCCAGTATTTGTTAGTAATTTAATTAGTTTTTCTTCAATAAAATATTTGACTACATCAAAATATAATTTCTTATTAAACCAATATAATAATCTTCTAATTTCACAACGTATTAGTATTTCTTTAGGCATTAACTTTAGGTCGTATTGCTCATTTAAATATTCAATTATTGTATATATTCCAACAACTGTTACTTGTTGCTCTATCAAAATCGGTAATTCTCCAGAAGGATTAATTTTTAATAATTCTGCAGGGTTAAGCCAATAATCTATTTTTTTCATTATGAAATCTAACTGAAGCTCTTTTAATAAAACCCTTGCTTGTCTAGAAAATGGACATGCGGTATGATGATACAGTAACCTCATATAATGTTTTCATGCATTGGAATATTGAATTAAATATACCAAATTTTGGATCAATAATTTATTAATTATTTCATTTAAATGTTCTAAATCGAAAACTTCTACAACAAATATTGTTTCCATAAATTTTTTTACAAGGTGATAATTTTTAGATTTATAATCTATAATATCGCAATTATGATTAAGCAGCTCAGATATAATATGTTTTAAATTATCAATTCTATATAAAATTATTTTTAATTCAATTTTATATCGATGCTTTATCATAATTGAGTCATCAATCAAATCTTCTATATTAGCCATTCTTTCTATTTTTGGCAGATAATTATAATATGTGTTTACTTTATATTTCCAATGAGCAGCCACCCCACGTTCAGCTATTTTATGCATTTCCTCTGTACGAATTTGAATTTCCATGCAATGGCTACTAGTATTGAAAAGTATATGAATAGACTGATATCCATTTTGTTTCGGATCTTTGATAAAATCTTGCAAACTATCCTTTACATATTTATAATTACTACGTAGTATATCTAATACCACATAACAATCTATCACATCAACAACAATAATTCTAAATGCTATTATATCTGATAAATTATCTAATTTAACGTTCTTTTGTCTCATTTTCATCCAAATAGAACACGGAGATTTGCACCGTCCAAAAACTTTACAATTAACTTTATATCTTTGAAATAAATCATTTAATTCATTTACTGTATTATTAATTGACTTATTATAATCATATCCAAGTAAAATAATATCTTGCAATATAGCTTTATTCTCCGTAGGATAAAGAATTTCAAAAGCTATATTTTGCAATTCTGCTTTTATTTCTTGCATCCCTATTCGTCCTGCTAAAGGAGCATAAATGTTCATAACATCTGAAGCAATTTTAATCTGCTCACTCATAGACTTTTGTCTACACTCTTTTATGTTTTGTAAACATTCAGCTAAACCAATAATCAATACTCGTAGATCTTTATTTAATATAATAAATAATTTTTTATAATTTTCAGTATCAAACACTCGAATTTCTTGAGCTATAATTCGATTAAATTTTGTAATTCCTTGAATTAACAGAGAGACATCTGTACCAAATTCTTTGCATAAAACATTTATAATTAATTTGCTAAAATCAATCATATCATGTAGGAGTGATGCAATTATTAAGGAAGCTTGATTAGGCTTAAGATCTACAATTATATTAGCTACTTCTAAAGAATGCTGATAAAAATCACTCCCCAAGGAATAAAATTTAGATTTATCTCGCACAAACTCTATTGCTTTTTCAACATTTTTTAAATTAATAGTATTCTCATATCTTTTTATTTTTTTAATTAACGCTAATTTTGTTATCATCATCATCCTCCTCCTCATTACTAATATTTTCAAATAGCATATTGTCTTCGATAAAAACATCATCTTCGTATTTCATATGAAAATCACTGTCACCTAAATTCTTTTCATCAAAATCTAAAATGGAATCTTTATCTACATTACAGCTATTATCATTCTCATCACTGAACGTTTCAATCAACTGCACCATTTGCATTTTCTTTATTATCCGGGTCTTTAACTCTCCAATATT
Organism: Rickettsiaceae bacterium; assembly: GCA_963676335.1. Lineage (GTDB taxonomy): Bacteria > Pseudomonadota > Alphaproteobacteria > Rickettsiales > Rickettsiaceae. The sequence continues at coordinate 217,200 of OY781057.1, forward strand.
AATATCCCCTGCAGCAATTTGACGTAAAGCTAAAACAGGATTTTTATTTTTATTATTTTGACCGCAAACAACAAAACCACTTTCCATATCTTTAGCTAACTGCACAGCTAAAACAACCAATTCAAAACGATTATTAATTTTTCCAAAACAATCTTCTACTGTAATCCTAGCCATAGTTAGTACTCTTTTAAATTTATAGTATATATTAACCTAAATGGCTAAATAATGCAAATTATAAACTTAATAACTATTGACTTTGTTGTGTCCTTTGATAAAATAGCCTTCCAAAATCAATAGGATCTATCATCAAAGGTTGGAATCCACCATATTGAGTAATATCGGAAATAATTTTACGCGCAAAAGGGAATATCATCGAAGTACAATGAATGTTTAATACAGCTCTTTGTTCATTCTCTGGTATATTTATTAAACTAAAAATACCAGCATAAACTAATTCAATAAGAAACATTTTTTCATTACTACAATTTGCTTCTACTTCAATATGTAAGGCAACTTCAAAACAATTATCTTCTGGCATTTTTTGTATTAAAATATCTAAACTCAAATCTATTTCCGGAGAGCCTTTTTGTACCAAACTTCTTGGAGTTCCAGGATTTTCAAAAGATAAATCTTTAATATATTGCACACTAATTGATATATGTTGGGGTTCTTCTTGAATATTATTTGTCATATTAAATACCTTTATTATTTTATACAAATGGTAATGTTATAGTAGATTGCTTCATATACTTACCACAACGATTCGCATACGATACTTCACACCCTTGATCACTAGAGAAAAAAATAAATTGACAAATACCTTCTCCAGCATAAACTTTTGCTGGTAATTGAGTAGTGTTAGAAAGCTCTAAAGTTACATATCCTTCCCACTCAGGTTCTAAAGGAGTCACATTTACTATAATACCACAGCGAGCATAAGTGGATTTACCTACACAAATAGCTAAAATATTCCTTGGAATACGAAAGTACTCAACGGTCCTTGCTAAAACAAAGCTATTTGGAGGAATAATACAAACATCTTCAGTAAAATCATGTAAACTCTTTTGATCAAACTTTTTAGGATCAATTGTTATAGATTCAATATTAGTAAATACTTTAAATTCATTTGCAAGCGTCGCATCATATCCATATGAAGATAATCCATAAGAAATGATTTTTTCCCCTTTCTCATTTGTAGCAACCTGATTCCCTGAAAAAGGCTCAATCATATTATAAGTATTAACAGCTTTTTTGATTAGTTTATCTGACATTACAGACATATTTGATACTCTATGTTAATTTAGTTAAAATATTATCTAATTCTGACATATCATTAAAATGTAATATTATTTTACCTTTATCATTTTTAGATTCAACTTTTACTTCTATTTGAAATGTCTTTTCTAATAATTCTTTAATATTTTGAATTTCTTTTAACATTAAAGAATTTTCTTCATTAACTTCTTTGCTACAAGAATTTTCTATAAAATTTTGGCGCTTAATTTTACTAACTAAGTTTTCAGTTTGTCTTACATTAAGAGATTTATTGACAATAATTTCTGCTATTTCTTCTGAATTGTCAAGACCAATCAAAACCTTTGCATGTCCCATTGATATTATTCCTGTAGATAATTTTGTCTTAATTGACTCTGATAATGAAGTAAGACGTACTATATTTGCAACATGGCTTCTGCTCTTTCCAGCAATTTTACTTACATCTTCTTGCGTATATTTATATTCCTCTATAAGTTTAGCATATCCCTCAGCTTCTTCTATTAAAGTTAGATCTTGTCTTTGAATATTTTCTACTAAAGACATTTCTAGTGCTACAACGCTACTTACTTTTTTTAAAATTGCAGGTATTTCAATTAGATTAGCTAATTTAGCAGCCCTCCATCTTCTTTCACCTGAAATTATCATATATCTTTGATCACTATTCTTAAAAATAACGATAGGTTCAATAACGCCATGTTGCCTTATAGAATCAGATAATTCATTTAATTTTTCTAAATTAAATTCTTTGCGCGGCTGTTCTGGATTAGGATAAATTAACCCTAAATCTATATACTTTAAATCACTTTCAATATTATGATGAATTTGAGTATTTAATAACGCAGATAACCCTTTCCCTAATTTTTGTGCTTTTGTCATTTAATTTTTTAAATAAAATTTTTTTTAAAATTTAAACACACAGACTTAACATTTCATTTTACATGAATTTTAAATTTTTTCAATTTATTCATCCACTAATTTTAATACGATCAACTACCCTACGACCGAAATACAAAGCTAAGCTTTCCACAATTAGATTACTACGATAGTTTATTTGCAATCCAACTGAACTATTAATTACTCCTATACATAAAATATTTACTTGCTTTCTGCTTTCTTTAATAGATATTATTTTAATAGGCCACGTTTTGTCATAGTATTCTAATCCAACAATCTTGGGCCAACATACAATAATTTCTGCAAAAAATTTTCCATATTTTATACTAAAAATTTTACGTAAAATTTTCTTTACTTCTTGTTCTAATGGTTCCATTTCTATTTAGTACACATACTTATATTTAATTAGTATCATTTTTTGTATGTAAACTTTTGAATCGTATGTAATAAAATAGATGTATTATGAAGCATATTATAATAAACAAAGTTGGCATCATCTTAGTTATAATAGAACTATAAGCAGATTTTTTAATATATTCAAGAATTTGTTGCTCCGCAAAAAGCCTTTGTTGCTTAAAATATTCAGCTGTATATTCGTTAAATGGTTTTATAGCTGTTTTATTTTCTGCATTTTCTGGAACCAGAACTTTGTTATAGTAATTTAAATTACATGAATAAAATTCCGCATGATATCTTTCTGATAACTCAGGCCGTATCGCAAGAACCAAATCACCTCCCACTATAAATAATACACATGCAAAAATTAAAAAACACATAAAGCAAACTAAAAGTAAATATAATTCTAATATTTTACTCATATTTTTTGAATCTATTACAAAATGGTATATGCATGTATAAATACCTTACGTATTTTTTGAGGATATTGCAAGAATTTATTGGGGAGATGAAATGGGTATTTGTTCAACGGATAATCGAGGTAGGGTATATTCTCCAAAAGGAATAACTCCTATTCTCGCCATACTTCAAAAATTGGCGGCGTCGCTTGAGAACTGCGTTGCTCACATACATCAAAAGTTTTCATTTGCGAGGGGTATACCATTAAAAACGAGGGAACTAGATTTAAATGTAATATGCTTGCCGCTATAAATCCCCAAGGATTTATGAATTGAATGGTTTTTACCGATAACTTTGAAGCAAAGCGATTTATTATTTTTCTAGGACGCCTTATACTATTTTTAATATTAGACAATCATCCAGTGCATCATTGTCATCATGTGCAAAATTATGTTAATAAACATAAGAACAAAATCCGCTTGTTCTTCTTGCCTCCCTATTGGCCAGAGTTAAATCCAGAAGAATAATTATGGTCAAAACACTCCTTCGTTAAAATCGTTATTATTCAATAACTTTAGGAACAACAAAGTATTTCAACTCTTGAGCCATATTTTTTTTAGGAGCATTTTCAAACAATTTGTCTCTTGAAGTATTACTTTCTGCTTCATCAGATCTAGTACGCAAATTGCATGACAAAACTGAAGCTAAGGGCTCCACATTACTACAATCAATCTCTTGAAGCTGCTTAATTACATCTATAATAATTTGTAATTGTTCTTGCATTTTATTCGTTTCAACATCAGTTAGTCTTAATTTTGCTAATTTAGTTATTTTATTTACTTCTTCTTTATCCATAAAAATTTTACACTGTTACAAAAAGATCATATGTATATATGAACCATATCTCAATTAATAAGTATTTAACAATACTTATATTTTCACTTTAGTAAAATCTTGAATTATAATTATCAAAAAATAGTATTTGAAATGACAACAATTGCACATCGTTTATCTAAAATTAAGTCATCTCCTACATTAATGGTAACTCAGAAAGCATCTCAATTAAAGGCTATGGGAAAACGCATTATATCCTTAGGTGCTGGAGAACCAGACTTTGATACACCTGAACATGTAAAAAAAGCAGCTATTGCAGCAATAGAAAAAGGATTTACTAAATATACTGATATTAATGGAATACCAGAATTAAACCAAGCTATCCGTCAAAAATTTTTAAAAGAAAATAATTTAAAATTTGAAAAAAATCAAATTATAGTTAGTACTGGAGCTAAACAAGTTATATATAATTTATTTTTATCTTCAATTAATCCAGGAGATGAAGTGGTAATTCCATCACCTTATTGGGCATCTTACCCAGATATGGTGCTTTTATCAGAAGGAGTTCCAGTATTTGTTGAATGTACAAATAACTTAAAACTTACTCCTCAAAATTTAAATTCAGTTATCAGCAATAAAACAAAATGGATTATCTTAAATTCTCCAAATAATCCAACTGGAGCTATTTATACGAAAGAAGAACTATTAGAATTAGCAAATGTTTTAATGTCTTTTCCTCATGTACATATTATGTGCGACGATATTTATGAACATATAATATATGATAATTTAAAATTTTATACATTAGCAGAAGTAGCTCCTGAATTAAAGGAACGTATTTTTATCATTAATGGGTTATCAAAAAGTCATGCTATGACAGGCTGGAGATTAGGTTATGGAGCCGGAGATTCAAAATTAATTGCAGCTATGTCTATTATTCAATCACAAAGTACAAGTAATGCATGCTCTATTAGCCAAATGGCTGCCATTGCAGCATTAAATGGCGATCAATCTTTTATGAAAGAAAGAATTGCAAAATTTCAATCTCGTAGAGATGTAGCACTAAATATATTAAATAATATCACTGGAATAACTTGCTATAAACCAGAAGGAGCCTTTTATCTTTTTCCTTCATTCAATGGATTAATAGGAAAAAAAACACCTGACAATAAAGCTATACGTACAAGTAATGATTTTAGTACTTATTTATTAGAAGAAGCTGAGGTTGCTGTGGTTCCTGGAATAGCCTTTGGATTTGAAGGATATTTTCGTATTTCATATGCTCTATCTGATCAATTATTAGAAGAAGCTTGTTTGCGAATCAGCAAAGCTTGTAACTTATTAAGATAAGATACATGAGACTAACTCGTGATTTTTTTGAAAAAAATACTAATACTGTTAGTATAGAACTATTAGGTAAAGTATTAAATTTTAATAAACATCAAATTATTATAACTGAAACTGAAAGTTATATAGGTCTGGACGATCCAGCTTGTCATGCTAATAAAGGCAAAACTAAAAGGACTGCAGTAATGTTTGGACCAGCTGGATTTAGTTATATATATCTTATTTATGGAATGTATTATTGCCTTAACATTGTTACTGAAATAGTTAATTTTCCTGCTGCAGTTCTAATTCGAGGCGGAAGGGAAGTAAACTCTCCCTATACTCTACTTAATGGGCCAGGAAAACTGTGTCGTTTTTTAGGTATTAATAAAAATTACAATGCAATTGATATCACTACAAATAACGAATTTTATATTAAAAATATTGGATTAAATTTACAATTTACGCAAACTTCAAGAATTGGAATTAATAAAGGAAAAGATAAATTATGGCGTTATTGTGGCATATACTCGCCAGACTTCAAAAATTAGCGTCGTTGCTCGAGAACTGCGTTGCTCACATACGTCAAAGCATGCTGCGCTACTCGCTCCTAGCTCTTTTTAAAGTCTGGCTTCGTATATTTTCAAGTTTTCATTTACGAGGACGTATAAGATGAATGTTCTTCATATATACAAAACATACTATCCTGATACTTTTGGTGGAGTTGAAAAATTTATTGATCAACTTATAGTAAACTCTTTAACTTACGGCGTAACATCCCAAGTTCTAACTTTAACAAAAAAAAAAATTGCCTCAAAAATTGAAATTAATGGATACACAGTACACAAAATACCTCAAAATTTTGAAATAGCTTCTTGTCCAGTTTCTTTTAGAGCTATCAGTCAATTTATGAAGCTAATAAAAACAACTGATATTATCCATTATCATTTTCCATGGCCGTTTATGGATATAATGCATTTTATCGCTAAAGTTGGTAAGCCCTGTATCCTTACATATCACTCAGATATAGTTAAACAAAAATTTTTGTTAAAATTATACAATCCAATAATGTTCTCATTTCTAAATAGTGTAAATCATATAATTGCCACATCTCCAAATTATGTAAAATCAAGTCCGATCTTAACAAAATTTATTAACAAAACCAGTATCATTCCTATAGGACTAAATAAAGAGCATTATCCAATTCCTTCTCAAAAAAAAATAAACTTTTGGTATAACAAATTAGGGAATAATTTTTTTTTATTTATAGGAGCTATCCGATATTATAAAGGATTGGAATTTTTAATTGAAGCAGCTGATGTTACAACTCCTATTGTCATTATAGGTTCAGGAAATAACCTTGAAATAAAATTAAAATCTAAAGTTCAAAACTTAAATATTCAAAATATTTATTTTTTAGGAAAATTAGAAGAAGAAGATAAAATAGCAGTATTAACACTTTGTTATGCTTTAGTATTTCCATCTCATTTACGATCCGAAGCTTTTGGTATATCATTATTAGAGGGAGCGATGTTTGGAAAACCTCTTATATCCTGCGAGATAGGAACAGGAACTACGTACATAAATATTGCAAATGAAACAGGTATTGTAGTTCCGCCATCTGATCCATTGGCTTTAAAACAAGCCATGAAATTTTTATTACATAATCCAATTCAGGCGCAAAAAATGGGCAAATTGGCAGAAAAACGCTATAAAGAGTTATTTACAGCAGAGGATATGACAAAATCTTATATGAAAATTTATAATTCATACCAATGATAATTATTATAAACATCCATTCAAAATAATTTCGATATTTATATATACTGCTCTTATTTGAAAAATTGGTAGACGAAGTCAAACTTCGAAAGGAGCAAGGAGTTACAAAATCGAGCAGCGGAGTGTGCTTAGACGCATATGAGCAACACAGAGTTTTGTGAACCGCGGTTTGCTCCCATATGCCACAAAATATGCCGCGCTACTTGCTTCCTTTTCGCTTCTAGCTCTTTTTGAAGTTTGGGGCCGAGAGTGGAGGGCCTTCGTATTTTCAAATTTTCATTTACGAGTAAGGTATTACCCCCTCCTGCCCCTTATATTTATAGGTTTTTACTAATAACAACTTTATTTTAGTTCTATTGTAGCGCCTATAGATTCAAGTTTTGTTTTAAGTGATAATGCTTCTGTTTTACTAACTTCTTGTTTTATTGTTTTTGGCAATCCTTCTGTAAGAAGTTTAGCATCAGGTAAACTAAGGGCAGTGATAGCTCTAACTTCTTTAATAACATCTAATTTTTTACCATCTGCAATACTTACTAAAACAACATTAAATTCAGTTTGCTCTACTGCTGCCGCAACTGGCGCAGCTGCAGAGACTTGCGCTGTCGCTGCAGCAGATACTCCCCATTTTTTTTCCAGAGACTTCACTAATTCTGCCGCTTCTAAAATTGTTAACTTAGAAAGTTCTTCAACTATAGTATTTAAGTTTGTAGACATTTTTTATATACTCCTTTTTATTTAAATCATTGGTTTTTATCAACATAAGCTTGTATTATTCGAGCTATTTGTGTTAGTGGAGCTTGAATGATACGAACAATTTGTATAGCTGGTTCTTGGAATAAACCAAGAAATTTTCCTCTTAAAACATCTAATGAAGGCAATTCAGCTAATTTTTTAATATGCTCTACATCAAAAATTTTACCATCCACAACTCCGCCAACGACTTTTAATGCATTATTAGTTTTTGTAAACTCAATAATTTCTTTAGCAATGCTGATTGAGTCAGAGGAATATGCAATACCCACTGGTCCATTAAACATGGGGTGTATATCGCTTATAGTAGTATCAACTAATGCAATTTTAGAAAGTGTGTTCTTAACAATTTTTAAATGAGCATTATTTTTTCTTAAAGACTTACGCAATTTAGTAATTTGATTAACTGTTAATCCATGGTAATGTATAATAATTACACTAGAAAAATCAGAAAAGATTTCTTTTAAAGAAACCACATTTTGATGTTTTTGAACTTTTAACATAAACTAACTCTTTATTTATCATCACTAATGCTAATTTTGATACCAGGCCCCATAGTAGAGGACAAGAAACCTTTTTTTAAATAAGTTCCTTTTGCGTTTTTAGGCTTGGCTTTAACAACGGCAGAAATTAAAGCTAGTACATTTATTTTTAGTTCTTCTATACTAAAAGATAACTTTCCAACCCCTGCATGAATAATACCTCCTTTATCTATACGAAACTCTACTTGCCCACTTTTAGCATTTTTTATAGCTAAAGCAATATCATTTGTTACAGTTCCTAATTTAGGATTAGGCATTAGCCCTTTAGGCCCTAAAATTTTTGCAACTTGACTTATTAAGGGCATTACATCTGGCGTAGCAATACAGACATCGAAATTGATATTTCCAGCTTTAATATCTTCTATTATATCCTTAGATCCGACAATATCAGCTCCAAATTCTCTTGCTTCTGTAGCCCTTGACTCATTACAAACCACTAATATACGAGGAGATTTTCCTATTCCAGATGGCATAGATACTACTCCCCGAACCATTTGATCAGAATGTTTAGGATTTACACCTAACTTTAATATTACTTCTAATGTTTGATCAAATTTAGTATATGCAACATTTTTTATTAGATCTATTCCATCATCTAAAGTATAATAACACTCGCTATTGATCTTAGATCTAGCATCTCTTATTTTTTTTCCACCACTAGTTTTTAAATTCACTTTAGTCATATCTATTCCTCTATAATTTCAATTCCCATTGATAAAGCAGATCCCTTAATCATTTTAACAGCTGCATCTATATCATAGGCATTTAAATCTGGCATTTTGATTACTGCTATCTCTTTACATTGAGCTAAGGTAATACTACCTACATTTTTATCTCTTTTGGTTGCAGACACACCTTTTTCTACTTTAGCATATGTTTTTAAAAAATGAGACACAGGAGGTGTTCTTGTAACAAATGTAAAGGATTTATCTTTGAAAGCAGTAATCACTACTGGAATAGGAGTTCCAATTTCAATATTTTTTGTAGCAGTATTAAATGCTTTGCAAAACTCCATGATATTTAACCCCTTTTGTCCTAAAGCAGGACCAATTTGTTGAGAAGGGGCCGCTTTACCAGCTGGTACCACTAATTTAACGTATCCTATAACTTCCTTTTTAGATTTTGACATAATTAACTTTTTGAAAGATTACGTATAGTATAAGATAATACTACAAATAAAAAAGAAAACTGCAACTGATTTATAGGTAATTTTTCAATATTTTTTGAATATATTGTTTTGACTTTTTTTTGATATAGCATATAAAAAAAAATAAAAGTAGAATTAAAATAAACTTTTAGTAGAAACTGTATGTATAACCTATTAAATCAATCTAAAAAAAAAATACACTCTCACGATATTGAAGGGTTTATTCCTATAGCTTCCCACTATGATAAAGAAACATTAATTACAAAAAATGGTAATTTAGTACAAATTATTTGCATTAAGGGTATAATTGTGGAGGATGTGAATAAGAAATTACCTAATCTTCGTGCTACAATAAAAAATATTTTAACAAAAAATTTAACAAATGAAATTACTTGTTGGTTCCACACTATAAGAAATTCAACTAATTTTAATGACAATATTTCTTCCTACGAAAATTTATTCTGTGCAAATATCCATAAAATATGGGAAGAAAAAAATTTTTGGGATGATAAGTATTATAATACTTTGTTTATTTCTTTTGTTTTTCAAGGGACTGGGTTAAAAATTAAAAACTTTCACACATTTTCTAACTCATTATTTTTTGATGTAATCAAAAAATTGCATGAAAAATATTTCAGTTATGCTTTAGAGCAATTGACTCTAATAGTAAATACTATAATAAAAGATTTATCTGATTTTAGTATTAAAAAATTAAGTATAAAGAATAATGAGGAAAGCAATTCTGAATTACTGAGATTATATCAATACTTAATTCAGTTAAAAAATAAGCCTGTATTAACTCCGATTGTTGATACTGGTGTTGAATTATCTAATTGCAGTTACGAAATTAACACGCATACCATTAACGTTATAATACCAGAACAGAAAAAATATGTTTCAATTATATCTTTTAAAGAGTATCACAATGTAGAAGATAAAATCTTAGATGCATTTTTACAGTCTCCAGCTAATATGATAATGTGCGAAATTTTTTATCTTGTCTCAAAAGAAGAAGTTAAGAAAAAATATAAGCAACAGACTTATATGTTAAAAGTTAGTCAAGATAAAGAGTTACAGAAAATAAAACAGTTAGATTTATTAGAAAATGAAGAAGAAATATTTGGTTCTCAACAATTAAGTATTTCTATTATTGAAAATGATCCAACGGTATTAAATCAAAAAATTATAAAAATTTCTGAAAAATTAAGCAAATTAGGGATAGTGCATGTTATTGAGGATATTGATTTAGAGTCTTTTTTTTGGGCTCATTTACCAGGTAACTTTATCTATATTAAAAGAGCTTATTATGTTCCAATAACAAATATTGGTGCCTTTACATCATTACACTATGCACCAGTTGGTAATAAAACAAGCATTTGGGGGAAAGCAGTTACTTTATTGAGGACCAAGAGTGGAACTCCTTATTTCTTTAATTTTCATGTTAATAACGAAGGGCATACAGTAATTATTGGAGGTTCTAATAGTGGAAAAACAGTATTGACAAATTTTTTACTATCTCAATCTAATAAATTTAAACCTACAATTTTATATCTCACAAATAATAAAAAATCAAAAATATTTATTGACGCTCTCGGCGGAAAGTGGATAGAAAAATTTAATTTAGATATTAGTAAATATAACGAAAAACAATTAACAGATTTTTTTACAGTTTTAGTTAATGGTTATACAAAAAACTTAAATGATGAAGAAAATAACGAAATTATAAAAATAGTTAAAAATATTTTAAATCAACAACCTACTACTTATAATTTTGAAGATATAAAACAATGTATTTCTGCAAATACTGTATTAAAAGAAAGAATATCATATTTGACCCATGAAGTTTATAAAAATCTATTTAATCAAGAGGAAATTAATTTCACTCAAGGAGGTATAATTGGATGCAATCTTGATATTTTTACAAAACAATATCTTATATTCAAATATAAACCAGATAGCCCTAAATTAATAGAACAGTTTGAAAAAAATTTACATTATCATAATAATATTAAATGCTTAGCTGTTCAATATTTAATTGATAAATTTTTATCAATAGAAGATTTATCTCCTAAGATCCTAGTTTTAAACGATGTTTTAAATTTAATGGATCATGACTATTTTCAATGTATAAATGATATATATCAACAAGCTAGTAAAAAAAATTGCATTACTATTAATATCATTAATGATTTAGATATACTTTCCAAAAACAATTTATTTACAAATATAATTAATTGCATATCTACAACTATAGTTTTACACACAGATTTAAATTTGAGTTCAAATGCAAGTGAAATACTTAGTCTAAATGAATCTGAGATAGATCAAATAAAAAAAATAACTCTTGAAAAGAGATGTTTTTTTATAAAACAAGATAATGATTCACTAATAGCAGAATTAAGCTTAGGAGGATTACCTGGAATACTAAAAATTCTATCTGCGCAACCTCACAATTTAATTTTGTATGATAAAATAAAAGATAGAAGGGATTCTCAAGAAGACTGGGTTATTTCTTTATACAATGAGTTTAATTGTTAATGATTCGATACTTATTTATATTATTTTTAAGTTTAATACCGTTTTACTCTTCTAATGCAGGAATTTGGGGGTCAATAGCTAAATGTCTTAAAAATCCTTGTGATTGTGGATGCAGCAAAGTAAATGAAGAATGGGGAGATGGACGTCCTTACAGCATTAATAAAGCTTATGATGCGTATTGTGTATGCCCTCCATATAACAAAAAAGGACGCTCTGGGTGCTTAAAACAATTTAGTTATGATGATATTGTAAAAAACGTCGGATATTATACTTCTTATTGCGCAGAGGAGACAAGTAATAGTGGCTATTTCAATCCTAAGATTCGAGTCAGAATGCAAACTTGTAATTTTTTTGCTTGCTGGCAGTATTCTAAAGAACTTAACTGGAACGGCCAATGTGTTACATGGGTTAGTGGTTGGGTTTTTCCAACTATAAGATTTTGTGCTCGTATAGCAGTTCCAGCACAAAAAGATGCTAATAATAAAATAACCGCTCCCGCTGATCATGGGTATAAAGAAAAAAAACATTTAGATTCTATAGGCTATGAAGAGGAAGATAAAAAAATAGAAACTGTTGATGGTGAGCCAATAGACGTAGACTTGCCTAAATTATGTGTTTATAGAGACCCAGGAATTATCCAATTATTACAAGGAGAAATTGATCTTTTAGACTGGAATCCGGTAAAACAAGTTTTTCATAAATCTTCTGGAATTCATCCTTTAGTTGAAATGATAATATCCATAATAGAGTTGCATCAATTTCTAAGTACCTTATCATTAAGAATTTTTGCTTTTGTTTTACCAAGTGGTAATGCAACTAATTGGATTAAAGAGGTACTTAAAATTCTGATTAAAATTCAAACCATTATGGGAGATGTATACATAGTAATTTTAAAAGAGTTTGGTCAATTAAATCGTTTAGTAGAAGATAATAATCAAGATAACCATATAAAAGAAAGACATAAATATAGTGGATTAGGGTGCGTTAACATTCCAGTAGGCCCCTTGCCTCCTCCTTATTATTTTATAATGAGACCTCCATTACCAACTCTTAAAGTTAATCAAATTTGCCCAATGGACAAAGATGGAAAAATTTGGCCAATAGTAAATGAAAAAAAAGAAGTAGTATACAACGAATCTGTTCCAATAGATGGTAATGGATGCGTTGCTTCAAATGAAGTTAATAATGTTATCCATAACGCAGTACGTGTAGGATTTGATAAATTAGTTCCTCTCTGCAGTATACTAGAGAATGGGGAAGTTTATACAAGTGGAAGATGTGTTGATATAGATAATATATCTTCAAGTATAGCTCACAAAGCTGGGGATATGATTCCTTTATCATTTGTTAAGATAAAAGAATGTACATCAACTTCTAAACCAAACTTTTGTAACAAACAAAGTATTAGAGTTGTTTATGGCACTAAAAGTAAAGGAGAAAATTCAGTGATTTATAATGAAACTTATGACCCAGAAATAGTAAATTGTGATGAATCTCCAGCTGCTGACATATGTCAAACTATTTGGGGAGTTAATACTGGAGATTTTAAAGATTTAGTTGTTGATTTTAACGGACAGGTAGAAAATGAATATAATCTTGTATCCCAAAATAGCTCATCCTCAAATTTAGTAGATAACAATAAAACATATTCAGTTTTTGCTAAAATTACACGAAAAGATGAAGAAATAGAATTAGATAAGAACACATATTCACAAGACCCAGAAAATATTTGTGTATATGAAACTAGTCAAAATATTTTAGTTGGATGTGTTCCTAGAGGCATGGCACCTAAACCAAGCGTTTCTTCTTGTGATCAAGATCCAAAGTGCATTGAAAATACCCCTATGACTCCTAAAATGAGGGTAAAAATAGCAATTACAGAAGAAGAAAGTCCTAATAGAACTTATTTTACTGAAGGGATAGTTGGGGTTTTAAATTATTATGATAATAAATCAAATACTCAATCTCCAGATGAATCAAAATATAAATTAAATTTAGCAGGCTTTGATTATGACACAATGGTAACTGATGAAAATTTTGTACAACTGCCATTTAATCAAGATAAAGGAGAACCAAATGTAAGTACAAAATATGGTGTTTATAAAGATAACATATATCCATATAATCCAGATGGAACAGAAAATCCAGACGCTGTTTATTTATATGGACTTGAATATATGAATGGACAATATGTATCTGGAGGAACTTATATTTGTCTTAAGGATATTAAAATGGATAATTGTCAACAAGACACAAAAATATGTGTATTAACGAAATTAGTAGATGAGGAAGGAAATCCTTGTGTAGAGGAAACGGTCACAGAACATAAATGTAGAGTAAGCGTTCTGCCCAAAGATCGGATAATTCCTAATATCGACAGTCTTACTCCATACTTAAAAGACAATGAGTATTTCGATAATAAACAAATGGTCGAAAATGGATACTGTCAATTAGTAAAAGAAAACACTGATCCAGCTACAGAAACTATGAACCCAGTTGCAAAGTATAATACGAAAAAATGTGTTAGTAGAGACAAAACTCCTATTGAATTAAATTTATGTACAAAAGTCACATCTTCTGAATGTAAAGCTATTACAGAATATAATGCCCAATGGCCAAATACTGAAGTTGGTAAAGAAGCAACAGGGACCTGTATTAAAAATCCATCTATGTCTATGAGACGTAAGTGTATTTTTGATAGAGATAGCAATAAAGCTGTTTTTGAAAAAATAGATCCAGAAAAAGGAAAAATTTCTTCCTATGCTAATTTAAACCAATACTCTGTCTCTGTAACCAATAATGGTAATCGCTTAGACCGTTTTTTATTGTCTAATGGCAATATTACGCATTTTATACCTAAGGACTCTATTAAACATGCATTAAATGATCGATCCTCAAAGATAGGTTCTGGGATAGAGTTTTATCTTCCTCCAAACACACGCTTCAAAACTTTATCTATAACCACATCTATAAATGTAAAATTTGAAGTATCGATTTATAACTATCCAAATTATTTTAAATATTTTGACGATAATCATTATAATGATCCTCAAGATTATATTGAAATAGGTGGTACCCCTTCTTTAATTTTTTTATACGCTACTAATAAAATAGACATTAATAGCTATATTATAGGAGGTACTAATGTAATTGGGGTATCGTTCAATCCTCTCGATCTTCCTACTGATGAAGACGTTATAATTACTATGTCTTATTCTACTTCTGCTATAGGATGTGAGTAATGCTCAAGTGACTAATTACTGGTTATATTTAGAAAAATTTTACTATATATTTATATAAATTAGTAAAAATAATGGATGGAAATATAAACAAATTAGTGGTAATGTTTTTTTTATTAAAAAATAAAAACGGAAAAAATGTCAAAAAACATAAATGTTACATTTAATGATGGAACTAAGAAACAGATTGAAGTTAAAGTAAATTACGAGCTACTGTGCAGTACTAAAGGGTCACAGTATGGATCTAATTTTTATAATGATATTGCTAGTAAAATTAAGGAATTGATTCCAAATTGGGAGATGATTGAAAAATTAAGCGACACAGCTTGTGTCGAAATAACTGATATTAAGGGAGAGTTTAATAGCTTTAGTGAGCCAGCAATTGATAAAATTAGAGATCAAATTGATAATTACGCTCTTAATGTATTTGAGAAAATTCCTGATATAGAGTATAATAGCGCTGGTGTTACTTTAAATTTGTTCGATATGGAGTGAATATCATTATCTTTTCTTTAAATAATCTATTACTTTAGAAGGAAAGAACTATAAATAATTAGAAAATGAATATACCTAATATATTAACTTTAATACGGATATTTTCTATTCCTATAATTATAGGGACTTTTTATTTTGATGATGTAATATTTGCTCATAAATTAGGAGCAATGTTGTTCTTATTAGCAAGTATTACAGATTTTTTAGATGGATACTTTGCAAGAAAACTAAATCTTCAATCTGATTTTGGACGTATGTTAGATCCAATTGCAGATAAATTACTAATAGGAAGTATATTATTGATGTTAGTAAAATTTCGCAAAATAAACGAAATACCATGCTTATTAATTTTAGCTAGAGAATTCACTGTTTCAGGATTACGACAATTCTTGGCTCAGGTTAGGATTAAAGTACCAGTATCTTATTTATCAAAAGTTAAAACTATAGTACAAATGAGCTCTTTATTTATTATCTTACTGGGTAACAAAGGTTCTGGAATAAAATATTTAGATATATTAGGTGTTATTAGCCTTTGGGCAGCTGCAATTCTTACAATAGTAACTGGGTATTCTTATTGCAAAAGTTGTATACAATATTTTTATAATAAATCATGCATTTTAGATAAAAAATAATTACTATAAAATGTAATTAGATAAGTATAATATACTAAAAATATTTGAAACATGAGATATTCATTAATAAATACGTCAGAATGAAAATTCTTCAAAGATAAATAATAGGTATTAACAGTGAACAATCAATTTATAGATGTTCCCTCTGCTAGCGCAAAATTATCCATAATTGACTTAATTTTATCAGCAGACATTATCTGTCAGGGAATAATGATATTTTTAGTACTTCTTTCTATATGGTCTTGGGCAATTGTTTTGGATAAGTATATTAGATGTTACCAAATAAAGAAAAAAATTATTCAATTTGAAAATTTATTTTGGTCTGGGCAAGTATTAGATCAACTATATGATAGAGCCAGAAGAATTATAGATAATCCATTATCCACTATTTTTGTTGCTGCTATGAGTGAATGTAAACGATATGATAGTAATTTAATATGTAATAATCATTCATTAAAAGAAGGTCTTAAAGATAGAGTACTGCAATCAATGTATATTATACGCAACAGAGAAATTCAAAAATTAGAACAAGGATTATCATTTTTAGCTATGGTTGGTTCAAAAGCAACGTTTATTGGTTTATTTGGTACTGTGTGGGGAATTATGCATAGCTTTCAATCGATAGCAGTTTCTAAAAATACTAGCTTAGCTGTAGTGGCTCCTGGAATTGCAGAAGCTTTATTGGCTACCGCTATAGGTTTAATTGTATCAATTCCAGCAGTAATGTTTTATAATCTATTAGTATCAAAGTTAGACATAATTGATAATAAATTTAATGATTTTATTGGAGAATTAAATACACTATTATTACGCGCAATTGATGAAAATAAAATCTAATGACACATTGTACAATTAATAAATACCATCGTAATAAAATTATAAGCGAAATTAATATTACTCCTTTAGTGGATGTTATGTTAGTATTGTTAATCATTTTTATGGTTACTTCTCCAATGCTAATGGCAGGAATTAATGTTGATTTGCCACAAACTCAATCTACACCTTTATCTAATGATCAAGATGATCCACTTGTTATTAGTATTAATGCTAAAGGACATATTTATATTATGGAAACTTTAATTAGTAAACAAGAATTATTGCCCAAACTTAAAGCTATAGTAAAAGAAAAATATGATCATCGTATTTTTATAAAAGGAGATAAAAATATACATTACGGTAAAATTATTGAAGTCATTGGAGAATTAAATTCTGCAGGATTTAATAAAGTTGCTTTAATTACTAATATTAAAACAGATGAGCAAAAATAATAAGGAAAGTTTTTCGATTTTTTTTGCTATATCCATGGCTACTCATTGTATTATTTTATATTGCTTTCTTTTTTCTGCATTTGAAGTAGTTAATAAATTGCCTGAAGAAAAAATAATAACTGTAGACATTGTACCAGTTAGTAATATTTCTAATATAAAACCTTCTAAAATAACAAAAGAAAAAACAACAGAAGATCTTAGCAAAGCTCATAAAGTTTTAAATACCCATCAAGAAGAACCTCGAAAAGAGCCTATCCAAGAAACTCCTGTTGAAAAAACTCTTAATGAGAAGCCATTAGCAATGGAAAATATAATAGAACCCCTAAAACAAGAAATTCTACCTAAAAAATCTATAGCAGAAGACACTAAAGTAGAAAAAGACCCTATTAAAAAAGAAATTCTACCTAAAAAACCTATAGTAGAAGACACTAAAGTAGAAAAGGATCCTATTAAAAAAGAAATTTTATCTAAAAAACCTATAGTAGAAGACACTAAAGTAGAAAAAGCCCCTATTAAAAAAGAAATTTTATCTAAAAAAAAGAAAGAACAGGTAATACAAAAAAACAAAAAAGATGAAAAAGGTGAAAATGAATTGGAATCTTTATTAAAAAATTTAGAAACTGCATCTGAAGGCAATAACCTTAAAGGGGATCAAGTAGCACAAGAAAAAACTGATGCTAAACAAAATGCAACTGGAGGATATAATGAGAATATGCCATTATCTATTTCAGAAATGCAATTAATTAGAGGCATGATTGAAAAAAATTGGAATGTTCCAAGAGGAATAAGAAATTTCAAAGATATACAGATAACTTTGTATATTAAGTTTAATATCGATGGAAGCTTAGATCAATTAAAATTAATAAGTAAAAATTGTAATGGAATAAATGCTAATTTATGTGAAGCATTAGAACTAAGTGCTTTTAGAGCTGTACATCAAGCCTCTCCTTTTAGTGGATTGCGTTCGGACAGGCATGATGCGTGGAAAGAAATTAAATTAATTTTAATTCCTTCTGGTGAATAATTATTTTGAAATCTGACTTCGTATTTTCAAGTTTTCATTTACGAGGAGAATACTCTATCATAAAATCTTATCTAACTAAACTCTAAAGTAAAAATATCAAAAACGCAACACCTTAAATTATCTACAAAAAAAATAAAATATTTTTTTTGTAGTATATGAATAATTGTATTATCCTAAGAATAATTATATTTAAAAAAGGTTGTCTATGAATGGAAGTAATATTTATATTTTGGAGAGATCAAATACTCTACGTCTATTCCTTTCTTTTGCTCTTATTTTCTTTATTTTATCGATGCATAACGAAGTATTCGCTACTGCTACTGCTTCTACAGATGTTATAGGAGGTAAATTGTGTGCTGTAGTAAAAATATTAACTGGTGCTACCGCTAAAGCCGTTGCAACTGTAGCTATATTCTTTCTTGGTATTGGATTATTTATGGGTAAAGTTAATTGGGGAGTTGGAGCTGTTACAATAATAGGAATAGTCGTAATCTTTAGTGCTAATACTTTTATTGATGTTATAGGAGGATCTGGCGCATCTGCTGTAACGTGTGCCTAATTTAATTACTCGCCACATTTCAAAAATTGGCGACGTCGCTTGAGAACTGTGTTCTGAGAACTGTGTCGCTCATACACGTCAAAGTATGCTGCGCTACTTGTTCTCTTCGCTCCTAGCTCTTTTTGAAGTATGGCTTCGTATTTTCAAATTTTCATTTACGAGAAGAATACAATCCAAATCTTGAAAATTCTTTATATTACTGAGTTCTATTTGTGATTTTTTAAAAAATAAATAATTAATGACAAAACAATAATTTTAATTAATCCAGGAATAATAAATGGAAATACACCAGTAAAAATTGCAATTTTGAAATCCCCTAAAAATATAGCTAACCAAGAAACGCCAATAATATAAATTATACAATTTCCTAAAAAACAAATAAGGATAAGATGCATTAACTTTTCTTGAACTAGATATTCTCTAATTTTAGCCATAGTAGCTGCTGCTAAAATAAATCCTACTAAATATCCTCCAGTAGGGCCTAAAAAATACCCCATACCACTATTTAATTTCATAAATAATGGAAACCCCGCTATCCCGAGAGATACATATAATATTGTTGAGTTTAGGGCATTTCTATAACTAAATATTAAGCCTATGATCATAACACCTACCGTTTGTAAAGTAATAGGTACTGGTGTTAATGGAATATTAACTTGTGCCATTAAAAATAATAATATACACCCTGCTATTGAATGTAAAATATTATGTGTTGTAAAATATTGTTTATTTATTGTTAGAGTTCCTTTTTTCATAAAAATTATCTTTTTAGAAAGCACTATTTAAGTAGATACAAAATAAAAATAACACTTTATCATAAAAAATCATTTTGTATACGAATTTATTTAAAAAATATTTTTTCATTTGTGTTTCAGAATCAGCAACCTAAATCATATAAATTATTAATTCTTCTTTCTATTTTATATAATTTAAGTTTTAACTCTTATTTAATATTTATAAAAATTCATTTTTATAAAGCAAGTCCGCTATTAGGGTCGTTAGAATTATTTCAGGAATTTTTATACAATACATTCTTTACATTTTTAGTATTTTTGGGATTAAGTATTAATACTTGGGTCTTGGTCATAGCTATATTTGTGTTATTTGTTACTGGGGGAGTGGTAGAGTATTATATAATTAGTAGTAAAATTTTTCCTTCTCAAAAAGCTATAGGACTAATACTGACTAGTAATTTTACAGAGATACTAGAAGCTATAAATATAAAGCTTCTAGCTTGGATATTAGTACCATTAATTTGCGCTTTATATTGCTTTTATAAATATATAAAAAATCTTAAAATTTCTATTTTAGTAAGCGTTTTTTCTCTTATATTGATTACTTTTAATATATTTAATCCAAAATTTCATCTTTCAATGGAATATCTTCCATTTCAATATCTCTATAATTTTTGCACATATATTAGCAAACCTACGGAACCTAAATTAGATATTAGCCAATCATTTAAATTTGTTAACAATTCTGATGAAGATTTAATAGTTGTATTAGTCATTGGAGAGGCAGCTAGATACGATCATTTTGGTATTAATGAATACGAAAGAGACACTACTCCATTTCTAAAAAAAATACCAAATTTATTCTCCTTTTATGCAAAAGCGTGCTCTAATGCAACATATATATCTGTTCCCTGTTTATTAACTAGAGCAACAACTAATAATTTATCAATTACAACAAAAGAAAAAAGTTTAATTTCAATTTTCAAAAGCTTAGGTTTTTATACTTCATGGATAGGGACTCAAGCATTACAAAAATTTTTTACTAAAAACAATGTTGAGAGTATACATAATGAAGCAGATTTCTTAATGCTTCCAGGCGGATTTGGAGCATATCAAATGAACGCATTGGATGAATCATTATTTCCGTATTTTATGGAAAGCTTAAAAAGAACGGGGAGAAAATTGATAATTTTGCATACAACAGGAAGCCATTGGAATTATATTAACCGCTATCCTAAACAATTTGAGAAATTTACTCCAGTTTGTAATAAATATGACGATCCTATGGGATGTCCTATCATATCATTAATAAATAGTTATGATAATAGTATCTATTATACAGATTATATTTTATGGCAATTTATTGAGTTGTTAAAAGATAAAAATGTATTTTTTACTTATGTATCTGATCATGGAGAGTCATTAGGAGAAAACGAATCTTATCAACACGGGGGAACGGAGTTTAAACTTGAGCAATATTCAGTACCATTTATTGTATGGCTATCAGATTCTTTTATCAAAAAACATAAAGATATTTATGAATCTCTTCAATATTATAAGAATAATAAAGTTTCATTATCGCATGATTATATTTTTCACTCTTTACTAGATTGCAGCGGAATACAGTCATCTATAATAAATAAAAATTATAGCATATGTTACCATTAGAACATATTTATTTTATAGCGGGAGAAAACTCTGGGGATCTTATAGGAAGCAAAATTATTTCTGGAATTAAGAGTTTGTTACCTAACATAATATGTTCTGGAGTAGGTGGAAAAAAAATGCTAGAAGCTGGATTAAACGATAGTTTGTTTCCAATGTCAAATATTAGTATTATTGGATTTTTTGAAGTAATTCCGCATATATTAAAAATAAAAAAATTGATAAAAAAAACTGTTGAAGACATTTTTATTAAAAATCCTGACATTATTATTACTATAGACGCTCAAGAATTTTCATTTCGTGTAGCCAAACAAATTGCAAAACTAAATCCACAAATAAAATTGTTGCACATAGTAGCTCCATCTGTTTGGCTTTATAGACCCAATAGAGCATCAAAGTATGCAAAAATTTTTGATCATCTTATTTGTTTGTTACCTTTTGAACCAATTTTATTTGAAAGACATGGACTATTAAGTACATATGTAGGTCATTTTTTATTTGACGGTATTAATATTTCTACTTGGGGAATTTTTAGAAAAAAATATGATATCTCATCAAAAACTAAATTAATATGTGTAACGCCAGGAAGTAGAAAAAAAGAAATACAAACACATTTACCTATATTTTTAGCAGCAATATCGTTGTTACAAACTAAATATAAAAATATAGTATGTGCAATAGCCGTAAGTGATAGCCAATATTTAAAATTGATTCAAAATATTAGTTCAAAATTCGATTTTAAAATTCTAAATATTGATAAAATAGAACATCCTTTT
The DNA here is from genome assembly GCA_963676335.1 of Rickettsiaceae bacterium. Taxonomy (GTDB): domain Bacteria; phylum Pseudomonadota; class Alphaproteobacteria; order Rickettsiales; family Rickettsiaceae. The sequence continues at coordinate 239,472 of OY781057.1, forward strand.
TTATATAAAGACTCTGATGTTGCTATTGCAAAATCAGGTACTAATACTTTAGAAATCGCCGCTGCAGAAACTCCACTTATTGTTGCATATAAAATTAACCCTTTAAGTTGGCTGTATCTAAAAAAAATTGTAACATTAAAATATGCATGTCTAATTAATATTATATCTAACCAAGAAATCATTAAAGAATTACTTCAGAAAAATTGCAATTCTCAACAAATTGCTCATGATATTGATCAGCTATTGGCTAATCCTAATTTAGCAAAATTACAAATAAAATTATCAAAACAAATTTTAAACAAGATGGGATTTAGAAATAACGAAATTAACCCAATTAAATCTACGATAGAAGTAATAATGAGACTAAAAAAGGTATAGACATATATTATTTTCTACCTATGGTTTACAGCGATTTTTATAATGAAATGATTGCTTTAACCGCATAAAATATGTATTATATATGAATATTTATTGTGAAAAATTAATAAATTTAATTCAAAAGAGTCCAAGGTTTAATAATTTTTTAGCTTAAAGTTATTAGCCTACTAATCAAATTATATATAAAAAGTTATAAAAACATGATGGTAAAATCTTTTCAAAACCTTGAACTTAAGTACGATGATAATTATCTAGAAGAATATCTTTGCCAAACCGTAGAGGAATATTTATTTAAAGGTGATTGGAGAGTAAAAGCTAATGCAAATACTGACTATAGCAATGCTGGACTTGTAAACAATATAGCGGGCAAAGTTATAGCTAACTATTGGCTTAATAACGTTTATAGTAAAGAAGAAGGAGAAGCTCATAGAAATGCTAGCTATCATATACATGACATTGATTGTTTAACTGGTTATTGCGCAGGATGGAGCTTGCAACAGTTGTTAAACGAAGGTTTTAATGGAGTGCCAGGAAAGGTCTCAAGCAAGCCCCCTAAACACTTGAGTGAAGCTTTAGGGCAAATGGCTAATTTTTTTGGTATTTTGCAATCAGAATGGGCTGGTGCTCAGGCATTTAGTTCTTTTGATACATATTTAGCTCCTTATGCTTTTAAGGATAAACTTTCATTTGAGTCTATAAAAAAATTAATACGTCAATTTATATTTAATCTAAATGTTCCTGCACGTTGGGGACAAAGCCCTTTTACAAATATAACTCTTGATATTACAACTCCACCAGATTTAAAACAGAAACATCCATTATCAAATAATAATCATTTATTGGAAGGAGTTAACGATTTAGAACTTGAAAAGGAAGCTAAAAATAGAGGAGTTAATAATCTATTAGAAATGACTTATGTCCATTTCAAAAAAGAAATGGATCTTATTAATATTGCTTTTTATGAAGTTATGACCAAAGGAGATGCCGCAGGTCAACCATTTACTTTTCCGTTACCTACTGTAAACATTTTAGAAGATTTTGATTGGAATAGTCCAGTAGCAAATGTATTATTTGATAATACAGCTAAAATTGGGAATTCATATTTTCAAAATTTCATAGGCAGTCAATATATAAAAGATAATTTAGGTAATAAAATACCTAATCCTGATGCATATAAACCTCATGCTGTGCGTAGTATGTGTTGCCGGTTACAATTAGACTTAAGAGAGTTGCTTAAAAGAGGAAATGGACTTTTTGGGTCAGCAGAAATGACAGGGTCAATTGGTGTAGTAACTATTAATATGGCAAGATTAGGATATTTATTTAAAGGAGATTTTAATAGCTTGATTAGAGAATTAACTAAACTTATGGATTTAGCAAAATCCTCTTTAGAGAAAAAGCGTAAATTTATACAAAAAATGTATGATCAAGGACTATATCCATATACTAAACGTTATCTTAAAAGCTTTAGGAATCATTTTTGTACTATTGGTGTTAATGGTATGAATGAAATGATAAGAAATTTTTCAAATGATTCTTATGACCTTGGAGATGAATATGGTATGAATATGACCCTTGAAATTTTGGATTTCATGCGTAAAAAATTAAAAGAATATCAAAAAGAAACTGGAAACTTATATAATCTTGAAGCTACTCCAGCAGAAGGAACAACTTATCGATTTGCTAAAGAAGATAAAAAATTATTTCCAGAAATCATTCAAGCTGGTACAGGTAAAAATATTTATTATACTAATTCTAGTCAATTGCCAGCTTATTATACTGATGATCCATTCGAAGCCTTAAGATTACAAAATGTATTACAATGTAAATATACTGGAGGAACAGTGTTACATCTATACATGAATGAAAAAATTAGCTCCGGAGAAGCATGTAAACGATTAGTAAAAAAAGTTATTGAAAATTATAACTTACCTTCAATTACTATAACTCCAGTATTTTCCATATGCCAAGAACATGGGTACATTAAAGGAGAGCATTCTTTGTGTCCTGTTTGCAATAAAGAAACAATGGTTTGGACTCGAGTAATGGGATATCTACGTCCTGTCTCCAGTTTTAATTTAGGTAAAAAAGGAGAGCATCTTGAAAGAAAACACTTTAATGAACCTGTCGTTGGATAACTCCATTTCTCCGGTAGTAGAAATCACACCTTTTACGTTGCAAGACTATCCTGATCATTTAGCATGTATTTTATGGGTTGCGGGATGTAATTTTAGGTGTGTCTATTGCCATAATCCTGAATTAATAGAAGGAAATTTTACTTATATTTCTAAAAAAGGAATCTTTGATTTTCTGAATTCAAGATATGGATTATTAGACGGAATAGTATTTTCTGGAGGAGAATGCACAATGAATCCTAATTTACTAGATTTGATAAAAGAAATTAAACAAGAATTTCCTAAATATAAAATTAAAATTGATACCAATGGTAGTTGTCCAGAAGTAGTACGAGACTTATTAAATTTTTCTCTTGTGAATTTTATAGCAATTGATTATAAAGCTACTTCAAAAAAATATGCTTTTATTACTAAAACAAGTACCAATACTAAAGTTATAGAATCTATCAAAATGATTGTTAATACTAATATAGAAAAAGAAGTGCGTATTACAGTTCATACTGATTTCTTAGATGAAATAGACATTAATACAATGCTTAATGAACTTTCTGAATTAGGTTATAAAGGTAATGTGTTTTTACAAACTGTAATTACAAAAAAAACGTTAGCTAACCTTCCTCCACAATCTAAAATCTTAGATTTAAGTAAAATTATATGTGGCCCAAATATTAATTTATTTACAAGAAATTTTTAATTTATTATTGCGAAAGTCCTGTCTACTTTATGTTTAACTTTCAAGTTCAAATTTTCAAGCTTTGCAATTAATTTATCAACGAATTTGTCTTTTTCCATTTTTTGATGTTACCCCCTGCTTTAATAAGCGATTAATTCGCTAAAAATTAATGTTGCTATGTGAGGATAATCTAAATTGTAGATATATGCATTTCGAAGGATAGTAATTAATTTTTCTATTTTTATTATTAAATAGCCAATTTTGTATTTTGGCAATGTTAAAATAGCATCTTTCTCTGTTTTAGATAAAGAAATAGAGTGACATTGAAATTTTAACCATTTGTTAAGAAACAAAATTACGGAGTCTTGAAAATTTTCCCAAGCTTCTGGCGAATTCTTTAATTTGGTAGAAATTAAAAGAACATCTTTTTTTATTATTGCTTCTATTAAACTTTCATAGTTTTTTTCATTGTAATTAGTATTATCATTGCTTCGTAATACTCTACACCTTGATCTAATTGTTAAGAGCAATTTGTAAGAATTTAAAGTTAATAGAAATATATAACTATTTTTAGGAGTATCCTCTAAAGTTTTTAAGCAGCAATTAGCTGCATTATTATTCATAAGTTCTGCTTCATAAATAATAGCAAATTTATAGGTCATGGATTTTTTGAATATCCATTGTTGCAAATCCCGAATTTGGTCTATTGTAATATTTTTACTAGAATATCTATTATCTTGTTTAATTACAAAAAAATCCGGAGAAAAAAGTATATCCTTATCTATTTCTTTTTGCAAAAATTTTAGTATTTGTTGATATGTACGTTTAGCATCTTTTCCTTCAACAATCCAAGAGTTAGGAAATTTTTCGGATTTCCATATTTTGTGTAATTCATTTGTAATCATAAATACATTCTAGCCTTTCTATCGTATATTTATTTCCCAAAATAATAATAATTTCAAAAATACTAGGAGATGTAGTCTTTCCTGTTAGAAGAGCTCTTATAGGAGTTATTATTTTTGATAACTCTATATTTTTAGTATTTGCGAAATTTTTAAAACATTGCTGAAGATTATCTGTATTATTTTTAATTAAATCAATAATTTCTTTTATTAATTCTATGTTACAGTGTTGGATAGCATTTAAAGCATCGTTATCATATTTGATTTTATTTCTTATCAGATATATTTGAGATTGTGTGGCTAGATCATGTAAAGAGAGGGCTCTTACTTTAAAACTAGACATTCCCTTTTTTATAAATGATATTATTTCCTCATCAATAATGTTATTTGGCGTTTCCTTTAAAATTTCTATAACTAAATTTGTTAATCGGTCCTCATTTGCTTGTTTAATATAGTAAGAATTAAGACTGTTGATTTTAGTAAAATTTAAGCGAGCAGGAGACTTTCCTAATCCTTCTAGATTAAATAATGTTATAGCTTGTTCTCTAGAAATTATTTCCTCATTTCCATGTCCCCATCCTAATCTCAGTAAATAATTACATAAAGCCTCAGGTAAATATCCTAATTCTTTATATTTTTCTACTCCTAAAGCGCCATGTCTTTTTGAAAGTTTATTTCCATCTATTCCATGAATTAATGGGATATGAGCCATTATTGGGATTTTCCAATTTAATGCTTGATATATTAGCATTTGTTTTGCTGTATTCGTTAAATGATCATCTCCTCTAATAATGTGGGTAATCTTCATATCATTGTCATCTACAACCACTGCTAACATATAAGTAGGGGTTCCGTCGCTACGAAGCAAGACTAAGTCTTCTATATATTGATTTTCTATTGTAACCATGCCTTGTACAACATCGGGAATAGTTGTTTGTCCTTCTTGAGAAACTTTCAATCTAATCGTTGGTTTTATGTCTTTTGGATAATCAGAAGGATTTACATCTCTCCAAGGACTTTTAAATAATATGGAATTTTTACTTTTTAATGCTGTGTTTTTTTTGTTTTCTATTTCTTCTTTAGAACAAAAACAATAATATGCTTTACCTATTTTTACTAGATATGAAGCAATTTGAGCATGTCTTGCTTGCCTTTGGGATTGGTATACTATATCTTCATCCCAGTCTATGTTAAGCCACTTTAATCCAGATAAAATCGCATCTTTAGCTATTTGTGTAGATCTTTCTTGATCCGTGTCTTCTATTCGCAAGAAAAATTTACCTTGATTCTTTTTTGCAAATAGATAATTAAATAATGCGGTTCTAGCAGAACCTATATGTAAAAATCCAGTAGGAGATGGAGCAAATCGAGTAATAACTGTCATAATATTAATTTAAATAAAATATGCATTAAAAATGATAAAGATAGTAATGAACAAATAGTGCTAATTGTAATAATAGTTGCCATAGAATCCGGATCCCCCCCTAATTGCCTAGATAAGACATAGGAGCTACTAGCACAAGGTAAACAACTATAAAGTAATCCTATGCCTCCTGCAATTCCGCTAACTGAAAGCATTTTTAATAGTATTACTGTTACAATTGGAAATATACAAAGTTTGCTTATTGTAGCAATAAAAATATATTTTATCTGTTGAGGGTGAATGATAAATTTTAATCCCGCTCCTACCGTTAAAGTACCTGTTACTAAAGCTCCATTTCCTAATATTTCGAAAAATTTGTTTATACTTTGAGGCATGTGAATGTTGAGATAATTAAGAATAAATCCCGCTATACTTGATATAATCAAAGGATTTGATTTAAAGTGAGAAATTATAGAAATCCAATTTTTGGAACTATCTTGTTTTTTAACATAAATATTAAATACTATAATGGATAGTATATTAGTAAATATAATCATGTATCCAGAAATAATAGATACTGTAGTTAGACCTACTTCATTGAATAATGCGCTTCCTAAAGCAAAAAATATATAAGTATTATATCTAATTCCTCCTTGAAAAATAGAAGTAAATACAACTTTATCAATAGTTAATTTTTTTTGTAAACCGATTAGTATTATACTGACGATACTGCTAGCTATGATTAATGTTAGTATTAGTTTAGAAGTACTTATAATAGCAAAATTTGCGTTTACTATATAAGTAAATAATGTAGCAGGAAACAATACAAAATAGGTTAATTTTTCTAATCCTCTCCAAAATTCTTCTGTAGTTATCCATTGCTTTTTTAAAATACTTCCTAGGAGGATAGATAAAAAGATTGGTAATATATTTTGAAAAAGTTGGAGCATTGTAGCTTATTTTATATTAATGGTGTTTTTATAATTGATATTATTATTGAAAGAACTAGCATGTCGGGGAATATACACCATTAAATTAGTTCTATATCGTTGATATTTATCAAAATTTTTTGTGAATATTTTTTTTTGTGGACTAGGAAAATGTTTAAAATATTTTCCTGATATATATTGAAGCATATTTTTTTTGTATAAAGGAAGATTTTTTGCAATGATTAATACATCTTTTTTATATTTTCCCCCTAACTCTTTTGTAGCAGAATGATAATGTGCAATTGCAGTAGGCCAATCTTGTAATTGGTCATATTTTGACCGTAAAAAATATGCTCCGTATTCAATATTTGTTTTTGGATCAAAAGCTTGTTCTATAGATTTAAATGCATTAGGGTGCTGTTTTAAATTAATTTGCATGCATCCTACGTCAATGCTTTGTTTTCCTTTCTTTATTTGGTTTTTTACGAATTGAATTGCTTCATAGCTTTTAGGAAAAAAATATCCTTGTCCTTCTACATTTACAGACCATGGCCATACTATTTTTATATTTTGTTCAGAATGTTGTTTTCCAGTTTCTTTTAAAGAAATAGCATATAAAATATCTTTAGGGAGTTGATATTTATTTTCGTAGTAACGAAATATTTTTGCACAATAGAGAGAGGTATTTAATTCTCTATCTAAATATGTTGAGTTAGCATTTGGTGTGTATACAAAAATTAGTAGTAGTAGTACTCTTAAGCACATTTGTCCTCTCTGTTCTTAGCTTCTTATTATATTATAGATGACTGTAAAATGCAAGATAGCTTTCTTAACTAATCATTAACGGGTTAGGTTTTTTTTTCTCTTTAGTTGATCATTTTTTCTATTTTTTCTGGTTTTTGCCAACTAGGATCAATTTTGACTGAGAGAAAAAGATGAATTTTTATATTGAACGCTTTTTCGATATTTATTCGAGCTTGAATCCCTATTTTTTTTATAATCTCTCCATTTTTTCCAAGAATTATCTGCTTATGTTTTTGTTTTTCAATAATAATATCTTGTCTTATTATAATAGAGGTATCTTCTTTTTGCATCCATTCTCTTGTGATTACAGTTAAAAAATAAGGAATTTCTTGATGTAATTGTAAGAATAATTGTTCTCTAGTAATTTCAGCACATAAAAATCGTAGGGAAGAAGTAGTGATTTGTTTTTCTGGATATAGCCATGGTTGAGTATGGCTGTTTTGAGTAAGATAATTTATTAAAGAAGAAATTCCTATACCTTTTGTAGCAGATATTTCGAATACTGGAATCTGTGGATATATAGTTTTTAGATCGTTTATTAATAAATGTAGCTTTGTAGAAGAAGAGAGATCAATTTTATTAATGGTGATTATTATTTTTTTATCTTTTTTTAAAATTTTATTTATTATAGTTTTTGTAGTATCCTCGAAAGTAAAAGGAGTTATAAGAACAAGGATGAAATCATTATTATTTATGTCTTTCCAAGTAGCTCGGAGCATAAGGGAGTCTAAGTGTTTCTTTGGAGTAAATATTCCTGGAGTGTCTGTAAATACAAGTTGAGTATCCTCTTGTGTTAAAATTCCATTGATAACTGTTCTAGTTGTTTGTGTCTTAGGAGTTACTATAGTAAGTTTTTGTTGAAGAATTTTATTAAGTAGAGTAGATTTTCCTACATTGGGTTTTCCAATAATACTAACTGTTGCGAATTTTTGAGACATATTGTTACACTATTGTCTAGATAAAGTTTTATTTTAAAAGAAAGAGAGGGAAATTGAAATGCCTAAAATTATTTTTATAACTGAAGAAGGAGAGGTCTTAGTAGAAGCAAAAATTGGGGAGACTCTGCTTGAAGCGGCTCGTCGAAATAACATTCCTTTGTTTGGAGGATGTGATGGAGCCGGTGTTTGTGGTGGATGTCATGTCATTGTAGAGGAAGATTTTTATAAAAAGTTACCTCCTCCTTCTGAAGATGAACAAGATACGTTAGATATGGTTTATGGAGTTACTTCTACTTCTAGATTAGGGTGTAGAATTTTTGTAACTAAAGAAGTTGAGGGTATTCGGATTTATTTGTCTTTCGGATAATAAAGAATAGCAAGTGATTAAGTTTGTTTTTTATGACTTTTTTGGATATAACTCTATCTTGTTTTTTTTTATAAATAAGTTGGTTCAATATCCTTTTTTTGAGTATCTTTTTTCTTTGTGTTCGATAGGATTTTCCGTTTTTTCGTTTCCTATATATGTAGGAATAGGAGCTATTTTCTTTTTTTGGAGGAAGTATAAAAATTTGTTATTCTTTCCTTGCTTTTTTCAATTGTTTTCTTTTCTTTTTTTTTCTTTATTTCTTTATATCCTCTTCTTGGGAATATTTTTTCTTTTGAAGTTTTTGTTTTTATTTCCTAGACCTTATTGTTTTTTTCCTTTGAAAGAAGAATTCTTTTTTTCTAATTTACAAATTTATGATACTTGTTTTTTTTCTTTTCCTAGCGGTCATATTGGAAATGTAACTTTATTAGTGTTGCTGTTTTGGAGAAACAGTTCTTTCTTCTTTCGTGTTTTTATGATATCCCTTATTTTGTTGGTGGGTATTTCGAGAATAGCAATAGCAATGCATTTTCCTGCGGATGTTTTTTATGGATTCATTTTGGCTTGTTTTGTGTTTTTTATAGGGAAAAAATGTGTTTTATGGTGTTTAAGAAGATTTTTTTGGATAATTCTTAGTTTTTATTTTATGTTGTGTGCGGTTGAGAAGATTTGAACTTCCACTCTTATTAAGAACAGCACCCTCAATGCTGCGTGTCTACCAGTTTCACCACAACCGCTTTTTAACTTCTTTTTATTTTTATACATATTTTTCTTCTATACATAATAATATTATATATTTAAATATTAAGGTAGTATGTAGTAGACACATGTTTTTTGTGGAAAAGTTTTTTATACATGTTTTTTCCACAATCATTTGGGAAAGTTTTCTTGAAGGAGATGAGCGCGAAATAAGTTGTCCACATTTTTGCGTTGAGAGTATTATTTGTGGATAGTGTTGTAGATGGGAAGGGGACTGATTTTTTATTAAAAGTTTTTTTGAGTTTTAGATGAATTATCCACAAACTTATGCACCGAAAATTTTTATATCTTTATGATAAAAAAAATAATACAAATAATTGGAAAATTGTTGATTTTAGGATGTTGGTGTGGAGGGATTGTATATATTGGCATAAATTTTATTTATATTGAGAAATACTATAGGCTTACTTCCTTCAGTGAAATATGTATATTTTTAACTGGAAGCTTTGTTCTTATTTTTCTATTCTTTTTAGGAGTATGGTTTCTGTTTATTCCTCTAATTATTTTTGAAGATCCTTTTATTTTAGTGAAAGCTGAAATGAATTTAGAAGAGGTTAGGAATATTTTAAAAATTAACGGATTTTCTTTTAAAAAAGAAACCGAAGATTGCTATATGTTTAGAAAATCGTTTTGGGGAAACAATTTAATTTTTCTTAAAAAGCATTCTCAAAACAACTGTCAATTAATTATGCGAAACAGCACTAAAAGATTATTTACTTTTAATATTCGATAGTCAAAAATTTCATATATAATTTTTTTATTCTTAGTATTAAAATTCAAAAAAGGTAACTATTTAATAAATAGGGTTTTTTGAAAAAAATTAAGAAATTATCAAATAATATTATTAATTTAATTTCTGCTGGAGAAGTTGTTGAACGTCCTGCTTCTGTTGTGAAAGAATTAATTGAAAATAGTATTGATGCAGGAGCTAGTAAAATTGATGTATGGCTAGAGCAAGGGGGTAAGAATTTAATAGTGGTTGAAGATGATGGATATGGGATTAGTAAAGAAGATTTATTAGTAGCTGTAGAAGAATATACTACTTCAAAGCTTAACCAAGAAGATTTAATGGATATTACCACACTAGGATTCAGAGGAGAAGCTTTAGCATCAATTGCAGCTATAAGTCGATTAAAAATAACTTCAAAAGAAAGAGGGGCTATTAATGCCTATATATTATCTGTTATAGGAGGAGAAAAGGGAAATGTTGAGATAACAAATTATGAGCAAGGAACAAAAATAGAAATACGAGATTTATTTTTTGCAACTCCAGCAAGATTAAAATTTTTAAAAAATGATAAATTAGAAAGTATTGCTTGTTTGGAAGTGATAAAAAAAATGGCTATTTCCTATTCACACATTGGGTTTCAATGTTATCAAGATGGAAAATTAGCAATTAAGTATAACTATGGTGAAAATTTACAAGAAAGAATTCAAGAAATTTTAGGAGAACAGTTCATAAAGAATTCAGTTCCTCTAGAATTTGATTCTGATGTTTTAAAAATAAAAGGCTTTGTAAGTTTGCCTACCTATCATAAGGCTACAACGGAAGATCAATTTTTTTTTGTTAATAATCGAGCTATAAAAGATAAAACTCTTTTTGTTTCGGTTAAAATAGCGTATCAAGATTTTATTATGAGCGGAAGGCATCCTACAGTAGTGCTTTTACTAGTCTGTGATAAATATTTTATAGATGTAAATGTTCACCCAACAAAGAGGGAAATTAGATTTAGAGATGTTAATTTAGTACGTACTCTTGTTTCTAAAGCTATTAGTAATGCTATAAAAGGGGCTCAATATTTAGTAGTAGATAATAGTCCTAATTTAATTAAATCTTTTTATTCTTCTAATGATAAGTCACTTAACTTTAGGGATAAAGAGAATGGGGAGTTTTACTCTTTCTATAATAAAAGAAATGAAGACATTCCTAATAAGGTCTTTGTCCCAGTCGATACTCAAGAAACTTTTTATAATTCTGATCCTCCATTAGGGCATGCATATATGCAATTTTTTGATACCTATATAATTAGTAAAACGAAGAATAGTCTTATAATTGTAGATCAACATGCAGCTCATGAAAGGATAGTGTATGAAAAAATTAAAGAAGAATTTGATATTGGAAACTTGATAGAGCAAAAATTACTTATTCCCCAAACTGTTGATTTGATTGATCATAAAAGACAAGTTTTAATGGATCAAAATAAAGAAGAATTAGCTAAGTTTGCTATCCATTTTAATGTTTTGGGAGAAAAATCTTTAATTGTAAAGAGTATTCCATTATTCTTAACAGAAGTGAATATAATTGAATTAATCCAAGATATATCAAATGATTTAGTAGAATTGGATGCAAATATTTCTATGCCGAAGTTGATAGAAAAAATTATAGAAACTTTTGCTTGTCATCATTCTATTAGGGCTGGAAAAAGGTTAAATATTGATGAAATGAATGAATTATTAAGACAAATAGAAGCTACTCCACATTCAGGGCAATGTAATCATGGAAGGCCTACGTATATAGAGTTAAGAATTAAAGATTTGGATAAATTATTTGGTAGATAGGAAAAAATGAATTTATCCAAGAAAGAGTTACGTAATAAATTTTTAAAGTTAAAAAATGAAAATAGTGCATTTAAGACTGCTGAGATAGTTACCAATATATTGAGAGTTATAAATTCTTTAAAGAAGTCTCCTGATATAATAGGAATATATAATTCTATCCAACAAGAGCCAAATATATTAGATATAATCCCTTTTTTCAAAAACAAACTTTTTGCATTGCCTAAAATTAATAACGAAAATTTGTTGGAATTTTTAATTTATACTAAAAATAGTATTTTAATAAAAAATAAATTTAATATTCTAGAGCCTATAGAAGGAAATATAGTAATTCCTGATATTTTTATAATTCCAGGGGTTGCCTTTAGTAAAAGTGGATATCGGCTAGGATATGGAGGAGGGTATTATGATCGATATTTTAGTGAGAGGAAAGAAAATATTATTGGAATATGTTGGCATGAGCAATTAATAGACTGGATACCTTATGAATCTCATGATATAAAGGTTAAATATATTATTACTGATAAAGGGATATATTAAAGATAAAATTTTTAAAATACGTATAGATACGTTAAACTATTTTTCTATACTAATTAAAGAGTAGGTTTTATGATAAAAATTGGTATTCATGGATCCACGGGAAGAATGGGAGTGGCTGTAAATCAAGTGATTAATAGTTTTTGCGATTGTAAATTAGTATATCAATATGCTCCTAGTTTAAAAGATTCCTTCCTAGAGTCTTTGTGTAAGCAATCTGACGTTGTAGTAGATTTTTCTTCTAGTGAAGGTATAGACGAATTGTTGAATCAATCTTTGACATATAAGACTAAATTGGTTATTGGCACTACTAATTTTTCAGACATCCAAAAAGAAAAAATTATTGTTGCGAGTAAAGAAATACCGATAGTATGGTCAAGTAATATGAGTATAGGAATTACTTTATTGTCGTTTTTATTAAAAAATAGTGTTACTATATTAGATAATTTCGATGTTAATATAATTGATATTCACCATCGAAATAAGAAAGATGCTCCTTCTGGTACAGCTATAATGTTAGCTCAAGTAATTAATGAGGAAATAAAGAGTAAAGTAAATTTTTCTTCATTGAGGTGTGGGGATAGTAGTGGAGAGCATCAAATATTATTTTCAGGAGAAGGAGAACAGTTGATTTTTACTCATAAAACGACTAGTCAAAACCCTTACGCATATGGAGCTATATTGGCAGCTATATGGGTAGCAAATAAAGAAGTTGGACTATATAATATGATAGATGTTTTTAATCTAAAATAAGAGGAAGTTTATGATAGATGCAGGAACTATAAGTGAAATTAGTAGAGAATCTGTATATGTAGTAATCGCTATATCTACACCAATATTGCTTTTATCATTAGTTGTGGGGTTAGGAATATCTTTACTACAGGCATTAACTCAGATTCAAGAAGCTACATTGAGCTTTGTTCCTAAAATTATAGCTGTATATTTAGGGATGGTCCTATTTGCGCCTTTTATGGTAACTAAGCTTAAAATTTTTATGGATCATATAATTCAACAAATTATTAATACTGGAGTTATGTAACTGATGTTATTTATATATAATGTAATAGTTACTATTTTCCTTCCTTTTATTTTGATATATAGGCTTTTTATAGGCAAAGAAGATTATCGATATCTTTGTGAACGTTTAGGATATAGCACTAGATCTAGACCTAATAAAAGAATAATTTGGATTCATGCTGCTAGTGTAGGAGAAAGCTTGGTTGCATTGACTCTAGTTGACAATCTTAAGAAAAATTATTCTGATGCTATATTTTTATTAACTAGTGGAACCATTACTTCTCATAAATTAATAATTGAACGAGCTGTTCCTGAGGTTATTCATCAGTACATTCCTGTTGATCATTTTATTTCTATTTCAATATTTCTTAAAAAATGGCATCCAGATTTAGCATTAATTATTGAAGGAGAATTATGGCCAAATTTATTATTATTAACTCAAAAGTATTGTAATATCTTATTATTAAATGCGAGAATTTCTGAAAAATCTTATCAGAAATGGAAAAAGTGTAAATTTATTATTAGACACTTATTAAAATCTATAGATGTTATAATTACACAAAGTAAATCTGATTTTTATAAATATAAGGAACTAGGAGGAAAAAATGTTATTAATTTAGGAAATATGAAATATGCGGCAAAGCCTTATGTTGATGATTCAAAGATTCAAATTTTGAAAAAAAAATTACAGGGGCGTTTGATTATTAGCGCGATAAGCACTCATTTCGGAGACGAAGAAATGATAATTAAAATTTTAACAGTAATAAAAAAAATAAATTCTAATATAGTATTATTATTGGTTCCAAGACATCCTAAAAGATGTAACTCTGTAATAAAAATATGTCAAAAATATGGATATAATGTCTCTCTGAGATCTAAAGACGAATATTTTGATAAAACAACTTCTGTATATTTAGTAGATACAATAGGAGAACTTAATGTAATAAATAGTATATCTAGAATTACTATTATTGGAGGGTCGTTTAACCATCATGGACATAACCCTATAGAGGCAGCTTGGCATGATACTGTAATAGTATTTGGTCCAGATATGAATAATTTTTATGAAGTTGCAACAAATTTTGTGAAAGAGAAAGCTGCTATACAAGTAAATGATGAAGCAGAATTAACACAAGTAATAACTACACTTTCTAGTAATTCCATATCAGAATTGCAACATTATTGGAAAAGTGCGCAAAACTTGGTATTAACATACCATGTAACTATATTACAGTCCTACCTACAAGTAGTAAATAAATATTTAGATTATGATAAAGTTACTATATCCTAAATTTTGGCAATATAATTCATGGAAATCAAAAATTCTATTTCCATTAACATATTTGTATGGATTTTTTAGTAAATTTAATAAAATTTTTACAAGAACAATTAAGTTACCTAGTTTAGTTATTTGTGTAGGAAATGTTACTGTTGGAGGAACTGGAAAAACTCAATTTGTTATTTGGTTAGCAAACTTATTTAAAGCTCATAATATTACGTATGTAATTGCGTGTAAAAGTTATAATGCTAATCTACAATATTGTTGTTTTGTAGATAATGATAGTAATGTTAAGATAGTGGGAGACGAAGCAAAAGAATTATCACTATTTGGAGAAGTACTTGCGACAAGGAAATGGAAATATCTTATACCTATATTAAAACAGTTAAAAGCTCAAATTGTAATTTTAGACGATGGCTTACAAAGCGAAGTGTTTTATAAAAATTTTTCTATTTTAATGATAGATGGAAATCGAAAGTTTGGTAATAATAAGATCCTTCCAGCTGGACCATTAAGAAGTTCCGTTAAAGAAGCAGTAGCTAAGTCAGATATTGCAGTTGTTATAAATAACAAAAAAGATAATTTATTAGAACTTTCTATACCAATGTTTTCGGCTACAATTATTCCTACATATAATTTAAATAGTAATGAAAATTATTATGCCTTTACTGGAATTGGAAACCCAGAACAGTTCTTTGAGCTTTTAAAAAAAAATAATTTTAAATTATCAGGAATAAAAGTATTTCCGGATCACTATTATTATAAAAATAAAGATATTTGTTGGCTTAGAAATGAAGCGCAAAAATTGAAAGCATCTCTTATTACTACTCGTAAAGATTACATGAGATTACAAAATAAACTTAAAACAGAAATTTTTCATGTAGAATTAGAAATTGATTTTCCTGACAAATTAGCAAATGCAATTTATGAAAAAGTTAAGTGTACGTTACATAGCTGAATATTTGGTATTGATTACTATATTTAGGATAATCCGATTATTTAGGATGGAAAAGGCAGCCAATATGGCAGCAAGTATTGCAAAAAAAGTATGTCCTTTATTAAAACTTACTAAAGTCGCAGAGGATAATTTAAAAAAAGTTTATGGAGAAAAAATAGATTCAAATAGGATAATAAATAAATTATGGGATAATTTTGGTCGATTTATAGGAGAGTTTCCTCATATTCCTTATTTATCCAATCAAGATATTGATAAATATGTTAATATTAGAGGATTTGAAAATATTCAATTATTAAAAGAGAAAAATATTCCATTTATTTTATTTTCAGGTCATTTCGCTAATTGGGAACTCACATTACATATTCTAACTAAATTTTATCCTAATCTCGCTATCGTTTATAGACAAGCTAATAATCCATTAGTTAATAAACTACTTTATGATATGAGAAATATTTCTAATGTTATTTTAATTGCTAAAGGATCTAATGGAATACGAAATCTTGCAACTGCAATAAAAAAACGGTATACGATTGCTATGTTGGTAGATCAGAAAATGAATGAAGGTATTAAAGTTCCTTTATGTAATATTCCTGCAATGACTGCGCCAGTAATTGCAAAATTAGCTTTAAAGTATCACTATCCTTTAGTTCCTCTGCAAATTGTTAGAAAACAAGGTAGTTATTTTGATATTATTTTGGAGGAACCAAGAACTTTTAGTGAAGATATTTCTTTGTCTGAGCAGGAAAATATTTATAATGTTATGCAGTATGTAAATAATTTTTTAACTAAATGGATTTATGAAAATCCTGAACAATGGCTTTGGTTTCATAGGAGATGGTGAAAATTTGGGAGGAGAAGCACTGTTTCTATACAGTGCTAATTTTTCCTTTACTCTTTTGTATTGTCAGATTCTGTGTTTGTTGTATTTTCTTCTGGAGAATTTTTTGAAGAAGAGTACATCTCTTGCCCTATTTTCATAGAGCTTTGAGTTAAATCATCAATTTTTTTATTTAATATATTAATATCTTCAGATTTTAATACTGCTTTCAAAGCTTCAATATCATCTTCTATTTTTTTCTTGGCGTCTGAAGTAATTTTATCTCCATAGTCTTTTAAGCTCTTTTCAGTATTATATATAAGGCCATCAGCTTTATTTGTTGCTTCAATTAATTCTTTTCGTTTTTTATCTTCAGCAGCATTCATTTCTGCATCTTTAACCATTTTTTCAATTTCTTGCTCAGTTAAGCCACCTGAAGCTTGAATTACTATTTTTTGTTCTTTTCCACTAGCTTTATCATGAGCAGAAACGCTAACAATTCCATTAGCATCTATATCAAATGTAACTTCAATTTGAGACATACCTCTTGGTGCTGGAGGTATTCCTTCTAACGTAAATTCTCCTAATAATTTATTTTGAGTAGCAATATGTCGTTCTCCTTGAAATACTCTAATAGTTACAGCTCTTTGATTATCTTCTGCAGTAGAAAATATTTGGCTTTTTTTAGTAGGAATTGCTGTATTTCGATCGATTAATCTGGTAAATACGCCTCCTAGAGTTTCTATACCCAAAGATAAAGGAGTAACATCTACTAATACAATATCTGTTACTTTTTTTTCAAGTACCCCTGCTTGTACGGCGGCTCCTAATGCTACGACTTCATCAGCATTTACACTTTTATTAGGCTCTCTATTAAAAAATTCTTTTACCTTTTCTATAACTTTAGGCATTCTAGTCATACCTCCAACTAAAACGACCTCTTTAATATCTGATGTTTTTATTCCTGCGTCTTTTAAAGCATTTTTGCAAGGTTGAATTGTTTTTTCAATTAAGTCTTCTACTAAAGATTCTAGTTTAGATCTAGTAAACTGTAAGTTTAAATGTTTCGGACCAGAGGCATCAGCAGTAATATACGGTAAATTGATATCAGTTTGTATGGTAGAAGATAATTCTTTTTTAGCCTTTTCAGCAGCTTCTTTTAACCTCTGCAAAGCTAAAGGGTCGTTACGAAGGTTGATTCCACTTTCTTTTTTAAACTCATCAATTAAATAATCAAGGATTCTTATATCAAAATCTTCTCCACCTAAAAATGTATCTCCATTAGTAGATTTAACTTCAAAAACGCCTTCTCCGATTTCTAAAATTGATACATCGAAAGTCCCTCCTCCTAAATCAAAAACAGCAATGATTTTACTATCAATCTTATCAAAACCATATGCTAATGCAGCAGCCGTTGGTTCGTTAATTATTCTCAATACTTCAAGGCCAGCGATACGGCCAGCGTCTTTTGTAGCTTGTCTTTGAGCGTCATTAAAATAAGCTGGAACCGTTATTACAGCTTGAGTTACTTTTTCTCCTAAGTAATTTTCTGCAGTTTCTTTCATTTTTTGCAAAACATATGCCCCCATTTGACTAGGAGAATATTTTTTTCCATCTACTTCTATCCAAGCATCTCCATTTTCAGCTTCAACGATGTTATATGGAACAAGGTGCTGATCTTTTTTTACTGTCGGATCATTATACCTCCTTCCTATTAGGCGTTTGCTAGCAAAAATAGTACGTTTATGATTAGTTACCGCTTGTCTTTTTGCTGAATCGCCTATTAAAATTTCTTCACTATTAGTAAAAGCTACCATTGAAGGAGTAACGCGTACTCCTTCTGTATTAGCAATAATCCTAGGTTCTTTCCCTTCCATAATTGCTACACAGGAGTTAGTAGTTCCTAAATCTATACCAATTATTCTTGCCATATATTTTATTAACCTCAATAAATATTAATTTATGAATTTTTTTGTTGATTGTTTTCTATTTGGATATAGTGTATAAAAATTATATTACAAGTCTTTTTTTAGGGTTTTAATGTTAAAAAAACTATATTTTTTTGTATTAGTTATCTTTCTTAGTGAGATAGCAGGGGCTGATATAAAACCAGAAATTCTGGAAAATGTGAAAAAAAGCATTGTGCGTATAGATGTACAAATGTCTCTTGCAGCTTATGGAGATGCTGGAAGAGGTATAGGCACAGGATTTATTGTTGATAAAAAGTTAGGATTAATTGTAACTAATCAGCATGTTTGTGGAGCTAATGGTGTCGCTAATTACTTTATTACATTCGATACAGGTCAACAAATAGAAGCTAAGCTTTTGTATTATGATCTATGGCAAGATTACGGAGTTCTAAAAGTTGTACCAGCGCTTATGCCACAAGGAGCAAAAGAAATTAAATTTAGTACTGTCCCTCCAGAACAATATCAGCCAGTTTTCATGGTAGGCAATAACGAAGCTCAGGAATTTTCTTTGCAAACAGGGTATCTATCAAATCTCTATTCTATAGAGGGAACGATGCCTCAGCATTCATATATAATTAATTTTAATGGAGCGGCTGGTAGCAGTGGATCTCCTTTACTTGACAAAGAAGGAAATATTTTAGGAATAATATATGGAGGAGCAAAAACTTTTGAAATAGCTCTCAAAGGAGAATACATACTTGATGCTATAACAGAACTAAGAAAAAACAATGTTCCTCAAAGAAAACATGTGGGGATGTTATGTGAGTTATATTCATTGGATAAAGCTGTAAGACATAGAAATTTTCCTAAAGAAGTTGCTAGTGAGTATATAAAGAAAAATCCTCAGATGTATAATAAAGTAGTAGCTGTAAAAAGTATTATTAAAGATTCTCCAGCAGAGGGAATATTGAATTCAGGAGATATATTATGGAAAATTGATGATGTTCCTATAACTGCGAGCCTTTATACGTTAGATCATAGGATGAATATATCAAAAAAGGATAATGTCAAATTAACTATTTATAGAGATGGAAAATTAATAGAAAAGCTAGTTAATTTATATGATATTAATAAAAATAAAATAACTAAAATTTTGAATTTTGGAGGAGCAACTTTTTTTCAAGTAGATGATATGGCTAGTAGTAAATCAGGAATACCTTTAGGTACATTGGTAATAGCCAATATTCAAAGAGGAAGTAGTTTCAGTTCTATATCTCAATATTCGTTTTGGCAAGACAATAAAGAAAATTATCGAATCATTCCACTTAGCTTTGGAGTGCATAAAGTAAGCAATATAGAGGATGTTATAAAAGTAATTCCTAAATTAAAAAAATTTGTTACCTTTGAATTTATAAATGCGCAGCCGTATTTTTATAATTTTAATAATATTTTAGTGACTAGTCATGATAATATTGTAGCAGATATAATTTTAGATAGTGCTGATTCTCAAGGGAAAGTATTCGAATTTGATACCAAAGAATTGGAGTGGAAGGTGGAGTATATAAATACTGTTTTAGAAAAGTGAATTATGAACAACTTAGTATTGCTTTTTATCATGTGTGTCAACAAACTTTAGAAAAAGCGATATGTAAATTAGTATCAGAAATATATAAAAACAAAGAGAGCATTGTTATAAAGACGCCAGATATTACATTACAGGAATCTATTAATAGGGCGCTTTGGACTTTTGAAAAAAGATCTTTTTTTCCACATGGAAGTAGTTTGGATCCAGAAGAGGCGTCTCAGCCTATATATTTAACTTTAAAGGACAATATTCCCAATCAAGCAAAAGTATTAATATTAGTATCGTTACATGATTGGATATTGCCTAGGGAGAACACTATAAAAAAAATTTTTATTGCATTTAATGAAGATAATCAAGAAGAATTATCTCTTATTAGGCAAAAATATTTGGATTTAAAGCAACAGAAGTATAATCTTGAGTATTTTAAAATATAAAATGGTCTATAGTCGTGAATTTTATTGACGAAGTTAAAATCTTTTTACGTAGCGGGAATGGAGGAAATGGATGTGTAAGTTTTTTACGTGAAAAATTTAGGCCTAATGGAGGGCCAAATGGGGGAAATGGAGGAAATGGAGGAAGTATTATTTTTCATAGTACTTCATCATTAAACACATTAATCCATTTTAGATATAAACAGCATTTCTATGCACAAAGTGGTGAATCTGGAAAAAGCAAAAATTGCAGTGGAAAATCAAGAGATGCTTTGATTTTAGAAGTGCCTGTCGGTACTCAAATTATTACTGAGAATGCAGAGAATTTAATTTACGATTTTGATAATTCAGATCAATATTTTGAAATATTATCAGGAGGGAAGGGTGGATGTGGAAATAGTTGTTTTAAATCATCTATTAATCAAGCTCCTAGGTCTTCTACGAAAGGGGAATTGGGAAGTGAGGTATGTGTATGGTTGAAATTGAAATTATTGTCAGATGTAGGATTAGTAGGAATGCCTAACGCAGGTAAGTCTACTTTTCTTTCATGCGTTAGTGCAGCTAGGCCAAAAATAGCAGATTATCCATTTACAACACTAGTTCCTAGCTTAGGAGTAGTAAATTTTCAGGATCAAGAATTTATATTAGCAGATATTCCAGGGCTAATTGAAGGGGCGCATCTTGGACATGGATTAGGTGATCGATTTTTAAAACATATTGAAAGATGTAAAATTATTGTACATCTAATAGATTGTACTCATAAAGATGTATTAAATACATATCTAACTGTAAAAAAAGAAATGGAATCTTATTCTATTAATTTAGTCAATAAGCAAGAAATAATATGTCTTAATAAAGTTGAAATGCTTAATTTAGAGGAGCTGGAGGAAAAGGTAGCATGCATAAGTCAAGCATTTGATAATAAAAAGGTACATACTATTTCTTCTTACTCTAATATAGGAATTAATTTAGTATTACAAGATATCCTTAATCGACTTAATGAATTTTAAAAAAAGAAATTAGTCGCTTCTTCTTAATATATTGAAATTATCGATTCTTAATGAGAGTTAGGTTTTTTTAGAACATATTTACCTTGCAAAAATAAAAAATACTGAGAAAGCATTAAAAAACTATAACAAAGAATTATAGTATTGTGAGTAGAAAAATTTTTAATCCAACACTGAGTGCATTAGTTAGTGGTAATATATTTGAAGATAATAATAGAGTATATCAAGCTTGTGCGATGAATACTCAGCTATGCTTAATATTGCTAGCCAAACTCTAGATCAAATAACTGGTATTTGAGTGCAAAGTAGAATGTATAAGTGCTGCTACTGATAACAATGGTGTCGATGACGAAGCAAGAAAATTAGCTAAAGATTATGGAATAACAGGTTTACCTGCTAATGTAGTAGCCAACCAAAGCGCTGTAGCTTTTAAAGTTACACTAAATAGAGAGGCTTTTATTGGTTGCCAGTTTGTTAATGAGGAATTTAATGCTGGTTGTATTAGTAAGGTAAATGATTTACAGAGTGCTAATACTTTCGCTACTTTGATTCAAAGTGAGTTAAATAAAGTAACTGTAAAGCAAACAAAGTATATAGATATTAACACTATGCAAGGGGAGTTTTCTCTTCCATCCATTAAAAGTTGGCAAAGTTTTGTTTTTATTTTTTCGTATCCAGCCACATCTAGCCCTTATTTGGTATTGCGGATGAACATTGTATAGCATAAATCTATGAGGTAGAGACATTTATATTTTTAAGAACAAAAGTAGCAGTATCTGAGAAGTCTGAAAATTCATGAATAACATTCCTAATTTTATACTTAATCTTGAACCAATAATGCTCAATTGGATTTAAATCAGGCGAATATGTAGGAAAAAACAAGATATTGCATTTTTTAAATTCTATCAATTCCTTAACTTTTTGTGTGCGATGGAATGAAATATTATCCATGACCACCGTTTGTCCTTGTTCTAAATGATCAATTTATTATCTTTTATTTGTCTCTATCGTATAAATTCATACTGAAAGACAGCTATTATGCGGAACTTCTGCAATTAAAATTAATTTGAAATTAATATTCAATTTTTTATGAAGCTATCGCTAGATAAGATATTAGTAATTTTTACATATAATTGGTGCCGGATGTAAGATTCGAACTAACGACCTACCGCTTACAAAGCGGTTGCTCTACCACTGAGCTAATCCGGCATTTTATATTCTTTTGTATTAAATCGCCATATGGAGAATATCTTCCCACGCTTTTACAAATTTATTACGTAATTCAATTACTTTAGAAAGTTCATGTTTTGCTTCAGTAATGGAAATAACTGTATCTACTAAAGATGCATCATTAACTAAAGATTTTTGAGTATAAATATCTTGCGCATTTATTTTCTTTCTCAAGACATCAATATGCGTTGCTACATTAATAGCCTGAGTATTTGACTCAGAGATTATATTTTTCAGATTAGAACTTTGCATATAATTTAGTATTTCTTCAGGAGTCATATGAGCAAATTTATTAAAGCTCCCTTCAACTAAATTTTTAAAATTTTTTTCAGCAATTTTAGTAAAATTTTGTGAAAAATCACTTTTTACAACCGCTGAAACTCCAACTATTTCAGTCATATTTTTTTTATTTTAAAATATCTATAGTTTTTTGCACCATATTTTTAGTTACGTCGATAATATTTATATTAGCTTCATAACTACGTTGAGCTTCTAAGCTATCTGCTTTTTCAATAGCTTGTATTACATTAGGAAACTTTACATACCCATATACATCTGCTGCAGGATGGGTAGGAGAATATTTCATTTTAAAATCACTATTATCATAAGAATATTTACGGACAATAACAATATGTGTTTTCAGTTTATCATTATATTTGTTCTTAGCAAAAATAATTTTTCTTCTATACGGTTCTTCTTCTGGAGTTATTGCTACTGAATCTTCATTTGCTAAATTTTCTGCGATAATTTTTAATCTTTCGCTTTGAAATTTAGCTCCGTGGCCAGCAATTTCAATAGCATTTTGTAAGCTATCCCCTAACGCAATTGAAGACCTATTTACGAAGAAAATTATGAACACACTACTCGTAAATGAAAGCTTGAAAATACGAAGCCAGACTTCAAAAAAAGCTAGGAGCGAAGGAAGTAAGTAGCGCAGCATATTTTTGACGTATATGAGTAACGCAGTTTTCAAGCGACGACGCCAATTTTTGAAGTCTGGCAAGTATACAACTCCAACTATATTTAAGACTATGGAAAACAAATATCCCATTATATTATCCTTTCGAATCATTGCCGACTGCAGCATTAAGTAAATCATAAGTTTTTTTATAAGTATCTACTAATTTATTATAAAGTAGCTGATTATTGCTAACCTCTAGCGCTTGTTGTTGTAAAGATACGTTATTTTGATTTGGTTTAAGTTCCACATTTACTATGTCTTTTACAACAGGATATTCATCTTTCAAGTACATTCTTCCTTTTATATGAGTTTTTGAAGTTACAGTTAAAGAAATTTGTTTAAAAGAATTAGAATTTAACTTTACTAACTCATTAAATGTTTGAGGGATCTCAACTGTTTTTGTTTTATATCCTGGGGTATTTACATTAGCTATATTTTGAGATAAGGTTTCATGTTTTAAAGTAGCTAATTGTAAAAATTGTTGTAATACAACAGGAGTAAACATACCAATCTTGTAATTAATTATAATTAAATTTTATATTCTCTTAATAAGTATTGTCAATACAATTAATAGGGATTTCTTTCTTTGTCTCTATGTTCAGGTATTACATGTTGTTTGCAAAAATTAGAAGCAACATTTTCCGATACATCCTTTGCATATCCTAAACTTTCTAAAATCAACTTAATATTTTTTTTTATGATAAATGGATCTTTTTTTTGGGGATATCTCAATGTTCTTAAATGATTTCGTATAGTTGATGGTATTAAGGAGTGCATAAAAATAATTAATATATAGTTAATACGATACTAGTTTCTTTTAATCTTTTAGTCAAGTAAATATTAAAAGTATTAACTTTAGATGTCGTTAAGATTAAAGTATATACACAGTAAGTTTAAGTATATAGAGTTTATTATATGTTAAAGAAGTATTCTTATATAATGTACAGAATATCGATTTTTATATGATTGGTATACTGGGATTTATCAATATAAGAGATTTAAGTAATTAAATTGGAGTTATATTTAAAAGAGTATTTTCGTAATAAAAAAGATACATAAAATCAATATGCAATTTCCATTCAGTGAGGATGAAAAGATATAACTTTTTTACAAATTAAAATGTTATTTTTGATAAAAAATTAATATAAACTTCCTGCTAAATTGATTATTATAATAATTATATGAAAAAATATGGGTATAAATATGTTAAATGTTGCTTATATCGTTGCGGTAAAGCGTAGCGCAATATGTAATTTTATGGGTAACTTTAGTTCTTTAAGTGCAGTTAAATTAGGGTCAATGGTAATTCAATCTTTATTAAAGGAATCAAAAATTGATGGGTCTTTCCTTTCAGAGGTTATCATAGGACAAGTATTAACTGGGGGATTGGGACAAAATGTTGCTAGACAGTCTAGTATCAAAGCTGGTATTCCTAAAGAAATACCGGCTTTCTCAGTAAATAAAGTTTGTGGATCTGGTTTAAAAGCAATTGAATTAGCTGCTCAGTCTATTATTAGTGGGAATGCGGATTTAATAATTGCTGGAGGACAAGAAAGCATGTCAACAGCTATGCATGCAGCTTTAGTTAGATCTGGGGTGAGATTTGGCGATTCTAGGTTAGTGGATATGATGTTATATGATGGATTAACTGATGCGTTTTCTTCTAATTTAATGGGAATAACAGCTGAGAATATTGCAAATCAGTTTAATATTTCTAGAGAAGATCAGGATATGTTTGCTTATGAGTCTCAGCAAAAAGCTATTAAAGCTCAAGCTACAGGTGCATTTGATTATGAAATAAATCCTATAAAAGTTATCCTTCAAAAGAAAGAAGTGATAATTGATAAGGATGAGTTTATTAAACATGATGTTAGCTTGGAAAAATTATCTAAAATGAAACCAGCTTTTAAAACTAATGGGTCTGTTACTGCTGGAAATTCATCTGGCATTAATGATGGAGCTGCATTCGTAGTGATTGCTTCAGAGGCAGCGATAAAGAAATATAATTTAACCCCAATAGCCAAAATTATTTCTTGTGCTTCGGGCGGAGTTGATCCCAATATCATGGGCACTGGTCCTATACCAGCAGTAAAATTAGCGCTTAAAAGGGCGAATTGGCAAATAAATGATTTAGATTTAGTAGAAAGTAATGAGGCTTTTGCTGTTCAATCTATTTGTGTAAATCGAGAATTAGGATGGAATACAGAAATTGTAAATGTTAATGGAGGAGCATTAGCTTTAGGACATCCTATTGGAGCAAGTGGGGCTAGAATTGTAGTAACTTTATTATCTGAATTGCAAAAAAGAAAACAAGCAAATAAAGCACTAGCTTCGTTGTGTATTGGGGGAGGAATGGGGATTGCGATGTGTTTTGAAAAATGTTAACTTATTTTTTAGAGATTATTTTGTAATTTATAAAGGCAAAATTCCTTCTTTTTGACAGAATTGCTTAATTTTTAAGAGATCATACCAAGTTGTTTTTTTTTGTATTGATTGTCTTAATAAATAAGCTGGGTGAAATATTGTAGTTGTGGGGATGGGGGTATCGATATATTGATTTTTATATTCAAAATACTGTTGCCTAATTTTACTAATTTGTATATTATTTCCTAATATACTTGCAGCTGCAGTACTGCCTACTAAAATTAGTAATTTAGGTTGCATAAGAGCTATATGTTTTTCTACAAAAGGTTTGCAAACTTCTATTTCTTCATTTGTAGGGCGTCTATTTGCAGGAGGGCGCCAAAATATAGTATTTGTTATATATACATTTTGTTTACGTGATAAACCAATAGAGTAAAGCATATTATCTAATAGCTCTCCACTTTCTCCGCAAAATGGTATCCCTTGCGCATCTTCAGTAGCCCCTGGCGCTTCTCCGATTAATACTATTTTTGCAGTTCTAGTTCCATCAGAAAAAACTGTATTTGTTGCCATCTTTTTTAATGAGCATTGGTCAAAAGAACGTACCATTTGTTCTAAATCTTTAATAGTTGACGCCCTATCTGCTAATGATCTTGATGTACTAAGAGGGGGATGAATTGTATTGTTATTTTTTATTGCTATGGTGTCTAAATTAGTTGTTAATATATTCGCCTCTATCAAGCTATACCAGTATAAAATAGTGATAGTTTCTGAATAATTCATATTAAATTTTAAATATTTTAAAATAACAATATAACATATCGGTAGAAATATATGTATATATTCGAATGATTCCACTAACAAAATCATTGCTCTGTCTTTGAGTTATTTTGTTTATAAACTTCAAAACCTAGGATAGTATTGTATATATATACAAATTATTTTAAATCTTATGTTTATAGAAGAAGATAAAAATTTAGAAAATAATACTAAAAAAAATCATCGCTCTTTTGAATTTTCAGAAACACCAATATTTAAGCAAGAAGAAGAAAAAAAACTGAGAGAGCAAGCAAAGGAAGCTTTGAAAGAACCATCCGAAAAACCTAGTTTTTTTGGTAAAGTTATTAATAAAATTAAAAAAACAAAGGTTGGGAAAAGTTGCATAAATTTTGTAGAAAAAATAAAAAATTCTGTTTCTCAAGATGTTGATAAGATTAAAAATTACTCAGCTGGAAAATCAATTAAAAAATTTTTTACAGAAAATAAAATTGTCAAAGGAATTGCTAAAGTAGCTGAATTTGCTACTCGACCTGGAACTTTAGCAGTTATTGGAGTAGGGGTTGCGATAGCAAGTGTAGCAATAGGTGGTCCTATAGGGGTAGCTGCTGTTGGGATAGCTGCTTCTTGTGTTACTGTTGGAAAGATGTATTACAATACGCGATCTACCCGTAAACTTGATACAGAACATAAATTATTGATGAAGAATAGATCCCTTATGTCAGTTCAAGAACATCTATTAAATGAAATAGATCCTAAATTAAAAGGTATATTGAAAGATGAATTAATAACACCAACTAAAGAAGGGAAAAAATCAGAAAAGGAGCGATACGTTAAAGCACAAACTGGACCATCAGTAATTAAAACAATAGCTAAGACTGCAATTAGTAATAATGTTTTAAACGTAAAAAGCGTTGGAGCGTCATTATTAGATTTTGCTTCCCAAAAAGCTATAGATGAAAAACGCTTCTTTCTCAAAAAAGAAATAGACAAAGAAAGAGATGTTAAAAATACCCCAGGTTATAACGATATTCGAGATCTTGAAAAGATAGTAGAGAAACAAAAAATACAAACTAAAGCATTAAAAAAATTAATACTGGACAAAAATTATTTTAAAATGACTGATTCTGAAAAAATAGATACATTTAAAAAGATAAAAGAAGAAGAACAGTCTTCTATTCCATTAAATAAAAAAAGCAATAATTTTATTCAAGACTTTATAAGTAATTTTGGATCTAAAGATAATAAATATAGAGAGGATAATATATCAAAACTTGAGATAGAAAAGAAAGATTCTTTAACTAAAATATTAGAAGTAAACGCAAAAGTTAAAGAAATTTCAAAAGAAAATAAAATTGCACCAAAAGAAAAACCTAATTCAATGAGGGCTTTTGACAAAAATTTACATCCTATTATTAATGAATTGAGTAATAAGAAAGTATTTTCAAATCAAATAGAATCCACCAAAGAGAAAAATTTTATTTCTTCAAAATTTTCTCAAGATTCATCAACTGATAAAGATAAGAAGATAGTATAGATCTTATGAGATATACTCACCACACTTCAAAAATTGGCGACAGCGCTTGAGAACTGTGTTCTGAGAACTGTGTTCTGAGAACTGTGTTCTGAGAACTGTGTTCTGAGAACTGTGTTCTGAGAACTGCGTTGCTCACATACGTCAAAGTATGCTGTGCTACTTTCTCCTTTCGTTTCTAGCTCTTTTTGAAGTCTGGTTTCGTATTTTCAGATTTTCATTTATGAGGAGGATACACAAATTATGTTTATAGAAGAAGATAAAAATTTAGAAAATAATACTAAAAAAAATCATCGCTCTTTTGAATTTTCAGAAACACCAATATTTAAGCAAGAAGAAGAAAAAAAACTGAGAGAGCAAGCAAAGGAAGCTTTGAAAGAACCATCCGAAAAACCTAGTTTTTTTGGTAAAGTTATTAATAAAATTAAAAAAACAAAGGTTGGGAAAAGTTGCATAAATTTTGTAGAAAAAATAAAAAATTCTGTTTCTCAAAGTGTTGATAAGATTAAAAATTCCTCAGCTGGAAAATCAATTAAAAAATTTTTTACAGAAAATAAAATTGGCAAAGGAATTGCTAAAGTAGCTGAATTTGTTACTCGACCTGGAACTTTATCAGCTGTTGGAGTAGGAGTTGCGATAGCAAGTGTAGCAATAGGTGGTCCTATAGGGGTAGCTGCTGTTGGGGTAGCTGCTTCTTGTGTTGCTGTTGGAAAGATGTATTACAACACGCGATCTACCCGTAAACTTGATACAGAACATAAATTATTGATGAAGAATAGATCCCTTATGTCAGTTCAAGAACATCTATTAAATGAAATAGATCCTAAATTAAAAGGTATATTGAAAGATGAATTAATAACACCAACTAAAGAAGGGAAAAAATCAGAAAAGGAGCGATACGTTAAAGCACAAACTGGACCATCAGTAATTAAAACAATAGCTAAGACTGCAATTAGTAATAATGTTTTAAACGTAAAAAGCGTTGGAGCGTCATTATTAGATTTTGCTTCCCAAAAAGCTATAGATGAAAAACGCTTCTTTCTCAAAAAAGAAATAGACAAAGAAAGAGATGTTAAAGATACTCCAGGCTATAACAATATTCGAGATCTTGAAAAGATAGTAAATAAACAAGAAATACAAACTAAAGCATTAAAAAAATTAACCCTGGACAAAAATTATTTTAAAATGACTGATTCTGAAAAAATAGATACATTTAAAAAGATAAAAGAAGAAGAACAGTCTTCTATTCCATTAAATAAAAAAAGCAATAATTTTATTCAAGACTTTATAAGTAATTTTGGATCTAAAGATAATAAATATAGAGAGGATAATATATCAAAACTTGAGATAGAAAAGAAAGATTCTTTAACTAAAATATTAGAAGTAAACGCAAAAGTTAAAGAAATTTCAAAAGAAAATAAAATTGCACCAAAAATTGAGAGATCTAATTCAATGAGTATGGTTGATGCTAAGGTGAATTCTGTTATACGTGGATTAAATGTTAGTGGATTGAGTAATAAAAAAACATATTCATACAATCAAAATATTAACAAAGTTAACAAAAAAACAACAAAAGGGCTTGGCGGAAGGTAATCAGTGCTTTCGCAAGAAATTCCACTAGCACATATTCAACCTAATCGACAATTGATTTTTAATCACTAATTTGATAATATTCCACTTGAGTTTATAGATAGAAGAGCCATATAGAGCATGTAATTTTTGCTGATTCATCCAAGCTAAGACAAAAAGAACTATATAATTTCTCTGAGATCCGCCCAAATGCGTCTGACACTTCTCTAAGTCACAGCACTGCTTCAGTTCTCTATGAAACGCTTCAATATTCCAACGCATCTTTACGTACTTTATTACTTGCGCCAAAATAATATTTGATAGCTTTTTTTTTGCGTCTTTGAGGCTAATTTGTTAATTACGATACAACTCCCTTACTACATACCTTACTACATAACTTAGTACTCATACTCTTATGATATTTTCTTCTATCTATAGCACATTTTTTATTATTGCGAAAGGCATGATTTAATTAAGGATATTTCAGAGCAGCTTTGTTCTTTTTAATTTTTTCTTTTTTACCACTAGAATATTATTTTTAATTGTTGTATTTATAGCAAATAAATAAAAAACGTTGAGGACTTTAAGTGTCATTAAACAATCCATTTAATTTAGGTTATTATTACACAGAGGAATTGAAAAATTTTGGTTTTAAACAAGTAGGAAATAATGTTGCAATAGCAAAAGATTGTGTAATAAGTGGATTAAAAAATATTATGTTAGGTAATAACATAAGGATAGACAGTAAAACTACGATAATATCAATGTTTGGAAAATTAAGTATAGGCAATAATGTCCATATTGCAGGAGGAGTGTATATTAACTCTGGAGGAGAAGTTAGTATTGAAGATTTTGCTGGTATTTCATTTGGAGTATTATTATTTTCCATGAGTGACGATTATTCTGGAAATTTTTTGACTAACCCAACAGTACCTAAAGAATTTAAAAATATTCATAAAGGACCAATAGTGCTAAAAAAACATGCTATAATTGGTTCAAGTACTATAATACTACCTAATGTTACTATTGGAACAGGGGCCGCTGTAGGCGCTTTGTCTTTAGTAACTAAATCAATTCCAAACCACGAAATATATATTGGCGTCCCTGCAAGATTTCTAAAAAAAAGATCCGCAGATCTTTTAGAAAAAGAAAAGTTATTTTTAAGTTCCATATGATAAATTCTTATATTAAAGGCATTTGGGAATCTAGGTATTTTTGGACGCATTTAGCATTTGCAGATTTAATGGCCCGTTGGCGTTATTCTTTTTTTGGAATTCTTTGGTCAATCATACAACCATTAGGAATGACGTTACTTTTGTCATTTGTCTTTAGTCGAGTATTCAATATCGATATTAACCGCTACGCGCCATATATTTTTTCTGGTATAATAATTTGGGAATGTATAGTGACTACTGTTATTAGTGGCTCTTTAAGCTTTGTTCAAGCTTCTCCATATATTCAACAATATAAAAATCCTCTAGCGATTTATACTTTACGTACTGTTTTAAGCGCAATACTAGTATTAATGTTAGCTACTATTCCATTACTTGGTTGGAGTTTGACTGTTATGCCTGAAAATTTTTCGTTGTCTTGGATTTCGATATTGAGCATTTATCCCATCTTAGCTTTAGGATGTTGGCCATTAGCAACGTTATTAGCTTATATAAGCACTCGCTTCCGGGATTTGGCACCAGCTTTGTCTTTAATAATGCAAGCTTTGTGGTTTGTTTCACCAGTGTATTTTGAAGAAAAAATGTTTCGAAATGGAGGAGTGGGATGGTTGGTGGATTACAATCCAATCTACCATTTGTTGCAAATTTTAAGAGCCCCTATTTTAGAAGGGACATTTCCAAGTATTAAAAATTATTTAGTATGTCTTGTAACTATAGTGTTAGTTACACTTATTGCAATTGCAGTAGGTATAAAATCTGAAAAAAAAGTAATATTTTATTTATAATGAATAAGCTTTATATTTCACTGCAAAAAGTAAATTTACATTATGCATCTGTAGCATACAAAGAAAGATCATTAAAATCGTTACTTGCCACTTTATTTAAACTTAATAAAAATAAAATACAAATTTCAGATATTCATGCTCTTAAAAATGTATCCTTAGAAATAAAAGAAGGAGAAAGGGTTGGTCTTTTAGGACATAATGGTAGTGGCAAAAGTACCCTTCTTAAGACAATTGCTGGGTTATATCCTATTTCGGGAGGGATTTTAAAAGTACATGGCAAAATAAGGTCGTTGCTAGATTTAAACTTGGGATTTGAACCCGAAGCTAGCGGGCGGGAAAATATATTATATCGAGGGTTATTGCTTGGTTTAAAACCTAAGTACATTCGTCAAAAAGAAAGAGAAATTGTTGAATTTGCTGATATAGGTGATTTCATCGATTATCCTATCAAAACTTATTCTACGGGTATGCAAGTTAGATTAGCTTTTGCAATTTCAACTGCTATAAAAGGAGATATTTTACTCATAGATGAAGTAATAGGGGCTGGAGATGCTAACTTTATGGGAAAAGCAAAAAAAAGAATCTTGTTTTTAATAGAACAATCAAAAATATTAGTATTAGCTTCTCATGATTTTTCCGCATT
Source organism: Rickettsiaceae bacterium (assembly GCA_963676335.1). Taxonomy (GTDB): domain Bacteria; phylum Pseudomonadota; class Alphaproteobacteria; order Rickettsiales; family Rickettsiaceae. Next base: position 271,852 of record OY781057.1, read on the forward strand.
AACATCAATATGCACTCGAGGCCTAGTGTTTCATCATGGTATATTGGTGTTTGATGGAAAAATAGAACATGCTATTGAACAATACAAAGTAATTAATAATATTAACTAATAAAAAAACAAAATATTATAGATAGAGTGGATATAGAACATAATATTAAGTATAGAGGTGATATTGATGGTCTAAGAGCTGTAGCAGTTACTGCTGTGATTTTGTATCACGCCTTCCCTAAGTTTATTAAAGGAGGCTTTGTTGGCGTTGATATCTTTTTTGTAATTTCAGGATATCTGATTAGTAGTATTATTTTTAAAAATTTGGATACTGATAGCTTCAGTATTTATAATTTTTATGAAAGGCGTATAAAACGGATATTTCCAGCATTATGTTTAGTACTGATTTCGTGTTTAATCTTTGGTTGGTTCGTATTGACTGACGTGGAGTACACGCAGCTCGGGAAGCACGCAAAGGCAAATTTTTTATTTTACATAAATTTCGTTTTAAAAAACGAAGTTGGTTATTTTGATAACCTCTCTAATACTAAACCTCTACTGCATTTATGGTCTCTATCCATTGAAGAACAGTTTTATATTTTCTGGCCCTTAACGTTATATTTTACCAGTAAGAAAGGATTTAATTTAATATCAATTTGCGTTGTAACGATACTTTTATCGTTTTTTTTAAATATAAGAACTATTTCAAAGAACAATATTAGTGCTTTTTATTTGCCCTTATGTCGTATTTGGGAGCTAATAAGTGGCGCTTTATTAGCTGCTTACTTAACTTTACACAAAGTAAGTATTGTAGATAAATTTAAAAAAGGACTGAATCATTATCTTAATATTGTAATCTATAAACATACATTCCTACAAAGGAGGGCAATATTGAGAGATGTATCTTCAATCATTGGCTTTTTGATCAACTTATCCTGTATCGCTTTTAAAAAAACTACTACCTTTCCTGGGTGGTACGTAATATTGCCAGTAACTGGTGCTTTGTTAACATTAGCAGCTGGGCCAGATGCTTGGATTAATAAAAATATATTGTCTACTAAATTAATGATATGGATAGGGCTAATTAGTTATCCATTATATCTATGGCATTGGCCGTTACTGTCTTTCGCGCATATATTAGAATGTAGCCCTGTATTAGGTAAAAAGATGACAATTGCGATATTGTTACTTAGTCTTCTACTTGCTTGGGCAACCTATCGACTAATAGAAAAACCAATTAGATCAAAAAAACAAGTAAAATCTATAGTGGCTGTATTATGTGGAGCTCTGTTATTGATTGGTGTTTTCGGTCACCTGATTTATAAACACAAAGGGTATGCTTTTCGTAAAGGAAATGTGATTATAAATATACCAATTGGACCTTATGAAGATAAGAAAAAATACTTTAAGGAAGCCATAGAAGCTTATAGTTCCATAGAATACTTTATTCTGGTTAACATGGGGCCAGTATATTTTGATAAAAAATTTGGTGACGCCGCCCGAGATCAGGTTGTAATGGAATGGAAAATAAGAGCCTATAAAGGACGATCGTATAATGAGCATTCAGGATGCTTTCGTTGAAGCATATGTTGAGACGATTAAATTTTTACAATCTAAGGGGAAAAAAGTAATATTTGCGATAGATGTTCCAGAGTTAGGAATGGATCTAAAATCATGTTTTAAAAGGTTAGTAAATATCTCTAATCGAGATGTCGCAAATTGTACAAATGATAGAACTATAATGGACGCAAGACAAAAAGAATATCGGGAATTAATCGTTAAAATACAGCAAAAAGTTCCAAATTTACTTATTTATGACCCTACATCAGCTTTTTGCGATGAAAACAAATGCTATGGAAAAAGAGATGGTATTGCACTATATTTAGATGCTAATCACCTAAACATAGAAGGAGCCAAGGTACTAGGTCAAGATTTTAAAAAATGGGCTATAGAACACAAAATTATTAATGGGTTGTAATTTGATGAAGAATATTAGGGTAATGTGGTTACTTAATCACACAACATTGCGTAATTTTGAGATAAAAATGCTAAACTATTTAGGCATTAATGAAATTTTTACTCCTAAAAAGTTCCCCTTTAATGAAGAAAATTTATCTGCTGATGTAGTGTATACGTACGATACAACCCTTACTATACCAAAATCAGACCTTGAAATTCTTAATGATCAAGATTGGTATGAAAGTCCAAGTCAACAAGCATGGGATATCGCTAATAAATATTTCGATATAGTTTTTTTAGCTTTTTTCCCTTCTCAAGTAGCATGTGCAATAAAATATTTTAAAAAACAAATAGTTTTAAAGTCATTTGGTCTAGGAGGAGGAATGTCCTATACTAGCTTATTAAAGCACTATTTAACTCCCTCAGCCTATGCGCAAACAATTAAATTAGGAAATAATAAAGTTTTTTTTGGTGTAGCTTATACTCATCTTAAAGATAGAGAAGAAAATCTTTTAAAAGATAGAGCACTGTTTTTACCATCAGGTTTAGATGAAATTTTAGATAATACTCTTTGGAAAGGAAATGATAAAAAAATTTTTTTTGTTTGTCCGCGTATACAAGTTTCCACTTGTTATAATAATATTTATAGAAAATTTAAAGAAAATTTCAAAGGTCTAGAATATATAATTTCTGGAGTGCAACCAATTAAATCTGAGGACCCAAATGTTATTGGATTCGTATCTAAAGAAATCCATGAACAGAATATGCAAACATTTCGAGTTATGTTTTATCATAGCACCGAACCTAACCACATGCATGATCATCCTTTTGAGGCTATAAAAAATGGCATGCCTTTAATTTTTATGGCTGGGGGACTTCTTGATAAACTTGGGGGAAAAACCTTGCCAGGTCGTTGCAAAACGATAAAAGAAGCGAGAAAAAAAATTCAAAGAATCTTAAATGACGATTGGAAATTGATTGAGTCTATTAGAAAGAGTCAAATGATTCTGCTAGAACCAATAAAATTTGAAAATTGCATAGACGCTTGGCGTATAGGTCTTGATAAGATATTGTCTAATCTTGAAACTACCCAATTGCGTGACGCTGAAATAAAAGCTAATACTTTTGTTAAAAAAAAGCGTATTGGAGTCATTATTCCCGTTGGATATAGAGGAGGAACTTTAAGAGGGGCAAAACTAGTTGCAGAAGCTATTTTTTTGGGAAGTCAAAAGGCTGGAGAAGAAGTTGAAGTAATTTTAGGGCATTTAGATTTACCTGATTTGTATTCAGATGAAGATTTTTTAGATATGCCCATTGAAATAAAGCTACGTCCATATAAATGGAAAATTATTGATAAAACAACAGCTGAATGTTCCATACTTTACTCTAAAATTGAATGCAATTTACATAACTCTTATTATCAAATTCCTGATGATGGAATCAATTATTTTTTGGATTGCGATTTATTGATAATAATATCAGATCGTTTGGAACATCCATTACTTCCAATTCGTCCTTATGTGTTAATAGTTTACGATTATTTACAACGTTATGAAAATTTTTTAAGCCAAGAAATAAATCAAAAGTTTATAAATGCAGCTCATAATGCAGAAAAAATATTTGTTATAACTGAATTCACAAAACAAGATGCTTTACAATTCGCTAAATTACCAGAATCCAAAGTCGTCAAATTACCTATACTAATTCCTGATTATAATAGAATTAATCTAAATAAGAATAAAGATATATCCAACCCATATTTTTTATGGACTACAAATACAGCTATTCATAAAAATCATGAAAATGCTTTTAAAGCTTTGAAGATTTATTATGAAGAGCTTAGCGGTAAATTAAAATGTTTTGTAAGTGGTGTAAATACAGATACTCTTTTAACATCTTTATGCTTAGAACTCAAATCGTTACCTAAAATTTTAAACTCTAGTCCACTTTTCAAGAAAAACTTTGAAATATTAGGAGAAATGTCTGAATATCAATATTGGAACACATTATTTAATAGCGAATTTTTATGGCACCCATCAAAAATAGACAATGGAACATTTTCTGTGATAGAAGCAGCATTTTTAGGCGTACCTTCACTTTCAAGTTATTATCCAGCAATAAGAGAGGTCGACGAACAATTTTATCTTAATCTTATGTGGATAGATGCCTTTAATCCAATGGATATGGCCCAGAAGTTAAAAAAAATGGAGATAGAAGCAGGAAATAGACGGTTATTGTTGCCTTCGCAAAAGGACTTAAGTAATAACTTAGTAGAAAATCTCTCTCCTCAATATTGGAATATTATAAAAGATTGTTTATGAAAAAGTATGGAATTTATTTGTTTTTCTCTCCAAAAGTAAGCCTAATAAGTGAAGGTTTAGGACATTATTTAGCTAATTTTTTAAAATCTGCTAAACGTAAAAATTGTACTTTTGTTATTGCTTGTCCAAGTTGGATGAAAACAAATTTAATGTCTTTTTTTGAGGAATTTAATATAGATAGTAATGCCTTTGAGATAATATCTCCTAAAAAGCAGCCGTGCATATTGCTAATTTATTTTAAATTAACAAAAGTATTGAAAAAGATTAAATTTTTATTTTCAAAATATTCTACATTTGGTAAAAGACAAGGTAGCAATAGTAAGATATTTTTTACTAAATCAGTTTTTTATCTATTATGTTCTAACAACATCTTTATTTTTATTATTGGTTTCTTAGGAACTCTATTTTTTTCCCCTGTAATATTAATTTTGTTTTCTGTAAGATTAATTTTGTTTTGTATTAAGTATATCTTATCTTTTGTTAAGAAGTTAAAAGAAATTTTATTTTTTAATAAGTCTATATTTTTTAAAATTTTGAAAAGAAATGAAATAATAAATAAAATTTTTAAAAGAATCAAACCGATTTTTATATATAAAATAAATTTTTTAAATCCCTTATTCCCCTTATTCTACGAGATTCAAGGGCCTGATGCATTAGACCTTAATCGTATTATCAATAAAAGAAAAGATATTACTGCATGGTATTGTCCCACATCCTTTTGGCCTCAATTTAATAAAATTAATACTCCAAAACTTATTTGCGTTCCTGACGTAGTAGTGAATCATTTTCCCCTTAGCTTTGCCATATATACAAACATCTTAAATACGTTTTTACAGGTAGAGAAAACGATTAAAGAAGGAAAATATTTTGTAACTTATAGCAAAGATGTTAAATATAATACTCTAGTCAAAAATTATAATATTGAGCCTTCTAAAGTTTTTGTTGTACATCATGGAACTAATAACCTTAATAATTTAATAAATTTTGATAATGAAGAATTCACAACAAACTATTGCGAGAGTCTTATTTCTTTTTATGTCGCTAAAAAAGGAATAAAGTTTATTTTCTATGCTAGTCAATCCAGACCTCATAAAAATATATTATCGTTACTTAGAGCATATAATTATTTATTAAAAAGACGCTATATTGGGCATAAACTTATCCTCACTGGAAATGTAGATATTCATCCTGAACTAAGAAATTTTATTTTTGAAAATAATTTAAAAAACGATGTCTTATGCCTACACGGAATACCACTTAAACAACTTGCTGCTTGTTATAAGCTTGCTGATTTAGCGATAAATCCAAGTTTGAGCGAAGGTGGTTTCCCATTCACTTTTGCAGAAGCTCTTTCTGTAAATACGCCAGTAGTGATGGCTCGTATACATGTTACTGAAGAGATTATTACTGATCCAGAATTGCAAAAAAGCATGTTATTTGATCCTTATGATTGGAAAGATATGGCAGAAAAAATAGAATGGGGATTGAATAACAAAGAAGCCTTATTAGCAATTCAAAAACCTTTCTATAATCAGCTAGTCCAAAGAACTTGGGATGATGTTGTAAATGACTATATTAAGATTTTGGATCAAATTTCTAGTAAAAAAGAATAGAGGACTGTTGCAGAAGATATGAATAGGAGATAGTATAAAAGAATAAATTTAAAAATTAAGAAAATATGAAATTTTTAAATTTAATAAAAGAATTTAATTTTATTAACTTCTGCAAAGAAAATTTACCTAAAGAGAAAAGAATTTACGTATTTTTGGGTATTATTTCTATAGTTTCCATATATTTTTCTTTATTCTTACTTTCTGAAGGAATAAAATCTCAATATCAGTTTTTATATTATTTTACTTATCTCTGTGTTTTTATTTTAGGTATTTTATCCATTTTTAAACCTAAACAAAAATATGATAAATTATCAATAGCATTAAAAAATCAGCTAAAAGAAAAAACAGATAATTTAATATTCCATTTACTTAAAGAGTTACAATGTCAAAAGGAATTTTTCAATAGAATAAAATCCCTAGAAAAAGAGCAATTTAATAGTTTACCTCTTAAAATAGAAGAATTGTTGAATAACTTAGAACAAGTACAAGATAAAAATGAAATTTTAGCAATAACTGCAAAATTAGTTGAAAAAGCTCAAACAATGAAAGCCGAAGCACATTATCTATCAAAATTGATTTACTTAGTTACCAATGAAATAAAAATTGAATCAAAAAATACAGATTTAAAATATTTGATAAAAAAGATAGTCCAAGAATACGAAAGCTTATACAATGTTTATATTAATTCTATAGTAAACATTACATATAAAGAAATAGAATGTGATAGTAATAAAATTACGTACAGTATAAAAAGTCTTATTGAAAAACTTATTAAGGATTCCAATAAAAAAAATCCTATAATTACTATTAAATTAGAAAATTTTGAAATTAAGTTAGCTCAAAATGAAATTGTACAAACGATAGGAGCAGTAAAATTTACGATTAGTGGTGAAGGGGAAAAGATATTGTTTGATACAGAACTTTTAGATAAGGATTTTATTGAAATTAATCATATTATAGATGCCCATTATGGAAGTTTTAAAACAGATTATAACATTAATAAAAATAAGGAATATATATTTATATTACCTACAAAGATTAAGGACATACTCCCCAAAGTAATGAATTTATCCAATATTACCATCAATAACTTAAGAAAAATTTCTGAAGTATTTATATATGAGCAAAAAATTGCCATGCTAAATATGGTAAAAGATTTATTAGATAATGATTTGGATCCGTATATTGTAGCAAAAATTACAAACCTTTCCATAGAAGAAGTATTAAGCTTAGATACGTTTTGATATTGAATATATTGTCATTATGATAAAAAGGGATCAAAAGTATTTATTATATTCTATTTTAATTAGTAATACTCTTGTTCATTATGATACGGCTTTATATGGATTTTTAATTCCCATCTTAGCTCCTTTGTTTTTTTTAGATCAGAATAAGACATTACTATTAATTAAAGCATGTGCTATCTTATCATCTGGAATTATAGTAAGGCCTTTAGGAAGTCTATTTTGGGGACGTTTAATTATAGAATTATCCCCTATAAAAGTATTAATTATAACCTTAATTGGGGTTACTGTTAGTACCGTATGTATAGGAGTACTTCCTACCTACTCTACAGCTGGAATTCTATCCTCTTTTTTACTAATTTTATTAAGAATGATCCAATCTTTTTTTTTAACAGGTGAATGCGAAATTGCAAGTATATACAATTTTAATTATGTAAAAAAGGATCAATATATTAATATAAGTAGTTATTATAATCTAACTTGGATTTTAGGTTATATATTAGCTTCTTTCGGCACAATGATGGTTTTTTTAAGTCCGAATCCTCAATTTTATTGGAGGGCTTTATTTATATTAGGAGCGTTATTAGGATTAGGAGCTTTGTTTTTTCGCATTATTTCTAATAAAAAGATGATAGCAAAAATTGTTATTCTTCCAAAACCAATTTCTTTATTATGGAACAACAAATTTCTTGTTATTCGCATAGCTTGTCTTAGTAGTTTTAATTGTCTTACTTACTACTTATCTTTTGTCTTTTTAAACATATTTATCCCTTTAGTTAACGATTCTATAACTAGTGTAGATATGATTCATTATAATTTTTATTTACTTTTATTTGATGGAATTCTTTTGTTCTTTTCAGGAAAAATATTAACATGGTATACAAAAAAATATAATATTGAAATTCATTATCAGATCATGTATTATATTGTTATAATTTTTGTTTTAACAAGTATTCCAATATTTTATTATTTACCTTATTTATCATTTAAAATGCTAATTTTTATTAGAAGTTGGTTTGTTATTTTAGGCGTAATTTTTTCTTTATTTTTCCCAATAGCATTATTTTACTCCACCTCAGGACCAGAAAAATATATAATTACTGGCGTTGGATATAGTATTGGTTCAGAATTGTTCGGACGAAGTATGCCTGCTATATGTCTATGGTTGTTTTATTTCCTATCTTCTAATATAGGTCCATTAATTTATATATTTTTTATTTCCATAATTACTTTATTAAGTATAAGAAAATGATAGCAATTTTTGAAGCCTATAGCTTAGGGTTATTAAATTTTAAATATTGGAAATCTAACATACTTGCTGGCATTGTTGTTGGAGTTGTTGCATTACCTTTAGCTATGGCTTTTTCTATTGCTTCTGGTGTTAATCCAGAACAAGGAATTTATACTGCAATTATTGCAGGTTTTATAGTAGGAATTTTTGGTGGAACTAGAGTGCAAATTTCAGGTCCTACAGGAGCTTTTGTCGTAATTTTAGCATCTATCACAGCTAAATATGGAATTAATGGTCTTCAAATTGCTACAATAATAGCAGGAATTTTTCTCCTACTAATGGGTCTTTTAAAAATAGGAAATATTATAAAATATATCCCTTATCCAGTTATAGTTGGTTTTACAAGCGGTATTGCTGTTATAATATTTGTTGGGCAGTGGAAAGATTTTTTTGGTCTTCCGATATCTATTCCTATAGACGCTAAATTTTGTGAAAGAATAATTTTATCTTTTAAAGGATTTTATAATTTAAATTTAAACACTACTATTTTATCTTTTTTATCTTTATTGGTATTAATTATTTCTCCTAAGTGCATTAAAAATATTCCTTCTCCATTATTAGCAATGGTCATTATAACAAGTATTCAATATTTTTTAAATTTTTCTAACGTTGCTACTATAGGCTCTGTATTTGGACAAATTCCTCAAACATTACCTAGTTTTAAATCTCCTAATTTTGAAAAAATTCACGTATCCAATCTTATTATCCCAGCAATTACTATTGCATTATTAGGAGCTATTGAATCTCTTTTATCTGCAGCCGCTGCTGATTCTATTACTGGAACAAAACATAATTCTAATAAAGAACTTATTGGACAAGGATTAGCTAATTTTATTGCTCCATTTTTAGGCGGTTTTGCATCTACAGGAGCAATAGCAAGAACTGTTACAAATATTCGAAATGGGGGAAATAGCCCTATTGCCGCAATTGTGCATTCCTTTCTCTTAATTTCTATTCTACTTGTTTTTGCTCCTCTTGCAATTTATATTCCTTTTTCTGTGTTGGCGGCAATACTATTTATTGTAGCATTTAATATGAGTAACATTTCTGAATTTATTCATATCTTTAAAAATGCTCCTTGGTACGATGTTTGTGTTTTAATTATAACTTTTTTATTAACTATTTTTACTGATTTAGTCGTTGCAGTAGCAGCAGGATTCGTTATTTCCATATTATTTTTCATTCTAAGAATTCATCAAACTACTGGAATAGTTAATGAGTTTAAAAAAAATAAAACTTCGAAATTAATTACATCTGAAGTTATTTCCTTCTTGTTTGAAGATTACATTGTATATACTGTCCAAGGTCCTCTATTTTTTGGAGTAGCAGAAAAAATTGAACATGCTTTTAGCGTAACTCATACAGATCCTAAAGGTATAATTTTTAACCTTAAAAATGTTCCTTTTATAGATATGACAGGTCTTGAAATTTTTTCAAAAGTTATTGAGGCGTATAAAAAAAGAAAAGTTAAAATTTTTATTTGCGAAGCAAATGAAAAAATATCTAAAAAAATATCTAGAGCAGGTATTTTAAAAATCGGAAATACGAAACTCTTTTCTACTATTGAGGAAATATTTACAAATGAATCATCTTAAAAAGAAGAAAAGTTTATCTACTTATGGTTGCATATTGTCTTTTTTATCTTATTATAACTTTTATATATACAAAATTATTTTGAGGAAATTACAATGTTACATCATCATAAAATTGCTTTAATTGGAGGGGGAAACATAGGCGGAACGTTAGCTTATTTAACAGCTATTAAAGGGTTAGGAGATATAGTAATTTTAGATCGTGATAAAAATATGGCTGAAGGGAAAGCTTTAGATATTGCTCAAAATTCTTCTATTTTTGGACAAGATATTAAAATCACTGGTAGCGATAAGTATGAAGCTATTATAGATAGTGATGTGATAATAATAACTGCAGGGTTACGTAGAACCCCTGGTATGAGCAGAGACGATTTACTTTTTTCTAATGCTGAAATTATGAAAATTATTGCTAACAATATCAAGCAATATGCTCCTGATGCTTTTGTTATAGTAGTAACAAATCCCTTGGATGCAATGGTATGGGTAGTACAGAAAGTTAGTCAATTACCTGCTAATAAAGTTGTGGGAATGGCTGGAGTCCTTGACTCTGCACGATTTAATTATTTTTTAGCAAAAGAACTTAACGTATCTGTAAAAAATGTAGATAGTTTTGTATTAGGAGGCCATGGAGATAGCATGGTCCCATTAATACGATATTCTACTGTATCTGGAATACCTATCCCAGATTTAGTTAAGTTAGGATATATCTCAAAAGAAAACGTAGAAAAAGTAGTGAATCGAACTCGTAATGGTGGAGGGGAAATAGTTAATTTGCTTAAAACTGGCTCTGCATATTATGCTCCTGCTACAGCTGCTTTAACTATGGCTGAAAGTTACTTATTAAATACTAGAAGAATTTTACCTTGTGCGTCCTATTTAAATGGAGAATATGGATTTAGGGGTATTTATGCAGGAGTTCCTGCAATAATAGGCTCTAATGGAGTTGAAAAAATTATTGAAATAGACTTAAATAAGGAAGAAAGAATTCTTTTTGAAAAGTCTATGCAGGAAGTTCAGATTTTAATAAATCTATTAAATATATAAAATAATTATGCCTGCACCTATAGCAATTGCTTATGGAGATGGAGTAGGAACAGAGATAATGGAGAGTGTGTTATTAATATTAAAAGAAGCGGAGGTTCCTATTAGTATTGAAGTCCTTGATGTCGGAAATAATTTATATCGCAAATATTATACTTTTGGAATTATGGAACAAAGTTGGGATACTTTTTATCGTACTTCCTGTTTATTAATTGCACCAATAGAAGTACCTAAAGACCCTAATTATCAAGACTTTAGAGAAGTACTAAGAAAAAAAATGAATTTACATATGCATATATATTATATAAACTCTTTTTTTACCATAAAACATAATGTAGATGTAATTATTATTCAAAATAATAGCGATGAATCAGATATTGAATACACTATGCGTTTTGCTTTTGATTTTGCTCATAAAAATAATAAATTTTCTGTTAGTTATTTTTCACAAAATACCATTAGTGAAAATCTTAAACAATCTCTTATAAAAACATATCCTAATATTAGCTATACTTTTAGCGGAACTAATCCTGCTGATATACTTAATAGTCCAAAAGAATTTCAAGTAGTTGTTATACAAAAAGGAATTTCCCTTCCTAATTTTTCAGATGAGATTATAAATCTTTCTAGCTTTTCTAATATTGGAAAAGATTATGCGATGTTTGGGCCTATGCATGGAACAAATCAAAATATTGTTTGTCAAAATATTGTAAATCCTTCTGGATTAATTAGCGCAGCTATTGCAATGCTGAATTATTTAGAATTATTTTCACATTCTAATTTAATTTCTAAGGCTTTAAAAAAAACAATAGCTGCTGGAATCCGTACTGTAGACATATATTCTAACCAAAAGTTATTTCATAAAATTTCTACCAAAAGCTTTACACATGCTTTACTTCAACACCTAGAATCGTAATTTACATTTTTTTTTGTTGACTGAATCTTTTTTATCTCTTATTCTATAGAATTATAAGAGTAATAGGAACTAACAAATTAATGATTCAAGAGTATTATATTCACTATATTAAATCTTCAGAACAAGTCTTTTCTTCTGAAGAAAGAAAAACAAAGTTTAAAGCCCCTTACTTGTTTAATTTAGCAGTGATTATGGGGTTTATTTTCTTTTTGTTAATAAGTAAACACTTATTCATATTAGAACAAACCATAGAAAAATTTCCTACGTTGCAAGAAGATAGTGAGGAATTTAAAGAAGATGATCCTAAAATTACATTTATTACCACCTTTGTAAAGAAGGGACAAACCTTAGCTGCGATTTTAAAAGAATCTAATGTAAACACAGAAGAATGTACTAAAGTATTAAGAGCAGTAAATAAAATCAATCCTGACTTAGCCTTAAAATTAAATCAAAATCAAAAAATTACTTTAGATTTTGATCTAGTATTTGATGATGATGTTGAACAAGATGAATCTTTAAGCTTATGGAAGCTTGTAATTTATATTGATAAAGTAAATAGAGTGGAAGTCATCAATAATGGCGATGTATTTATAGCTAAATACTTGAGTTCAGATATAAAAAAAGTAGTTAATAAAAAAAACGCTATTGTTAAAGGAAGTTTAATGAAAACGTTAAAAAGTTTAGGAATTAACAATAAAACTGTAGTCGAATTATTAAATTGCTATAGTCATGCTATTGATATTAATCATCAACTTAATAAAGGAGATGAAATAACTGTTATTATTGAAAAATATCTTACTAAAGAAGGAGATTTTGTTAATTATGGGAAAGTTTTATTCTCCTCTCTTAAAGCTAATGGAAGAACTTACGATGTATACAACTATCATAACAATAATCAGTCTACATTTAAATATTTTTTTGAAGATGGAAAAAGCTCGAACCACAGTTTATTAAAAACTCCAGTTAAAGTCACAAAAATTTCCTCTTATTTTGGAAAGAGAGCTTCAACAGGCTACTCTAAAATGCATAAAGGAATAGATTTCTCTGCTCCTATTGGAACTGAAATTAAAGCATCTGGGGATGGAGTTGTAGTTGAAGCTGGTTGGCATTCTTCCTATGGAAACTGTATCCAAATCAGACATAATATCGCTGTTGTAACTCTATATGCTCACGCAAAACACTTTGCTCCTAACATTATGGTTGGAAGTAAAGTTCATCAAGGACAAACTATAGCATATGTAGGAATGACTGGTAGAACTACTGGACCTCATCTCCATTATGAGGTTAAAATTAATGGAAAAAATGTTAACCCTCTCTCTATGAAAACTACTCCAAGTGTGCAGTTAAGTGGTATGCAATTAAAGGAATTTATAAAATTTAAAAATCAAATTAATCTCTTAACTAAAAAATTAGAACAAAAACAAAATATTGAAATCTCTCTCTAGGCTTTAGTTGATTTTTTACTAAGCGCCAATTTCGGATAAGAAACTGATCAAGTCCAGGTCTTAGAAACACGAAAAATTATTAAAAAATGATTATAGTTGTGTCGTAAACGGAAACTTGGGAATACGAAGCCATATACTATACGTAAATTAAGGATTGTGCTAAAGCGACCCAGTTCTGGATTTCAAGATAGGATAATAGGCTGATAGATCTTGAATTTAGAAGGTTTGAGGATAAACGAAATAAGAGCAGAAATAATATGTACCAAAAAGTTAAGAGGGGGAGCGGTGCCTAGTATATACTCAAGGTTAAACTTATTCTTCAAATAGTCAAAAGTAGTTTCAATCAGGGCTCTTTTTCTCAACATAAGTTTGTCATAGGGAGACATAAGCTTATTTTTCATATTTTTCCTAACTCCAGTAATAATCTGCATGCCTTTTGAGAAACATTCTTTAAATAGTTTAGAGCTAATATAGCCTTTATCTCCATATAATTTACCAACAAGGCCTTTAATTAACTGTTTTACGACACTAAGATCGCTTGTATTCCGTTATATTCATGATTTCTCCTTTGTTATTACAGAACTTTCGCAAGAAATTCCACTAGCATATATTCAACCTAATTGACAATTGATTTTTAATCACTAATTTGATAATATTCCACTTGAGTTTATAGATAGAAGAGCCGTATAGAGCACTTAATTTTCGCTGATTCATCCAAGCTAAGCCACAGTACTGCTTCAGTTTTCTATGAAATACTTCAATATTCCAACGCATCTTTACGTACTTTATTACTTGCGCTAATGTATGATCTTCCAAATTTGTCCCAAAATATCTCGTGTAGCCGTTCTTTTCTACTAACCGAAACACATATATCCATCCATAACCACGTAAATGGACCTTCAATCCCGTTTCAGGAATATTCAAATCTTCTAATTTTTCGTTGCGATTGACTACTCTATTCTTTTTTAATTCAACAAGCCATTTCCATCCTAACTCTCGCACACATTTTACATTATCTAAGCTGCCATACCAACAGTCAGCAACGATAATTTCTGGCGTTACTCCCATATCTTATATCTTTAAATAAATCGTTTTTCGTTTTTTTATCTTCTTTTGACGCCTATATTCTTAAATACATAGCATATATATCCTGATTATCAAAATAGCATATTCAATATCCCAATTCCTTTTACTATATCATGCTCCGTCCCAGAATATTGCCATCGTACCAGCTCTATTCTTTTGCTATAACTCTTCTAAATCACTGTATCATCAGCTATAATTATACCTCTCTTTCCTAATATATTATCTTTGCTAACTTTCCATGTGTTTTTTGGCGTATAATGCGTCTCAGATAGCTATCTAGATACTGTGTCATGAAGTAGGAAGGGAGATGAATGCACTAGATGATTAAAGGCTACTAAAATTTAATAAAGCTGAACTCAATAAGAATTATTAAAGATATTCTATAATTTTTAAAATATATTTAGTTCTTATCAAGTATATAATTTTCCGCAACTGACAATAAAAAAAATATGAGAGTAATAAAAAATAAAATGATCAAATAAAGATAGTAGCGATAAGTCTATAAAAGGAGGTAATCCAGCCACAGGTTCCCCTACGGCTACCTTGTTACGACTTCACCTCAGTTACCGATCTTACCGTGATTAGCTACCTCTTTCGTTAGCTCACTAACTTAAGGTAAAACCAATTCCCATGGTGTGACGGGCAGTGTGTACAAGGCCCAAGAACGTATTCACCGCGGCATGCTGATCCGCGATTACTAGCGATTTCAACTTCATGTACTCGAGTTGCAGAGTACAATCCGAACTTAGATATCCTTTAGGGATTTGCTCCACGTCACCGTATTGCTTCCCTCTGTAAATACCATTGTAGCACGCGTGTAGCCCAACCCGTAAGAGCCATGATGACTTGACTTTGTCCCCACCTTCCTCTAGTTTATAACTAGCAGTTTTCTTATAGTTCCCAGCATTACCTGATGGCAAATAAGAATAAGGGTTGCGCTCGTTACAGGACTTAACCTAACATCTCACGACACGAGCTGACGACAGCCATGCAACATCTGTGTATGGTCCAACTAAATGAAAAACATATTTCTATGTCCGATGACCAATATGTCAAGGGTTGGTAAGGTTTTTCGCGTAGAATCGAATTAAACCGCATGCTCCACCGCTTGTGCGAGCCCCCGTCAATTCCTTTAAGTTTTAACCTTGCGGTCGTACTTCCCAGGCGGAGTGCTTAACGTGTTAACTACGAAACTGAAAAGTTAACTTCTCAATATCTAGCACTCATCGTTTACAGCGTGGACTACCAGGGTATCTAATCCTGTTTGCTCCCCACGCTTTCGTCCCTCAGCGTCAGTATAAGCCTAGATGATCGCTTTCGCCTTCGGTGTTCCTCCTAATATCTAAGAATTTTACCTCTACACTAGGAATTCCATCATCCCCTACCTTACTCTAGTTTAGCAGTATTGAAAGCAATTCCAGAGTTGAGCTCTGGACTTTCACTCCCAACTTATTAAACCGCCTACGGACCCTTTACGCCCAATAATTCCGAACAACGCTAGCTCCCTCCGTCTTACCGCGGCTGCTGGCACGGAGTTAGCCGGAGCTTCTTTTGTAGGTACTGTCATTATCTTCCCTACTGAAAGGGCTTTACAACCCGAAGGCCTTCATCACCCACGCGGCATTGCTGGATCAGGCTTTCGCCCATTGTCCAATATTCCCCACTGCTGCCTCCCGTAGGAGTCTGGGCCGTATCTCAGTCCCAGTGTGGCTGGTCATCCTCTCAGACCAGCTACAGATCGTAGGCTTGGTAGGCTTTTACCCTACCAACTACCTAATCTGCTGCGGGCTCATCTATCAGCGATAAATCTTTTTTCTTTTTACAGAATATATACAGTATTAGCTCTTGCTTCCAAGAAGTTATTCCGTACTGATAGGTAGATTCCCACATGTTACTCACCCGTTTGCCACTAACTAATTTCTAAATAAATTTAAAAAATAATCCGTTCGACTTGCATGTGTTAAGCATGCCGCCAGCGTTCGTTCTGAGCCAGGATCAAACTCTCATGTTTTATTAATTGACACTTTTATTTAATATGACTCGCTACTACCTTTACTTAATCATTAAACTTTTTATACAGCGGTTATTATTTATATATTTAAGACTGTACTATACTTTTTTTAATTTGTATATACATTTTTTTTATTTTTTAAAAAATAAAAGTATATTTTATTAAAAAAATACCAGCATCTTTTATTTTGATCTTCAGCTCCAAATATTTTCTTAAAGACTATGTCTATCCTTGGATTTACAGTGACCATATAGTTCTGTACCTTTAATTAGAAGCCTTATATGATTAGCACCCATTTTGTTTCTACATCTCAACTGTTTTGTTCACGGTTTACTCGTTGTTATCTCCAAAGCAGCAAAAGCTATGAAGCATTCCAATGCTAAGAGGGAGTAGTCGTACCCTTGTGGGATTAGTACCTCTAACTGGGAGCATGACGCACCCCTGCAAGACTGAACACTCGGCTCGTCTAGAACCTTTAAAGTTATCGACCGTCTTAACGGTTGGAACCTTCCTGTTTTTAAGGTGCAAAGGATATCACTCATCTGCTCCTGGGGACGGTGTATCTTTAGTTTGAATCTTGACTCGATGAAAAGGCTTTGGGAGCAGAAAAGATTATCAGAATTTTTGCAAAAACTTGAGTTCAAAGCCAAAAAACATAACAAAATGTTTCATATAATGGCCCAGTTCTGGATTTTAAGATAGGATAATAGGCTGATAGATCTTGAATTTAGAAGGTCTGAAGATAAACGAAATAAGAGTAGAAATAATATGTACCAAAAAGTTAAGAGGGGAGCGATGCCTAGTATGCTCAATCAGTGCTTTCGCAAGAAATTCCACTAGCACATATTCAACCTAATCGACAATTGATTTTTAATCACTAATTTAATAATATTCCACTTGAGTTTATAGATAGAAGAGCCGTATAGAGCACGTAATTTTTGCTGATTCATCCAAGCTAAGACAAAAAGAACTATATAATTTCTCTGAGATCCGCCCAAATGCGTCTGACACTTCTCTAAGTCACAGCACTGCTTCAGTTCTCTATGAAACGCTTCAATATTCCAACGCGTCTTTACGTGCTTTATTACTTGCGCCAAAATAATATTTGATAGCTTTTTTTTTGCGTCTTTGAGGCTAATTTGTTAATTACGATACAGCTCCTTACTACATAACTTAGTGCTCATACTATTATGATATTTCCCTTTTATCTGTAGTGCATTTTTTATTATTGCGAAAGTCCTGGTATAGTCTTCATATATGCCGAGTGTAATAAAATTACTACTGGTGCCGCTAGAAGGAATCGGACCTTCGACCTCATCATTACCAATGATGTGCTCTACCACTGAGCCATAGCGGCTATATAATTTTTTTATACCATGAGCATTCCTCCATTTACATGGATAGTTTGTCCTGTAATATAATTGCTTTGTTCTGATGATAAAAATGCTACAGCATTTGCTATGTCTATAGGAAGACCAAATTTTTGTTGTGGAATCCTAGACAAAATAGCTGATTTTATTGAATCATTTAATTTATTTGTCATGTTAGATACAATAAAGCCAGGCGCAACACAGTTGATTGTAATCCCTTTTGTAGCAACTTCTAAAGCTAAAGATTTTGTCATTCCTACTAATCCAGCTTTTGAAGCACAATAATTAGCTTGTCCTGGATTACCACTAAATGCCACTACAGATGTTATATTTATAATTCGTCCAAACCCATGTTTAAGCATTTTTCTTATAGCGGTTTTGTTAAGAATAAAATTTGCAGTTAGATTAATGTCTAAAACTTGCTGAAAAGCTTCATTAGACATACGTAAAGATAAATTATCTTTAGTGACACCAGCATTGCAAACTAAGATATCTACCTTATTAAAATCATTTATTAAGTTAACACAGTTTTCTTGATTATCCAAATTTACTTGTTTAATAGTATAATTGGTATTTAATTTTTCACCTAATTGGTTTAATTTTTCTAAATTAGTACCACTAATAACTACATGCGCTCCTAGGCCGTGAAGCAATGTAGCACATGCCTCTCCTATATCTCCAGAAGCCCCTGTAATAATTGCAACTTTGTTATCAAATTTCATCATAAACCTGTCCTCCTTTTTCATCATCCACATTAATTAATATGTTATCCATTATAGTAGATTTTTGACGAATTTTTTGCTCAATTTCCTGTAATATTTTTGGATTTTCTATAAAAAAATTTTTAGCATTTTCACGTCCTTGTCCAATTCTTGAGTTATTATAAGAAAACCAAGCTCCTGATTTATCAATAATTTCTAATTTAACTCCTAAATCCAATAATTCTCCTTCTTTTGAAATACCAGCGCCATACATAATATCAAAATCTACTGTTTTAAATGGAGGAGAAACTTTATTTTTTACCACTTTCACCCTTGTTTGATTTCCAACTACTTGATCTTTGTCTTTAATAGATCCAATGCGACGAATATCTAATCTCACAGATGCGTAAAATTTTAATGCATTCCCTCCTGTTGTTGTTTCAGGACTACCAAACATTACACCTATTTTCATGCGAATTTGATTAATAAAAATAATAATAGTATTTGTCCTTGAAATTGAAGCAGTTAATTTTCTTAACGCCTGACTCATTAATCGAGCTTGTAATCCCATATGCGATTCCCCCATTTCTCCTTCTATTTCCGCTTTGGGAACTAAAGCAGCAACACTATCCACAATAACTAATTCCACGCCTCCAGAACGTACTAATGTGTCTACAATTTCTAAGGCTTGTTCTCCGGTATCTGGTTGAGAAATTAGCAAATCATTTATATTTACACCTAATTTTTTAGCATAAACTGGATCCAATGCATGTTCCGCATCAATAAAAGCACAAATTCCTTTCTTTTTTTGAGCTTCTGCTATGACATGAAGTGTTAATGTAGTCTTTCCGGAACTTTCTGGACCATAAATTTCGATAATCCTTCCTTTAGGCAAACCTCCAATTCCTAGTGCTAAATCTAATCCAAGAGAACCAGTAGGTAATGCTTCTACATCTACAGCTTGCTTTTGCCCTAATTTCATTATAGATCCTTTTCCATAAGTTTTTTCAATTTGACTTATCGCTGTTGCTAATGCTTTATCTTTATCCATAATGTAATTATATTTTTTTATTTATCTATACTAAATTCTTCTCTTTGCTCTATTTCTCTTATGAGCTCTTTTACTTCATTTATTGAATACAGTTTTTCAATCGTTTTAATATCATTATTTAAAATATATTCTATAGTTTTATTTTCTAACGCACGCATACTAAAGGAATCAAGCATTAGAGGATTGGATAATATGGATTTTATTACTTTCTCGTGTTCCTTTTCTGCGAGATTTGAGTCTCTAATATCCGCATATATTTCTCTAAACACTTCATTTTGGTAAACTGTAATATTTTTGATTTTTGCATATTCAGAGATAAATATACCCATTTTTACCATACGTAGAGCTAATTTATTGCAAAATAGTTTAATTCTTTCAACTAATTCTTGTTTTTCTTCTTCATTTTTGGCATCTTCTTGAAGATATTTCATCTTTTCAAAAAGATTATTATATTCTCTTTTAATTAAAACTTTTGGAATATCAAATTCTAGTAAACTTTCTAAAGAATCAAATAATTTAATTTTATAAATACTTGCTATATGATTATTAATTTCCTGTTTTAAAAAATTGGTTGCTATACTTTTCAATTCTTCTATATCTTTACAATCAGTCTGCTTGCATATTTGTTCAATACTAGCTTGTTTAAATTTGTATATTTGCTTAACGAGAAGCTTTAATGTATAGATTCTATCTGCATCGCCTTTAATTATTCCTGATAATTTTGAATCAAATACTAATTCTTGTCTATTTTTAGCGCCTATGATTTTTTGCTCTATTACTTCTGAAAAATTATTTTCACCAATCACGATTTGAAGTTCTTTTCGAGCTACATGCTCCTTGTCTAACTTAATTTCCATATCTACTTCAACCTTATCTCCTATTTCTACACTCTCTTGATCAGTTGCTTTATTAAAAATTTTAGAACTGGAAATAATGCGATTTAACTCTTTTTCTACTTCATCATCAGTAAGATTTAATACAATTTTAGTTAACTCTATGCTACTTAAATCAGGAATAATAACATCAGGCATTATTTCAAAACTAACGATAGCTTCAAAATTTGGATTTTCTGGAATTTCGATGACATCGATAATAGGCTCATATGCTAATTGAAAATTATTATCTTTTATAATTTTTTTTATCGTTTTATCTAATTCAATTGTAGTAATTTGTTTGTAAACAGAAGCATTATATTTTTGTTCTATTATTTTTAATGGAATCTTTCCTTTTCTAAAACCAGGTATTTTGACTGTAGTAGCCAAATTTTCTAATTCTTTTCTTATTTCTTGAGAAATATGTTCTTCATTTAATATAATTTTATATTCTCGCTTCAGTCCTTCGGATTTTAACTGTTCTATCTCAGCCATAATATACCTTTTTGGTACGGATGAAGGGACTTGAACCCCCACGCTTTTATAGCTCTAGATTCTAAGTCTAGTACGTCTACCAGTTCCGTCACATCCGCAATTTTTTAATTTAATAGTTTACATAAAGCATTATAATACACCGTGTATATATTTTGTAAATCTTTTATACTAACAAATTCATTAATTTGATGAGCCATCTCATACTTTAAACCAAACTCTATCACAGGGCAGTGTTCTGCAATAAATCTAGCATCAGATGCAGCGTTATCAGTAAGTAATTTAGGATTAACACCAAGTGTCTGTTTAATTACAGTTGCAAACATTTCTATAAATGGACTATTTTTACTGAAATAAGATTGAGAATCTATTCTTGAATTTAATTCAAAGTTATCTGAATATTTTTTTATCTTTTCATTTAAGAAATTTAACAATGTTTCTTCTTCTTGAATTGGGTTAAATCTAATATTAAATTTAGCTATAGTTTTTGCTGGAATTACATTAGTAATTTCATTTTTTGTATCTATAGAAGTAACCTGAAAGCTTGATGCGCTAAATAAATCGCTTCCTTTGTCAATAGGGGTATTTATTAACTCATTCAAAATTTTAATCAATATAGTATTTGGATTATTAGCAATGTCAAAATATGCAACATGTCCTTGTTTTCCATGAATTGTTAACTCACAATTCATGCTTCCTTTTCTTCCTATAAGGATAGTATCTCCTATTATGTTTTTACATGTAGGCTCTCCTACAATACAAAAGTCCCACTTGTATCCCTGAGAAACTAGATCTTTTAAAACAGATTTAGTTCCAAATTCAGCGATACCTTCTTCATCAGAAGTAATTAAAATACTAACCTTTCCTTTAACGATAGGTGTATTATAACAATAATTTATACATGAAGCAATTATAGCGGCTACCCCACTTTTCATATCTACGGCACCACGACCATATATATTTCCATTTTTTTCATGAGCATTAAATGGATCTGTGTCCCATCCTTCTCCAGGAGGGACGACATCTATGTGTCCTAAAAAACAAATATGAGGTTCTCCTTTACCAAAAGTAGCGTATAAATTAGTTGCTAAATATCCTTCCTTTCCATATGAATTTATTTTAACATCAAATGAATATTCCTTTAACAAATTAGCTAAAAAATCTATAGCACCACCATGAAATGGAGTAATTGAATGAAATTTTATAAGTTGTTTAGTTAATTTTATAGGACAAAGCATCTATACTCACTGATTAATTAAAACTTGATATATTTCTTTAGAAATTTCATAATTCCCGAATACTCTTTGTACATTATCACTATCTTCTAATAAAGTAACTAATTTTAATAATTTTTCTGCTTTTTCTATATTATCAATAATGATGTTGTTTTTAGGTCTCCATCCTATATATATCTCTTGAGATAGATTGAACTTTTTTTCTAAAATTTCCCCTATACGATTAAAATCTTCAACAGTAGTATATACGGTATATATCAATTCTTCAAATTCTACATCTATAGCACCTACATCTATAGATGTTTCTAATATTTCTTCTGGAGAAATGTTAACATTGGAATATTCTATTATTCCCACTTTATCAAACATAAAACTTACACTACCCGTCTCTGCTAATACTCCCCCATATTTATTAAAAGCTGCTCTAATTTCTGCAATAGCTCTACTTCGATTATCAGTTAGTATTTCAATTATAATTCCGATCCCATCAAAAAGAAATCCCTCATATCTAAATTCTGAATAATCTGAATGCGCATCTTTTCCATTTGCACAATTAATTGCTTTATCAATTTTTTCTCTTGGCAAGTTAGCAACTTTTGCTGCCATTATAGCATTTCGTAATCTTGAGTTATGCTCTGGTTCAATTCCACCAAATTTAACTGCGCTACTAATTTCACGTATAATTTTAGTAAATACTTTAGCACGCCTTTGATCTTGGGCGCCTTTCCTATGTTGAATGTTCTTAAATTTAGAATGTCCTGCCATTGATTAAAGAAAATTAAATATTATAATCCAATTAGAGAATAAAATGTAATATATATACAAGATACAAAATTAATTAATTTACACCATAAAGAGCATTTAACTGTATTAATTTTGATTAATGTTTTCTCAAAATACATTAGCTTAATAATCATTAAATAATAATAAGAGGAAATTATAGTAGTAATCAACCCAAATAATACTAAAACATATTCTCCTTGTTGTAAAGCATAAAAGAACACTTGATATTTTACAAAGAAACCAGCTAATGGAGGAATACCAATTAAAGAAAGAAGCATTACACTTATAATAAAAGCAGCTCCTTTTTTATAACTAGCTAACCCTCTTAGTTCTTCTATTCTTAAATCATCCACTTTTTCGCCACATATGATTAATCCAAATAGTATTCCTAATATAGCGACACTATATACACAGAGGTATATAATACTCATTTTCCATCCATAATCATAATTAACAATTATAGGCAATAATAAATATCCTATATGATTAATAGTGCTATAAGCTAATAAACGTTTTAATGAAATTTGCTTCAAGCCTCCAATTGCACCTACAATCATTGAAAATATAGCTACATAACGTACAATATCTGTAATATAAAAAATGTCTTCACTGAGAAAAAGCAAATTAGATAATACTATTAAGTACCCAGCCTTTGGTATAAAAGTAAGAAATATTAATGTTATAATTGACGTTTCTTGATATATATTAAGAAGCCATAAGTGAAAAGGAGCTGCTCCAATTTTAAATAAAACAGCAAAAATTATTAATATAAATCCAGTAGAAATTGCTAAACTAATATTCTTGTCTCTAAAAATATTAACTTTAAGAAGATCATATTGTAATATGCCACTAAACCCATATATTAAGGACCATCCTAGTAAAAATAAACATGTAATAAAGCTACTTAATATAAAATATTGCAAATTTGCTTCTGCGGTCGTAATATTATTACGATACATTCCAATTAATATATATGCAGCAATGCTTTGAAGTTCTAATGCAACAAAAAGCAATATAGCGTGTTGCGCAGAAATAGCTATACTTGAACCAATAGTTGCCATACTAGCCAATAAAACATACTCGCTATATACTTTTTTCTTACAAATGGTACAATAAATAGAATATGTAATTAATATTAAAAATAAAGCAATCCATAAAATACACTTAATTAAACTGAAATTAGACGTAACTTTATAGCTTGAATCAAATATTTCTTCTTCGTATTGCATAAAGTATGTTATTGAAAAATATATTATTATCCCTAAACCGAATAAAGTTACTACAATCATTGTCTTGCTATTAATAATCTTAAACATCACTAATATCTGAGCAATTAATACAAATGTTACTAAAATTATTTCTGGTAATAAAAAGTATAGCTGCCCTACATTAAACTCTGTCATTTTATATAATTTTTTTGCTTATTTATATTCTCTAAATATGGATAGTACATCCTTTCAATAAATTATTAATACTTAAATTAACAAAGCTTTTAATAAAAGATTTCGTATATTTCTCTAAACGTCCTTTTTCCTTTATAATTTGGTTTATTTTTTTTTCATTAAATGTATGCTGTAATCGATACATATATTTAAGAATTTTTTCTTTTTTATTAGGTGTAATTAATTCAGGAGCTTGATTTATAGCATTTTGTATTTGATGTATAAGTTTTTTACTTTCAAGAATAGTCTCTTGTAATATTCTATCTTCGTAATCGTTTTTGCTATTATGGATGGCATCTATTAAAATTTGTTCTACTTGATCATCTGTTAACCCACAACTAGGCTTTATAACAATATTTTGTCTAATGCCTATATTTTGCTCTTTAGCCGTTACTGTTAGTAAATTTTCCTCATCTAAATTAAAAGTAATAGCAATTTTAACTACACCAGCGGGTAATGGGGGTATGTTCTGTAATTCAAATCTACCTAAAGATCTACAATCTTTAACAAACTCACGTTCTCCTTGCATTATATGTATCTGAATTCCGGTCTGATTGTCTGCAGAAGTAGTAAAATATTTAGTAACTTGACATGGAATTGAAGTATTTCGAAAAATTATTTTTTCCACTAATCCTCCTACTAATTCTATGCCAAGAGATAAGGAAGTAACATCAATAATTAAATTTTTATTATCCTTAATAAGATTTTCGGCATGTAATGCTGCTCCTAGAGCAACTATATGTTCTGGATGCACATCGTTTAATACTGGAATATCAAATGCTTGAATTAAAGATTCTTTTACTAATTTAATTTTAGTACTACCCCCTACTAAAACAATACCATCGATATCCTTAACTTCACTACAATGTATTACATCTTTAGTGATTGTTATTGTTCTGTCGATTAAATGTTTAATTAAAGAATTAAACTTCATTAAATTAATATTAAAATTTGTTTTTATAATTTCTCTTTTTTTACTAAGAGATTCTTTAATATTTTTAGCTAAATTAAGATTTGAAATATTAAATTTATTTAATAAATATTTATCTACTATAATATCTATGTCATCCCCTCCTAATGCATCATCGCCTCCAGTAGCAATTACATGAAAGACACCATTATGTATTTTTAATAATGAAACATCAAAAGTCCCTCCTCCTAAATCATAAATTATATAAACTCCTTCCTTATTTTTATTTAAACCATAAAAATATGCTGCAGCACTAGGTTCATTTATTAACCGTAAAACTTTTATCCCCGCAAGATAAGCAGCTTGTTTAACTGTAACTCTAGCAAGTTCATCAAAATATGCTGGAATTGTTATAACTGCTTCATTAATTTCTACATTCAAATGTTTAACTGCTTTATTCTTTAATTCTTGAAATATTTGACTTGCAATTTCAACTAATGTATAAAATTTATTATGTATGTTTAATTTAATTATGCAATTATCTTCAATTACTAATTTCTTAATTTGAGGAGGGATACCTTGAGATTCTTGAATCTGCTTAATATTTTTACCAAACAATCTTTTTATAGATTTAATGTTTATTGATTCAGGTAGTTCTTTTCCAATAACTATATTATTATTATAGCTGATAATAGAAGGAGTAATACCAGAAATAATTTTTGCCCTTTGATTAACAGAATACGCTATCAAAGAATTTGTTGTTCCAAAATCTATGCCAATAGCTATATCTGATATGTCTGGTTCTTTGATATTAAGCAGTGGCAACATTTTTATTTTCTATTTTTACCCCATGATAACGTGTTATTTATCAACATTTCAATACATTAAATTTTAAATTATTGATACCCAATCAACAAAAAGTTTAATAGCCAAATTATTCAATTAAATTATATTGTAATTACATGGTTTTAGGATATATAAGTATTATTGATACCTATAAAATTTTTCTATTTCTTGCGAAATTATTATAATAAATAAACTTACTTTATAAATATTTTTTATGGCTATATTTAGTTTAATATTCTTTAAAATTATTTCTGTATTATTAAGTGTTATAGTTGGTTTCATTGCTGGAAAAATAAAAAAAATCGATAACGGCAATATTTTAGATTTATTATTTTATTTTATTTCTCCAATAATTTTTTTCTCTGCTCCATCAAATATTTCTTTTGGTTTTACGGAGATTAGTGTAGTAATTGTTACTTTTACTATATCGAGTATATTATGTTTATCATCTTATTGGTGGCTGAGATTTTATTGGGTAGATAACACTAGAAACATTTTAGCTTTTTCTGCTGGTAATGGCAATTGTGGGTATTTCATGTTACCAATAGTGATAACAATATTTAATGATTACACATTAAGCTTATATATGATGGCAATAATTGGTATTGTTCTTTATGAGGCTTCTATCGGATTTTATATATGTACTTATAGTACCCACTCTCCCAAAGAAAGTATTAAACAAATTATAAAATTGCCTGTATTAAATGCTTTCATATTAGGATGTATAATGAGCATAAGTGGACTTACTCTTCCAGATTTTTTGGATGATTTTATTGATAGTATGCGAAGCGTGTATTCAATTCTTGGTATGATGACAATTGGATTGGGATTAAGCTCATTAAAAACTTTTAAAATCGATATAAAATTCTCAGTAATTGCAGTATTTATAAAATATATTATTTTCCCATTATTAGTATATATTTTGGTTTTAGTAGATAAATTCATTTTACATTTGTATAATAAGGAAGTGCATCATGCTTTGCAGATGATATCCTTATCACCTCTTGCTGGAAATATTCTTGTTATGTCTTCATTAACTAAATTCTCAGTTGAAAAAGCAGCTACAGCAATTTTGATTTCTGCTTTATTAGCTTTAATATATATACCTCTAATGATTAGCTTATTTTTTAGTGATTTGCTTTAATTTATTTATTTGTTCCAATATAAGAGAAATAATTTGTAAATAAAAACTTGAAAACACGAAGCCAGATTTTAAAAAGAGCTAGGAGCGAAGGGAGTAAATAACGCAGACTTTGATGTATGGGGTGAGCAACATAGTTCTAAGAACTATGTTCTTAGAACGTAGTTCTCAAACGACGTCTCAAATTTTTAAAGTGTGGAGAGTGTATCTCATTTAATCTCAAATAATGGGGCTGTAACTCTAGTACTATCAAAATTAGCTAAAACAGTTTCACCACCAACGCAACGTTGCCCAACTCCAATAAGTGGTATTATTTGTCGTGGTAAATATACATCTAAGCGACTTCCGAAACGAATAATGCCATACCGTTGACCTGCTACAACTTCTCCCCCTTCTTCTAGATCGCAAATAATTCGTCTTCCTATTAATCCAGCTATTTGTGCAAAAATAACTTTATGCCCTTTTGCGGTTTCAACTAGTACAGATTGTCTTTCATTTTCCTTACTAGCTTTATCTAAAGAAGCATTAAAAAATTTACCAGAATAATAATGTAATGCAATAACTTTTCCTGTAACTGGCGCGCGATTTACATGAACATCGAAAAGGTTTAAAAATATACTAATTTTGAGCATCTTTTCATCAATATTAGTTAATTCATCTGGTGGAGTACTTTCTGTAATAGATTGAACTATTCCATCTGCAGGGCTAATAACTAAATTTTCCTCTATAGGAGTTAATCTTTCTGGGTCACGAAAAAAAAATAGACTAAATCCAGTAAAGAAGATAGCAATAACACCTAATATACCACTAAAAGATAAAAGCAAAAGTGCAATAACTGTAAAAATTATGATAAAAACATAACCTTCTTTATGAATTCTAATATAATTACTAAATTTCATAGTTTAAAACTTCTTTTTAAATTTTTTATTAATCTGATTATATCAAAAAATAATCAGGAGTCACTTTATTTAATCACATTTAAGAGTAGATAAATTATATTTTTTTATTAAATTTTTTGCATTAGCAGTTTTATTTAAAATTTTTATATCATTATTAAATATCGTAATATATTTTTGTCCTTTGGGGGAATCTATATTAAAAGCAATATACATTTTTATCTGTGTTATTGGGCCAGCATTTATTATTGATTTGTTATTTGTTTTTTGAATAAAAAAATTTACGATATTATCATCTTCAATCAATACTTCTATTTTTTTATCAATTAAATTATTAAAATTATCTAAAGAAGCATTACTATTTTCCGGAAAAATGAAATTTTCAGGATGTGAAATATAGTTGCTATACAATACTTGTTTAAAATCACCTTGAAATAAATAATTAATATTTGATCCTATAATTACATTATTTAGAGAATTGTTATTTACATATACCCAATTATTACTATCTAATGTATAGGCGCTGATAGTAGTACATATTGGATACGTTAAAAATTTATCATCTAATTCTTCTTTAAAAGCTCCTAGAACGATATCCGCGACACCAGATTTTAATTGGGACATAGCATCTGTATGTGAGACAAGCTTATATTCAACGTCTACATCAAAATCTCTAAAAATATTTTTTATTATTTCTACCAAATATCCTTGATTGGAATCAAGTGGATTACATGCATATGGGCATTTATAATCTGATAATAAGAGTATTTTATCTTTTGATATAAGAGCATATCCATTATGAATTGGAAAAAACATTCTTGTAAAAAGCAATAAAAAAAACAAAAATTTTATATTCATTTTTATTCTATTTTTTAGTATATCAATCATTATACCTCCAATAAATCTATAAATATAAATGTGATTCCATAATCACATACTACTGCAAATAACGCAGCTACTATATCATCAAACATAATTCCAAATCCTCCTTTTATATTTTGATCACACCAGTTAATAGGCCACGGTTTTAAAATATCGAATAATCTGAAAAGAAAAAATGGCAAAATAAAGTTGAATATAATGTTAATAACATTAACAGAAAAATATTGTGGTATATTAGAATTTTGAATAAAAATTACAGATAAAAATGTTAAATTAATAACTAATAATTGCCCCACAACCTCGTCAATAATAACTTCTTTAGGGTCATTTACAGCAATTGTTTTACTGTAATAATCACTTGCAATGCATCCTACTATAAATAATAACGTTATAATAATAATTTGAATTATTAGATATTGTAATGTTGCTTGTTTTATTGAAAAAAAATTTAAGATTATATTAATTATAAAAATTAGTGGAAATGCTGCTAAAGATCCAAACGTTCCTGGTATATATTTAACTTTACCTATAAATCCTAAAGTAGCAATTATACTAATCCAACAATGGTTTTTCATATTTTATTAATGTATAATCCAAATAACATACATATAATAACATTAGTATACTCTAATGGTGTTATCAACATATGATAAATATGAACCGGTGAATTATTTAAGAGGTAAATTAATGAACTAATGAGTAGATTTATAATTTGTTTAAATAAATTTAAGGTGCAGTAAAAATGAAAAATTATTATGTATAAATCTAATAATAATAAAAAAGAATACTCTGCTGTAGCATTAGAATATAATTCTTATAAAGATTTAGCTCCACGGATTACAGCTAGTGGAAAGGGGGGCATGGCAGAAAAAATTATTCAATTAGCATACGAATATAATATTCCTATTTATGAAGATTCAGAATTAGTAGAGATTTTGTCTATACTAGAAATAAATTCTTTTATTCCTATAGAAGTTTATGGAGTAGTAGCAGAAATTTTATCATACATACATAATAAAAATATAAAACTTAAATAAGAATAAGATAATATGTACTCAAAAATAGATACTTTTGATGCTTTAATAAATAAATTTCGTCAATATCAAGAAAGTATTACTTTGAAATGCGATGGCGACGATGATAACTTTGATACGACAGAAGTCTTTGATATAGTTAATAATTTTATTAAAAATAATGAAATTTCCAAAGAACAATTCTTCCTACTAAAAGAAGAACTAGATACAATAGTAAAAATTTTAGATAAAAAAGTATCAGAATTGCAGCAAATAGTAGCTGAAGATACTCGTTTGAACAAAAAATACAATATATATATGAAAAACAATCTAATAAATTAGTATATGATTTTTACAATAAAATCATTAATTATTTTAATATTTGTTATATCTATATTGTATATATCTATTAAATTAGTACAGAAATATTCTAAAGTGTTATTTTCTACTAAATTAGGTAAAAATAAACATGTTAAAATTGATAGTGTTTTTTATTTAGATGACACTAATAAATTAATAACATTAAAATATAAATCTACAATATATATTATATTAATAAGTAAAACTAACAATATATTACTCGATAAATATGAGATTACTCAAGAATTGCATTAAAATTTTATTAATCCTACTTCTTAGCCAAAATACAGTTTTAGGTGTAGATGCGGTAGATAATATTAAAAATATGCTTAACGATAGCTCTGTCACTGCAAGAGTTATGCAGCTTTTTTTGTTAATCAGTATTTTATCTATAGCGCCAACGTTATTAATTATGGTCACATCCTTTGTTAGGATTGTCATAGTATTATCTGTTATTAGAACCGCTATAGGGCTACAGCAATCTCCTCCCAATCAAATTATTGTTAGTTTAGCTTTATTTTTAACGTTCTTTATTATGTCTCCAGTCTTTGAAAAAGCATATCAACAAGGAATTCAACCAATGTTAGAAGAAAAAATGCCAGAATCTGAGGCTATACCATTTATTATTTCTCCATTTAAAAAGTTCATGGTAGATAACACTAGAGAAAAAGATCTTACATTATTTAGTTCTATGGCAAAAATAGAAATCAAAGATCTAGATGAGGTTCCATTACATGTACTATTACCCTCATTTATGATTAGTGAACTACAAAGAGCATTTGAAATTAGTTTTTTAATTTTTTTACCATTTCTCGTAATTGATATAGTAGTATCTTCAATCCTTATGGCTATGGGGATGATGATGATGCCACCTGTTATGGTATCGCTACCATTTAAAATTATCTTTTTTGTCTTGATTGATGGATGGTATTTATTAGCAGGGACCTTAGTAAAAAGCTTTAATTGATTTTAATGTGTAAAATCATAGTAAGTATTATTCTTACTATGATTTATAATTTTTTCTATTTACAAATTAGCGGATAAGCCAATTGAACCACTAAATCCTTTTATGGATTTACTACTTATCGTTTCAAATTTATCGTTGTTTATTGTTTTAAATTTTTTACCACCTTTTCCTATTCCTTCATAACGACCTTCAGTATATATATTGATTGTGTCAGAAATGGCAAAGCTATTTCCTAAAGCTAGCATCCATGCTAAATTATTTGATTTTTTTGATTTATATTTATTTTCTACATTTGAGATAATAGAAGTAATTTTTTCTTTATTTTGAGCGAATCCTAATCCTCCGCCTACATAAAATTTACCTACATCGTAGTCATAAAAATCAACATATACTTTTCCCATTAAAGTATTTGAAGAAATTTTTCTTTTCATTCTTATAGAAGTATTATCTACTGTGCTTGTTTTTTTAAATCGAATATTAAAAGGCTTTATGTAACCAAATTCTACTCGAACATTTTCTAAAGAATAATACCCAACGTTTAAATCTATAAATGGAGAAACGCTAGATTTAAATTTGACTTTATCTTTAATGCCTGGAATAGTAATTTTATTTTTTAATAAATACTCACCCCCTACATTACCTCTTAAATAAAATCCACATATGTCTGCAAATGCAGATGTGGAAATTAAAGTTACCATGGCTGTTGTGCCAAGTAAAAACTTTTTTACTTTATTCATATAAAACTCCTAAATTATATTAATTTTTTTAAGTTATCAAATTAGTATCATAAAAATTCAAATTATATACTAAATACTTTAAATATGATTATATAAAGAAATATAATTGTTACTTAAATACAATGCTGGTTTTAAATAATTTTCTTTTTTTAAATTGTCAAATAAGTGTAGATCAGTATTTCCACCTGAAATAATGATCATAATTTTTTTTGAAGAGCTTTGCTTTGTAGCCCAATAGTATGCTGCAGCCATACTAATAGCACTAGATGGTTCGCAGACAATGTTTAACGATTGCATTAGACATATAGTCCAATACAAAATATCTTTTTCTGGAACTAAAAATAAATTATCAATTTCTTTCAGATATTTAAATGTCCTTTCTGATAAGGATAAGGTTCTTAATCCATCTGCAATTGTGTCAGGAGATTTGTCAAAACGAAAAATATTTCCATGTTTCAAAGATAAATAAGCGTCATTAGCATTTTCTGGTTCAGATGCAAAAATTTTAATCGAAGAGTTCAAATATTTTTTTGCTAAGATAGCTCCAGATATTAAACCTCCACCACCACATGAAGCAAATATTGCATCTATATCTGAAGTTTGTTGTAAAGCTTCATAATATAATGTACTTGCACCTAAAAGTATATAATCGTTATCTGAAGGAGGGATAAAATGGAATCCTTCTTTTTCTGATAAATATGCTAATTTTTCAGCTTCATGACGAGATTTAGTATAAACGATTTCGGCTTCATAATTTTTGATGTCTGAAATTTTAGAATGGTTAGTTCCTTGTGGTAAATAAATCCTTGCGTTAATATTCAATTTTTTAGATGCCCAAGCCAAGCCAATTCCATGATTACCAGTGCTATAAGTGGATACTTTTTGAGGCAATAAATTTTTCTCTGCAAGAGTTAATAAATAATTTAACCCCCCCCTAACTTTAAAAGCTCCAGTTTTCTGTAAACATTCAAGTTTGAAATAAAACTCATGTCCTAATCGCATATTTAATAAATCAGAAGATATGACTGGAGTTTTTAATAAGAAAGGAGAAATTCTATTATAAGTTTCAAATACTTTTGGATATAACATTATTTTATAAAAACTTAATTTTTATTATTATTGTTTTTTTTGTTTTTTAACAAAAGGGTATCGTTTAGTATTCTTTTTTTTATATAATTTTTCATCTTTTATATTTGAGTTAGTATGTTCTACTACAGAGTTTATATCTTTTTCTTTAGGTTCTTCTTTATTAAGAAGGTCTTGAGGTTCGTTTATTATTATTTCTAATGAAAAACTTTCTACTGTGGTTTGGACGTCAAAAGAAAAATTAATTTTAAAATTATGCTTATTTTCTAAAAAAATAATCTCATTTTTTCTATAGTTAAGCATATTTGATATAGTATTATAGTGTGCAAATACATTTATAGTTTTAATTGGTGTAGTATAAGCATTTATTTCATTTTCTATAGTACGCAATATAACCATAGCATTAGCTTGTTCTAAACGCACAAGTCCTTTTCCACTACAATATGTACATATTGCAGTATGATTTTCAAGAAAAGAAGATTTTAAACGTTGTCTAGACATTTCAAGTAGACCAAAGTGACTAATATGGCCTATTTGCATGCGAGCTCTATCGATATTACAAAATTGGATTAATGTTTTTTCTACTAAATAACGATTATTAATATCTTTCATATCAATAAAATCTATTACTATAAGACCAGAAATGTCTCGTAATCTTATTTGTCTAGCTATTTCTTGAGCTGCTTCTAAATTAATTTTGATTGCTGTCTCTTCTACATTTCTTTGCATGATTGCTCTACCTGAATTAATATCAATAGAAGTTAGAGCTTCTGTTGGATTAATTACTATGTATCCACCAGATGGTAAACTAACCACTGGCTGATAAAGCTTCATAATTTGTTTTTCTACATTAAATTGAGTAAAAATGGATGTTTGAAATTTATATTCTTTAATTTTATTAACTTTTGTAGGAATTATTTGTTTTGCAAACTTAACTGCTTGCATATAAGCATCGTATCCTTGAACTAATACTTCATCTACATGACGATCAAACATATTACGAATAGCTTTTTGAATAACTCCTTCTTCCATATGAATAAACGTAGGAGCAATAGAATTTAATGTAATTTCACGTATTTGATTCCATAATTTAGCTAAATAGTCATAATCTCTTTTTATTTCGTATGTATCGCATTCTTGAGCTGCGGTACGAATAATTATACTACTTTGACTTAAATCTTGAGGAGAAACTAATTGATTTATAATTTTTTTAAATCTTTTTCTTTCTTCAATGTCTGTTATTCTCCTTGAAATTCCATTTTGATATGCCTTGTTTGGCATCAAAATACAATATTTACCGGCAAGAGATAGATATGTAGTAAAGAAAGCTCCTTTATTGCCACGTTCATCTTTTTGAGCTTGTACTAATAATATTTGATTTTTACGAATAACTTCTTGTATTCTATATTGATGATATAAAGAATACATATTATTTTTTTCATTAATTTGGAAATTACTTGTATCTGGATTAGTTTCTTCTGCTATTTCATGGATACTATCATTACTAATGTCTAAATTTATTTCTAAAGTATCCAGATTATCATTTTGAAAATTATTTTTTTGGGTGGAGTCCTTTTTTAAATCCTCCTCTGTGATTTGAGGAGAATTTATTGGTTTAAAATCAAAAAGTTCTTTTGAATCTCTATCTGAGATAGGAACATGATAATAATTTGGATGTATCTCTGAAAATGGTAAAAATCCATTTTTTTCTACTCCGTAATCTATAAAAGCAGCTTGTAATGATGGTTCAACTTTTACTACTTTAGCCAAATAAATATTTCCCTTTATTAATGATTTATGTGTAATTTCATATTCTAATTCTTGTATTAAATTAGTTTTATCAATTAAAACAGCTCTAATTTCATTATTGTAGTTAGCATCGATTAATATTTTGTTACTCATTTTTACGAATCCTTGTATTAAAATATCTTGATAAAAAAGCGATATAAGCTTTAATTTTCTATTGTTTTAGCTTACTATTTTGTTTTCGCTATTCTTAGTAGTACTTATACCGTAACAATATCATTTTAGCAAATTAAATAAATATGCAGCTTTAAACATAAATACTCGAATTTTTTTAAGAGCTAAGCTAATAATGAAGAAAAAGCACAAAAGTATTAGTTAATATAAAATTATTTTATAAAAGTTATTAAATAATTGTGCATTGTTATTTCTACCATATAGCTATGGATGCTAAATATGTTTTTATTGTCAGCAACGAGTTGATTTTTTCTAATATCAATTTTTTCTATCGCTTTATATTGGGATAATAAATTATATGTTAATTCTGCTAAACTGAGAAAATCATTAATACTAATTTTATCAATATATGCATCAATTTTTATATCATAAACACCGATATTATTAATATAATTTTTATTGATATTTAATACATGGTTTATATCAAGAGTATTAATTTTTTCTTTAGTCGCTTCAATAATATGTTTTTGCAACTCTTTTTCTAACGTACAAATATTAAATTTTTGCTCTTTTGACTTATTAAAATTAGAATATAATTCTGCAATTTCTTGTGTAGATATTTTTTGTAAAAAATTTAAATGAGAGTTTCTCTCTTTAAAAAAGTTTTTGGTGATTTTGACTTTATTAGTAAAATAGTCGTTTTGATGTGTTAAATAAGGTAGTATTAATGCAAAAGGTCCTATAAAAATAATAAAAGAAAAGAATATTCTTAAAAATAAGATTCTTTTTATTTCTAAAATTTGCCTTTCTAACACAAATTAAGGGGTTTTATATATATAAATAATAGTATATAGATCTAATAAAGGAAAAAATATAAAATTATTAAAATAAATGATATTTCCCATTAAAAACAAAAATATACCTGCTAAACTTTTCATTCTAGAGGGATTGTCAGCTTTAGTTCAGTATTATAGTCATCATTTATTTGGGTTTATGGCAGTAAAGATTTCCCAATGCTTTATGCCTAAAACTGATTTAATAATACAAATTTTAAATGTATATTTAATTATGGCTATTACTGTATTTGCAAAGCCTATTGGAGCTATAATTTTAGGTAAGATAGGAGATAAACATGGGCGAATAACTTCAACAAATATAGGATTAATTTGTATTTCCATTAGTTCTTTTATAATAGCTATTTTACCATGTTATACTAATATTGGGTTAATTTCAACTATAATATTATTAATGGCACGCATGCTGATTTGCGCTAGTGCTGTTCCTAGCACTGATGGGATAAAAATATATGTATATGAAAATTTATTATTAAAAAATAAATGTTTTGGGCAGGGAATCTTAATAGCATTTATAATAGGAGGATCTTTTGTTGCATCTACAGCAACCTTCCTTTTTACATTAAATATATTTCCAGAATATAGTTGGAGATTTGCTTTTTTGTTTGGAGGAATATTGGATATAGTTTTATTATTTTTAAGGAAAAAAAAATATAAAACAAGCGCTTCAGTTTTCAAAACTGGGAAAGAGATATCTATGTTTCAACTTATTAAAGAAAATTTAAGACTGTTTATTTTAAGTATTCTTCTGCATGGTATAGTTAGTGGAGCTTATCAATTTAGTGCAATATTTTTAAGTAACTATACGGCAGGAATATTACATTTAATATCACCCTCTATTATGTACTTTTATACTTCAGCGGGAATAATGCTATATATAATATTTTCTATTATAAGTGGTATAGTTTCAGATATTATTTCACGTAGAATTGTTGTCAATGCTGCAATTATTATAGTAATGATCATTAGTATTTTATTTGCTTGGATATTAAGTTGTGGAAGGGTTAGTTCGGTTTTATATATACTTAATAGTATCGCATTACCTTTTATTACAATTCCAACTTATATGTTATTACAACAGGCTATTCCTAGTGAAATTAAGCATAGACTCTATAGTCTATCTCATGCATTAGGTTCAAGCATCATCTCAGCTCCTACGTCATTTTTAGCAACATTAATTTATTATAAATCACAAATAAGTTGGTTTCCTATGGTATATTTAACTTTAATGATGGTTATTGCTGGGATTACTATTAATTTAAAAGAGTTTCGGAAATAAATGATTTGAACGTAATATTTAGTAATTAGTTCCACAAATGGAGATATTTTTGTAAAAATCTAATATTTTTTGGTTTATGTCGAATAGATTAATGTTCTACCTCAATGATTAAGTTATAAATAAGTTCTACTAATAATTAAAAAATTAAAATGTATTGCCTTTATTTGAATTATTGATTTTAATTATATACATATATTTAAAATTAAAAAATTCAATTATGAGTTACTCATCAAATTTAAAAATAGATCCTCTCTTTGTAGGGTTAACAAGACCTACTTTAATTTTAGGAGTTAGTATTCATTTTGCTATGTTGAATATATTAGTTTGTACTCTTGCTTATATACAAACTACAAATCTCAAAATTATATTTTTAGGAGCACTATTACATGCCGTAGGATATATATTATGCTTTAAAGAACCGCGTTTTATGGAGTTATATATGAACAAATATAGCCGTTGTAATAATTGCAAAAATAAGTTTTATTATATGTCTAATTCTTATAAAGTGTAGGAACCTAAGTTAGAAATATGTTTAAATTAATACGCACGAATACTAGTAAATATAGTAGATCTCAAAAAGAGTTTAGTGAATCTCATTATATTCCTTATCAATATCACTGGAATAGAAATACTATATTAACAAAAAAAAATGAATTATTGCAGGTAATTAAAATCGGAGGATTCTCATTTGAAACTGCAGATGATGAAGATCTAGATGTTCGTAAAAATATGCTTAATCTATTGCTAAAGAATATAGCTTCAGGAAATATTACTCTGTATTTTCATACTATTAGAAGACGTAAATCTTTAACATTTGGTAGTTCTGCTGATATTGACCCTACTGTTAAAATGCCTAATGATTTTACTGGTTACTTATCTTCTGAATGGAGAAAAAAATATTCTGAATTTAGGTCATTCGTTAATGAATTATATGTTACAGTTCTGTATAAAGCTGATAAAGCTGGGGTAGCAATTTTAGAATATTTATATAAAAAGCTCAAATCTAGTTCCAATGTTTCTACATGGGAAAAAGATATGAATGAGATGGTAGAAAATTTAGAAGAAATTTCACAGAGAATTTTAAATACTTTTAGAGATTATGATTCCAAAATGCTAGGAGTAAAAAAAACTGTTAATGGATATAATTGCGAAATATTAGAATTTTTTAGCACAATAATTAATTGTGGACGTATGTCATCTGTTTCGGTTCCGCGAGATAACATATGTGATTATTTGCCTAATGCCAGGCTATTTTTCAAAGGACGCTCTGTAGAAGCAATAGGGCCTGG
Organism: Rickettsiaceae bacterium; assembly: GCA_963676335.1. Classification (GTDB taxonomy): domain Bacteria; phylum Pseudomonadota; class Alphaproteobacteria; order Rickettsiales; family Rickettsiaceae. Next base: position 310,485 of record OY781057.1, read on the forward strand.
GTATCACAAATATGGGGGTATCGTTAGCATAAAAGAATATGGGCCTACTACTTTTTCTGGAATATTTGATAGATTTTTACAGGTACCGTTTGAATTTATTATGACTCAAAGTTTTGTATTTTCTAATAGAACTATAGCTATTAATAAAATGCAATTGCAACAAAATAGAATGATTCAAGCTGGAGATAAAGCTGTATCTCAGATAATGGAAATTTCTAATGCTTTAGATATGGCTATGAGTGGAGAGATTGGTTTTGGGGAACATCATTTTACATTATTATGTATAGCAGATGAAGAAAAAGAACTAGAAAGTATTTTATCTATGAGTTCTGTTAATTTATCAAATTGCGGAATTCAACCAGTGCGAGAAACAGTTAACCTAGAACCAAGTTATTGGGGGCAATTACCTGGTAATGTAGATTATATTATCAGAAAATCTATTATCAATACTTTGAATTTGTCTGGTTTTGCTCCTATGCATAATTACCCAATAGGAAAAAAATATGGAAATTATTGGGGTGAACATGTTACAGTTTTAGATACTACTTCTGGAACTCCATATTTTTTTAGTTTTCATGTTAGAGATGTGGGGCATACGATTATTATAGGCCCTACTGGAGCTGGAAAAACTGTGTTAATGAATTTTTTATGCGCACAAACTCAAAAATTTAAACCAAGAACTTACTTTTTTGATAAAGATCGTGGAGCAGAAATTTTTATTAAAGCGCTTGGAGGGATCTATACAATTATTGATACTGGAAAAGAATGTAATTTTAATCCTTTGCAATTGCCAGATACGGGAGAAAATCGGACATTTTTACTTGAATGGTTAAGACTATTGGTGACAGTTAATAATGAAGAAATATCAGCTGAGGATATTAAATTATTAACAATGGCTATAGATGGTAATTATAGATTGGATCCTAAAGATCGAATGCTTAGGAACATAGTTGCATTTTTGGGAATTGATGGTCCAGCTACTTTAGCTGGAAGAATAGCAATATGGCATAGCAAAGGTTCTCGCGCAAAAGTTTTTGATAATAAAAAAGATAATATAGATTTAACTAGAGCGAGAGTTTTTGGTTTTGAAATGGCGGAATTATTAAAGGATCCAATTAGTTTGGGGCCAGTATTATTGTATATTTTTCATAGAATTAATATATCACTTGATGGCTCTCAAACAATGATTATATTAGATGAAGCATGGGCTCTAATTGATAATCCAATATTTGCACCTAAAATACGTGATTGGCTTAAAGTGCTTCGTAAATTAAACACATTTGTTATTTTTGCTACTCAAAGCGTTGAAGATGCGGCAAAAAGCAGAATTAGTGATACTTTAATACAGCAAACTGCTACTCAGATATTTTTACCTAATTTAAAAGCAACTGAAATTTATTGTTCATCATTTATGTTAAGCAAAAGAGAATTTCATATAATAAAAACTATTGATCCATCTTCCAGATATTTTCTAGTAAAGCAAGGGTTGAACGCTATTATAGCACGTATTAACTTAAATAATATGGATAATATCATTAATGTTTTATCTGGGCGAATAAACACTATTTTACTATTAGACGAAATTATAGCAACATATGGAAACAAACCAGAGATATGGTTACCAATTTTTTATCAAAAAGCAAGAGATTTGCAATAAAAATTTTATTTATTAGTTATATATTAATACTAATAAATGCTAATAATGCTTCTGCTTTACCAAAAGCCATAAATGATCTTATTGATGGATTAACTGAGCTTACTTGTGAAACTCAAGGGATAGGTGATTTAGTTGTAGGAACTTTTTTAAGAGGAGCTTATTCTCACACTTGCATACAAGAACCTTTTGCTACATTTGCTGTTGCATTAATTATAAGTCCTATTTTTTACCCTTTTGCTCTTTTAAGATTAAAAATTAATGAGGATAGATTATTTAAAGGAGCATGTGACGACTCACAAAGAGCTGAATATAAAAATCCTAGAATAGATTTTGCTTTTTGTAGTAATGTGAAATTAATTTTTTATAGAATAGTAGCAATAAATTCAGGTATAGTAAATGCCGTTATAGCATTTTTTAGTGATGGTATTGGGGCTGCATTAGAAGAATTTAAAAAAGTATTTAATAGAATTGATCCTAACCTCTACCATTATATATATAGAAATAAGACTATAGGAGATACGGGCGTCTTTGCTGATATACCTGCGATTTTCCCATGGAGGGTAATTCAAAAAAATGATAGAATTTGTGTTGCAGTTAGGAATGTAATATTTACTGGTTGGATCCCTGTTGGGTGTAAATTCATAAAAGAACCTTATACTGATTCTATTTATGGTGAATTTATGGGTCGAAGTGGCAACGGTCAACTATATCAGCAATTGCCTTTAGTTACTTGTTCTAAAATGGAATCCTGTTATAAAGATACAGTTAATAATACTCATTTTGCTGTATCAATTACTGCGCCAATAGTAGAATGCTCAATGCGTGCATTAACCAAATTATTGATTAGCAGTGAAGTATGTTCTGTTAATATTGATAGTCAATCTATAGAAAAGATAAAAAGCAAAAGTGTGTTATTTAATTTTCAACAAAAGATGCGTTTAACAGTTAGAGCTTTTTTAAGTATTTATGTTATATTCTTAGGTTTTAGAATGCTATTAACTGGTAAAGGATTGAGCAAAGGAGAGGCATTTGTCAATTTTGCAAAAATAATATTTGTAATGTATTTTTCAGTAGGAATTAATTTTAATGAAAGTACATATGATGGCATTTCTGGATTCTTATTACCATTATTATCTCAAGTAGGATATGAATTTGCTTCTTGGGTTAGCAGCTCTTCTATTAATGGCTTATGTGATTTTTCTACTACATCATATAAAGGATATGAACAATTAGCTTTATGGGATGCAATTGATTGTAGAATTAGTCATTATATTGGTTTAGATGTTTTTGCAGAATTAATCAATTTAGTAAAAAATGTTTCTCCTTCTTTTACCATTCCTGGGATTACAAGCTTTCCAATTCCTCCATACATATATTTGTTAATTCCTGCTATATATCTGGGAAATATGCAATTGATTTCATTAGCTATATCGTATCCATTAATGATTATTTCTATTAGCGCTTTTTTGGTAAATTGTTTTATAGTTAGTATGATATTGATTGTTATTTTAAGCATTATGGCTCCTATTTTTGTTCCAATGATTTTATTTCAATACACTAAAGGCTATTTTGATTCATGGTTAAGATTAATGATCTCCTTTTCTTTGCAACCTATGGCTGTAGTTGCATTTTTGATAATGATGTTTAGTGTTTATGATAAAGGATTTTATGGAGATTGTGGGTATAGCTCTGTAGAAATTAGTGTTCCAGGATTTAATGCAAAGAAAAAATTATTTTTCTTAGATAAAGATGAAGATATTCAAAAATATCCTATAGAAAAGAAACGTAGTTGTGTAAATAGTTTAGGATATATGCTAAATCGCCCATATGGGTATGCATATTCTAATATTAAAGATATATATACCGAGTCTACTTCACCAAAAGATGAAGATTCTTATAAAAGTGGATTTCCCATGTTAGATAAAGGCGTTTCTGTTGCAAAAGGACTATTTTTTAATCCTATTAGTATGATATTTGAGATTATTAAATCTTTATTATTGGCATTATTAACTGCGATTTTAGTTTTATATTTGATGTATCATTTGAGCGCTCAGTTAGCTGAATTTGTTGCAGATATAACACAAAGCATTTCTCTAAGTAATGTTACTATTAATCCACAAAGTATATATAATGCAGTGCAAAAAGTAGTAGCCGAAGTTGGAGGAGCGGGAGCAGGAGAGGGAGCGGGAGCTGGAGCGGGAGCGGGAGCGGGAGGAGCGGACGGAGTCGGAAAAGCAGTAGGGGTGATGAGAGATGTAATGGCAATAGGAATGGATAACAAAGTTATAATATCAGCTGGAGGTGCAAAAGGTGCGGGAAGCCAAGTTGTAATATCAGATGGAGGTACAAAAGGTGCGGGAAGCCAAGTTGTAATATCAGATGGAGGTACAAAAGGTGCGGGAAGCCAAGTTATAATATCAGCTGGAGGTTCAAAAGGTGCGGGAAGTCAAGTTGCAATATCATCGGGAGGTGCAAAAGGTGCGGAAAGCCAAGTTGCAATATTATCTGGAGGTGCGAAAGGTACGGAAAACCAAGTTGCAATATCAGACGGAGGTACAAAAGGTGCGGGAAGCAAAGTTGCAATATCATCGGGAGGAGCGAAAGGCGCGGGAAGCCAAGTTATAATATCAGCTGGAGAAAAGGGTAAAGAAAACGTAGTTGTAGTATCAAAAGAAGCAGGAGGCTCAGAAGGCGCGGGAATTAAAGGAAGCGAAGCTGATAGAGGAGTTAGCTCTCAACAAATTAGAAATAATATAGAAGATTTTTTTAAGAAAGAAAATATTGAACTGGAAGATTCAAGAAACTTTCCAGTACTTTCTCAATATATATTTTATGCTCAGGGTCATGAGAAAGGATTTGCTAAAATGGCTGATCCTTATGAGAATATGTTAAGACACACATTTGAAAGAAATGAAAATCTAAAACCTCTAAAAGAAAAATTTACAAAACACATAGAAGATATGGTTAGTGAGCCAGCTAAAAGTAGATTAAAATTTATTAATTCTAGAGTTTTAAAAGAAATAAAATGACATGATATTATGAAACAATTTTTGATTTTAATAATATTTATTATGTCATACAATAATCGATTATATGCGGATAATTCATGTTCTGATATGTATATATCCCCTGAGAATAAGCAATATTTAGAAAATCTTACTATATATAAAGATGTAGTAGAAAGGATTTACATTCCTTTGGATCAATGCTCTGATGATAGAAAGCAGATTAGTATATGCATTGCGAATGAAAATGTTTATAAACGACAAGATTGTAAAGCAATATCTATGATTCCTACATCTAAAATATCAATAGGAGATATAGATTCTAGTATTCAATCTCCACTTAAAGATATACTTCTATATTTTAAACAAATAAGTAATACTAAAATATGTGTTGTGACTCCAACATCTAGAGGTTTAATTCCTGTAGTATGTAGGTTATATCTTGATCTATATCTTGAAGAAGAGGAATCTCAACAAAAATGTTCAAATATTTCTAAAGCCTGTTATAAAAGCTCTCAAAGCAAGTCTCCATTTAATTTTTCTGGACAAGTAATTCAATGTTTACAGGAAACATTAGATGCTACATTTTTGGGTAAAAATATTTGTGGTAATGAGCAAATGAGCAAAATATCTTCATTTTACACTTTTCAATCTGCGTTTCGCAAAATTATAGGAGCAATGTTATTAATATATGTAATTTTTTTTGGAATAAGAATCGCATTAGAGCCACATAAGATTGAATTAAATCAAGCTGCATTGTTTGTTATTAAAATAATATTTGTAATTTATTTTGCCGTAGGGACAATACCATCTTTTTTTAATTTTGGACAACAAACACAGAATGGTATTACTGATTTCGCACTTCCTTTATTGAAAGATGCGCTTTGGGGATTTTCTGATATAGTTTTCAAAGCGTCTCAAGGAAATAACTTATGTTATTTTGATTCTAAAGAGTACAAACCTGGATATGGATATTATGCTTTATGGGATTCAATTGATTGTAGGCTTGGATATTATTTTGGTGTTGCTTCTGTATACAATGCTGATCCCCCGTCATTATATACAGGAGATACTGAAATGAAAAAATACCATGATCGTTTAGGAAATATTTTTTCTTATTTTTGTATTCTATTTGCAATGATTTTCTCTGGAAATATAGTTCTGCTAATTTTAAGTTTTTCATTTGGGATAATATTATTATCAATGATCTTTTCTTTTATTACTTTAGTAGTAGCATGTTTGCTAAACTTATATATGTTGAGCTATATCTCTCCTATTTTTATTCCTATGGTTTTGTTTGAACAAACTAAAGGATATTTTCAAAATTGGGTAAGATTAATTGTATCTTTTGCTTTACAGCCTATGATTGTAATAGGATTTATGGTATTAACTTTAACTATGTTAGATTCTATATTTTTTAAAAATTGTGAATTTCACAGAAAAAGTATTGAAAATGATAAACTTGTTTTTGAAGTTTATAAAAATCAAAATGCAGAATGTATGAATAGTCCAGGATATAAATGGATTCAAATTTATTTAGGAGAAGGATGGACTACGGGAGTATTTTTAATTTTTGAATATACATATTGGAAAGATACATTTAATTTATTAGAAGATATGCTATATATGTTTATATACATATTGATTTTTTATTTCTTTTCTAACATAATATCCAATTTTGCTGCTGATCTTACTGGTGCAGGTATATATATGAATGGGCTTATAGCTAGTCCTATGAAATTACTTGATAAAGCAGTAGAACTGGCACAAAAAATGAAGAGTAGAAAGTCTTCTGGAAACAAACTAAAAGATAAAAATAAAGAAGAAGATAAAAACAAAAAAGAAGAAGAAAAAGAAGGAGAAAAAGGAGGAGAAAAAGGAGGAGAGGAAGGGGGAGAGAAAGGAGGAGAGAAAGGAGGGGGAGAAAAAACAGGGGGGATGGAAGGAAATAAAAATGTATAAATTGTTTCTTTTTAACACATTAAGTAACATTAAGGAGGAATTCAATCCTATAGATCCTTTGTTAATAAAAATGTATGTATGTGGTCCAACTGTTTATGATTTGGCTCATTTAGGAAATGCACGTTCTGTTGTTGTATATGACCTATTATATAGAATTTTATGTTTTTTATATTGTAAAGAGCATATAAAGTACGTTCGCAATATTACAGATGTAGACGATAAAATTAATATTCGTGCAAAAGAATTAGGTGTGCCAATACAAGAATTAACAAAAAAAACTATTTTCGATTTTCATAAAGACATGGAATACATTAACTGTTTAAATCCTAATGTCGAACCGAAAGTGACAGAAAATATTTCTACCATAATAGATTTTATCCAAATATTGATAAATAGGGGATACGCATATATATCATCTAATCACATATATTTTTCTGTTAATAAAGATGTTAATTATGGCTCTATCTGTGGACGTAACCTTAGAGATATGATAGCTGGATCTCGCGTTGAAATTGATTCAAATAAACATAATCCTGGTGATTTTATTTTATGGAAACCTGCAGATAAAGACGATGACCCTTCCTCTATTTTTGAAAGTCCATGGGGTTTAGGAAGACCTGGTTGGCATATTGAATGTTCAGCTATGAGTTATAAATATCTTGGGATAGATTTTGATATTCATGGAGGAGGTATAGATTTAATTTTTCCACATCATGCTAATGAAATAGCTCAAAGTACGAGTGCATTTGATAATAGTAAGTATGCTAAATTTTGGGTGCATAATGGATTTTTAAAAGTTAATGGAGAAAAAATGAGTAAATCTTTAGGTAATTTTATTACTATTAGAGATTTAAAAAATAGAAAAATTCCAGGAGAAGTAATTAGATATTCACTTTTAAATACGCACTATAAGAAACCATTGGATTTTAACGATAATCTTTTGCAAGAAAGTTATAAAAATTTAAATTTTTTATACAAAACATTATTAATGAATAAAGTTTATGTTTTAAATGAATCGCAAAATTTGAATTTTATTAATGAAGTAGATGGTGATTTTATATTGTCTCTGTTAGATGATTTAAATATATCAGAAGCATTTAGTTCTTTACTAAAATTGGCAAAAGAAGCTAATAAAGAAACTAATTTTTCAAATAAAAAGATACTAATAAATAAACTAAAATTTAGTGCTAATTTAATTGGTTTATTAGAAAATTCACCAGAAGAATGGTTTCATGATATGAAAATTGATATTGTTTTGTTAGAAAAATTATTAAAAGAACGAAAAGAAGCTAAACAGCGTCAAGACTGGAAGTTAGCAGATAAAATCAGAGAAGATATTTGGGGGCTAGGAATTATCATTGAAGATCAAAAAGATGGCTCTATATTTTGGTCTAATAATAAATTTTAATTAAATAGCAACCTATTTTCAGTTTTTCGTCTTTTGTAGTTATTGCAAGAAATTTCCAAAAAAGCACTTATTTTTATAATAATATTTTTCATAACGTTAATAATTTTTAATTAATTATATTAACGCTATCGTAGCTTAAATTTTCCTTTCAATGCCTTTTATGAGCAGTTTCAGTATTTATTCAATTATTACCTTAGAATCATCAATAAATTTGAAATTACTAAATGCGTTATCAGCTTCTTGTTGTGAGCGAGCTACATTAACAATAACAGATACTTGATCAATTTCTGGATGCAATGAAATATTTACTTCTTGTATACTAAGATTCTTAATATTATTTGTTAATAGAATATGAGAGGAATCAATAAAATTACAATAAGGAATTAATGCTTTTACAATATCCATTTTACTAACAGATCCAAATAACTTAGTATCGCTACTAGCCTTTCTAATAAATATTAAATGATGATGTTTTATTACTTTACTAAATTTTTCAGCATTTTGCTTGAAAGCGACATTATATTCTTCTAACTCATTTTTACGAGATAGCATTTGTTGTTTGTTTTTATCAGTAGCTCTTATAGCAATTTCATTTGGTATAAGATAATTCCTTCCAAATCCATCTTTCACTTTTAATATATCTCCAGCCTTACCTAGATTTTTTATAAATTTCAATAAAATTACTTCCATAAAATGTTTTACTAATAAATAAATTATAATATAAAAGATAAAAGAGCTAAAATACGAGCTATTTTAATAGCTTTCTTGATTTTTTTTTGATGCAAAGCACAAATGTTAGTTACTCTTTTAGGTAAAATTCTTCCTCCTTCAGAAACAAATTTTTGAATTAGATTAGGATTTTTATATGAAATCTCTTCTTTCTGCGAAGCGGAACATAGAATACATCCTCGCCTTTTTGTAAAAAATACCCTTTTTTTATTTCTTTTCGTATTTGCATCATTTTGATTATCATCGACAGATTCTATATTTTTCATATTTTTTTACAATAAAAATTAATTTGTTTCTTCGGCTACAGTTGATTGTTGAGATCTTAATTGTTTTAGCATAGAAGATGGGTTAGGACTAATATCTTTTACACGAATTATCAAAGATCTAATAATTTCTTCATTTAATTTTATTTTTCGTTTTAATTCATTAATAGCAACAATAGTAGCTTGTATTCCCAAAAATACATAATGTCCTTTTTTATTATTAAGTATTTCATAAGATAAACTTCTAAACCCCCAATATTCATTACTAATTACTGTACTATCATTATCTGTTAATATTTTGGTTATTCCTTCAGTTATTCTTTCAACTTCATTAAAGGATATATCCTGTCTAATGATAAATATCAATTCATAAAATCGCATTTATTTTACCTAATTTTATATAACTAGCTTTATAGCAAAGTTTAACAACGGATGCAAATATGACACTGTTCCTTTATACCATAAACCAACTGATATATAAATTGCAATACCAATTTATTTCATATCTATTTTTCTTTCGTTTTTTCAGAATTTAATTCTAACACATTATTTTTTGCTGTAGTTAGATTGTATGAATTTATAATATATCTTGGCAATGCTTTTCCTAAAATTTCTGATTTTGATATATCTAAACCTAAATGATTTAACTCATGGATTTTATTGATAAAATTCTTATTAAAAATTGTAGCAAATTTATCATAGTGATTTACTAAATTACTTACAGTTGTTCCAATTTTATAAGCAGGCTCAATCAACAAAAGTAAGTTTGTTAACATTTTTTTTGTTTCTACTAAAATTTCATGATAATTTTGATTTTTAAGATTATCATTAATTTGTTGCCTAATTAACGATAACATATTCATTAACCCTGAGGGGCCAACAGGAAAAATATTAAAATTCCAAGATTTTGTCATAAAAGTAGGGTCCAACATTGTAATTTTTTCAATAGCAGCTTCTGTGGGCAAAAACATTAAAATGATGGTTTCATTATAGTTATAATGCTTTGATACAACCTGTGTATAATCTTTACTATTTAGACTTTTTAAGTGTGTATGCATAGTTTTTATAAAATTATTTGACAATTGAGTATCTTTGGAATCAGAATCTAATAAAAATTTAGAAGACTTAGCATCTATAATGACAATTTTGTTGTTGGGCAATAAAACAATTGCATCAGGACGTAATTTAGTTTTATCTTCAGAGTCAAAAGTGGGTTGTAAAATAAAATCAATTTGAGGCCTAAGACCAGAGGATTGTAAAATATTACCTAGTATAACTTCTGCTAGTTTTCCTGTTGTTATTGGAGAACTCAAAGATTGCTTTAAATTTTCTACATTATTTTTAGATTGAGTTACTTCATTTTGTAAAATAGATAGAGTTTCTACTATTTTACAAAATTCTTGATTTATTTTTTCACTTGTTTTTACGATACTATCTTCTGTTAATTTCTTATTTTGATTACTTTGTTCTTGATGAGTTACAAAAAAATCATGAGCTAATTTATTTCCAAATTGCATAATACCATTTTTTGCTAATTCTAATGCTTTCTGGTCTATGTTATTTTGATTATTAAGTTCTTGTTTAAGATAACTATTTTGTTCAGTTATTGTATGAAGTTTTCCAATGTATTCTAGTTTATCAGTTTGCAGAGAATCATTGATTATTTTTAATTCTTTATTTTGATTTAGTAAGAAATGGCTGTATGTACTATAGTAGCGGTAAAAAGCTATAAATATAACAAATACTAAGACAATTATAGCAATACTTACATGTACATATGATGTCATAATAGACTTTATTCTATTTTTTGATATTCAATATAAATGTTATTGATAGCCATTAACCATACTATACAAGAAAAGATAAACACTATCATTATCAATGAAGAAATAGAGCTATATGTAGCTGTTGGAATTATAGTAAATAGTAATGATTGTAATAATCCACTAGATGATTTTCCTAATTTAGCGCTTATTAAATCTACAGCAGCTTTTCCTTTGGTTTTTAATTCAATATTTAATGGGATGTAGAGCATTTCCCTAGATGGATCCCAAATGGAATATTTTGTGCCTTTTGAGATTACATTTTGTACAGTTCCAACGAATACAGCTAACATTAATGGAGAAAAAGATTCTCTATATCCAATAAAAGATGTAAAATTTTCTTCAAAAACTACTAATACAAAAAATATAGTTCCAGATACCATAATTATTATAGGAGTTATTATTGCGCTCACAAACCAACTATATTTTCTCATCAAGTTATTTCCTATAATAGTTAATATTAAAATTATAACTCCAGTCCATAGGATATATAGTCCATGAAATTCAGCATAACTATTTACAGATTGGTATAAATCTTTAATTTTAGATTTCCAGACTGATTCAACTAGATTAATGCTAAAATTAAATGCAACTGTGCATACTAATAAAAGCCATAAATACTTTGATGATATAATATATTTAAAACTTTCTATAAGACCTAACCTAGGTTTAAGAGATTTTTCGTTTTTTGCTTTTGAATACAAGCTTGGATCAGGAATTACTTTATTAAAGATAAAATGTATTAAAAATGCGGAAATACATGAAAAAAATACTACAATTAATATACATGTTTGAACTAAAAGTATCTTATTGTCATTTTGATATTTACCTAACCATTTCAATATTATTGATTTAGGGGAAGCTAAATGCATTACCAATAACCCAACAAATATTAAGGAAGAATTCCCAATTAACGAAAATAGTGTATAGAATCTTTTTGCTTGTTCAGTAGTTGTAATTTCATTAGCGCATTGCCAAAATAATAGAATATAAAATATATTTGGCCATAATTCAGCAAAAGTATAAAATAATACGTAGCTCCAATTAGACATTAAGGATAGATACCATTTAAGATATGGATAAGCAAGTATTAAGCTATCAAATTTTACACTTACAGAAACGTTAGGATACAAAATAAATGCAAATATCAAAAAAAATAATATAAAAAAACACAACAGATAATAATATATTTTGTCAAAAGATAATGCATTTGTCATATAAGAATATATCACCACAAACAATGCTGCTATAGGAGTTACGCAATAAACTTTAGCAAAATTTGTGATTTCTGCACTTACCTCTCCTATTAAGATACTGTCTTTTAGAATGCGCAATATATTTTGATTAAATAATATACAAAATAGTAAAGCTGAAATAGGAATAAACTTACGTAATTCATATTTGTGGATAGGCCAAAATATATTAGTAACTAAAAGTATAAATTTTTTAAAAAAAGGACTGCTGCTGATCATATTAATAAAACAAAGTTGCTAAAATTATAAATGAATCTTTATACTAAAAAGTAATATTACTTAAAAAAATAAGCATCCTCTGTAACTATTGATTGGAATAGATAGTATATTCATAAAAGTTAGTTATGTCAAATAGGTTTTGAGGTAGATGCGATTTTTAGCAATATAGGTAATCCTTTTAAATTAAAATATGTTCTTAAGCTATTTACTAAATACCGTTTATAACTATCTGTAACTAAATTAGTATTATTTACAAAAATTTTAAAAGTAGGAGGCCTGTTTGCCACTTGACAGCAGTATTTGATTTTTAAGTTCTTTCCATTTTTTTTTAAAGTATACATACTCGCATTCTTAATCCAAATATTAAGATTTCGTGTAGAAATTTTAATACTCCACATTTTATATAACATACAACAAGATTCAATTACGCTGTAAACATTATTGTTATTTAATGCTGATAAATAAACAATGGGGACGCCTTTTACTTGACTTAAACAATTATCCACTTTATTCTGAATATTTTTCTTAACATCATTCATTTTTTGTCCTAATAAATCTATCTTATTAATACCAATCACTAAACAAACCCCTTTATTTAAGGCTAAATTTGCAATATTGAGATCTTGATTTTCTATCCAATTGCTTACGTCTATTAGCAGTACAACAACATGAGCTCGTCTAAAAGTATTAACTGTGCTTGATACAGATAATTTTTCTAAATCATCTGTTATTTTACTTCTTCTACGTACTCCTGCTGTGTCAATAATTTTTATAGAATAGTCATTATATGTGAATGGAATTGCTATGTCTTCCCTAGTTAGCCCAATCTCTTCTCCAGTAAGCAAAAGATCCTGCCCAATTAGAGAATTAATAAAAGTTGATTTTCCTGAATTAGGTCTACCTACTATTGCTATATTGATAACATTATCTTTAAAGTGAGAGTGTGCAGATTTGCGGATTTGTTTGTTTGAAATATCAAGGTTTTTATCCTGTGTATTTATATATTTTGTATCTTCTGTATCTATTTTGAAATGTGGAACCTCTTTAAGCGCATCATATAAATCAGACATTCCGATTCCATGAGCTGCAGAGAGTAATATTGGAGATCCAAAACCTAAATTAAAATAATACTTGTCCAGAAAAATCTTCTTCTCACATTTATTTACTATTAAAAAAATCTTTTTGTTGCTATAGTTTCTAACTAAATTTGATAAAATGATATCATCATTAACTATTCCTTTAATTCCATCTACAATAAATAAAATGATATCGGATTCTTTTATTGCAATAAGTGTTTGTTGTTCAATTCTTTTTATTAATTTAACATCGCTTTCGTATCCAATACCAGGGGTGTCTATAACAGTAAAATCTATACCTTCTAAATTAGCACATCCATATTTGCGATCTCTAGTTACTCCAGCTTTATTATGAACAATTGCTTTTATATCATTACTAAGCCTATTAAATAATGTTGACTTTCCAACATTAGGTCTTCCAATCAAAGATAATTTAACCATTATTATTTTTCTACCACTTCTTGATAAGTATAAGGTATTTCCACTTTATCTGGATTAGGATTACCAGAGTTTAATGGTCTTATATGAACATGATTTACTACTTCTTGGACACCAGAAACCTTTGCAACAATATTGCTAACCTTGTCTAATTCTTCCTGAGACCTAGCTATACCAAATAAATATACGATATTATTTAATGTAGTTACAGTGTAATTAACAAACTTAATTCCAGAAGAAAACATTAATCTACTCTTTACTTGAGTTGTAATAAAACTATCTTTGCTATATTGACCTAAATCAAAATAATTACTCTTTTCACTTACACTTAATTCGTTAATAACTTCTTTGACTCCAAGCTGACTCCATGCAATGTCTACAGCAGTAATTATATCCTCTTGATTAGCAACATTTCCAGTATAAAGAACCCTACCATTAACAACATTAATTTTAATCTTACTATATAAATCTCTTATCCCTTGTTTTAAGAAAGCTTTTTCAATATAAGATAGAATCTTTATATCATCTATGGTTTCACCAAGAGTTCGATCTTTAGATAAACTTAATGTTGTTACAGTTGTAGTCGTAAATATTGCTGGGAAACATCCAGATATAAAAAGCGATAGTAATAATAATTTTGAAATATGTTTCATATATACAAGTAATTTTAGAAAATTATATCAGTAAATATCAATCTCTTATATACATAATATGAATAAATTTTCGATCTTTTAAAATTTAAACATCATACTACTAAACTTTCGAATAAATTTTGATATTTTTTACTAGATTCTTGCCAAGAAAATCTCATAGAGTTGATAAGAGATACATTCTTTTCTCTTAATTTGTTATCAAATAGCATTTCAAAAATTTTTGTTACTGCCGATTTTTTATCAATTAAATCTATAACTAGAATATCTATATTTTTTTTCCATTTCTCCTGAAGTTCTAACATATGTCTACCCATATTAGATAAACTTGGAATATTTATAGAAGCCGCTTCAAACATTGGATAATTACCTACTCCGCCTTCAACAAAACTAGAATGAATTACTAAATCAGATATTTTATACATGTATGCATGTTGATAATTTTTCAGTCTCTGCATTTCAAAAACTAAATTAAAAGCCCAAGGATATTTTATATAAAATGAATTTGGTACAAAACCAGTAAATACAAATTTAAAATAATATTGTGGATATTCTTCTATTAATAAGTTAAATACCTCAAATAAACATTCAAATCCTTTATATGGCCTATACTGCGTAGAGATCATAATTATTTTATTATCTTTTTCACTAGTTTTTACAATTAATTTATGTAACACAGATTTTGTTAGACTATCTTTTAAAGATTGATTAACTTTTTTTCTCTGAAGTATATTTTCATAAATAAAAAACATTATGTTTGTATAATAAGAATATGTCTTTTTATTCCATAGGGAGTGAATATTTTCAATTGTTATTTCTGTATTTTGTAAATAACAAGCATAATCTGGGTATCCATTTTCTATAACATAAATTTTTTCATTGGTTATATCAAAAAAATTCACAAGATAATTTTTATTAATATTAGACTGTGTAGTAATCACATAAGCAGAGTTCATAGAATATTTAAATATTTCCATAATAAACGCCTTAAACAACGGGTTAAAGCTTTGATATTCAAAAACAAAGGGATCCCAAAAAGATACTACAATTTTTTTGCTAAAAATAGATGCAAAGATACTCAAATAAGGGAAAGGGACAAAAGTAATGTAATTATTGTTATTTCCTAAATAAGATAAAATAAATTTTTTAATTATAAAAAATAATAATGATAAATAGTATGCAGATATTCCACAAAATTTAACTAACTTGTTAGTATTGGCTTCTATTTTTTTTTTAAAAAGACCAATAGGTATTAACACTAATTTGTTATCTTTTATCTTATCTTGTAATTCTTCTTGAATCTCTCCAACAGCATGGCTTCCTATAACTAAAATGTATTGAATATTTTGAGAGTAACGTATCAAATTTTCCACCGTTTGAGCTATACCTTCACCTCTCCATGCAAATATAGGAGGAAGAGGGATAAATATCATAACATTTAAATTGTTTTTATCCATAATTTAAAAGATTAAATTACTTTGAATTCAAAAATAGATTTTCTATATCCAGAAAATCTTTAGATCTATCTTTTAAAAATTTTGCAGGGATACCACAGTATATTTTATAGCTAGGAATTGATTTTGTTATTAAAGATAATGCTCCTACAGCTGCTCCTTCCCCAATTGTAACGTTTGGTAATATAACTGTACCAGTACCAATTAAAACATGTCTTTTAAGTATTATTGGCCCTTTCTTAATATTTTTAAATTTTTCAGGTATTGTCGAATTGGTCAAAAATTTTCCAGAGTAATCATCACTTATGGAAAACAAAGATACTCCAAAAGAAATGCAAGAGAAGTCTTCCATTTCAATACCTTCTGTAGAATTAACATAGCAATTGCCTGCGATATGTACATTAGAACCTATATTCAATTTTCCATATATTGCTATAATCGTAGCTTTGCTATCTATTCTTATATTGTTTTCTAGGCTAATATTTTCTAATCCATTTATTACACAATCTTTTGCTATTGCAACATTATCACCAACTTTTCTAAAACCAAACCCTCTTAATTCATTTGTATAAAAATAACCTTGATCAAAAGGATTTTTTAAAGACATGCAATTCCTTAATTTATTTAGTTTCACCTTCTTAATTTACTTTATTATGACAACTTTGCAAGATTTTATTAAAAATTTAATTCCTAAAATTTAATATTTACACATTGGATACAACCTATGATAGCATTCATAATTAATTTAACTAAAAGGATGAATTAATTGCTTGATCTCTTATAATAAATTATAAATCAAATATTAAAATATGAATGGTAACTATCTTTAGCAATAAAAAAACAAATTATTCAGAACAAACTATTAATATATTAAGGCTAGCTCGTAGTGAAAATATAACAGCTCGTGTTTTTTTTGAAATAATTAAATTTTTTGGAAATATAAATACAGCTTTAGAAAATATTCAAGATTTCTCCATTAGGGGAGGAAAGTTATCTCCAACAAAGCTTTACTCTCAAGCACAAGCTGAGAATGAAATCAAAAACTTAGAAAAAATGGGAGCTAAATTATTAACTTATAAAGATGCAGAATATCCTAAATTATTACTACATATAAGTGACTCTCCTCCAATATTAAGCTATAAAGGTGATGTTAGTTTACTTAATAAAAAAGTAGTTGGAGTAGTAGGAGCTAGAAATGCTTCTGCATATGGTGTATTATTAGCACAAAAAATTACAAATGATCTAAGTAAAAAATATAATATTACTATTATTTCAGGATTAGCTAGAGGAATTGATACAGCTGCTCACGAAGCAAGCTTACCTCAAACTATTGCGGTATTGGCTGGAGGAATAGACCATATATATCCTTTGCAAAATCAAAAACTATATCATCAAATTATGGAGCAAGGAATAATTATATCTGAACTTCCTATTAAGGCTATTCCAGCAAGTCAAAATTTTCCACAACGAAATCGTATAATAGCAGGTATTAGTTTAGGAGTTGTAGTAATAGAAGCTAAAAAACAATCAGGATCATTGATTACTGCTCGTGCAGCTCTAGAACAAGGAAGAGAAGTATTTGCAGTACCTGGATTTCCTTTAGATCCTAGATCTAGTGGGTGTAATCAATTAATAAAACAAGGCGCTCATATAGTTGAATCAGCAGAAGATGTAGTAAATAATCTTCCAGTCTATGATATGTTAGAGTATAAATTATATGAAGAAAATACAAATTTAATTAAAAATGAAAATATGAATAAAATGATAGATTACAATATTACTGAATCTATGAGGAAAAAAATTATTAATTCTTTATCCCTAAGTCCTATAGACATTGATATAATAAGTAATTATACTGACTTACCACTTCCAGTTATATATACTATATTATTAGAATTAGAATTAGCTGATAGGATAATAAGGTATCCTGGTAATAAAATTGGGTTAAAATATGAAATTAGTAATAGTTGAATCTCTTGCAAAAGCAAAAACTCTTAATAAGTATTTAGGGAAAGATTTTAAAGTAATTGCTTCATCCGGGCATATCCGTAGTTTGCCATCCAAAAGCAACTCTATTATACCAGAACAAGATTTTGCTATAACTTATGAATTAACTAATCAAGGAGAAAAGTATTTTCCAGAAATTATCGCTAATGCCTTAAAAGCAAAGGAGGTATATTTAGCAACTGATCCAGATAGAGAGGGAGAAGCTATATCATGGCATATAGTTGAAGTATTAAAAATAAATAATGCTATTCAAGATAATATCAAGATTTATAGAATATCTTTTAATGAAATTACTAAATCTGCAGTATTAAAAGCATTAAAAACTCCTAAAGACATTAATTTAAATCTTGTAAATGCTCAACAAGCACGACAAGCTTTAGACTATTTAGTAGGATTCACATTATCTCCTCTATTGTGGAAAAAATTACCTGGATGTAGATCTGCTGGAAGAGTACAATCTGTAGCTCTTCGACTTATATGTGACAGGGAAGAAGAAATAGAAAAATTTGTAGTTCAAGAGTATTGGGATATACTACTTAATTTAATCGCTGATAAAAAAGAATTTAAAGCAAGATTAACTCATATAGATAATATTAAACTTGAAAAATTTAGTATTACTAACATTGAATCAGCGGATAAAATTGCTGAAACAATTAAAAATGCTGAATTTAAGGTTATTAATGTAGAGCACAAGCAACAAAAACGCAATCCCAATGCTCCATTTATTACATCCTCTTTGCAACAAGAAGCAGCGCGAAAATTAGGATTTAGTGCAAAAAAAACAATGAAATTGGCACAAAAATTATATGAAGGAATAGAAATTGAAAAAGGAGAGATGGTAGGGCTTATTACGTATATGCGTACTGATAGTGTAAACCTTTCACAAGAAGCTGTTTTGAAAATTAGAGAATCAATTAAAAAAAATTTTGGAGATGAATATTTGCATCCTCAAGTTAGAGAATACAAAACGAAAGTAAAAAATGCCCAAGAAGCTCATGAGGCAATTCGACCTACTAATATTAATTTTTTACCAGACGAACTTTATAAAATTATTGATGAAGATTTAGCAAAATTATATGAGTTAATTTGGAAAAGAACTATGGCTTGTCAAATGGCGTCTGTAGAATTGAGTTTAACTAATATTGACTTAGTTAGCGGGGATAAAATTTGTAGAGCCACTGGATCAATTATAAAATTTTTAGGATTTTATAAGATTTACAAAGAAAGTAGTGATGACATAATTGAAGAAGAAAAAGATAATTTACTTCCAAATCTTAGTGTTAACCAAGCGGCATTAGTATCAGAGGTTATACCTAAGCAACATTTTACTGTTCCTGCCCCTCGATATACTGAAGCGAGTCTTGTAAAAAAATTAGAAGAATTAGGCATTGGAAGACCTTCAACATATGTATCCATTATATCTGTATTACAAGAGCGAAAATATGTAAAATTATCTAAAAAACGATTCTTTCCAGAAAGCAATGGAAGAATTGTTTCTGCATTCTTATTAAATTTTTTTAAAAAATACGTAGAATATGAATTTACAGCTAATTTAGAAAATGACTTAGATGAAATTTCTAATGGCTCATTATATTGGAAAGATTTATTAAGTAAATTCTGGCAAGGGTTTATTCAAAATATAGATAAAGTTAAAGAGTATAAAACTGTTGAAATTTTAAACATTTTGGATGAAGCTTTGTTTGATTATTTATTTCCAAATAAAGAGGATGTTAATAATAGAATATGTCCAAAATGCCAAACTGGTAAATTAAGTTTGAAATTTGGTAAATATGGAGGATTTATAGCTTGCTCTAATTATCCTACTTGCGATTTTAAAAAAACAATTATAGCAGGAGATAGTGAAGTAATGGAAGAAGACCCTAAACAAAATAATAATGTTCTTCTTGGCAATGATGAAGATAATAATGCAATATATTTAAAAAAGGGACCATATGGATGGTATCTTCAATTAGGAGAACAACAAGGCAAAAATAAACCTAAAAGACTATCACTTCCATTAAGTTTAAATTCTTGTTATTCCAAAATTGAAGAAATTGATTTATCTATAGCCAAGCAACTATTATTCCTTCCTAAAGTAGTTTGCATAGATCCAGTTAATAAAGAAGAAATTATCTTAAATATTGGAAAATATGGACCATATTTAAAATGTAATAAGACCTCAGTATCTATTAAAAATGAAAATTTATGGACTATTGATGCAGATAAAGCTATTACTTTAATAAGTAAGGGCAATAAGAAAAAAGAAAGAAAGAAAAAGGCTTCTTAAACCTATATAAGAGTACTCATAGCTCAGATGGATAGAGCATTGCCCTCCGAAGGCAAAGGTCGTTGGTTCAAGTCCAATTGAGTACATCCTATTAATTACAACTATGGAGAGTCTTATCGATTTATCTAAAATAAATTGATTTAATTTTATCATAGGCTAATAATTGTAATTATTAATAACTAATTTTTATGGAAAAAATGTTTTCTGAAAATGCAATTATCTTAGGCAAAAGTGATAATTATAAGCTAATATACTCTGAAGGATATCAACATCTTTACTGCTAGCGGCCCAGTTCTGGATTTCAAGATAGGATAATAGGCTGATAGATCTTGAATTTAGAAGGTCTGAGGATAAACGAAATAAGAGTAGAAATAATATGTACCAAAAAGTTAAGATGGGGAGCGATGCCTAGTATGCTCAAGGTTAAACTTATTCTTCAAATAGTCAAAAGTAGTTTCAATCAGGGCTCTTTTTCTCAACATAAGTTTGTCATAGGGAGACATAAGCTTATTTTTCATATTTTTTCTAATTCCAGTAATAATCTGCCTGCCTTTTAAGAAACATTCTTTAAATAGTTTCGAGCTAATATAGCCTTTATCTCCATATAATTTACCAACAAGGCCTTTAATTAACTGTTTTACGACACTAAGATCGCTTGTATTCCCTTTTGTTAAAGTTATATTCATAATTTCTCCTTTGTTATTAATTATCAAGTGAAGTTTTATTCCATAAAACCATCCTTTAGTTGTCTTGCCTGAAGATGCTATATCCTGCTATGATGCCATAAATCCCTATACTATTTCAATAATTAAATCCAGAACTGGGCCGTAGATGAAGTCAAATTTCGAAAGGAGAAAGGAGTCGCAAAATTGAGCAGGGGAGTGTGCTTAGACGCACACATGAGCAGCGCAGAGTTTTGGTGAACCCGAATGTAGCTAACTTTTGAAGTTTGACGAGTATACAGAGGTCTCTGCCTAAGTTTTAAATTTTAAAGATACTTTTGTTTTAAATAATCTAAAAATGTTTTTGAGTTTAATTGTTTTTCACCGGTAGCGTCTTGGATAAGTTGGGGAGTTGTTTTTAAAGAAGCGATGTTTCTAATATTTTTGTTTAGAAAGTTATTTATATCAGTAAATTTTCCATTAATAAGATCTTGTTTTATGTTAGGATTTATTTCTTTTGCTTTTTTCATTAACATAGATGCAATAATAGCTCCATTAGTATAAGCAGGAAAATAACCGAAATCTCCTAAAGGCCAATGGATATCTTGAAGACATCCTTCACTATTTGTAGTTGGAATAATTCCTAAATATTGTTGCATCTTGGTATTCCAATAATTTGGCATATCGTCTAGAGATAAATCGTCATTGATTAATTTTTCTTCAATTTCTACTCGAAGTAAGATATGCATAGGGTATGTTACTTCGTCGGCATTAACTCTTATAAAACTTGGTTGTACTTTTGTTGCTAAATTATAAAGATTTTCTCCTGAATATTCTTTTCCTTTAAAACCAAATTCATTTCTAAGTAATTTAGCTAAAAACTCCATAAATTCTTTTGATTTTCCTATTTGCATTTCCATAAGTAAAGATTGACTTTCATGAATAGCTGTTCCTTTAGCATTTCCAACCGGTTGATTTGTATACATAGCAGGTAAATTTTGCTCATATAATGCATGTCCGGTTTCGTGTACAACTCCCATTATTCCGGAAAGAAAATTACTTTCATCGTACCTAGTAGTTAATCTAATATCAAAAGGAGCTCCTCCACAAAATGGATGAGTAGATTCATCCAGTCTTCCTCTAGTAAAATCAAACTCCATGATTTCCATAATTCTTTTGACGATTAATTTTTGTTGATTTATACTAATAGTGCCGATAGGGAAGATAGTTTTTTCACTTTGTTTTTCAACTATTTCCTGAATTAATGTAGGAATAGCTTCCTTTAAAAAAGAAAAATTTGATGTGATTTCAATAAATTTTTGATCTGGATCATATGTATCAATAAGTGCATCGTATTTACTACAATTTAGCACTGTCGCTTTAGCTGTAGCAATTTCTTGCACACAGCTTAATACTTTTTGTAAATATGGTTTAAATTCCTGATAATCGTTATTATTTTTAGTTTTTCTCCAGGCTAACTCGCATTTAGTAGTAGAAGAAATGTATCTCTTTTGTAACTCATCATCTATACATGTAGCAATTGATACTTTTTTCTTAATTTCTTTAAAATTAGCTAATTGCCATGCGTCCAATTTCTTTATTACTGTAGAAGCTTGGTTTATTAATTCAGAAATTTTATCAGATTTTAGTTTGGAATGGATTATGGAACTCAAAACTATTAGTTCATTCGTTCTACTTTCTGCTGCTCCAGAAGGCATATTAACTGCTATATCCCAATAAAGTATACTAAGTAAGTTTTCAATTTGAGAAATTTGAGTTATTTCCTGTTCTAATAGTATATAATTATCCATTATTTTTTCCTCTTTATTTTTGTTCATTTATTACTCTTTGCAAAAAGATACAAAAGAGTAAAAATATTACAACTATTATAGAGTTAAACATAGCTATCTTTAAAAACCCTACTTTATATATTTCTAGAGATTGAAAGCAATTAACTACGCCGTCTACAGAAGGAACTGACATAAATTTTGATATTATTACTCCTGCTAGATTAGAAAATGCAAGGGCCAACATAATTATTCCCATTATAAATCCTCTTAAATTTACAGGGGCTAATAAAGTAGCTTGTGATTGAATAAAAGGAGCAATAAAAAGTTCTCCTAACCCCATAAAAGACATTGCTATTACAAGATATATGTATGCAATTTTACCTTCAGAATTAGGATATAAACATCCAATATAAAATACAATAAAACATATAACCATAGTTAAAAGACCTAATAAAAATCTAAATATGGAATATTTTTTATTAAATTTCATATATCTTCCTAAAAAGAAACCTAATATTGTGATTGATAAAGGATTTATTGCTTGTGATACAGAAGCTGGAAGATAAATACCAAATATTGTATCTACAACATTCCTTTCTGTAAATAAATTGATTAAAGAACCTAACTGCATTTCTAATGCAAAAAAGCACATTAAAAATATTGTTAAAATAGATAATGCAATTAAATTTCTTTTTTGTTGTGCTGGAGACTTAAATATTATATATGCAAATATTCCAAAAAATATTAATCCACTATATTTGACAATATTAACAAAAAAATCGCTATCTATAAGCATTTTGGAAACAATTCCAGCAACAAGTAGCCCCCCGATAAAGATTAATCCTTTAGGCTTAATCCAAAGTATAGTTTTATTCATAAGGTCTAATCGTGGAGAAAGTCCATTATCTCCTAATATAGATTCAAATTTAAGAAATGTAAGAAGTCCGAATGTCATTCCAACTCCTGCTAATCCAAATCCATAATGCCATCCATATAATTCAGCAACGTAACCACATGCAATAGATGCAACAAAAGCGCCTAAGTTAACACTGACATAAAATAACGTAAAGCCTCTATCTCTTTCAGAATCTCCAGGTTTGTAGCAAGATCCTAATAAATTTGTTATATTTCCCTTAAATAATCCAGTTCCTACAGCTATAAGTGCTAGACCAATGAATACTGAATTTGGCATTAACGAACTTAGTGCCATGGATATATGACCAATAATCATAATCGCAGCGCCTATAAAGACCATATTGCGAAATCCCATTAGTTTATCTGCTAAAAATCCTCCAATTATTGGTCCTGAATATCCTATAACAGCAAATAAAGAATAAATAGCATAAGCTCTTTCATCAGAAAATCCTAAAGATGAAGTTAAAAAAAGTACTAATAATGCTCGCATGCCATAATAACTGAATCGTTCCCACATTTCTACGAAAAATAAAACTCTTAAAAATTTAGGAAATTTTTCAGAAGTAGATAATACTGTATTCATACATATAACCATAATTAATAATTAGAGGGATTAATACCTACATGAGCTTTTAATTAAAAGACTTGTTGAAGAAGTACATGTATTTATTTTTCAAAAAAAAAATGAAAATTCACTTTATTATATACCTTAGTTAATTTAATAATAATTATTAGTATATAAATAATAATAAATCAACTATTTAATTTGACTTATTCAAAAAATAAGCATTTTTGAAATGAATAAAACTATTGCTAAATAGTTTTTTAACTAAATTTACTTAGTATCTTCTTTTTTGCAATAGTTTTTTTGTGGTTATTTTTAATTAACTAATAATTGATTTTGTTATCCATTCTACTAAATTGTTCTTAGGTAATGAGCCAATTTTTGTATCTAGAATTTTTCCATCTTTAAATAGAATTAATGTAGGAATGCTTTGAATTTTAAATTGAGAAGAAATGTCTTGATTCTCGCTAACATCTATTTTTACTACCTTAACTTTTCCATTAAATTCTTCAGATACTTGATCGATAGTAGGTGCTAACGCTTTGCATGGACCACACCAACTTGCCCAAAAATCTACTAACACTGGAATTGAAGATTCTAACACTTCTTTTTTAAAAGTATCATTTGTAACTACTATAGTCATATTAATTTTTACCATTTTTAAAAGTTAATTTAATTTTAGCCTTTTGGCTACTTCTTGGTATACTAAAATTCCTTTATCAGGATTTTGAATTGCATATTCAAAATCCAACTTTTGATTAGAGTTTACATCCCAAAGACGACATGTATCGGGACTTATTTCATCTGCTAACATTATTATAAACTCATCTTCATTAAAAACTCTACCAAATTCTAAAGAACAATCTACTAACCTTATTCCTATACCAACAAACATTCCAGTTAAAAAATCGCTAACCTTAAGAGCTTTTTCTTTAATGAAATTAAGCTCATTTTTCGTAATCCATCCAAAATTTATTAGTTGATTTTCATTTACTACTGGGTAATTGTTATTTCCTTTAACTATAAAATCAATCATTGGATTATCAAATACATATCCTTCTTCTATATTAAAGTGACTTACATATCTTCCGCTTGCAACGTAAGTAATACATACTTTTATAGGAAAAACATCTACTAATTGTATTAGCTGCTCTCTCATATTAAGTTTTTCTATAAAATGATTTTCTAAATTAATCATATCTAACTTAGACATAATAAAAGCAGAGATGCTATTGTTTAATACACCTTTTCCTGAAATAACGATATCCTTATCAAGAGTTATATGGTCTTTAAAAAATTGTACTAAAATAAACTCTTCTTCTGTTTGATATATAATTTTAGTTTTTCCTTCGTATAGCTTATTACGATTATATTTAATTTTCATTATGATTTACAATTTTATCTTTAATTCAAATTAAGTTAACCCAATTGATGAATTTGTATTAATTATTTTTTTTATTTAAATTTTAAACTTTTTAAAGAATATTTAGATATAAAATGCTATATTTAGTTAAATAAATAGCATATTATCGATAATAAAATCAATTTATATAAAACGTATTAACAAAATGATATTTCCACATAAACAATTTTATTTTATTCGTCATGGAGAAACAGACTGGAATCGTAATAGACGCGTTATGGGTTGTGTAGATATCTCACTTAATGCTAATGGAATTAGACAATGTCATGAAGTTTCTTTACGTGTCCAAAAATTAAAAATTGAAAGAATTGTTTCAAGTCCTTTAATACGAGCAAAACAAACAGCTGAAATTATAAATTCTTATTTAAAATTACCAATAGAAAGTCATGATACATTAAAAGAATGCTGTTGGGGCTGTAGAGAAGGGCAAATTACGAATGATAATTTGTTTGAACAATGGGAAAAAGGAAAAGTTTTTTTTATGGGAGAATCTTGTTTAGATTTCAAACAAAGAGTATTAAATGCTGTCCAAACAATACTAGTTTCTGATAAAGTAACATTAATTGTTGCGCATGGTGGGGTTTGTTGGGCTATAATGCATTTGCTTAATCATAATAATGGACGCATACCCAATGTTGCTACAGTATTATTTTCTCCCCCTAAAACCACAAAAGATTCATGGTCTATTGACTTATGTTGATGATTGTTAAATTTTAATAAATTTAGTTTTTTATAATTTTAAAAAATCTTATAGTGTATAATACCTATAGTATCTAAATTTCAAGTAATTAATATGATATGACTAATTATATAGACAAATCTTTAATTTTTGATCAAATTAATAATTTATTAGAACTAGAAGAGTATGATAGTGTTGTAGTATTTTTATTAAAGTTACATCCAGCAGATTTGGCTGATTTTTTAGATCAAATATCAAATAGGAATAGACAATATATAATTCCATTGATTATTAATGATATTCAAAGTGAGGTTTTAATAGAGCTTAATACATCAACTTTATTGGATATTATTCAGAATATTGTAGAATACAAACAATTCATTGATCTTCTCAATAAGCTTAATATTGAAGATATAGTAGAGATACTCGAAAAACTTCCAACTGATTTAGTTAATGAACTAATTCTTCTTTTTGATTCGGACAAGAAATATCATATTAATATCAGATTAACTTATCCCGATCATTCTGCTGGGAGGATTATGGAAAAGGATTTTATTATCCTATTTCCTAATTGGACAGTAAGTCAAGCTATTAATATGGTAAGAAAAAATAAATTAGGAAAAGAATTTCATGTTTTAATTGTTGTTAATAATAGAAATTGCCCCATAGGACAAATTACACTACAGCAGTTACTTAGAGCTCATAAAGATGAGATTATTAAAAATATAATGACAAAGGGTTTTATAAGGACAGCAAATACTTATACTAATTTAGATGAGTTAGTCTATATATTTAAACAGTATGCGCTAACTATTATTCCTGTGGTAAACCGTGTTGAAAAATTAGTTGGAGTTATTTCTATAGATCACATGGTATATATTGTCTCGGATCAAGCTGAAGAAGATATGATGCAATTAGCGGGTATAAGATATATAGAGATACCCACTAACTTACTTACTGTAGCTAAGTATCGGTTTCCGTGGTTATTTGTTAACTTAATAGCAACTTGTTTAAGCTCTCTTGTAATTAGAGAGTTTAATGATGTAATTGTTAAATTAATAGCATTAGCTTCTGTTATGCCAATAGTTTCTTCTATGAGTGGAAATGCCGGTACGCAAGTTATGGTTGGTACAATTAGAGCTTTAATAAATAAAGATATTCCTAATCTAAATCTAGTTTCTAAATTAGTAGCTAAAGAAGTACTGATATGTGGATTAAATGGATTTATATTGGCTTGTTTGGGAGGAATCGTTACTTTAGGATTTTACGATATTCCAGTCTTAAGTTTTATATTTTTTATATCCGTGACAATTAATTTTATAATTGCAGGCTTATTTGGCTCATTAATACCAATTTTTCTTGTGTGGTGTAGAGCTGATCCAGCAACAGCTTCTGGTATACTTTTAACGACAATGACAGATTTATGTGGATTTTTTACTTTTTTAGGGTTAGCTTATTTCTTAGTTTAGTGATAATTTAATATTTTCATTAAAAATGAATTTTAATAAGGAGAATAAAATATATGTCAGAAAAATTTAAAATAGAATTATCTAAAGTAGTAGAAAAAAAATTTGAATATGATGTTGTACCATACATAAGTTATCCATTTACAAACACTAGACCTGAATACCTAAGAACAGTAGGATTGCTGTTTGGTGCAGATGCTCCTCCTATTGAAACCGCTAGAATATTAGAATTAGGATGTTCTAGTGGTAGTAATGTTATGCGCTTTGCAAATAGTTATCCTAAATCACATACGATAGGTATAGACTTATCTCAAATAGAGATAGATCATGGATTAGAAAAATTGCAATCTCTTGGAATTAAAAACCTAGAATTAAAGGCTTTTAATATTATGGATATAGACGATTCTTGGGGGAAATTTGACTATATAATATGTCATGGAGTATTTTCTTGGGTTCCTGAAGTAGTTAGAGAAAAAATTATTAAAATCGCGAATAATAATCTATCTCCAAATGGAATTGCTTATATCAGCTATAATATTAAACCTGGTTGGAATATGGGTAATACCATTAGAGATATGATGAATTTCCATGGGGGCATGTTTGAAAATGTTAAAGATAAAATTACACAAGCAAGATTGTTTCTAAATTTTGTTACTGATGCATTAGAAGGAAGTCAAAGTCCTTATGCTACATTTTTAAAGCAAGAAGCTAAACAATTATCTAGTAAAGAGGATAGTTATATTTTTGGAGAATATCTTGTGGAAAATAATTATCAACCATATTTTAATGAATTCATTAAAAAAGCTAGGGAGCAAAACTTAGAATATTTAGCTGATGTAAATTTTAATACTATGTATATAGGAAATATGCCTCAAAAGGTTGTGCAAGAATTAAGTACCATTAATGATATTGTCAGAACTGAGCAATATATGGATTTTATCAGTAATAGAAGATTTAGATGTACTCTATTATGTAATAAAAATATGCCAATAAATCGTTCTTTATATCCACGAACCCTTGATAAATTTAATTTAGGAATACATCTTGTAGCAGAAGTGCCTGAAAGTGAAGAAAATATTAATCAAGTAGATAAAAATATTAATTTTTATTACAAAGGAAATAAAGATAACAATATTGGAACTACTAATCCAATTATGAAGGCTATCTTATATGTGTTTAGTGAAAATGTAAATAATTTTTTATCTTTAGAAGAAATTGCAAAATTAGCAATGAAAAAATTAAAAAAAGTGCAGTTAAGTGAAATTAAAGACCAGCTAGATGCTAATATGCTGAATTTAATGTTTAAAGGTTTTGTTAACATTGTAGCTGATCCTGTTAGTTATATTTATAAAGTTTCTGAAAAACCCAAAGTATCTGATTTAGTAAGAATGCAACTTCAATATTTAGGTGAAAATAAATTATGGGTTACAAATGAGCTTAATGAAATTATAAATATCAATCTTTTTGATAAGTTTTTACTATCATATTTAGATGAAACAAATGATAGGGATTCATTAATAGTGAAAATGTTTGAACATGTAAAAAAACAAGACTTGAAATTATATATAGATGAAAAAGAAATTGTTGATGTTAAAATACAAAAAGAAACTGTTGAAAAGCTTGTAGATCAGTGTTTAACTAATTTTAAAATAAATGCGTTATTAATAGCTTAAAGGTAAATTATTTATGTTAGTAGGAAATTCAGCTATAGATTTTACATCAAGTGCTATTATGGCAGATAATAAAATTGAAATAAAATTCAATTTGAAGGAAAGTATTAAAGGGTATAAGTGTGTTTTGTTTTTTTATCCATTAGACTTTACTTTTGTATGTCCTTCCGAAATTTTAGCTTTTCATAATAGGTTAGGGGAATTTGCAACTCGCAATACTAAAATAATTGGTATTAGTGTAGATTCTCACTTTTCTCATTTGGCTTGGAAAAATAAATCTTATAAAAATGGTGGAATTGGAAATATATGTTTTACTCTAGTATCGGATTTAAATAAAAAAATTTCTCAATGTTATAATGTTTTATCTGAAGAGGGAATTGCTTTACGTGGTACTTTTATTATAGATGAAGATTTCATTGTTAGATATATGTCTATTAATGACATTTTTTTAGGTAGAAATATTGATGAATTTTTAAGAATTATTGATGCTATAGATCATTATAAAGAACATGGAGAAGTTTGTCCTTCTGGTTGGGTAAAGGGAAAAGCTGGTATACAAGAAACTTCTCAAGGGATTAGTGATTTTTTAACATCTAATGCTGCTGATTTATAATTCTGGAAACTAGAAATGTCTATTGATAAGGATAAAATTCGCAATATTGCAATAATTGCTCATATAGATCATGGAAAGTCTACATTAGCAGATAGGTTAATTGAATATTGCGGCGGTTTAGAAGCTAGAGAGATGAGAGATCAAGTTCTCGATTCTATGGATATAGAAAGAGAGCGAGGAATTACGATTAAAGCTCAAACGGTTAGGTTATTGTATAAAGCTAGCGATGGGAATATTTATCAAATAAACCTAATAGATACCCCAGGACATGTTGATTTTGCATACGAAGTTAGTAGATCTCTTGCTGCATGTGATGGATCGTTATTAGTTATTGATTCTACCCAGGGGGTAGAAGCGCAAACATTAGCTAATGTGTATATTGCTATTGACAATAATCATGAAATTATTTTAGTTTTAAATAAAATAGATTTACCTGCCTCAGACCCAGATAAAGTGAAAGAAGAAATTGAAAAAGTAATAGGATTAGACGCAAAAGATAGTTTGTTGATTTCGGCAAAAAATGGGATAGGAATAAGGGATCTTTTAGAAGCTGTAGTTTTTAAACTTCCTTATCCTAAGGGGCAATATTCTGAACCATTAAAAGCTTTATTGATTGATAGCTGGTATGATGTATATTTAGGAGTTATTATTTTAGTACGAATAGTTGATGGCACTGTCCAAAAAGGATTGCGCATTAAAATGATGGTTACAGGAGCAACATATGTAGTTGAAAAGGTTGGTTGTTTTACTCCGAAAAAACAAATAGTTAATAAACTAACTGTTGGAGAAATTGGTTTTATAACAGCGAACATCAAACAAGTAAGTGATTGTAAAATAGGTGATACTATTACTGAGTATGCTAATGTTTGTAGTTCTTCTTTACCTGGATTTAAATCTCATTTGCCAGTTGTGTTTTGTGGTTTATACCCAACAGACGCTACTCAATTTGAACGATTAAGAGAATCATTAGAAAAATTAAAGCTAAATGATTCAAGTTTTCAATATGAACCTGAAACATCTGTAGCATTAGGATTTGGTTTTAGATGTGGTTTTTTAGGATTGTTGCATTTAGAAATAATTCAAGAAAGGTTAGAACGGGAATTCAACTTAGATATGATAGTTACTACTCCAAATGTAATTTATTTATCTCATACGAAAAATGGCGAAAGTATAGTAATACACAATCCATCAGATTTACCTAGCCCTTACCATATCGACTATATAGAAGAGCCATGGGTTAAAACTACAATTATTGTACCAGAGCAGCATTTGGGCAATATTTTATCCTTATGTAGTGATAAGCGAGGACGACAAATAGAACTTATTCATCTTGGAGATAGAATAATGTTGGTATACTTGCTCCCATTAAATGAAATAGCTTTTGATTTTTATGATAAATTAAAGTCTTTGTCTAAAGGGTACGCTAGTTTTGATTGGAAATTTGATTCTTATGTAAAGGGGGATTTAATAAAATTAAATATTTTGGTTAATAAGCAAGTAGTAGAGGCATTATCAATCATAATTCCTAAATCTCAAGCATATAAAAAAGGTCAAAAGATTTGTCAGAAATTAAAAGAGTTAATTCCTCGACAAATGTTTCAAATATCTATCCAAGCTGCTATAGATAATCATGTGATAGTATCAGAAAGTATTAAACCATTACGTAAAGATGTATTAGCTAAATGCTATGGTGGAGACATTACAAGAAAACGTAAATTAATAGAAAGACAAAAAGAAGGTAAGAAAAAAATGCGTTCTATAGGAAATGTTGAAATTCCACAATCAGCATTTATAGCAGTATTTAAAACCGATAAAAATTAGAAAAAATAAAATTTTTGTTTTAAATTAATCTAGCACTTGTTTTTTAACTTCAGGTTGATTATTATTTAAGTAATAATGTTATCTAAAAAGTGAGAAAAATTATGATGAATACACCTTATGACTTTTGGAAAATCATGACTGTACCTAATTCATTTACTTATTTTACAAAAATATATGACCAAAATAATTGCTGTAATCCTATTAAACATGAAACTTATCAAGTTGTATCTGAACATGCTAAAAATATTTTAGATCAACAAGTAGAGTATGTGCAAAAGCAATCTAAGGAAGCATTAAATGCAGCAAAAGAATTCCTTGATAGTCACACACAAGAGCAATTTTTATCTAATCAACAAAAGCTTATACAACATTCTTTAGAAAATGTTGTATCTGTTATGCAACAATTTTTACAAGAAATGCATAAAATAAACAATGATCTCTTTAATATGTTAAAAAAATCTACTAACCATTCAATGAGTAATAGTTCAAATCAAGTATCAGGTTCTAATATAAAAAGTAAATAAAAAATGACAAAATTAGCTATTGTTACAGGAGGGACTAGAGGGATAGGAGCTTCTATAGGAATCAGTTTGCAAAAAGCAGGATATAAAGTTATTGCTAATTATTTAACGGAAGAATCATTAGCAGAGCAATTTAGCAAACAACACAATATTGATATAAAAAAGTGGGATGTTTCAGATTATGAAGGATGTGTCAATGCTATAAAAGAAATAGAGCGAAAATATCAACAAAATGTTAGCATTCTTGTAAATAATGCTGGAATTACTAGAGATAAAATGCTCCATAAAATGAGTATTGAAGATTGGCAGACAGTAATCCATATTAATTTAAGCTCTTGTTTTAATATGTGTAGCGCTGTTATCAATAAAATGAGAGAACAAAAATACGGAAGAATTATTAATATTAGTTCTGTTAATGGAAAAATTGGACAAGCTGGACAAGCCAATTATTCTGCAGCAAAAGCTGGAATTTTAGGGTTTACTAAAGCACTTGCGAAAGAATCAGCTAATAAAAATATTACTGTTAACAGTATAGCTCCTGGATATATTAATACAGAAATGGTAGCTAAAATAGCTCCTGATATTATAGATAATATAGTTAAACAAATTCCTGTGGGGCGTTTAGGAAAAATTGAGGAAGTTGCGCGTGTTGTATTATTTTTAGCTTCAGAAGAAGCTGGGTTTATTACTGGAGCAACCATTGATGTTAATGGCGGCTATAGTATGATGTAATCAAAATTTTTTAGCGTTAATGTTCTTTCATTAACGCTATTTACTCGACAAACTTCAAAAATTTGGCATTTGAGTAGATTTTTTTTTGTTTTTTGATGGGTTTTGATTTAGGTTTCCTCTTTTATTTGAATTAGACGTATATACTTTAAATATTTGTAAAATTTTAGTATTTACAAGTTTTTTCTCTGTTCCGTGTCCCAATAGTTTTTTTACATATTTTACTATTTGTTGATATATACTTTTTAAATTCATCTTCTGGAACAGGGACAGTTTGTTTAAAATGTTTTTCTAATGCTTCCTTCTTTTCTATCTTTGTCATTTGATCAGGATCTGTGTTTTTTGACATAAAATTCTCTATTTAAAATTTAAATAATAATTTAATTATAACTCAAAGTTGTGTCTTTGAAATAAAAAATAATATACGACCCAATTTTGGATTTATTTATGGCGCTATAACTCGATGTTCAAGTTTTTTTTCTTCTAACTTGAACATCAAGTAAAAAATTTGTAAAAGCGTAACCCAGTAAAAACTTTTCCCCAGATAGCATCTCATAAGTTGCTACTCCAGTTAGTGCTTGACAACCTAGTACTGTATAGTATTAGCTAATGTTTCGGATACATCTTTAGCTATATTAGCCATATTTCTGTAGAAACGTGCTGAATATTTTCTTGACTTGTCTCAAACCAGCTTAAATTTTTCATAAAAGTCAATAAATTTTTTTTATCTATTATCTAACGTTACTAACTTTTTTAGATAAGCTGCAAAAAACAAATTCTTCTAAATTCCCATCTAAAACTTCTATAGGATTGGTATGAGTAAAATCCGTTCTCAAATCTTTAACCATTTGATAAGGTTGTAGAACGTAGGAACGAATTTGGTGTCCCCAACTATTATCTGTTTTAATAGAATTTTCTTGTAATGTGTCTGATTCTTGTTTTTTTAATTCTTTTTGATAGAGTTTAGCTTTTAACATTTTTATAGCTACATCTTTATTTTGATGTTGGGAGCGATTATTTTGACATTGCACAACAATTCCAGTTGGAATATGTTTTATACGCACTGCAGAATCTGTAGTATTAACATGCTGTCCTCCAGCTCCTGAAGAGCGATATGTATCAATTTTTAGATCCTTATCTTCTAATACTATATTGATACTGTCTTCTATTTCTGGATAAGCCCAAATACTTCCAAAACTAGTCATGCGTTTACCATTAGCATTAAATGGAGATATACGCACCAATCGATGCACTCCTGATTCTGTTTTTAGCCATCCATAAGCATTGTGTCCAGATATTTTAATAGTACAAGATTTTATACCAGCTGTTTCTCCGTCTAATATATTTATAATTTCACTTTTAAAATTTAATTTTTGAGAAAATCGCAAATACATTCTCATGAGCATACTTGCCCAGTCATCACTTTCTGTACCACCAGCGCCAGAGTTAATATCAATAAAGCAATTATTACTGTCATTTTCTCCAGAGAATAAACATTCTGTTGAAAAATTTTTAATATCTATTTCTAATTTCTTAAAATCCTGATGTAATTGAGATATTAGTTCGAAATCGTCTGTAGCAAGAACATCAATTAATGATAAACTATCTTGATACGTCTGTTCTAATTTTGAATACGTATTTATTTTTTTTTCAATTATATTTTTTTCTTTAAATATTAATTGAGCTTCTAACGGATTATTCCATAAATCTTTTTTTAATTCTTGTTGATTTAATTCATGTATTTTTTTTTGTAAAGAATGTACGTCAAAGATAGGATCTAATTAAGGTTAAATATTGGTCTATTGTATTACAATAATTACTGAACTCATTATTTATTTTCATATCACTCTTTATTAAAGACTTCTATAATTTACTATATAACATATGTATGTTATGGTGTTTAAATTATCTTAACTAAATACTTTATATGAGTCAATTATCCAAAGAATATGATTTTAAATCAATTAAAGAAAAATTGCAAAAATATTGGAAAGACTTGCAAGTATATAAATGGAATGAAACTGAATCAAGAGAAGAAACTTTTGTAGTGGACACGCCTCCTCCAACAGTATCTGGTCAATTACATTTAGGGCATATCTTTAGTTATAGTCATACGGATTTTATAGTACGTTTTCAACGCATGTTAGGAAAAAATATCTTTTATCCAATTGGATTCGATGATAATGGACTTCCTACAGAAAGATTAGTTCAAAAAAAAAAGAATATTAATGCTTTAAATTTTTCCAGAGAAGAATTTATTAAAATATGTTATGAAGTGATTCTAGAAGAAGAAGAAAAATTTCGTAACCTGTTTAATACAATAGGGTTTTCATTTGATTGGAGTTTAGAATACCAAACGATTAGTCCTTTAGTAAAGGAAATATCGCAATTGTCCTTCTTAGATTTAGTAGAGAAGGGGCAAATTTATCGTAGAAATCAACCTGTGCTATGGGATACAGTAGATCAAACTGCGCTATCTCAGGCCGAAATAGAAGATAAAGAAAAGTCTTCCATTATGAATGATATATATTTTGAATTGTTAAATGGAGCTAAAATTAGTATAGCAACTACTAGACCAGAACTATTACCAGCATGTGTTGCAATCTTTGTTAATCCTGCTGATAGCAGATATCAGAATCTCGTAGGAGAATATGCTATTACACCACTATTCAAAATTAAAGTTCCTATCTTGGCTGATGAAAATGTAGATATTCAAAAAGGTACTGGTATAGTAATGTGTTGTACTTTTGGAGATATTACTGATGTAATGTGGTGGCGTAAATATAACTTATCAAGTCGTGTTATTATAGATAAACAAGGAAAAATCATTAATCCAGAAAATATAGAAGAAACAAACTTTTTAAAAGATTTAATTGGGCTAAAAGTTAATCAAGCAAGGGAAAAAATTTTAGTACTTTTGAAAGATAATAATCTTTTAATTAAACAAACAAATATAACTCATGTCGTTAAATGTGCAGAACGTTCTGGTGCTCCGTTAGAGATACTTTTGACACCTCAATGGTTTATCAAATCTCTTGAACACAAAAAAATATTATTAGAGTTATCTAATAGAATTAACTGGTTTCCAACGCATATGAAACACAGATTAGATATTTGGATACAAAGTTTATCTTGGGATTGGTGTATTAGTAGACAGAGATTTTTTGGTGTTCCTATTCCAGTATGGTATTCTAAAAGGAAAGGAGAAGAAGGAAAGATTATTTTTGCAAAAATTAACAATTTACCTATCGATCCAATAAGTACATTACCAGAAGGCTATAGCAAAGAGGAAGTTGAGCCAGAATTAGATATATTTGATACTTGGGCAACAAGCTCTGTTACTCCGCAAATTAATAGTCAAGCTATTAATAAAGAATTTTCAATTGATTATTTGAGACATAAAAAACTATTCCCTGCAGATTTGAGGACTCATGCACATGAAATTATTAGAACTTGGACCTTTAGCAGTATTTTAAAATCTTATCTACATGAAAACTCTCTTCCATGGAAAAATCTTATGATTAGTGGATGGTGTTTATCTCAAGATAAAAGCAAAATGTCTAAATCTAAAGGAAATATTATTGATCCAGAAAAAATGTTAGATCAATATGGAGCTGATGTTGTAAGATATTGGGCAGCTAATTCTAGATTAGGAGTAGATACTGTTTATAGCGATGATGTAATGCATAATGGTAAGCGATTAATTAATAAGTTATGGAATTCTGCTAAATTTGCTAACATACATTTTAGCGAGTTACCATTAAAAAATTTACTTAAAATTAATCAAGACTTATATAGTACTGACTTATGGATATTAGCAAAATTAAATAATGTAATAGAAAGTGCAACTACTTATTTAAGTGATTATAATTATTCCTTAGCGTTAGAAATAATAGAATCTTTTTTTTGGAAAGATTTTTGTGATAATTTTTTGGAAATTATAAAACAAAGAATATATAATAAGGATACTTATGGACATGATAGTTCTGTTTTTACACTATATCATGTACTATTAAACATTTTAAAATTATTAGCACCATTTTTACCTTATATTACAGAAGAAATATTCCAAATTTTATTTGCAAAGTCAGAAACTACTAATAAATCTATTCATCAGAGATGCATGTGGCCTAATAGAATTCCAATAACAGATGAAAAAGAAATGTTATCTCAAGGTAATTTGATGATTGAGGTTTTATCATTAGTCCGAAAAGCTAAAGCGCAATATAGGCTATCAGTAAAAGCACCGATAAAATGTTTAGAAATTGATTCTTCTTGCTTGCTAAATAATGATCTGATTCAAGATCTTAAATACGTTACAGCTTCAGATTGTGTAATATATACAACAATATTTGCACCTGAGGGATTTAAAATATGTAACGATCAAGTTACTATTAATATAGTTTATCCACTCAATTAATACTTGATAAAGCAATCGGAGATAGATACTATTAATAATAAAATTAACTATAGTATTGAAATGAAAACAATTGAAAATACAAAAACTGCTCTCAGTTTAGATAAACTAAAGGTTGTTTTGCAAATGAATTCTGCAATTTATAATCCTGAAAGTATGGACGAAATTGCTAAAAATTTATTGTGGAATCATATTAAGACATGTGATTTAAATAAAGATTCTGGATATTTTGGAGCTGCTTTTAAAAATCCAAAAAATACTATGGTATTAATAGTTCATAGGGGTACAGATTTTAGCTTTTCAGAATTGTTCCAAGCTTCTTCATATAAAGAAATATGGAACGCCTTGACAACTGATTATTTTGCAGATGGGAAGATATTATTTAAAACTATGCCGAGTCAATACAACGATGCATTAAATTTTTTTTTAGAAACAGTAAAAGAAAATCCAGAATGTAATTTTCTACAAACTGGGCATTCATTAGGAGGGTTTTTAACTCAGTGTTGTCATAGGTATAGTGAAAAATTTTTAAATATTAAATTAGTAACAATGGTATGTGATTCTCCTGGTGCTTTAGAAATATTTAATAAACAGTATCCTGATAATAATTCTATTATTAAGACAATGCCTATTTATTTTTATTACACATCCCCAAATATTATCAACACTTGCGGAACTCGAATCAACCCTGATATTCCAGTAAATAAAATATCTTTTTTACCGCAAGAGTCTTTTAATCCAACGATAAAAGATTATATGGCATATAGTTTTGAAATCCATTCTATAACAAACATACTTAAAGGAGTAAATATCGGAAAATATACAATCGAAAGTGCAACAGAATGGCCTACAACTCTTACAGATGGATTTAAGACTTTTATTTCCAATCAAAAAATATGGAATGAGTTTATAAAAGATAATAAAGTATTAGATGAGATATGTGATAAATTAAAAATACCAAACAATGAAAACTCTTTTTCTGATTTTTTTAAGTTTTTCTTAAATGAATTAAAAAATCTTGATTCTACAATATCAGCTTTTAAAAAAGTAGAAGAAGCAATACTTAAATTAAATAATGCTTCGTTAGAGGATAAAAGTGTTACTGCAAAAATTTTTGAAGAAGTAAAAAATATAGTAATTAAATTAGATTCAACAATAGATAACATTAATTTTGAATCTGTAATATCTATTACAAAAAATATAGAAGAGGTCTTAGTTAAAAGTAACATTTTATTAGAACCAATATCTGATTTGTTAATAGAAATGATCCAAAATGATATAACTTTAGAGAAAATAGCTAAGAGCTATATAGATTCTAAAACTATACAATCTTCTTCCCATGGAGTATTTTCTTGGTTATACGATAAAATTTTTGGAAATTTTGTGGAGTTTGGGTTGAAAGGGTATAAATATCTTAATCCAGATAAACCACTGATAATGGAAAATAAAGAAACAGAAGATTTGGATTATGAATTTATTAATCCAATGCAAAAACATAATGAAAATATTGTTGATTTAATGGGAGAAAGTATTCAAGATTTAAACTTTAATGGAAATTAATTATTTATTTTAATGGAAAAATTATAAATTTCATCTTAAAATATTCTTAATAAAACTTTTTATCTTTATGAACTATGATCTTATTGTAATAGGTAGTGGTCCGGGTGGATATACTGCTGCAATTAAAGCGACTCAATTGGGAATGAAAGTAGCATGTATAGAAAAAAATACTTCTTTAGGCGGTACTTGCTTAAATATTGGTTGTATTCCGTCTAAAGCTTTATTACATTATTCATTACAATATGAACATGCTAATAAATATTTTAGTAATATAGGGATCAAAGGCCATTTTGAATTGGATTTAGCTACTATGATATCTCAAAAGAATAAAGTGGTTAGAGAATTATGTATTGGTATTGAGATGTTATTTAATAAAAATAAAGTAACTAAAATTATTGGCAAAGCTTCTTTAGTAGACAATAACACCGTATTAGTAGAATATGAAGGAAATGTAAAACATATTACCGGTAAAAATATTTTAATTGCTACAGGATCATTACCAATATCTATTTCAAACATTAGTATTGATGAAAAAATTATTGTATCTTCAACTGGTGCGTTAGATTTATCTAGTGTTCCTCCCAAGATGATTGTTATTGGAGGAGGGTATATTGGATTAGAATTGGGGTCTGTTTGGAGACGTCTAGGAAGTGAAGTTACTGTTATTGAAGCTTCTGATTCTATAATTCCATTACTAGATAGTGATATTAGTAAAGAGTTATTAAAGATTTTAACAGCTCAAGGCATGAAATTTTTATTAAATAGCAAAGTCTTAAGTGTAAAACAACAAAATAATAGCGCGATAATAACTATATTTGATGGCAATAAAGAGCAAATACTATTAAGTGATGTCGTTCTAGTTTCAGTTGGAAGAATGGCTAATTCCGCTAATTTAAATCTCGATAAACTTGATATTAAAGTAGATAGTAAAGGATGTATAATTGTTAATGATAAATATCAAACTAAAGTTAGTAATATTTATGCTATTGGAGATGTAATTAAGGGGCCAATGCTTGCTCATAAAGCTTCGGAAGAGGGTATAGCTGCTGTTGAAAACATGATGAATTTACATGGATTGGTAAATTATAATACCATGCCAAGTGTTGTATATACTTCTCCAGAAATAGCTACAGTAGGAAAGAATGAACAAGAATTAATAGCTTCTGGAATAGAATATAAAAAAGGAAAATTTCCATTTTTAGCAAACGGAAAAGCTAAAACGATAGGAGAAGTTGAAGGGTTTGTAAAAATTTTAGCTGATAAAAAAACTAATCAAATTTTAGGTGCGCATATAATAGGTCCAGAAGCTGGAACTATGATTAATGAAGTTACGGTAGCTATGGAATTTTATGCATCTACTGATGATATCGGCTTAATTTGTCATCCGCATCCAACTTTAGGAGAAGCAATTAAAGAAGCTGCATTAGATGTAGATAGAAAAGCA
The DNA here is from genome assembly GCA_963676335.1 of Rickettsiaceae bacterium. Classification (GTDB taxonomy): domain Bacteria; phylum Pseudomonadota; class Alphaproteobacteria; order Rickettsiales; family Rickettsiaceae. Next base: position 350,991 of record OY781057.1, read on the forward strand.
ATAAATTTTTAAATTTTTACATGAAAAAACAAATACTTTACCCTAAATTAACATCTCGATTATTTGCTACAGTGATAGATTTAACATTATTAGTTATTGTCCTTAATCCTGTAATGTCATTCTTATCTGTAAAATTATTATCGATATATTTTCCAGAGTATCATATAAATAAAATATTGTTATCAAATGAAGAGTTTAAAAATACATTTGGAAATATCAATTTTACAGAACTCAGGTATTTAAAATATTTTTGTATCATGGCATTTATACAAATATTATCTATGATGGGGTATTTTGTCTTTATGTGGAGACGTTTTGCTACTACAGTAGGAAAATATTTACTGCGTATTAAGATAGTGGATGTAGATACTTATAATAATATAACAATTTGGCAAGGAATAATACGATTTTTATTTTTACCTACAATTATTATTGGAATGTTATTTATCGTATTCAGTGAAAAAAAACAAGGATTACATGATAAAGTAGCTGGTACTCTAGTAATTAAATTTTGATACTATAACTTGTTACACTTCAAAAATTGGCGTTATTGCTTGAGAGCTGCGTTGCTCACATACCAAAAGTATGCTGCGCTATAGCCTAATACTAAATACTAGAGACAAAATTTCAAAAATAATGTTATTATAAATTTTAAAAACTTGAACATCGAGTAAAAGGAGAACATAGTTATAGTGCAAAAGTATATCGATACAAGAAAAGAGTTATACGATTACTGGGCTTTTGTGAAGGTAAGATTGTTGCTTCCGTAGTATTTGAAGGAAAGTTTGACGAGTATACCAATTTTTCAAGTAAGGGCCGTATATGCTATAGATATTGTGCTTAAATTCATAAAAATTAAAGTTGTCGCTTTTATAAACTTATTTATGTGCTAACAACACCTACTACACCTTTTAAATTATCCATAATGAATAACTCTATACACAGCTTTAGATATGTTTTCAAGAGCAGTTAATTAATCCTATCTGCTCCCGTTATAAAACTCAACATTAAAATTTGAACGTTTCTAATTTTACTTTTTTTTAACTTGATTAAAATTTAATTCTACTGGAGTTGATCGTCCAAAAATAGTTACCGATACTTTTAATTTGGATTTTTCATTATCAATTTCCTCTATAGTACCCACAAAAGAATCAAAAGGCCCATCTACTACTTCTATAGTTTCCCCTATCTCAAAACTAGTATGTGAAGATATTTCTTCTGCTTTTTCTTGCAAGCGATTTAAAATTTTTTTTACTTCATCCTCTGGAATAGATTTAGGTGAATTATTTCCTAAAAATCCAGTTACTTTTGGAATACTACTTACTAAATGCCAACTTTCATCATTCATTTCCATGTGAATAAGAATATAACTAGGCATTAACTTTTTTTCCACATTTACATGTTTCCCTCTTAGAATTCCAGGAACTTGAATTGATGGAATCACGATATTGTTAAATATACTCCCCATGTTTCTTTTTGTAGCTTGAATTAGAATATCTTCTTTTATTTTACGTTCTGCTCCTGCATTAGTATGTATAATATACCATTGATACACCACTTCTATTTACCTAATTTAAGAAAAAAATTAATGATAGCATGAATACCATAATCTACAAACAAACAAATTATACTTGTAATTACTATAGCAACTAAAACAACTATTGTTGACGATATTAAGCTTTTACTAGTAGGCCATACTACTCTTTGAGTTTCTTGTTTAACTTGATTATAATACTTATATATTTTGGTGTTTCTTATCATATAGGTAATGTAAATTTAGTGATATCCTCACCATAAATAGTGAAGTGCTATAGCTTAAGAAAATTTTCCTACAAGGAAGAGTATCAATATACAGAGATAGTATATCCATCAAGCATATATATATTATTATCAACATCAGTTAAAAATTCAATAGTAAAATTTTTCTTTGGAAGATTGGTTACGATATTCTCTTATACTCGAAAATCATTATTTAAATCCCAAAAAAATTTTGCATCTTCTTCCTAAGAGAAGAGGTTTACAGATTTAAATTTTAATAGAAAGAATCTAAATCCAATATTAGTCAAAAATTTAAATGTTGTTGATATTAACCATTAAGAACATGTCAAAACATAATAGAGTAAAATACTTACGCAAAAATATTATAACTTTAAATACTTTTGCATAAGCTCTAACCATTTTTTATTTAATATAAAAAAACTATTATCTTCGATAACTTATATAATGATGCAATCATGATCATGACTCCCTACGCTATCTTTTCCTGAGCAATCTATGGTATGATCAATAATTTTTTCCCCTATAACTCCAACGGCTGCACCCGCAAACTTTCCGCCTACTGCAGCCGCCGCTGCTGCAACTCCTATTTCTGCTACAGTTTTGCCAACTTTACAAACTTCTTTAGGGTGATCCTTAATAAATTCAATCGTTTTCTCCATTTCATATGCTCATTATTAACATATTTACTCATACGAGACTCTTTTTTTATTTAATTATAAATTATTCTACAAACTTGTTAAATATATATAAGGATATTACTATAAATTAATAACATCAAGTTTTTTTAATAAAAAATTAACATAATATCTTATCTCTATTTTAGATTTTATAAAAGACTAGAAAATTATACTGAACAAACTGGCTATACTATAGCAATATCACTTTTTATATATAAGTTCAGTTCCCTTATAACTTTATGACAATAGATTTAAAGAGTTAAAAAAGATTGCGTTGGGATTTTACTGTAGCAATATTTATCGAAACTGCCATCTGGCTGGCCTATGGCAGGAGAGACAGGAATTGAACCCGCAACCTTCGGTTTTGGAGACCGACGCTCTAGCCAATTGAGCTACACTCCTATTAAATAATTTTTGCTTTCAATATAAGAAGAATGATATTCTCATTCTTTATCCAATGTCAACTTTATCTTGGAATATTTACAATGTAACTAATAGAGTTCTCTTCTTCTTGTATTATTAATTTTAATTTTCCAAGTAAAAATTTAGTATAAAAGATATGTGCATTGATAATATCAATTTCAGGAACATTAACATCCCCATTTAAAATATCATTCCATTCTTTATTTATTTTTAATCCTTTAGTATCTATAATACTAACTTTCATTTGAAAGTAATTTTCTATTTCAAAAAAATTTACTCTAATTTTTCCACCATAAATTGTATTATAATAAGCTATAGTGAATATGCATAAAAGTAATTTTTCAATTTTACCTGTAATCCAATTACAATTAACATATTGATTTGAATCAAAAATCAATTCAATTTTACTATCTTTTAAAAAGCCTTGCATTAATTTTGCTGTTTCTCTGATATCCGCTTGGTCATTGATTTTATCAACACCATACATACTTCTTATAAGTTGTAGTCGAATTATCGCGCTTTCGTTGCTAATTTTAATCAAATTCATAGATTTTTGTTTTAGATCAACATTACTATACTTTTCTAAAATATCTACTCCTTGATTAACTGCGCTTAAAGTTCCGGCTAACTCATGACTAATTCTTACAACAAGAAACTGTAATAACTCTAAACTACTAAGCATACTATCTTATTTTATTAATTGTTTTTAATTGTAAAATATTGCTTAGCATATTTTCACTTTTATAAATATATGAACTACTTACTAAAACATCAGCTCCTGCTCGTATAGCATATTGAGCAGTGTCAAAATTAATTCCCCCATCTACTGATAATTCAATATTATAATGATCAATTTTTTTTGCAACAAGTTTAATCTTGTTTAGTTGACTATTAATAAATACTTGACCACTAAATCCAGGATTTACAGTCATAATTAAAATTAAATCTATTTTATCAATCAAATAATCTATTATTTCTATTGAAGACGTTGGTAATAATGCAATTCCTGCTTTAATCCCACAAGATTTTATATAACTTATAATTCTATCAACATGTTTAGTTGTTTCAGGATGGATTGTTATAATATCAGCACCGCTATCCACAAAATTTTTAATCTGATTTTCAGGAGCATCTACCATTAAATGAATATCTAATGGTAATTTAGAGAAAGGCTTTATAGATTTAACAATTTCATGTCCTATCGTAATATTAGGAACAAAATGACCATCCATCACATCTATGTGGATCATATCTGCACCAGATGTATTTAAATTCATAATTTCTTCTTTTAAAAACGCAAAATTAGCGCATAATATAGAAGCGGAAATTTTAATCATTTTCTATATTTATTTTGTTTCATAGAATAAATATAGCTTATTATTTTTGCTACTGCCTCATAGTGATGGAAAGGAATTTCTTTATCTATTTCTCCTTCTTTGTATAAAGCTTGTGCTAATGGTGGATCTTCTACTATAGGAATATTATTTTCTTCAGCTAATCCTCTAATTTTTAATGCAATTAAATCCATTCCTTTCGCAATTACAAGAGGAGCATTCATAGTATCCATATTATACTTTAATGCTATTGCAAAATGTTGAGGGTTGGTAATTACAACATTAGCTGTAGGCACGGATTTTAAAATACGTTTTTGGGCTTGTTGCATTCGTAAGGATCTAATTCGTTGTTTAACTTCTGGATGTCCCTCAATTTGTTTATATTCATCTTTAATTTCCTCTTTTGTCATACGTAATGATTTAAAATATTCATACCTCTGATAAAGATAATCAATAACAGCAATAATTAGGACAATTAGTGTAACATAGAATATAATATGTATTATTATTGTATGCAATTGGCTTATTATTTTACCTAAATAAAAATCTTGATAAAGTTTTAATTGTTTTATATCAGAAGAAATAACAAGATATATAATTACTCCAATGATAGATATTTTAACTACTCCTTTTAATAATTCCATTAAGCCTTTGAGAGAGAAAATTCTTTGAAATCCTTTTAATATAGAAAGACGTGATAAATCAAAGCTAAGTTTCTCAGAAGAGAAAATAATTTGCCCTTGTTGAATAAAATTAGAAATTATAGGTAAAATCATTACCATGATAAAAAAAGGAGTACAATATAAAAATGTTTTTAATACAACATCTGAAAATATAAATATGAGTATACCCCTTCTAAAAGTGCCTGCATTGGATATTAAAAATTTTAAATTTTCAACAATTTTTATACTAAAAAATGGCGTGATTAAAACACTAAAAATTGTTAAACCAACTAATGCTATAAAGTTAGTAACTTCTCGAGAATTAATAATATCGCCTTTTTCTAAGGCCTGTTCAAGCTTTTTTGGAGTAGGCTGTTCAGTTTTTGATTCCTTATCTTCAGATCCTTCTGACATAATATATGAATATTAATATAGAAATTAATTTATCCAATAGTAAATGGCAACAACACATCCATACCTTTGAACAAAATTATATAAAAAAAATATTAATTAGGATTATAGATTATATTCCTAATTTAAAACAAGTCCACCTTTTAGAATTGAGTATACTATTTACTAATGATAAAGAAATATGTCAATTAAATAAGAAATTTCGCAATAAAAATACTCCTACAAATGTTTTATCCTTTCCTAATAGATTTGATTCAAATTTTGTAAAAAATTATATGTATTTAGGGGATATAGCATTTGGATATGAAACAATTTTAAAAGAAGCTATACAACAAAATAAAAGTTTTGAAAACCATTTAACTCATTTACTGGTTCATTCTATTTTACATTTATTAGGATATACGCATGACACTGATAAAAATTATACTATTATGAATACGCTTGAAGAATTAATATTAACTTCTCTTGAAATTAACTTTCATTAATATTATCAAAATATGGAACAAGCTAAAAAATCCCCTTTAATTATCGTTGATGCTTCTGGTTTTATTTATAGAGGATATTATACTCAACCAACCCTTACTAGTTATAATGATCAGCCTATCGGAGCAGTGCATGGATTTACAAATATGCTTATTAAGCTCCTCAATAATTTTAGTCCTAAAAAGATAATCATAGTATTTGATGGTGGGGGAAAAAATTTTAGACATGAATTATACCATTTGTATAAAAGCAATCGCCCACCATTACCAGAAGCATTAATCACTCAATTCCCAATAGTTAGGGAAGCAACTCAAGCATTTAATTTAAAAATGTTAGAGCAAAAAAATATTGAAGCTGATGATATTATTGCAACATTAGTTCATAAATTTCGTAACGAGAATAATTCTATTATCGTAGTTTCAGTTGATAAAGATTTAATGCAGTTAATTGATAAAAAAACATCGGTATTTGACCCAGTTAATGAAAAATTTTTTGATTCTGATGCCGTAGAAAATAAATTTGGAATTAAACCAGAACAATTACGAGATTTTTTAGCTATAGTCGGAGATAGGGCTGACTATATTCCTGGTATTCCTGGAATAGGTCCTAAAGGTGCTATCGCTTTGTTATCTCAATTTTACAACTTAGAGTCCATAATCGCTAATGCAGATCAAATATTTAGTGAAAGAAATAAAAAGCTCGTTAAAAAATATACTAATGAAGTTCTATTGTCTCAAAAATTAGTATCTTTAAAAACTGACATAAAATTTGATATTACAGAAGATCAATTATTATGGCTAGGGCCAATTCAAGAACAATTGAATTCATTTCTATTGAAATATAATTTTCAATCTTTGCTTCCTAGAGTGCAAAAAATTTTTAATTTCAAAAATATCAAACAAGATATAGATACTAACTTAGTATTCATTGATACTATTCAAGTGTTACAAGAAGTTATTGAAGATAGTAAATACAGTGGTTATATATCAATAATATACATTATATCTCAAAAAAAATTAACATTAATAGCACTATCTAACGATTCTAAAAAATATTATTTTATTAACATTTCTAATGAAAGTAATAATGAGCAAGCAAATATATTTACTATAGAAAAATATGAGTCCTGGTGGGTAGAACCTATTCTAAAACTATTATCAGATTCTTCAATATTAAAAATTACCCATAACCTTAAAGATTTATACCATATATTAGATAAGTATACATCAAATGTTATAATTAACGCTGTAGAAGATGTTGTGTTAATGTATTACGCTCTTATTACTGGAAAACAGTATGATATTGTAAATATTATAATTAACTTAATAGGAAGTGAAAAAATATTATCAAGTAATACTACCAAACAAATAGGGAATATAAGTCAATATATTTATCAAGCTTACTTACTCCTTAAACAACAATTATTTCAAAATAAAGTTTTATATTTATATTATGAAGTAGATTTGCCTTTGGCACATATTTTATACAAAGTAGAAAAACAAGGAGTTAAAGTAGATTCTCAAATCTTAGTTACAATGAGAGCTGAGATACAAAAAGAAATTCCAAAACTAGAACATGAAATTTTTAAAATTTGTGGAAAAGAGTTTAATCTTGCCTCTCCCAAACAATTGAGTGAAGTGTTATTTGAATGGTTAAAGTTACCTAACGCTAAAAATAATAAATCATTAAGCACACGTGCAGAAGTGTTGGAAAATTTAAATAATTTAGGATTCGCTGGTGCAGATTTAATATTAAGATGGAGACATTTACATAAACTTAAAACTACATATATTGATGGAATTTTAGAACAAATTAATCCCTTAACAAATAAAGTTTACACAACTTTTAATTCAGCTAATACTCTTACTGGTAGGTTAAGTTCAAGTAATCCTAATTTGCAAAATATCCCTATTCGTGGAGTAGAAAGCCATCAAATTCGTTCAGCTTTTATATCCCCTAAAGGGTATACTTTAATATCTGCAGATTATTCTCAAATAGAATTAAGAATTCTAAGTCATATCGCTAATATTGATACTTTAATAACTGCATTTAAAAATGGAAGAGATATTCATATAGAAACTGCTTGTCAAATTTTTAATTTACATCCTGAAGAGATCACACAAGATCATCGTAGAAAAGCTAAAGTTATTAATTTTGGAGTTATATATGGCATTAGTTCGTTTGGATTATCTAAACATTTAAATATTCCAGTACACCAAGCTAAGAAATATATAGAACAGTACTTTTATAAATATCCAGGGATAAAAGAATATATTACATCAACTAAAAAATTTGCTATACAACATAATTATGTAGTTACCCATCTAGGAAGACGTTGCTATATCAATAACATTAACAGTAACGATGCTAATTTAAGACATTTTGCTGAAAGAGTCGCTATTAATGCGCCTATTCAAGGAAGTGCTGCTGATGTTATGAGACTAGCAATGATTGCAATATCAAATAAATTGCTCCAATCTAAGTCACAAAGTAATATTATTCTTCAAATACACGATGAAGTCGTACTAGAGGTCCCTATAGAAGAAATAACTTTAGTAACTAATATATTAAAAATATCTATGGAAAATGCAATTTCATTACAAGTTCCGTTAACTGCGGATATTAAAGTAGGAACTAATTTAGAAACATTAACTTAATTTTTAATATAAATTTTATGTATTTAATAATTCTGCTGCGCTGCGTTTAAAATTATCACTAACCTTATTTCCAGCCATCATTCTAGATAATTCATCTATTCTTTCGTAATAATTCAAATTAATAAAAATACTAGTTGTCTTATTACTATCATGCGCTTTAGATGTTTTAATATGCTGACTTGCTTTAGCCGCTACTTGAGCTTGATGGCTTATAGCGATTACTTGACAAGTATTACTTAAAGATTTTAACTTGTGTCCAATATTATTAGCTACTTCCCCACTTGTTCCAGTATCAATTTCATCAAAAATTATTAATTGTTTAACTGATTGTTTTAGAAGAACTATTCTAATAGCTAGCATTAATCTAGATAATTCCCCACCTGAAGCAGAGTCTGATATTGCAACAATTGGCATTCCTGGATTTATTTGAGCCTGAAAATCAATACGATCAAATCCTGTAGCGATAGTTGATTCTAGGATAGAAAATACAATATAGAATTGAGCATGCGGCATATTTAGAAATTGAAGTTCTTTATCAATTAACTCTTTAAGTTGCAAAGAACATAATTTCCTTTTTTTACTTAACTCTAAAGCTAATCCATCGTACTGTTCTTGTAATAACTTTATTTGCTTCAACAAATTATCCTTAATATCTATTTGATTAGAAATTAATGTTAATTTTTTTTCATATCCTTCTTGAATTTTAGATAAATTTTGACATAAAGTATTATGTTTCCTAGCTAGATTTCTAATAAAAAACAATCTTTGTTCAGTAACATCTAATTTATCTAAATCTTCGCTTTGATAAGATTTTAATACTTCAAATATTCCATCTATCAATAGATATGCTTGTTCTAAGTTATCAATTAAACCTTCAAATTCATTAGTTTTAGTTAAAATGCGTTGAGTTTTAGAAATAGAATTTAAAACATTTCCATTATCCAATATTCCTAATGCATGTTGTACTAAATCGTAATTTTTTTGTTTCGCTTGTAATTTTATGCGTTCATTGGATAAGCTATCTTCCTCATTCTCTTTTACATTAGCTTCACTTAATTCTTTACATGCGAATTTTAAATATTCTACCTCTGAGTGTAATTTGTTTTCATTTTCTATAATTTGGTTTAATTCATCCTTTAATTTAGATAAATCCCAAAAAATTTGTGATAATTTTTGTTTTTCTTTTGATAAATCACCATAATTATCAATTAAGTTCAGTTGTTTTGTTTGAGAAAATAAATCTGTATAACTATGTTGTCCATGAACTTCAATTAATTCAGTTGCTAACAAATTTACTACCTTAGTACTTACAATTTCATCATTAATAAAAAATTTTCTTTTCCCGTTTAAATATTGACACCGTTTAATAATAATACTTTCATCTATAGAAATAGAATATTTAGTCAGTATATCTATAATAGAAGGAACTATACTAAACTCTGCATAAACAAAACAAGAATCTGCACCTATACGGATAACGCTCTTTGTTGACTTTCCTCCTAAACAAAAGAGTAAGCTTTCAATTAACATGGACTTTCCAGAACCAGTTTCTCCTGTAATTGCAACAAATTTTTCTGTAAAATCTATTACTAAATATTCTATTAATAAAAAATTTTTTATAGTTAAACTAAGTAGCATTAATTTCTATTAATATACGATAATTTACGAACATAGTTAGTCCATTCGCTCTTAGAAAAATTAGTTATTAATATATTTGCATAATTTTGAGCTTCTGAGTTTAATCCTAATACAGAATAACTTTCTGCTAAACGATAGAAAGCCTCTGGTGCATATAGTGTGTCTTTATAATTTTTAGCTATTTCATTAAATCTAGATATAGCCGCAATAGGATTTTTATCAGCTATCAAATAATAGCGACCTACATACATATGATGTCCGGCAAGGTAATTATCAACGATATTTAATTTAAATTTGGAGTCTTTAAAATATTGTGTAGTATTAAAACGTTTAACAACATCTTCTAAAGCTAATTTAGATTTTTCTGTTATTTCTTGAGCATGGGATATATTCTCAATTTGATTATAATAACAGAGTGCCCTTAAATAATAAGCATAAGATATATCTTCATGCATCGGATGTAATTTAATAAAATTTTCAAGAATATCTATAGCTTCATCAAATTCTTTTGCTAAAAACAACGAATATGATTCCATTAATTCTGCGTATGGAGTAACTTCAGAGCCGGAATGCTGAAAATATATTTCCCCAAATTTTTCAGCCGCCTCTTTATAATCTCTTTTTTTTAAAAAGTTTTTTCCATCATTATATAAATCTAATACTGGAAAAATTTTGCTTTCCTCAATTTTTGTACTTTTACACGCAAATAAAGTAAATAATAACAAAAAGTTTAATAAAAAAAATTTATACATATATATTTTATATATTTGGTGCCTCTGGCCGGAGTTGAACCGGCACGCTTATTACTAAGCTACAGATTTTGAGTCTGTCGTGTCTGCCATTTCACCACAGAGGCGGTTTTTATACTTTGCATAATTATATAAATTAAAGTATCGTTTTGCTATATTAGCAAACGATATTTTTTAATGTGCTATCAAAATTTTTAAAAATACTACTTATTTCTTCTATCATAATATTTATTGATCAACTCTTAAAAACATGGCTAGTTACATATCTTAAAACACAATATGGATATTTTCTATATCTTAATAAATTTTTTAGCCTTGTGTACAGCTGGAATTATGGCATAAGCTTTGGGCTATTCAACTACTATCAATATAGTAATATAATCTTTATTATATTAAATTCTATAATTATAGGATATATATGGTATTTTACTCTATTTAATGCTATTTCTTTAATAGATTTTTATGGATACTCAATTATTATTGGAGGAGCTTTGAGTAATTTAATAGATAGAGTGATACGTGGTGCAGTGTTTGACTTTATATCTATTCATTATGAATTGTATCAATTTCCTATATTTAATATAGCAGATTCTGCTATTACGATAGGAGTTGTATTGTTAATTTTTAATTTCTATAAATCGAAAAAGAAAAAAATAGTATAAATTAGGAATAAATATTATGAATATCAATATATTTAAAATAATAATTTTAGTATGTAGTTTGTTATTAACTAACTGTTCTATTAAAAATACTATAAATAGAGGCTGTCTTGAATGCCCTCCTCACTATGATTTACCAAAAGAAATAATTAATAAAAATGAAACAAAAAAATAATCTCTCTACTAAAAATTAAAATTTTACACATAAGTATCAAACTTATTATCTCGCTCGTATCTAAAGAAGGTTAATATTTATACTTTAACTCTTTAATTAAGATACGATTAAGATTTTTTTAAAAACCTCATCTATCAAATGATTTTTTTAAAAGAAATGTATATTAGTAATACTAAAAAGGTGTGATATAGTTAATATCAAGATTGTTTAATAGTTAAATTGCTGTAATATATTCAAAATATCCATTTTATGCTCCCAAATTCATCATAAATGTATCAATTATGCAACATCGAAGCGTTATGTTACATAAGTAATATTAATAATAATAAAAGACTATCTTGCTACTATCAAATATATAATATATTATTTAATAGTATAGTACACGTCAAAATAATTTAAAAGGATTATAAATAATGTCAAAAAATACAGAACTTTATAAAGAAGGAGTTATTAATCATATGAAAAAACTTTTTCCTGAAATAACAAAGGCTGAAGCAGCAAAAATACTACATATGTTTACTCATACCATAGAAAATGCTTTATCAAAAGGTAAAGAGGTAAAAATTATCGGATTTGGTACCTTCGGAATTAATAAAATTCCAGCACGTCAAGGACGTAATCCTCAAGATGGAGCCCCTATGTTAATAAATGAACATTTTCAAGTGAAATTTAGGGCTGGAGAAAGGCTAAAAGCAGCTTGCAAAAAAATAGGGAAACCTATAAAAAGTTCTAGCATTAAAAAATAAAAAAAGCATCTGTAAAATGACTTAGGTATCATTTATTGATATTTAAGTCTTTCTATTTTTAAATAAAGCTTTAAACTCTATTTTTTAAAGTTTTAAAAAACAGTATAATTTTAGGTAAGTTCCTAATTAAATTATTTAATCTACCAGTATATTTTAAATTTATACTGAGAAGACTAGATAAATTCACAATAAAGTGCTACAATTTTTTATAAAAAATCTACTTTAAAATTTTATAAAAAATAAATTGATTCTAAAGTAATAAAAATTTTATGACAGAAGAGCAAAAAGAAAAACCTAAGAGATTAATTTTAAAAGCTAAAAAATTATCTTTAAGTAATTCTAATGCTGAATCAAAACAAGATTATTTGTTGTCTGGACGAACTAAAACTGTAGTTGTTGAAATAAAAAATAACAAAATTGTTTCTCCTACCATACCTAGTATGCAAAATAGTATAAGCAATGATGTTAATTTAACTAGTGATGAATTAGAAACTCGCTTAAAAGCTTTCAAAGATTCTACACGCACTAAGAAAAAAAATACAATTATAAAGGAAGAAGAAAAAATTAAAATTACCGTAGAACAAAATGAAAAACAAGATGTATCTACAACTGAAGATTTGAATAAAAAAGAAAATGTTACTGTAGAAGCTACTATTGAAGAAGTAATCACTCCTCCAAAAGAAAATACAGAAAATAAAATTATAGATATAAGTGATGAAGAAAATAAGTTCTCTAAAAAGAAACAAGAAAATCCAAATACTGCTTTAAAAGCTAAACAATATTCTGAACGTAGAAATAAAGTTAATTTATTTCAATTACTTAATTCGACCTCTGGTGAAGCGAAACCAGATAAAGTACGAAGTTTATCTTCAATTAAAAGAGCCCAAAAAAAAGAAAAAAGGAAGCTTATTATTCAAGATTCTGCAGAAAAAGTGTATCGAGAAGTTATATTATCTGAATCAATTTCAGTTAGTGATTTAGCAAATAAGATGTCTGAGTTAACAAAAACAGTCATTAAAGAATTAATGAAATTAGGGATGATAGCAAATTCTAATCAAATAATTGATGCTGATACTGCAGAATTAGTTGCTACTACATTAGGTCACTCAGTTAAAAGAATACAAGATGAAAGTATTGAAACTATATTACAGATTAGTCCTGATGATAAACTATTGAAACATAGACCTCCTGTTGTTACGGTTATGGGACACGTAGATCATGGCAAAACATCTTTACTTGATGCTATAAAATCTACTAATGTAACAAACAAAGAATTTGGTGGAATTACTCAACATATAGGAGCATATCAGGTATTTTTAGATGAAGGAAGATCAATAACATTCTTGGATACACCTGGACATGAAGCATTCACCATGATGAGAGCTAGGGGGGCTCAAGCTACAGATATTATTATATTAGTGATCGCTGCAGATGATGGTATTAAGGCTCAAACTATAGAGGCAATTAGCCATATCAAAGCTGCTAATTTACCTATAATAATAGCTATTAATAAAATCGATAAAGGTACTCATAATTTAGAGAAAATAAAATACGATCTCGTTAGTCATGGAATAATTCCTGATGATTTAGGAGGTGAAGTTATGTTAATACCGGTATCCGCAATCAAAAAAATAAATATAGAAAAGCTTTTAGATTCAATCTTGCTTTTATCGGATATAATGGATTTAAAATCTGTATTTGATACAACCGCTAGGGGAGTTGTATTGGAATCACGAATAGAATTAGGTAAAGGAATAGTTGCTACTTTTTTAGTTCAACAAGGAACTTTAAAAATAGGAGATATTGTAATAACTGGAGGAAGTTATGGAAAAGTAAAAAAAATGATGAATTCCAAAGGAGAAGATTTAGAGATTGTAACTCCTTCAACTCCAGTAGAAATTTTAGGATTAAATACTGTGCCTCAAGTAGGGGAAAAATTTGTGATTGTAGAAAATGAAAGAAAAGCTAAAGAAATCACTGAAAATTATATCCATAAACAAAAAATTATTACTGCTAAACCCTTAGCTAAACTTAATTTAGAAACTTTATTCTCTACAAATAATAAAGTAAAAGAACTAAAGTTAATTATTAAAGCAGATGTGCATGGTTCTATGGAGGCGATTAATAGTAGTTTATTAAAATTAAATAACGAAGAAGTTAATATACGAATTCTTCATAGTGCTGTAGGGACTGTTACTGAATCTGATATTATGTTAGCCAAAGCTTCTAATTGTATTATTATAGCTTTTAATGTCAAAGCTAATAATAATCAAGTTAGCTTATTAGCTGAAAATGAGATGGTTAAGATTTTTTATTATAATATAATTTATAATGTTATTGATGAAATCAAAGCAATAATTTTGGGAATGATGTCTCCAATATTGAGGGAGGAAAATTTAGGAATAGCGGAAGTTAAACAAGTATTCAACTTAACTAAATTTGGTAAAGTTGCTGGATGTTATGTGACAAAAGGAGTTATAAAACGTGGAAGTAAAGTTAGACTTATTAGGGATGGTATCGTAGTTTATACTGGAGCATTAAAAGCTTTGAAACGTTTCAAAGAAGATATGAAAGAAGTAAAAGAAGGATTTGAATGTGGAATATCGATTGAAAATTATTCTGATATTAAAGTAGGCGATCAAATAGAAGATTTTGTAATTATATCTGAACCTAAAAAACTAACTTATTAAATAATATGTCCCCTAGAAAACTTAAAGTTGGTAATTCAATTAGGTGTGCTTTAATTGAAGCTTTGTCAAGAGGAAAAATATTTGATAGTAGATTATCTAATTCTAAAGTATCTATTACAAGAGTAGAAATTTCTTCTGATTTAAAAGTTGCTAATTGTTATGTGGTAGCTGCTTTTGGGATTAATAAGATTGCTCAAGAAGATTTATTAGACGCGTTAAATGCTAATAAACAATCACTTAGATACATAGTAACTAATAAAATTAGCTTAAAATATTCTCCTGAATTACGATTTATTTATGACTATAGCTTTGAAAAATTTGAAGAAGTACAGAGATTATTACAAATAATTAATAATTAGCATTATATGATTTCTGGATGGTTAAATGTTAATAAGCCCATTGGGATAAAATCAACGAGTGTAGTTGCTAAAATTAAGCATTTGATTAATTGTAAAAAAATAGGGCATTGTGGAACTCTAGATCCTTTAGCAGAAGGAGTATTGGTATTAGCTCTTGGACAAACTACCAAATTAGCAGGAAAGATAATTAATGATACAAAGAAAGAGTATAAATTTACTATTCAATTTGGGAAAATGACAAGTACTGGGGATTTAGAAGGGGAAATAATAGAGACTACAGACATTGCTCCTGATGAGCAAAAAGCATACAGTGTATGCCAACAATTTATTGGATTAATTTCTCAAATACCTCCAATATTCTCTGCAATTAAAATAAAAGGAAAACCGGCTTATTATTGGGCACGTTCTAATATTAGTGTTGAATTAAAAGCAAGACCCATAACTATATTTAGTATGGAATGTATTGGATATGACGCAATTAATAAGCAAGCAACGTATATAACTACATGCTCTAAGGGCACGTATATACGTTCTTTGGCTCAAGATATGGCTAAATCTATGGGAAGTTTAGGTTACACTAGCAATATAACCAGATTAAAGGTAGGTAACTTTGCATTAAAAGATTCTATTAATTTTGAAATAAATAACTTACAAGCTTCATATTTTTTAGATAACTTGATAATAAACTTATCTTTAGGTATTTAAACTCATTTTATATCCATTCAAAAATTCTATAGCATTCATTATACGCTTTCCTGGACATTGTAATAATGTAGGGAATAACAAACCTTGTTTACAAGCTATCGCTAAAGGATTAGTTAAGATCGTACCAGGAGTATATGAATGTTGAATGTTATCATAAGTTGATTTAAAGATTTTGATATTTTTTTGATTATGAATAAAAAATGTACCAGGCCATGGATTTAGGGCGCGAATTTGACAATTTAATTCAAAAGCTGTTTTTTCCCAATTTAAAAAGCTATCTTTTTTCGTTAATTTATGGGCATAGCATGTACTTTCAGAATTTTGTTGTTTAGTAGTTATATTGTCTATATTGCTTAAGACTTGTAATAATAATTGAGCACCAAGACAGGCACATATATTTTGCAAATCAGGCAGAATAATAGTATTTTCTATAGAGAATTGTTCTTGCAACAAAATAGGTCCAGTATCTAATCCTTCATCCATTTGCATAATAGTAATACCTGTTGAAGTATCTCCTGCTAAGATGGTATGTTGTAATGGCGCAGCTCCTCGGAAACGTGGCAATAAAGAAGGATGAACATTAATACATTTATACTTTTTGCTTTCTAAAATAGTTTTAGGTATTAAAAATCCATAAGCTGCTACAATAATAACATCTGCTTCTATATTATCGATAATGCTATATACCTCATTTGATTTAAGAGTAATAGGAGTATGTACTACAATATTATTTTTTTCAGCAATCTTATGTACTGGAGTTTTAGTTAATAATAAACCTCTACCTTGAGGCTTTGGGATAGCTGTAAACACAGCAACAACTTTGTTAGCACTAGTAATTATCTTTTCTAAAATTGGTACCGCAAATTCAGAAGTACCCATAAATATTATTTTCATAATTGCTCTTGCGATTTCTTTACTCTAGTTAATTTACGAATTACAACATCCTTTTTAATAATAGATAGATGATCAATTATCAATTTGCCATATAAATGATCTACTTCATGTTGAATTGCGCGAGCTAACCACCCATCAGCTTCTAATATTTGTAAGTTTCCATTATAATCTAGATATTTCACGGTAATTTTTTCAGACCTATCTAATTCTATAAACTGCTCCGGTAAAGACAAACACCCTTCTTTAGCAAAGGTTTTTTCTATAGATTTTTCTGTGATCTCAGGATTTATAATATGCAATGGATAAAACCCCTCTGGCCTTATTTCTTCATCTTCCTCTTTTAGCTCCTGCATATCTATTACAATAATTTTTTTTAACACCCCCACTTGCACAGCAGCTAATCCAACGCCTTTATTGTGATACATAGTTTTTAACATATCATCTATAAATTGTTGTGTGTTCTTATTTACAGTTTTTACTTCTTGTGATTTTTGATGCAATATATTATCAGGAACTATAACTAATTCAAGCATTGACAATTTCTCCTATTAATTGTTGTTTATAAATTTTAATAAATTTCACATCTACGATACTTCCTGGTGAAAAAGATTTGTTTATTACAGTAGGAATAAAATTCAAACTATGTCCAAAAGTCTCCTTTTCTAATAACACTTGTGTTACAATACCAATATTTTTTTTAAAAAATGCTATTAGCTCTTCTTTTCCAATCTCTCTTAAAATTTTAGCCCGATTTTTTATAATGCTCGCATCTACTTGAGGCATTTTAGATGCAGGTGTTAATTCCCTATAAGAATAAGGAAAAATATGTAAATATTGTAATTTAGCTTCCTGAATTAATTTAATTGTATTTAAAAACATTTCTTCGCTTTCAGTAGGGAATCCAGCTATAATATCCGCTCCAAAAGCTATTTCTGGACGAAGAAATCTTAATTTGTGACAAAAGTCTATCGCTTGTTTCCTGGTATGTCGTCTATTCATTCTTTTTAATATTACATCATCTCCAGATTGTAAACTTAGATGTAAATGAGGCATCAACTTTTTTTCATACGATAGTAAAGAAAACAAATCTTCATCTATTTCTGCAATATCTATAGATGAAAGTCGAATTCTTGATAATTCTGGAATTAGGTTAAGTAGCCGTTTAATTAATTGCCCTAATGTAGGTTTTTCAGGCAAATCATTGCCATAAGATGTAATATTTACTCCTGTTAATATTATTTCTTTGTATCCATTTAAAACTAAATGTTTTATTTGAGTAAATATATTCTCTAAAGGTATAGAACGACTATTACCCCTTGCATAAGGAATAATACAAAATGAACATCGATTATTACAACCATTTTGTATTTGAATAAAAGCACGTGTTTTATCGAATTTGTTGAGTAAATGAGGAACTATTTTTTTTACAGACATAATGTCTTGAACTAAAATTTTATTTCCTTTATCAAAACAATAATTTTGATAATGTAATTTTTCTTCATTTCCTAATACTAGATCCACTTCTGGCATTTGAGCAAATACAGCTGAATTTACTTGAGCAGCGCAACCAGTAACGATAATTCTAATACTAGAATCTTCTCTTCGTATTTTGCGAATAGCTTGTTTTGCTTGTCGTTCCGCTTCTTGAGTAACTGCACATGTATTTATTACAACTATATTGTCTATATTTAATTTTTGTAAATTTTCACGAATTATCTCTCCTTCATAAATATTTAAGCGACATCCAAAATTTATTATTTTATTATTCATAATAATATGTACCTTGAGCTACATTTTCTATTTGCCCAATCATATTAATATCGTAATTTTCAAAAATTTCCATTTGCAAATTTCCTAATTCAAATTTTATTGTTGCTTGTTTTGTTATTAATCCTAATTTAAAAGCAGCTGCAAAAGTAGCGCATGCTCCACTTCCACAAGCTAATGTAAATCCTACGCCGCGTTCCCAAACTTTTAAATGAATTACTTTGTTATCTATTTGTGCAAAATTAATATTAATCCCATTAGGAAAGATAGAATGATTAGCTAATTTTTCTCCTAAAAGTTGCTGATCTATTAAACTTAAATTTCGATTAAATATTACTAAATGCGGATTTCCAATATCTACACAAATTAAGTCTCTAGCATTTAATTTATAAGAATTAGCTATTGAATATATTTGTTCTTTAATTGGTATCCAGCTTTTTTTAAATAGCGCTACTCCCATATTTACGCTAATTAATTTAGTATCTATAACTATGCATTTTAGCAATTTATTGGTAGTTTGTATATTTAGTGTTTTGTTTGTAGTTATTACATAATGTAACCAGCAAAGACATCTAGCTGCATTTCCACACATATTTGCTTTCGAACTGTCTTGATTATAGATATCCATTTTGTAATTACTATTACTAATAATAGTAAAAATAATTAATTGATCACAACCTAATCCAATTTTACGATTTGAAATTTGTACGATAAACTTATTAAGATTAATATCTTTAGGAACAGTATCTGTATTTAAAATGATAAAATCATTTCCTAATGCATGCATTTTAGTAAAAGGAATACTAATCATATAAATTCATTTTTTTTGATATTTACATTTTATAGTATAAAAACTATAGTGGTGGGCGATAATGGACTTGAACCATCGACCTTTACGATGTCAACGTAATGCTCTAACCAACTGAGCTAATCGCCCTAAAAGTAGCAGAAGTGGGAATTGAACCCACGACCTTCGGATTATGATTCCGCTGCTCTAACCATCTGAGCTACACTGCCAATAATGGATAAAGTAAAATTCCAATGGTATAATTGATTTGATTTTTTAAACCTTTTAGAATACTAACCCCATAAGTCAGATATAACAAATCATTATTTAAATTACAAGTTTTTAATTAGTTAATAACCAAAAATTCCACTATACAAATATCCCTACTTCATAAATATTTATTCTATTCAATAGCATTTATTATGTCGTCAGTAGAAAGTAATGTAGGAAGAACTTTTCCTTCCGGGTCTTTTGGAGTATACACTATAGTAAATGGGATTCCATAGACATTATTCTCTATTAAAAATTTTTTAATTTCTTCGCTTTCTTTTGTAAAATCACCTTTCATAGCAATAACATTATAGCGTTTTAGTGATTCTAATACATTGCGTCTTTCTAATGCCATAATTTTATTGACTTTACAAGCTAAGCACCAATCAGCTGTAATAGTTACAATTACCGTTTGTCCATTATTAATATGTTCTCTCATTAGATTATAATCAAACGATTTCCATATAGTATCTATATATTTATGTTTTCTGATATCCTGATTATGAGCAATATAAGGTAATGATAGACTTGCAAATAGCAATAAAGTTAAACTTAATAGTTTATAACGCAGAACCGCAAGCCAACTTTCTTTAATTTCTATAATAAACTTGACTAATACTAATAATAAAAATAAGTATATTGTAGCATTTATTCCTAATTGGTTATAAATTATACTAAGTAACCAAGCAACTGTTATCCATAACAATCCAGCAAAAATTTTTTTCATATATAAAAGCCAAGGCCCAGGCTTTGGAATCCAATTTAATAGCTTAGGATGAATAATGAGTAATATATAAGGACTACCAAATCCAAAAGCTATGCTGCTAAATATAATTATGTTATTTATATATGAATTAGTTATAGCTACTAATAAAGCAGTTCCTAAAAATGGAGCTGTACAAGGAGTAGATAGTAAAGTAATTACAATTCCAGTAATAAAATCTTGAATATATTTAATATTAGTATGTTCTAACCAATTGACTGATATTTGAGGTATATACACTTGTTCTAATGTGATACTAATAAAAATAGTGATAATAATACTTAAAACAATAACAAAAGAAGGCTGTTGAAAGTTTAGTCCTAGATTAAAATAATGACCATAAAATTTTAAAAAAATACTCACAAGAGATAATGCAAAGAATGTAGTTAATATGCCACATAATGTTATTATTAGTGAAGTCCTACGATAAGTTTTTGTATGTTTAATAAGAGAAAAAATTTTTAAAGATAAAACTGGTAATACACATGGCATAAAATTTAAAATTACCCCACCTAAAAAGGCTAATAAAATAACACTTAACATATTATTATCTTTATTACTTGGTTCATTAGGAAGTATAAATGATTGTGGAATACAAGATTGATCTGAATAAATTTCAATTTTTTTTCCAATAAAATTTTTATAAATATCATAATTAATATTAAAGATTATATCAAAATTTTTTCTATTGTTTTTAGTTACTATAGTATCTTTAACAAATACTTGCCCTATAGGTTTAATAATAAAATTAGCATCTGTATCTAATAAATAAGGAAAAGTTGCATTTAATTTTAATTGAGATAATTTTTGATTATAGCTAATAGAACTAATGCTAAAATTATTAGCACACTGTTTTTTTTCTGATACTATAATATAACTTGGATTAAGTGTTTGTTTTACAGGAATACATTGAGAAATAGTACATAACATATATTTTATGTTAATAATAAAATTACTTAATTGATTAGGGATTTTCGGAATAACCACAATAGGAATTGATAAAAATCCTTTATATACATAATTAATAGTATTAGGTATAGATTCTTCCTGAATTGGATATGGCCACATTATATAGTAATTTTCAATATTTATGGAATTATTAATGGATATATCTGTACCATCTCCCATATCCCCAGGATGAAGCCAATATATTTTTTCTCCTTCTTTAAGCGCTAAATTTAAAGACAGAATATTATTTTGTATATTTATTTGAAAACGGTTATTATCTGCACTAATATGTAACGTATGGAATGTTATAAAAAAGGAAAATATAATTAATAAAATATAACGTAAGGATAACATCTGATGAATATTATTAATTTAGAAAATATAAAAACTTTGGATCAATCTATTTTTAATTTACAAAAAAATGAGTCCAATAGTCTAGCAGGTAAATTTTTAATAGCTACACCTTATAGTACTTTAAACGAAATGTTTAATAAATCTCTAATCTATGTAATATCTCATTCAAGTCAAGGGGCTGTTGGATTAATAGTAAACCGTCTAGTAAATAAAATGCCATTAAAAATATTATTTAAAATAATTAAAGATGATGTTTTTCCTCTTGATGATGAGAAGCTTTTTCCAGTATATCTAGGGGGGCCAGTTGAATCAGAACGTGGATTTGTCCTGCATACAAATGAATATAATAAAAATTTACTATTTGAACCTTCTGGTGGATTAGCAGTAAGTTCTAATATAGATATATTAAAAGATATAGTCTCAGGAACTGGACCAGTAAAATCTTTGTTCTTTATGGGGTATACTGGATGGGAAGCAAGACAACTAGAAAAAGAAATAGAAAATAACTTTTGGATTATTTCAGAGAGCGACGATGATATAATCTTTAGTGAAAATGATAATGTCAAATGGTATATTTCATTAAAAAAATTAGGAATTAGTAGTGCTTTTTTTTCTCCTTATTTGGGACATGCATGAAAATTCTACAACAGTTTAATAAAATTCAAAAAATTTAGCGACGTCGCTTGAGAACTGCGTTCCTCATATACGTCAAAGTATGCTGTGCTACTTACTCAATTCGCTCCTAGCTCTTTTTGAAGTCTGGCTTCGTATTTTCAAGTTTTCATTTACGCACAGTATAGTATAGCATATTAGTAGAAATTATTTTTTTATTATTTGATATGCGTAATTTTTGCTGATTTATCCAAGCTAAGACAAAGAGAACTATACCTCTGAGGACCGCCCAAATGCACCTAAAATTTCGCACAAGAATCCTGCACTATCGTAACCAACGCTTCCTTTCAAATATATCTTTATATTTAATATTATGCTCTTTCTTATCCCATCTAGTTAACTATTTTAACATATCCCTTTTTAAATGATTTTTTATATTTTTAATGCCTGAACTTGATCAGCTTTTTATCTGAAATTGACATTACAATGGAAGAATTGCAATATTTATTGCGCAAAGAAAATAATTGAAATATCAATAGAATAAAATGAAAAGATTGCATTAATATCTTTAATATGAAAAATATTTATTTTTATAAAAATTAATTTATGGTTAAAATTAAAATAGATTGTTTTTTAGATATAGCTTTTAATTTTATAATATACATTATATTTTTATTAGCAATTATAGGAGGGTTATCCGTAGCTCCACTTGTAGGATTATTAATGGTTTTATTTTTTGTAAAAAATTACAAACAAATACAATACTCATTACTAATAAGAAATTATAAAATACCGTTTCTATTTTTATGCTGGGCTATAATTACACTATTTTGGACAAGCTGTAAATATCAAAGTATTAATACTTTATCTATAATAATATCATTTTTAACATGTGGATTCATATTTATAGAAAATAGCATGATCATTGCTACAGAATATCATTCTATCTTTAGAATATTATTGCGTAGTTATATAGGCGCTTTAATTATTTTTTTATTTGAGTACCTAAGTAATGGGTTTATTTCTAAATCATTGAGAAATAATACAGAAATATTCAATTTATTTTGGTTAGATAGGGGGTGTTGTTTCTTATCTGTTTGTGTATGGCCTATATTAGGGTATTTGCTTTATAAGAAGAATTTTTATTCTAGTGGTATTTTATATATTGCTACAGGTATTATGTTGTATCTTTCTGATAGCTTATCAGGTACTGTGGCATTTATGTTCGCTAGTTTTGCTATAATTGTGTTGTTAATAACTAATATGGTAATGATATACTGGATTTTATCTTGCATATTAATCTTTAGTATATTTTTGTTAATAGTGCTTTTCCATAAAAATTTATTAACAGATATTGATGATATTTCTAATATATTGCCATTTTCAGCTATTCATAGGTTATTTATTTGGAATTTTGTGTCTGAAAAAATATCAAAAAATATTTTAATTGGCGCAGGATTTGGGATTTCTAAATGTATATCTAACTCCATAACGAGTAATGATCTCATTGTATACAAAAAAATTTTGCTAAATCCTATGCCATTACATCCTCATAATAATCTTTTGCAAATATGGTTAGAATTAGGGTTGATAGGATTATTTTTGTATGCATTTATCATTCTAAAATTATTTTTGAATATTTCAAATATCACTTCCGATGAAAAAGAAAATAAGATTTTTAGCATTAGCGCTATTGCTTCTTTGATAAATTATTATATTATCGGATTAATATCGTATAATGTTTGGCAGCTGTGGTGGCTTGCATCAATGATTTTTGTAATATGGATGTTTGTATTAACGAATAATTATTTGCAATTTAGTAGTAGAGATAGTAGAAATAAAATCATTGAGAATGTTAATTAATTTTGTAAATGATAAATACTGAGTGTTGTATTTTGTAAATTATTATTTAAAATAGATCTTGATTAAGTTTAAAAATTAATGAAAGGAGCATTTTGTGGCAAGAATAGCAAATACTAATATTCCTTCTAATAAAAGGGTCGTTATTGGGTTAACTTATATCTTTGGTATTGGTAAACCTTCTGCGGAAATGATTTGTCAAAAAATTGGAATACAAGATGATAAGAGAGTTAAAGATTTAACAGAGCAAGAATTAATTAGTTTGCGTAACCTTGTAGAAAAAAAATTTACTGTTGAAGGTGATTTACGTCGTATAATCGCTCTTAATATAAAAAAGAAAAAAGAAATTCGTTGTTATGAAGGCTTGCGTCATATTAGAGGATTACCAGTTAGAGGACAGAATACACACTCTAATGCTCGTACTAGAAAAGGAAAGGCAGTTCCTATAGCTGGTAAAAAGAAAACAGCAGCTAAAAAATAAAAGTATTTTAAAATATGAATAGTTTAAATAATAAATCTGTAAAGTTAAAGAAGAAAAAAAAGAATGTTACATTAGGAGTATTGCATATACAAGCTACTTTTAATAATACTATTGTTAATTTTGCTGATACACAAGGAAATACTATAGTGCAACGTTCAGCTGGTATGTGTGGATTCAAAGGCTCGCGTAAAGCTACTCCAGCTGTAGCTAGGGTTATTGTTGATTCCGCTTCTAAAGAAGTAAAAGAGCATGGATTAAAAACTATCTCAATAAGAATAAGTGGGCCTGGCTCTCAAAGAGAATCTGCATTGCGAGCAGCTTTTGGACATGGTTTTATTGTAAAAGAAATAATGGAGGTATCTCCTTTACCGCACAATGGTTGTAGACCCCCTTCTAAACGTAGAAATTAATAGAGAAAATATGAATAAATTTGAAATAACTCCTCAAACAGCTTCTAATTGGGAAGAGTTAATTAAACCATCAAAATTCATAGAAGAATTTTTAGATACAAATAGTGCAAAAATTGTTCTTTCTCCTTTAGAAAGAGGATTCGGAGTTACATTAGGAAATGCACTAAGACGTGTCTTGTTATCATCTTTACAAGGAGCGGCTATCACTTCTGTAAAAATTTATGGAGTTCTACATGAATTTTCTAATATTCCTGGTGTCAGTGAAGATGTAGTAGAAGTTATTTTAAATATAAAGTCTATTTGTATACAAATGACAGATATTAAAAAAAAGATTCTACATCTTAATGTTAAGGGGCCTTGTATAGTGACAGCTGGCATGATAAAAGAAGTTGGTGGAATACAAATCATAAATCCTGATCATGTAATTTGCACTTTATCCGCAGATTCAGAGCTTGAAATAGAGTTTTTATGTGAAGTAGGGAAAGGATATGTTCCTATTATGCGTTCAGAGGAATTACCATCAGGTACGATTTTATTAGATGCATTGTATAGCCCAATTAAAAATGTTTCTTTTCATGTTGATACCACTAGAGTAGGGAAAGTTACTGATTATGATAAATTAACTATAAATATTGAAACAAATGGTACGGTGTCTCCTAGTTTAGCTATTGCGCTAGCGGCAAAAATATTACAGAATCAGTTGCAGCTGTTTGTAACTTTTGAAAACGAAGAAATAAAATATGATATTCCAAAAGAAGATTCCTTGCTTAATCCAATTTTATTTAAAAAAATAGATGAGTTAGAATTATCAACAAGGCCACATCACTGTATTAAGAACGATAATATTGTTTTTATTGGAGATTTAGTTACAAGAACTGAAGCTGAGATGCTGCAATTACCTAATTTTGGTAAAAAATCTTTAAATGAGCTTAAAGAAATTTTAAGTGGTTTTGGATTACACTTTGGTATGGAAATTAAAGGTTGGTCTTCAGGTAAAGAAGAAATATCCAATGATTATATTAATACTACTTATTAATAAATAGAAAGTAAATTTTTATGAGACATAAAAAAAGTATTAAAAAACTGAATAGAACAACCCCTCATAGGTTATCTATGTTGAATAATATGGCAGCGTCTTTGATTTTACATGAACAAATTAAAACCACCCTTCCAAAGGCTAAAGCACTGAGACCCTACGTAGAAAAATTAGTAACTTTAGCAAAGAAAAAAAATTTAAGTTCTATTAGAACTATTGTTTCTAAAATAAAACCTAAAGAAACAGCAAATAAATTAATTAATGTTTTGTCTGTTCGCTATGGTCAAAGACCTGGAGGGTATACAAGAATTGTAAAAGCTGGTTTTAGATTTGGAGATTCGGCTCCAGTAGCATATATTTCATTTATTGATGTTTAACAATTAGAGATACAAAATAAAAATTTTATGGCCAATCATAATTCAACAAAAAAATCTTGTAGAAAAATAAAACGAAGAACTTTTATTAATAAAAGTAGATTTAGAAGAATTAAAACTTTTATAAAAAAAGTTGAAGAATTAATAAAGTCAGGTTCCGATGGGCAAGCATTGGAAATGTTTAAAATAACGCAATCTGAGATTATGAGAGGTGTTGCTAAAGGGGTATTAAAATTAAATAATGCTTCTAACAAAGTTAGCAAACTTGCTTGTAAAATTAAAAACGTAGTTAAAGAATTGTAAATTTTTCTTAGACTCTTAATTTTTTGATATATCGCAAGTAAAAAGAAAAATTGTAAAAAAAATCAAAATTAAGAAAATTTATAAAAAATTTTATCTTCTAGTCAAAGGAAAGTAAGGCAAAAAAAATATTAACCCAAGAATTTACATTGACAAGGGGGGGGGTTTTTCAGAATTAAGCCTTTACAAAAAATTATATGAAAAATGTATGGATTGAAGAAGAGTTCATTGTTAAAGCAATAAAAGACTATTGATCAAAAAAAATCATATAATATGTGTACTATAAAAATTGAGAGTGTATAATTAAGCATAATATAAGAAAAATAGCATGCCTATTTACTAACTTTTTTGAAGCTGTAGTTTCTGTATTTAAAGTCTCTAGCGTTTAGTGGTATGTCATACTGCTCCCTTCGCTCCTAGCTCTTTTTGAAGTCTGGCTTCGTATTTTCAAGTTTTCATTTACGAGGAGTTTGATATCAAAAAATATAGTTTTAAGAGTTTTCAATATTTACTAATTTAAGCATTTTTCGTGCTGCATCTTTTTCAGCAAGTTTTTTGGATGACCCGGTACCAATTGTAGTTTTAGAATCTATGGCAATACTTATATAAAAAATAGGTTCATGATCCTTCCCAATTTTAGAAACTAAGTTGTAAATAGGATTTTTTTTTCTCTTTTGCGCCCATTCTTGTAGAGAGCTTTTAGGATCGTATTCTATTAAATCAACATCAAAAGACGTTCTCCATAAAATTAATACAATGGTTTTTATAGTATCAAAGTTACTATCTAAATATATAGCGCCAATTATAGCTTCTAAGCAATCTTCTAAATTACTTGGTTTGCTCCTACCTCCATTATCATCTTCTCCTTTAGAGAATATCATATATTCTTGTATTCCTAAATTAAATGCAATGGTATGCATTTTATCTTGACATACTAATGTTGTACGCAATTTAGATAATTTCCCTTGATCAGAATCAAGATGGGTTTTAAATAACATTTCTGTTACTATAAAATTAATTAATGCATCTCCTAAAAACTCTAATCTTTCATAATTTTCTTTGTTTTTATTCTCTATAATTCCATTTATTGATGGATGAGAAAGAGCTTGTATTAATAATTTAATATCTTTAAATCGATATCCTAGTAATTTTTGTAATTTTATTACATTTTTATTATCAATCAAATTTTGAGTCATTTTGAAATAATCATAAATATCCGATTCCACCTAATAGAAAATATCCATATAGGTATTTGTTTTATATGATCTATAAAAGATAAATTAGGTGCAAAAAGCAACTCTTTAGTAGAAAGATATATAAATTGTGCTTTAGCAATGAGATTTTCTTCAGGAACTAATCCTAAACTAGCTCTGCTATCACTAGAGTTATCTCTATTATCTCCTAAAAAAAAATATTTACCTTCTGGGATATCAAATATTTCCGTATTACTATAGTTTTTGTTTAATAAATTTTCAGTATTTTCATGAATCTGTAGAATTGAATATTTTTTTTCATTTGGAAGTGTTTCAATATAGCGATCATATACTTTACCTTTTTCATCAGTATATTTCCCATCTATCTGTCTTTTTACTGGTTGACCATTTATATAAATAATATCATTAATTATTTGTATTTTTTCTCCAGGTAATCCTATTAAACGTTTAATATATCGGGTAGGATTGTTAGGTATTGTAAAAATAATAATATCCCCACGTTTAGGGGGGGTATTAAAAAATCTTCCCTCAAAAATATTTAGATAAAAAGGTAATGAGTATCTGCTATACCCATAGCTATATTTTGTTGAAAAAATATATTC
Organism: Rickettsiaceae bacterium; assembly: GCA_963676335.1. Lineage (GTDB taxonomy): Bacteria > Pseudomonadota > Alphaproteobacteria > Rickettsiales > Rickettsiaceae. The sequence goes on from OY781057.1 coordinate 379,810, forward strand.
ATTTTCTAATATAGTAGGAAACATAGAACCAGTTGGAACAAAAAAAGGTTCCATTATCAAAATTCTAATACTCAATGCTAATATACTAACAATCAAAAGTGATTTAATTCCTTCAAAAGATCCCTGCTTTTGTGTTTTTTGCATTTTATTTAACTAATTTAATTTATTAATTTATTAAAGAATAAAACATTTTACATTGAATAATGCAATATTCAAAATATCTTTAATAATATTTAAGTAAAGTTCTAATGTAATTAGAAGAATAAAAATTTAAAATCTATGAAATAAATATATAGAGACGACTATAAAATTTGTGATAATTTCGTGTAATTTAAGTTTTCAAGCTTTATGATTAATTTTTCAGAATATGTGTCAGTTTTCATTTGTGTAATACTATAGATTAGTACAGTTAAAATACAATAGAAACAAGCTTTGAAGCCTAGATTTTTGTTTAATTTTTTGGTAATGTTAAATTGACATTGTTAGAAAATTAAGATAAAATTTTCAATGAAAATAATATTCTAATGATTATGGATATAGTTAACATTCACAATATATATAACAATCTTGTACCTAAAAATGAATTTAAGAATCAGGATCAAAAAATCGTAGATAGTAACGATCTGGAGTTAAAGGAAGTCAGCATAAATCTTTCTAACACATTTAAAACTTTATTATTAAAAAACTTATTTGCGGAACAGAAAACAGATTATCAATTATATCAAAATGAGTGGGTATCTCAAATTATAGCTACCAATCATGAAATGGATCCTTTAGCTGAAGGTATTTATGAGCAGCTTAAGCAGCAACAAAGTAATGATAAAAAAATATCGATTACTACCTAGAATTTGGGTTGAAAGAATAGAAACTTATATCGTTTTAAATTCTCAACAAAGAAATTATTTACTAAATGTTTTGCGTTTAAAAGAGACTAATCTAGTTAGAGTTTTTAATAATAATCAAGGTGAATATCTTACTGAATTTAAAAAAGATATATTACATTCCTTAGAGCAATTACGTTTACCTGAAAATTTACCATTTTTGGGAATAGCCCCATGTTTAATTAAACCTCAAAAATTTGCTATTTTGCTTGATGTATCAACTCAATTAGGAGTTACAATAATTCAGCCTCTTATTGGTGCTCGTTCGCAAATTAGAACTATTAATTATGAAAGATATAATAGATGTCTTATAGAATCTTCTGAGCAATCAGAAAGGCTTTGTGTCCCAGAATTGCATTTTCCTATTTCTATTAAAGAATTGTTTGAAAAATACCACAGAGCGCTATTTATTTATGCAAATGAACATGAGAATAAAAATGGCATGGTTAGTTTAGTAGGAAGAAATTTTGAAAATACTATTCTAATTGTAGGGCCTGAGGGTGGTTTTTCTGATGAAGAATTAGAGTTTTTGTCTAATAGTGGAGCATATTCAATTAGTTTAGGAAAAAATATTTTAAGAACAGAGACCGCAGTAGCTGCTATAATAAGCCAATTAATGGTAATTAGAACACAGTAAGAATGATAAATAAACAATTTTTTAAAAATATAAAATATTTAGAATTAATTATAAAAGTACTTACAGTGGATTCGCTTTTTCCGCGGCTAATAGGAGGATGCGTAAGAGATAATTTATTGAATATTCTAAATTATGATATAGATATTGCTACTCCACTTCTTCCTGAAATAGTCATTCTTTTGTGTAATAAAAATAATCTTAAGGTTATTCCAACGGGCATTAAATTTGGAACAGTAACAGTTATTATAGAAAATGAAAAATTTGAAATTACCACTTTAAGGGAAGATATAAAGTGTTACGGTAGAAAAGCAGATGTAAAATTTACTGATGATTTTTTTATTGATGCTTCAAGAAGAGATTTTACAATTAATGCATTAAGTTATTGTTATACTAAAGAAAAGATTTACGATTATCATAATGGATTAACTCATTTAAAAGAACGAAAGGTAATATTTATTGGTAATGCTAAACAACGTATCCAGGAGGATTATTTGCGAATATTACGATTCTTCCGTTTTTCAAGTAAATATGCTTCTCAACTAAACATTGAGGGATATAATGAGTGTTGTGAATTAAGTTGTTTTCTTAAAAAAATTTCCCAAGAACGTATTTTGTCTGAATTAAATAAATTAATAGTATGTAGTAATGCACCTGCAACATTATTTCAAATGATTGAAGGAAAGGTAACATTTAATATTAATGCAATTCTTATTTGGAACTCAACGTTATTACAAGATTCTATAAAAATAGCTAAAATTTTAGATATAGAACTTACAATAAGTGTTCGATTTGCTCTTTTATTTTACAAAAATAATATAGAAATTTTAAAAAAAGAACTTAAAATTTTAAGGTTCAGTAATATTTCTATAGAAAATATTTTGAGCATTGTAAAATTTATTCAAACTACGGATAAAAACAACTATTTTACAAAATTAAAAATTCAGTGGTATGATTATTTTGATTCTGTAAATCAGTATATTATTATTGCTGTAGTGTTAAACTATATTGATTTGAATCAAGCTAAAGAATTATCATTAGAAATGACTAATAAAGCCATACGTATGCCTATAAATGGAAAAGATTTAATAGCTTTAGGGTATCAAAACAGTGATATTGGAAAAAAATTAGAAATACTGAAAGATATATGGCTGAGAAATAAATCTAAATTAGATAAATCGGAATTATTAGAGTATTTAATTAAATAAAATTTAATTTTTAAAAAATATAAAATAAATTTTTAATTTACTTGCCAATAGCTTTATTGGTATATAGCTTAATATAAGTTTATATTCTATTTATAAGAGCTGTTTATGAGTTACAAATGGATTTGTCATTTTGATCAAAAAATTGATAAAGAAGAAATACAAACTTTAGTTGGTAATAAAGGGGCGAGTTTATTTGATATTGCTAGTTTAGGTTTACGAGTCCCTCCTTGGTTTACTATTACTACTAAAATTTGTCAATTTTATTTTGAGCATAATTCTCTTCCTTCTGAATTAATTTCTGAAATAAAAGATGCATTAGTACTGTTAGAAAATAAAACTGATAAAAAATTTGGGAAAAAAAATAAAAAATTTCCGTTATTATTATCTGTCAGATCTGGAGCAGCAATATCAATGCCTGGTATGATGGATACTATTTTAAACTTAGGATTAAATGATGTTTTAGTAAATGAATTAGAAAATTGCACTAAAACTAAATTATTTTTATTAGATAGTTATAAGCGTTTTATAGAAATGTATTCCTCTATTATTTGGGGGGTAAGTAGAGAAAATTTTATTTCTCAAGAATCTATTTCTGAAGAAGTAAAGTTAAAAAGTATTATAGCGTCTTACAAATTAAAAATAAAAGAATTGGGTTTTGAGATACCTAGTGATCCAATTGATCAATTATTATCTGCAATAATAGCTGTAATAAAATCTTGGTGGAATCCTCGAGCTATCGTTTATCGTAAATTGCATAATATTTCAGATGACATTGGAACAGCTGTTACTATACAAGCTATGGTTTTTGGTAATTTAGATGAAAATTCTGGTACTGGAGTAGTTTTTACTCGTAATCCTATAAATGGGATAAATACTTTATATGGAGAATATCTATCAAATGCTCAAGGAGAGGACATAGTTTCTGGAATTAAAACACCATTATCATTAGCAAGTTTAAAAAATATTTTACCTAATGTTTTTGAAGAGCTAGAAAAAAGTTGTTTAATTTTAGAAAAACATTATAAAGATGTGCAAGATATAGAGTTTACGGTTGAAAATGGAGTATTGTATATATTACAATCTAGATCGGCTAAAAGAGCTGGTTGCGCTGCTATTAAAAATGCAGTTGATTTTTATCAAGAGGGACAAATTAATCTTAAACAAGTTTTTACTCGAGTTAAACCTAAATCGCTAAGACAAGTATTATATTCTAGTATTGACTATAAGATAGATTATCAAATTATAGGAAAAGGGTTACCAGCTTCTCCTGGATGTGCAAGTGGGGTAATAGTATTATCATCGGAAATGGCTCAAGAAAAAAATGATACTAAGATTAAAGTCATATTAGTTAGGCATGAAACTAGTGCGGAAGATATTATTGGAATGGCAACTTCTGAAGGTATTTTAACTGCTTGTGGTGGAATGACTTCTCATGCAGCTGTTATCGCTAGGGGATTAGGAAAACCATGTATTTGCGGAGCTAATATTGAAATTGATTATATAAATAGCAGTATTTCTATTGGAGACGTTGTAATCAAAGAAGGACAACATATTACTATTGACGGAACTACAGGAAATATTATTTTAGGTCAAATTAACTTAATTCCTCCTGAATTACCTGAAGAATTTTATACATTAATGTCTTGGATTAGTCAAGAATCTAGAATTAAAGTACGGGCTAATGCCGAAACAATACAGGATGTTAGTAATTCTATAAAATTTGGAGCAGAAGGTATAGGTCTATGTCGTACTGAACATATGTTTTTTTCTTTAGATCGTATTAGAATTATGAGACAAGTAATTTTAAGTACTAATATAAATGAAAAAAAACAGGCATTGAGTATTTTAGAAAAATTACAAGAAGAAGATTTTTTTAATTTATTTAGAATAGTAAATAATAAACCTATTAATATTAGGCTATTAGATCCACCATTACATGAATTTTTACCAAATGACGATAGTGATTTAGATTTATTAGCTAATCAATTACATATGTCTTTGGAGGATTTAAAAAATAGAATAATTTCTCTAAAAGAAGCGAATCCTATGTTAGGCCATAGGGGATGTAGATTGGGTATAACGTCTCCTGAAATATATGTTATGCAAATTAGAGCTATTTTTTATGCCGCAATAAATTGTATACAAAATTATAATTTTTCTCCTACTTTGGAAATTATGGTGCCATTTATTAGCGCAGAAAATGAATTGATTTTTCTAAAAAATTTAGTAACAGAGGTTGCTAGTGTTATTCAACAACAATTTAATTGTTTTTTTGACTATAAATTTGGTGCTATGATTGAATTACCAAGAGCTGCGCTGCAAGCAGATATTTTGGCTCCACATGTAGATTTTTTTAGTTTTGGTACTAATGATCTTACTCAGGCTGTTTATGGTATGTCTAGAGATGATGCTAATAAATTTCTTCCTAAATATATAGAACAAAAAATTATACCATTTGATCCCTTTACTGAATTGGATGAAGATGGAGTTGGACAACTAATTTCTATAGCTGTTACAAAAGCTCGTAGCGTTAAACCTACTATTAAAATTAGTATATGTGGAGAACATGCAGCATATGCAAAAACAATAGCTTTCTGTCAAAGATTAAAATTCGATTATGTTTCTTGTACTTCATACTTTGTTCCGCAAACTAAACTTATTGTTGTACAAAGTTTATTTAAAGATAAAGATTATGCAATTTGAAGAAAAATTAAAAAAAATTATTATAAATTATAATTCCTTAATTGAGAAGGTATCTCAAAATATTAATATGGAAGAATATATAAAAATTTCAAAAGAATGTTCAATGTTGGAGCCTTTGGTTATAAAAATAAATAAATATAATCAAATTCTAGCTGAGGTAGAAAAATTAAATAATATTTTAACACAAGATGATTATGACTTAAGAATTATTGCTCAAGAAGAAATAAATTCTTTAGAACAACAAATACCTATTCTTTTAAATGATATTAAAATTTCTTTATTACCAATAGATGAAGATGACAGTAGAAATGCTATCATAGAAATTCGTGCTGGTGCTGGAGGAGGAGAAGCTGCATTATTTGCTATGGAATTATTTTTAATGTATCAAAGATATGTAGAATTTAAAAAATGGAAATTTGAGATACTTTCTATATCAGATACAGGAATTGGAGGATATAAGGAAGCGTCTGCATTAATATCTGGTAATGGAATTTTTGCACGTTTGAAATTTGAAGCTGGCGTTCATAGAGTACAACGTATACCAATTACTGAATCTAATGGAAGAATACATACTTCTACAGCTACTGTTGCAGTGCTACCAGAAGCCGAAGAAATTGATATTACCCTTGATGAAAAAGAGCTAAATATAGAAACTTGTAGAGCTTCAGGTGCTGGCGGACAACATGTTAATACTACGGATTCAGCAGTACGTATTATACATATACCAACAGGAATTACTGTAACTCAACAAGATGAGCGATCTCAACACAAGAATAAGGCAAAAGCACTAAAGATATTAAGAGCGCGTTTATATGAAATGAAAAAAAATAAAACCGCCAAAGAACGAGGAGCAAATAGAAAACAACAAGTTGGATCTGGTGATAGGTCTGAAAGAATTCGTACATATAATTTTCCTCAAGGACGAGTTACAGAGCACCGTATTAATTTAACATTATACAAAATTAATAATATAATATATGAAGGACAGTTAGATGAAATAATTGATGCTCTCATTACCAGTGATATAGCAACTAGAGTAGCAGAAAATATTGAATAAAAAAATATATGTCTATATTCCATGTTACGATTTTATCGTTATTTCCAGAAATATTTCCTGGTCCGTTGAGCTGTTCTTTATCGGGAAAATCTTTAGAAAAACAAATATGGTCATATCATGTTGTTAACATTAGAGATTTTGGTATAACTAGACACAAAGTAGTAGATGATACTAATTATGGTGGAGGTAGTGGGCTTGTAATGAGAGCAGATGTTTTATCTAATGCTTTAGATTATGCATTAACATTATTTCCTACTAAGTATGTTTATTATTTTTCTCCTAAAGGAAAAGTAATAAATCAATCTGCAATTCATGATGTCGTGCAAAATAAACAAATCATACTAATATGTGGACGTTTTGCTGGAATAGATCAACGTATCTTAGAGCATTATAATATTACAGAATTAAGTTTAGGGGATTTTATTTTAGCAGGAGGAGAAATAGCAGCTTTAGCATTAATGGAGTCATGCATTAGGCTATTACCTGGGGTAGTAAAAAATCAAGAATCTATATCAGAAGATTCATTTGGAAACTTTGGTACAGTACATGGAATTTTAGAATATCCATTATATACAAAGCCTATAGATTGGTGTGGCTATAAAGTGCCTAAAATATTATTATCTGGTAATCATGCACTAATTAAAGAGTGGCGTACTAAAGAAGCTATGAAAATTACCTGTGAGCGTAGACCGGATTTACTTAGTAATAAAAAAACATCATAAAATCTCTTTTTCAAACTTAATAAATACAGGATCTAACTTATTAAGCTCGATACCAGAATTAATAGCATATTCTATTTTTAAGTGTTCAAAATTACGATTAGTATTTGGGATATTTAATTGATCAAGAATTTTTGCAGCAGAACTAGGAATAAATGGTTGTAATAAAATTGCTACATATCGTATAACTTCAACTACTATATATAGCACCTGATTAATATCATCAATATTTTTTAAATGCCAAGGTGCTTTTTCGGTAATATATTGGTTAGTTATATCAACTAATTTAACCAATTCATCTAAAATAAAATAAAGGTTTTGTTTATGTATTGCTGAATTAAAGCTAGATAATAAACTATGTGCTCGTATAATTATTTTTTCCTCCGCATAGATATTTTTTATAAATTGTTGAGATACATTTGGTATTTTAGCATTACATTTTGTATAAATTAAAGATAAGGTACGGTGTATTAAATTTCCTATCTTATTAGCTAATTCGCTATTAACGCAGTTAATGAAGTTATCTTGTGTAAAATTTCCATCATTACCGAATGTCATTTCTCGCATCATAAAATATCTAATTGGATCTACGCCGAATTTTTTGCATAAATCAAAAGGATCAATAACATTGCCTAGAGATTTAGACATTTTTTCTCCTTCACTAATCCACCATCCATGAGACATAATGCTTTTAGGTATGGGGATATCTGCTGCCATTAGAAATGCTGGCCAATAGATTGCATGAAAGCGAATTATTTCTTTCCCTATAATATGCACGTCTGCTGGCCAAAAATTTTTATATTCATTACCATCTGGATATCCTAGAGCAGAAATGTAATTAGTTAGTGCATCTAGCCATACATATATAGTATGATTCTCATCTCCTGGTACTGGTATACCCCATTTGCAGTTAACGCGAGATATAGATAAATCACGTAAACCAGATTTGACAAAGCTAATTACTTCATTACGTCTACTTTCTGGTTTTATGAAATTTGGATTATCTTCATAAAATTTTAATAATTTATCTTGCCATTTGGATAATGAGAAAAAATAGCTAGGTTCTTTTACCCATTCAACTGGATTACCATTTGATAATTTTCCATTTATTACTTCGTCTTCACCATAGTAAGTCTCTTCTCTTACATCATACCATCCAGCATATTCACTTAAATATATATGGCCTTTGCTTGCTAACTCTTTCCATAAATGTTGAACTGCTTTAATATGTCTTACTTCAGTTGTCCGAATAAAATCATCATTTGTAATATGAAATACTTGATTTAAATTTTCAAATTGAGATGAGATATTGTCTACAAATTGTTTCGGAGTTACGTTAGTTTTATGCGCAGCACGAGCAACTTTCTGCCCGTGTTCATCAGTACCTGTCAAAAATTTTACACTATATCCACTAAGCCTCATAAATCTAGCAATAACATCACTTGCAATGCTAGTGTACGCATGCCCTATATGGGGACTTCCATTAACATAATAAATTGGTGTAGTTATATAGTAATGTTTCATTATTCACTCTCTTCATAATCTTTTTCTGCGATAAATGCTACTGATGTAACTTTTTCATCATCAGCGGTTTTAAATAGTATAACTCCTCGAGTATTACGGCCAGTAATACGAACTTTATCCAATTGACACCTAATTAATTTACCTGCGTTAGTAATCAACATTATTTCATCTTCTTTAACGATAGGTAATACACTTACTACCTCTCCTGTTTTATCAGAAATAGCTATATTTGTAACTCCGCTTCCACCTCTATTAGTGATTCTATATTCATACGCTGAAGTGCATTTACCATATCCATTTGAAGTTACAGTTAAGATAAATTGCTCTTTATTAGCCATTTCTAACACTTGACTCATTTCTATATTCAATTCTTTGATTTCTTTAGCAATATTAAAATCTAAAGTGCCGCATGCTATTAAATATCTTTGACTTAATGGAATACTTAAATAAATTTCACGTTTATCAAAATCATAATTAGCTCCATCTAAAATTGTAACACCTATTACTCTATCATCAATTTTAATTTTAATGCCTCGTACACCTTCAGAAGTCCTACTTTTAAATATCCTTACTGTTTCTACAGGAAAACGAATACATTTGCCATATTTTGTTGCTAACATTATATGATCTTGAATATTACATAAGCGTACCCCTATAAGTATATCATCTTCTAATCTAATAGCAATTTTTCCTTGAGTTGGTATATGTTTAAAACTCAATAAGTCATTACGTCGTATATTACCTTTGCTAGTAACGAATATAATATTTAAGTTATGCCATTCTATTTCATTTTCTGGAAGAGATAATACGTTATTAATAGACTCTCCTTGTTTCAAAGGCAATAAATTAACAATAGATCTTCCTTTGCTTTGAGGAGCTGCTAAAGGTAATTGATAAACTTTTAAAGAATAGACTTGTCCTAGAGTGGAAAAAAATAATACTTGTGTATGTGTTGTAGCAACGAATACTTGAGTTGTAATATCGTTTTCATTCATGGATAAACCAATTCGCCCCTTTCCTCCTCTTTTTTGACTTTTGTAAGTAGATAACGGTACTCTTTTTATGTATCCACTTAACGTTATAGTTACAACCATTTCTTCTCGTTCAATTAAATCCTCAATATCTCCTCCTTTTTCTATATCATAGGCTATTGTAGTCAGTCTTGGAGTGCTAAAGTCGGCCTTTATTTTTAATAATTCCTGCTTTAATATTTCCAATAATTTAGGTTTGGAACTTATAATAGAATTATATTCCTTAATGGATTCAACAAGTGCTTCTAACTCTTGGTCTATTTTATATTTTTCCATATTAGTTAGTCGCTGTAGACGCATCTCTAATATAGATTTAGCTTGATGTTCAGATAAATAATATACTTCGTTTTCATCTGAGAAGGTTTCATCAATAAAATTAATTAATTCTTTTAATCCTTGTTTGGGTAATTCCAGTATCATTAATTTTTCTTTAGCTTCATGTGGATCTTTAGAAGCTTTTATTAGTGTAATAACTTTATCAATTTCTGATATCGCTACACGTATTCCCAATAATAAATGAGCTTTTTGTTTAGCTTGTTTAAGTAAGTAAATAGTCCTGCGATAAATTACTTCCTGTCGAAAAGATATAAAAGCTGCAATAATATCTTTTATATTCATTATTTTTGGTGAGCCTTGATCCAAAGCTAACATATTAATTCCAAAGCTAGTCTGTAATGATGTATAAGTATACAGTTGCATTAAAACTACATCAGCTGTTGCTTCCTTTTTAATTTCTACTACAATTCGTATACCAGATTTATCAGATTCATCGCGTAAATCACTAATACCTTCGATTTTTTTTTCTTTTGCTAATTCAGCAATTTTTTCTACCATTTTGGCCTTATTAACCATATAAGGAATTTCTGTGATAATAATTTGCTGTTTGCCTTTGCTATCTTCTTCTATTTCAGCTTTGCCACGAACTGTGATAATGCCTTTACCGGTTCTATATGCAAGTTTGATAGCCGAATCTCCTAAAATTATACCACCTGTAGGAAAATCTGGGCCTTTTATTAGTTTAATTATTTCTTCTATGTCAATAGAAAAATTATCTACGTATAAGCAACAAGCATCTATAATTTCAGATAAATTATGTGGAGGGATATTGGTTGCCATACCTACGGCAATTCCACCAGATCCATTTAATAATAAATTTGGAACCACAGAAGGTAAAACCACTGGTTCTTCTTCAGAATTATCATAATTTGGTCGAAAATCTACAGTCTCTTGGTCAATATTCATTAATAATTGATGCGCAAGTTTGCTTAAGCGGGATTCGGTATAACGCATAGCAGCAGCAAGATCTCCATCAATAGAACCAAAATTTCCTTGTCCATCTATCAGAGTTGCTCTTAAAGAAAAGTCTTGAGCCATCCGCGCGAGTGCATCATATATAGCAGCATCACCATGAGGATGGTATTTACCCATAACATCCCCTATTATTCTAGCGGATTTTCGATATTGCTTATTATAATGATATCCAGATTCATACATAGTATATAATATTCTCCTATGTACGGGTTTTAATCCATCTCTAACGTCTGGTAGGGCTCTACTAACGACAACACTCATTGCATAATCTAAGTATGAGCGTTTCATTTCTTCTGAAATATCTATATTTGTAGTTTTTTCGCTATTAGACATTAGTTCCTCTATTATTTATCTTATTATTTTTATTTCATTTAAGCTTTTTACATATATAATATACAGTAATTGATATAATACATTATTGTATTTAAGACTTCCTGTGTATAAACTCAAAAAAAATAAAATTTTTAATAAGTAATGTTTTATGAAAGAAATTCCATTTTATCAGATATCTAACAATTTGTTAGAACAATTAATAAAAGGAGCTTTTTTAATTGTAAGGGATTCTAATGCACAAGTCAATGTTATGACAATTGGATGGGGTACTATTGGATATATGTGGAGGAAACCTTTTTATACAGTTGGCGTTAGAAATTCCAGATATACATATGAATTAATCGAAAATAGTGAAAATTTTGGAGTAAGTATTCCATTAGATGGGAAATTAAAAAAAGAAATACAATTTTGTGGTACTCAATCTGGTAGACATATAAATAAAATTCAAGAATGTAATTTTACTATGATACCAAGCCCTAAAAATAAAACTCTATTTATTGAACAATGTGATATTCATTTAGAATGTAAAATTGTTTATAAGCACCAATTTGATTATAATAAATTTATTTCAAAAGAAATTCTTGATTTTTATGGAGAGGGATCAAATTATCCTGATTCTTCTTTTTATTTTGGAGAAATTTTAGGATGTTATAAAAAATTAATTATTTAAAATAATATAAAAAAATGCGAATGATGAAAAATGGACATGTGAAAAACGCTCTTGTTTGGATTGGAATATTCATGATTTTGATGATGGGGTTTAACTTGTTATTTGGTGGTATGTTTAATAATGTTAAGACAAGCATGACATTATCAGACTTTTTATCAAAAGTAGAGGCAAAACAAGTTAGCAGTGTTAAAATACAAAATCGAACAATAGATGGAATATTATCAGATGGAACTGATTTTAGCTTATATGTAGGGGAGTATACACCAATAATTATTGATGATTTAAAAAGAAATGGGGTGAATATTGATATACTAGCCCCTGATACTAAGATGAATTCATTATTTAGCATTTTAATATCTTGGTTCCCAATGCTGCTATTAATAGGAGTTTGGTTTTTCTTTATGAAACAAATGCAAAGTGGGGGAGGGAAGGCTTTAGGATTTGGAAAATCTAAAGCGAAATTAGTTTCCGAAAAAGCAACAAAGGTAACCTTTAAGGATGTAGCGGGTATAGATGAAGCTATAGAGGAATTAACTGAAATTGTTGATTTTTTAAGAGATCCTGGAAAATTTCAAAAATTAGGTGGGAAAATTCCTAAAGGATGTTTATTGATTGGTCCTCCTGGCACTGGTAAAACCTTATTAGCCAGAGCTATTGCTGGAGAGGCAAATGTTCCTTTTTTTAGCATTTCTGGTTCTGATTTTGTGGAAATGTTTGTTGGAGTGGGGGCTAGTAGAGTAAGGGATATGTTTGATCAAGGAAAGCGAAGTGCCCCTTGTATTATATTTATTGATGAAATAGATGCGGTAGGGAGACATCGTGGCATTGGATTAGGGGGAGGTAATGATGAAAGAGAGCAAACGTTGAATCAGCTTTTAGTTGAAATGGACGGATTTGAATCTAATGAAGGGGTAGTAATTATTGCTGCTACTAATAGACCAGATGTATTGGATCCAGCCTTACTACGTCCAGGACGTTTCGACCGTCAAATAACTGTGCCTAATCCGGATATTGATGGACGAGAAAAAATTATTAAAATTTATCTCAGTAAAATTAAATATATTGATACTATAAATGTTAGAGTTATTGCTAGAGGAACTCCTGGCTTTTCAGGAGCGGAGTTAGCTAATTTAGTTAATGAAGCAGCTTTATTAGCGGCGAGAAAAAATAAAAAAATGGTTGATATATCTGATTTAGAATCTGCTAAAGATAAAGTTCTTATGGGGGCTGAGCGTAGATCTATGGCTATGTCTGAAGAACAAAAAAACTTAACTGCCTACCATGAAGGGGGGCATGCTATAGTGTCTTTATATGTAGACGCTTCAGATCCTATTCATAAAGCAACTATTATTCCTAGAGGGGGGGCATTAGGTATGGTAATGCGATTACCAGAAGATGATCGTTTCTCTCTAAAAAAAGATAAGATGTTGTCAGATATTGAAGTAGCTATGGGGGGGAGAGTAGCAGAAGAAATTATATTTGGATCTAATAAGATTTCTTCTGGGGCCTCGTCTGATATTAAAAATGCTACTAAAATGGCACGTGCTATGGTTACAGAATGGGGATTAAGTGATAAAGTAGGCCCAGTATATCATGGATTTAATGAAGACCTTTATGCTTCTCATAATAATAATAACTTTAGATCTGAATATACTGCACAATTAATTGATCAAGAGGTGAAAGCTATATTAGAACAAGGATATAGTTTTGCTAAAACCATTTTAACTACTAATATAGATAAACTACATATATTGGCTAAAGCTTTATTAGAATACGAAACATTAACTGGAGAGCAGATTAGATCTTTAATATTTGATAAAAAAGAGATTAATATTGAAACAGATATAAATAATGAAAATGATCTAATTGATGTGGATGAGATTGAAGAGAAAAAAAATATAAAAAAGAAGAGTAAAACTTCTCCTAAGATTAAACTAAATAAAGAATAAAAATTGTATTAAGAGCTCGAAAATAGGTATGGATAATAAAAATATAGTAACACGATTTGCTCCTTCTCCTACTGGATTATTACATATTGGAAATGCTAGAATGGCTCTAGTTAATTGGTTATATACTAAAAAATTTAATGGTAAATTCATATTACGAATTGATGATACTGATATAATTAGATCAAAAGAAGAATATGTAACAGCGATTAAAGATGCTTTGGAATGGTTAGGATTATCATGGGATGAATCGTTTCATCAAATATCTAAAGTATCTAGATATCAAGAAATAATTAACTCATTAATAAAGATAGGGAGGGTGTATCCTTGTTATGAAACACAACTGGAGCTTGATATAAAAAGAAAAACTCAATTAGCTAATGGAAGACCACCAATTTATGATAGATCCTCTTTAAAATTATCAGCTATTGAGATTGAAAAATATAAACAAGAAGGAAAAAAACCTCATTATAGATTTTTAATTAATAGTGGAGTTATTAGATGGAAAGATTTAGTTAAAGGAGATATTAATTTTGATAGTAAAAACATAAGTGACCCCATTGTTGTTAGAGAAGATGGGAGTATGACGTATTTAATTTGTTCAACGATAGATGATATAGATTGTAAGATAACGCATATTATTCGAGGAGAAGATCATATTACTAATACCGCTATTCAAATTCAAATGTTTAATACTATTAGCAGTACAATTCCTGAATTTGGGCACTTGAGTTTGATTACAACAAAGGAAAATAAAATATCTAAACGTGTTGGAGGTTTTAGTATTAGATCTTTACAAGAACAAGGATTAGAACCTATGGCAGTTAATAGCTTTTTATCAACTATTGGAACTTCTAATCCTGTAAAACCTTATCCCAGCATAAACGACTTGATAAAAAATTTTAATATTACAAATTTTTCTGTCAACCCTACAGTATATTTATATGAAGAATTAGAAAGATTAAATCATAAATTACTTTGTTATTTAGATTTTCAAGAAGTAAGAACTAAAATTACTGAAATTTTAGGATATGAAATTGATGAAAATTTTTGGTTAGCAGTTAGGAATAATTTAAATAAATTAGAAGAAATTAAAAATTGGTGGCAAATATGCTATCAATCACCAAATAATTTTATACAAAGTCTCGAATCTGAATATTTAAATTTAGCTATAAATTTATTTCCTGAAGGAAATATTACTTCTGAAACATGGAAGATATGGACTAAAAAAATATCAGAAATCAGTAAAAGAAAAGGAAAAGAATTATACTTGCCTTTACGGTTAGCTTTAACTGGACAATCTGTTGGGCCAGAAATGTGTAATTTACTACCTTTGTTAAGTAGAGAAGTTGTATTACAAAGGCTTCAAAAAAATATAAAATAATATTTTTTTAAAAAATTCCCTAAGTTTCAAAAAAATAATCTTTATTATAAGTCTAAATTTATGTATAGTATTTTATACTTTATAAATATTAATTAAAATTAAGAGTTTAATTTAACAACTTAGAGTAGAGGTGTTTAATTTTTAAATTTATTAAAGATTAAGGTCTTAAATTTTTTTGTTTTTAATAAACTTGCATATTTATAAAAATTAATTTTTAAATAGAGGATACAGTATGCCTGCATCTTTTGCTAAAATTTCAAAAAGTTCTTATCAAGAAATTTGGGAAATAATTAAGCAAGATTTATTAAAAAAATACGGAGAAGGGGTTTTTAATAGCTGGTTTAATAAGCTTGATTTAGGAGAATGCACTAATGGTAATGTTGTGTTGTATACCCCAACTAAATTTATTAAAAATTGGATCACTACTAATTATTTAAATACAATATTTCAATTATGGAATCATTATGATCAAGAAGTACAAGAAGTAAACTTAAGTATATTAGAAAATAAAAGTCTTCAACCCAGTTATACTGACTTTAGTACTAAATCATACGAAGATAATAGTAAAAATATTTTTTCATCCAATTTAGATTCTAGATTTACTTTCGATAATTTTGTTGTAGGAAATTCTAATCAATTAGCGTACACAGCTGCGTATGCTGTTGCGGAATCTGAGAAATCTATAGTAAAATCGAATCCATTGTTTTTATATGGAGGCGTTGGATTAGGAAAAACACATTTAATGCATGCTATTGCTTGGCATATAAAAGAACACAATATAAAAAGGCGTGTAATTTATATGTCTGCTGAAAAATTTATGTATAAATTTGTTAATTCTTTAAGAAATAAAAATATTATGCATTTTAAAGAACAATTTAGATCTGTTGATGTTTTAATGATAGATGATATTCAATTTATTTGCGGAAAAGATAGTACGCAAGAAGAATTCTTTCATACTTTTAATGCGCTCATAGACGACAATAAGCAAATAGTAATTTCTTGTGATAGATCTCCATCTGATCTTGATAACATAGAGGATCGAATTAAATCTAGATTAGGTTGGGGATTGGTTGTAGATGTGCATAGCACCACCTATGAATTAAGATTGGGGATTTTGCTATCCAAGATAGAACAAATTAATATTTATGTTCCGCAAAAAGTTATTGAATTTTTAGCAGCTAAAATTAACTCTAATGTAAGAGAATTAGAAGGGGCTCTAAATAAAATTCTTGCTTATGCTACATTATCCCATAGTCCTATTACTTTAGAAAGCACACAAGAAATTTTACGTGATTTATTACGTTCAAATGAAAAGTTTATTACAATTGAAGATATACAAAAAAGAATTTCTGAGCATTATAATATTAAAATGTCTGATATGATTTCTGTAAAAAGAGTGCGTACTATAGCAAGGCCTAGACAAATAGCTATGTATATTTCAAAATTACTTACATCAAAAAGTTTAGCAGACATTGGAAGACAATTTGGTAATAAAGATCATACTACTATTATGCATGCAGTTAGTAAAATTGAAGAATTATGCGCTAAAGATTGTGAATTTAAAGAGGAAGTAGACTCTTTAATTAGAGGATTAAAACTATAATAGAGTTGAATAAATGGAAAATGATGCAGTAAATACCTTTAAGGTTATAGTAGATACTAAAATTTTAAGCAATATTTTAAGTAATCTATTAACTATAGTGGAAAGAACTGGGACTGAGCCTGTATATAATAATGTGAAATTGGAAATTATTAATAGTGTTTTAGCTATAACGGCTACAGATAGAGAACTTTCTGCTTGTTATAATATTCCCATTAATACAGAAGAAAAAGGTTGTATTACAGTTAATGCTAGATTATTTAATGACATTATTCGCAAAATTAATGACAAAGAAGTTCATTTATCTCATTTAGAAGATAATCAACTGTATATAAACATTGAAAATTGTCAATTTTCCTTATCTACACTACCACATGAAAAATTTCGTAGCATAAAATTCTATGATGAACAAATTTGTTTCGATATATTGGCATCTAAATTTATTAAAATTTTAGAAAATACAATTTTTTCAGTATCAATTGAAGAGACTAGGTATAATTTAAATGGAGTATACTTGCATGTAAATGATTCTAATATGTTATGTGCTGTTGCTACAGATTGTCATAGACTAGCTTTATCTAATAGCGATATTGAGATAAAACATAAATTTGGTATCATTTTACCTAAAAAAGCAGTAGAAGAAATAATAAAGTTATTTAAAAATCTTTCTGAAAATATTTCTATAAAATTAAATTCAAAAGTTATAGAATTGGCCAGTAAAATGGTAACGCTGACCTCTAAGTTAATAGATGGAACATTTCCAGAATATAATGAATTTATTCCTTATAATAATTTTAATAAATTAAATATTAAGACTAAAAAAATTACTGAAACTATCGATAGAGTTTCTACTGTAACAGTAGAAAAATCTCGTGCTATTAAAATGAATATAAATCAAGATTCTATAGAATGTAGTGCTGTAGGACAAATTCAAAATTTAGCAAAAGAAGTAATTCCGTTAAGAGAAAAATTTGGTAATTATGTTGGAGAGAATATTATTATTGGATTTAATCCAAAGTATTTACTTGACATTTTAAGGATATTTGATGGTGAAAATTTAATAATGGAGTTTAGTGATTCTCTTTCAGCTGTTTTAATAAGAGATTTAGAAAAAGTTAATACTTATTTTGTTGTAATGCCAATAAAAGTTTAAGCTAGTATTTAATTTATAATTAAGGTATTATTAAATTATTCATAATTTAAAAGAAGCTTTTATTATTCTAATTATCAGTATATCTTTTAGCAAGAAGTTTATCTTGGATCATAATAACATTTTCTGCATTACGCTTATCAGCTGCGTTTGTAAAATTAAATGAGTATGTAATAACCTTTTGTTGATCGGATAATACAAATTTTGAAATTGTGGAAGTCTGACTATATACCCTCAAGAGAGAAAGAAGCAGAGATTATTCAAATAATCTGAAAATGTTTTAAAAATGGGGGTGCGGGAGTAGGATTTGAACCTACGACCTTCAGGTTATGAGCCTGACGAGCTACCGAACTGCTCTACCCCGCGATATTTATTTTTTGAAGAATTAACTTTTTTTTAAGAAAGAGAGTCCTGCGAATTTTTTATTAAAAGTGCTAATGTTTTGATTGAATTCATTTGCTGTAAGGACTCCTTTTTTAGTCCAAGCTGGATGAGTTCTAAAATCAATATCCATCAAAACTTCATCTCCTTTATAAGTAGACATAGTTTCAAAAACATCGGTACCAATTCTAACTTTTAAATTTTTGTATTTAGGATGAATTTTAGGTTTCATGATATTTTTTACTAAGCCTCTTTTTTTTCCAATGCTTTTTTAATAATTTTTTTTAATTTTAAAGCGTGTAAAGATAAATTTTTATTATTAGCATCTAATAAAAAAAAGTCAAGACCTCCTTTTATTTCTATAGATTTTAAAGCAACAGTACTAACACGAAGCAAAAATTTTTTTTTTAAAATATCACTTCTTAAATTAAGAAAATGAACATTTGGAGAAAATTTTTTATTTGTTTTACGTTCAGAATGAGAAACTTTATGCCCAAATAGAGGTTTTTTTCCTGTTAATTCACAAATCCCTGACATAAACATATTTTATCAATTATCATGTTTTTTATATTATATAATTAAATGCTATCTGTCAATATCAAGATTACAAATAGATAAATTTTAGGATTTAAAGGTGTTAGCTAAAAATTTTTCTACTTCCAATGCAGCCATACATCCAGTAGCGGCAGAAGTTATTGCTTGTCTAAAAATTCTATCTTGTACATCTCCAGCGGCAAAGACACCTGGTATATTTGTTTTAGTGGAATTTGGACTGGTGATGATATACCCATCTTTATCTATTGATATAAATTTTTTAAATAATTCCGTATTTGGTTTATGGCCTATAGCAACAAATATTCCATCTACATTTAATGTAGTAGTTTTATTTGTAAGGGTATCTTTAATTTTTGCTGCATTTACAATTTTAGGGTTATTTGCACCTATTACTTCTTCTAATTCATGGTTCCAAATTATTTTAATTTTTGGATTATTAAATAATTTTTTTTGCATAATTTTTTCACCACGTAAAGTATTATTACGATGCATTAATGTAACTTCGTTAGCATAATTAGTTAAGTGCAGTGCTTCTTCAACGGCAGTATTTCCTCCTCCTATAACCAATACATTTTTATTTTTAAAAAAGAACCCATCACAAGTAGCGCATCCAGAAACTCCAAATCCTTTAAATTCATTTTCTGAAGGTAATCCTATCCATTTTACAATTGCTCCAGTGCATATAATTACGGAATTGCAGTAAAACACTGTATTATTAGATGTATTGACTATAAACGGGCTTGTATCAAAATTTACATAATTAGCTTGTTCATAGTATACGCTGGTTCCAAATTTTTGTGCTTGTAGTAACATTTGATCCATTAACCATGGTCCTTTGACTCCATCTATAAATCCTGGATAATTTTCCACATCAGTTGTAGTAGCTAATTGGCCTCCTAATTCCATACCCATTAACATGATAGGGGCTAAATTAGCACGAGCGGCGTAAATAGCAGCAGTACAACCAGCTGGACCAGAACCTAAAATCAATAATTTTGTGTATATTTCTGTCATAAACTTTATTTTGCAATTTTAGTATATTCTATATTTAAAGCATGCACTGCATAAAACCAGATTATACATATAATAGTAAATATACACATTAAGTATATAGTAATCGAGTAATAAGTAGCTGTAGGTATTATAATAAAAATTACAGATTGCAAAAAAGCTCCAAGAGATTTTCCTAATTTAACGCCTAGGACATCTGCAGCAGCTTTACCTTTAGTCTTTAATTCATCATCTAAAGGCACATATGCCATTTCTTTAGTAGAATCAAATACAGTATATTTACTAGATTTTGTCAGAACGTTATTTATAGTACCAGCTGCAATAGCTATCATAATTGGATCTACTAACACCCCACTAAAGAATAGATTTAAAACAGACTCAAAGCATGTAATGCTGAAAAATACTATTCCAGTGGTAAATAAAATTACTGGTGTGATCATAGCAGTAAAATACCACCCTATATGTCTTATTATATTGGATCCTAAAATTACTAAAAAAATTGTTGCAATTCCATTATACTTTAAATACGAACCTACAAATGACATATATTCAGAGGGAGTGGTGTGAATACTACTGACTTTTGCTTTCCATGGATTTTCTACTAAATTCACACTGATTCCATAACAAACTAATAAAATAGTAATTAATCTAATATACTTTGAAGTTATCATTGTATTTAAGCTTTCACCAACAGACATTTTATATTTTTTACTGGAAGATTTTATAAAATCTGTTGAATCTATAATTTTGTTGTTTAAAAACCAGAAGACAACGATTCCGATTAAGCCAAGTACTATAGCAAGAGATAAGATTATTTGTACTGAAATAACATCTATATTTTTATTATAATAAAAATATAGTGACGCGTATTTGCTTATAGTGGGTAAGTTTTCTAGGAACATTCCAGAGATAAATAAGCCAGTTTGTCCTAAAAGGCCGAATAGGATATAAAATCTTTTAGATTGCTCTACATTAGTAACGCTGTTGATAAACTGCCAAAACAATAGAGCGAATATTACACTAGACCAGAGTTCTGTTATTATATAAAATAATGAAAAGCTCCAGTTGGATAATAATAGAATAAACCATTTAAAATGAGGCATTAAAACAAAGAAACGATTAATAGTACTTTTATCTGCATGAAATAATTCAAAATTAGGAAAAATAATAAATGCAAAGACAAAGAAAAAAGAGAGAAATGATAATATAATTATATAAAATATATACTCTTTTTTTATAATATTCGTTAATTTGACATATATAATGGTTATTATAAAGGATGCTGGGAGCACTCCCCAAAATTTTAAGAAAGAAATTGTTTCTGCTCCAATCATGGTAGTGACAATTCCATCTTTCAAAGCTCTAATAATATTTTGAATAAATAATATACAAAATAATAACAGCGTCATTGATAAAAATTTACATAGCTCTTCTTTTTTTATAGGCCATATAATGTCAATGATTTTAGAGGAAATAAAAGAATTTTTAGGTGCAGAATGCTTGTTACGAGGGTTTTGTACATTTTTTTTAAATAACGATATAGACACATCTATAACTCATAAACAAATATCATTAGGACTATAATATAGATATTAACTTTTAGTCAAGGAATATAAATTCATTAATAAATTTTATGAATTAATGCCATTATTACCTCTAGTCCAATAAGGATAATAACTATTATTTCTAATCTTGTGGAATGTATGTAATTTAATTCATTGGAAAGCATGGAATATAACTCATGGATCATATCCATACGATGATTTAAAATATTCTGTCTTATTTGTATATCCTGAAACTCTGCTGTCATTAGATATAGAGGTTCATAGCTAGGTCTTCGCCAAAAAAATTCTGGCGTATCTAAAATATCGCTATGTATGTTAATTAAGTATCGTTCGCTAAATAACATCCCTATTTGTTTTGAAATTTCTTTTTTTGATAAAGATATACTTCCCTTTATAGCGAGTTCTTTGGGAATAGGAGTAGTTTTTTCTATTAAAATATTAATAGATTGCTCTAGTACGATTAATTTAACAGATTGTGCAAGTGCATGAGAAATGGATAGTTTGGTAAAAATTGAATTATCTCCCAAAATAATTTCATTACTTTCTTCATTGATAAATGTTTTACTTCCTTCTTCATAATGGAAATAAATTATATCAGAAACAGGGCCGGATTTAGTTCTTTCAATTTCTTTTAATTCATTTAAAACAGATTTTTCTTCAGATTCATCCATGCCCCAAATGACTACACATCCAAATGGGAAATAGAATATATCTAATGTATTCAGCGCATCATTACGTATATCTCTTTGAGCGTGAATGACGTCATCAAAATACCTAGGCTCAAATCCCTTTTGTATTAAGTTCTGAGTTAAAAACTGTATATCGTATGAAACTGCAGTGCAATAAGAAGAACATCGCATGATAGATTTTTTTAATTATATTGTATTTATTTTTGTAGTCGATGTCAATTTTTGCTTTTTGTAATCTTGCTTTCTGTAAAAAATGTTTTTTTGGTATAAAAATTGCTGTTAGTTCTGTGTATATTTTTTTTATATAAATAATATTTTTATTGTATAATGAAATTATGATACTATCATATGGTTAAATGTTACTTAATCTATCATAGATATATTATTTAATATTTCTAACTAACTAACTTTAATAATAAAATAGGTATTTAAATATGGGAAAAATTGTTTTAAATCCAGAGAACTCTTTAGTGACAAGAAAGACGGGTCTTTATATAGACCATATGTCAAATATTCAAAGAGCTGCAACAACTGGGGAGAAGCAGGAATTGACGCCAAATGAATTAGTTACGAGTAGTATGCTTACAGGGAATATAAGTATGTATAATGGCTGTATGCAAAATGTCAATCAAACTAATTCTATGCTTGGAGTCGCATCTGATAATTTAGTTATAATTGATAGCTTATTGGTGAGAAATCTGGATTTGGCTAGTCAGGCGACTTCTCCAAACTCAGACGCTAATGCAATGCAGGTGATAAAATCTGAATATGAAAAAAATAATAACTTGATTAATTCATATGCAGAGAAGGAATTTAATAACATTCCTCTTTTAGATGGAAGCTTAGGTGGTAGAGGGGGAATAGAAAGTGCATATAAGACTGCTCCTATTTCTTTTAATCAGTTGTGGACTGCGAATACTATTGGAGCACAGACGGCTGGAGTATATACAATTACTGTAGGTGGAGGAGCAGCAGGGGAGGCTGTTTCTTATGCAGGCGAGACGTTTACTATGAAAGGCGCAAATACAAATGAGATGGCGCAAAATCTAGCTATAGAAATGCGTAACAGATCTTCAGAAGTTTTAAAAAATATGGTTATTAGTTTTAACGGCGCTACAGTTATGCTTACAGCTATAACACCAGGTGCAATTGAATTTCCATTTGCTCCTAGTACTAATGTAGCGGGAGCTGTTGCTACTGCAGCCGTTGCCGGATTGAACTTAAATGGTCTTTCACAAGTTGATTTAAATGGAAATTTACAGTTTGATACTGTGACTGGGATACAGGTTACTGGTGTTAACGCAAAGCCTTTAGCTAAAGATTACGGTGTTGTGGTGGATGCTGCTGCTGCTGCTGCTGGAGACAATGTTGCAATTCTTAATATCAAACTAAATGGAGAGGTATTTACTGGAGCTCTTTTTGTTCCTGTGGCTAACGGGGCTGAGATTAAAAGCGCTACTGTTGTTTTTAATAATTTAAATAATAATAAGACATTCTCTATTAATTTTGCTGCTGGTGCTGGTGATAAAATCGATGCAGGTGGGATAACCGCTACATGTACGGCAATTGAAACTGAATTAAAAAAAGTAAACGGAAACTTTAAGCAAACTAAGAATATTGAGCTTAAAGGTACTAGGGAAGCTATCATGAGTAATAATACTCAGGTAGGCTCGACTGAGGGTGTTAGTGCTACCTTAAAAACTAAGAATTTCAATGGTTTGTCTTTATCTTCATTTGATATTATCGCGGATACTACTACTCCCGCTAACAGTTTTTTTATTGCTGAAATCGGAGGGGTTAAATACAAGTCTGCTGCTGTTGATGATGTTGCTGCTGCTGCTGCAGGGGGAACAATTACATTGACTTCTAGTACCTGGGATGAGTTTACAATTTATTTAGGTCAAACCGGTATAACTAATCTTTCAGCTAATAGAGAAGTAGTTGCAAAAGCGTTTTCTGGATTGTTAAAATCAGGTGATGGATTTGAGTGCTTAGCAGGCTTAAAGGACTCGGATTTCATTTCCATTTCAGTTGATAATGTAAGGACCGAGCGATTATATGGCGGTGATGCAACTCTAAAAATTGACAATAAAGATGATGCTAAGAAAATTTTAGCTATGCTTACAACAGCTAGACAAAAAGTTGCTATAGTTAGAGCACAGGTTAATAGCTCTAAAAAAGAATTAGACCAGGCATTTAATCAATTAGGTAGTGTGGTTCAAGCTTCTAAAGAAGTAAAAAGTAATTATCTTGATGCTAATATGCAGGAAGTATTTAGTGATGAAAGAAATACAAGACGATTACTTAATCTATGTATTTATATAGATGTGAATGCGAGTCGGATGTATGAACAACTATTTGACAGAATGACAAATGGCTAAAAAACCTATTTAGGGGGGATTTCTCCCCTATTTTTGTAAAGTTTAATTAAAAATGAGGGAATTAAAATGTCAAAAATAGATAATTATGGTGCAATGAGAAATGAAGCCATTTACTATAATGATAAAGGTGAAATGGATATAGACAAAGAAAAGTTTTTGGAATATAATCTAGCGCCACTGCAAGCTAAAAGACAGAGAGTTGAGGATAAGATCTTTATAGAAAATAAAAAAGTAGAAGCATTGTCTGAATTTAAAACTGCAATTACTAAATTTAAAGGTTTTTCAGATAAATTACGTAATTCTCAAATGAATGTATTGAAAAATTTAAATACTTTTGATAGTAAGGTTGCTGAGGTTATAAGTAATAATGGAAATTCTAGTGACTATCTTGATGTTATTGTCGCTCCAGGAGCGAAAGACACTTCTTATAAAGTTGAAGTTAAAGCAGTAGCTGCGAATTCTAAAGCTATATGTGAGTTTAGTTCATCTTCAACGAATAGAAATGGAAAAATTACTCTTGAAACTAAAGATTTGAATGGTAATGATGTAGGTGCAAATAGGGATATCGATTTTACATTAACGGCTAATTGCACAATTGTAGATGCGATAAAAGAAATTAATTTTAAAGGAGAGGGGACACTATTAGCTAGTTTAGTTACTAGTAATAATGGGGCGCAACAAATTAAGATAGAAGCTTTAAGCCCTGGAGAAAGTATAACTGCTGTTACCCAATTAACAGTAGGCAGTTCTACTGTAGCCGTTCCAGCACAAATTTTAATTAACGATGACAATACGGCAAAATCTTGGTCTAATGTTATTAAAAATCCTCAAGATGATAAAGTAACGTTTATTCTTAAGCAAAGCAATGCAGAAAATAAATTTCAAACTGTCAATGTCAAAGCAGATCAGAATAAAATTGTACAAGGAATAAAAGACTTTGTTGATAATTATAATAATTTAAGTGAATTTATTAGTAAACAAACTGAGCGAGATGAAGATTTAAATAGTGACAATGAAGGCAAAAAGCCGTTTGGATATAAAGACACTGCGTTTCTTGGTGGAGATAAAATGTTAGAAAGTGCAGTAGGTAAATTAAGAGTAGTTACTGGTGGAACATTTTATGGAAGTATTGGAATTACTAAAGATATGGATATAGGTATCGGAAAATTACAACTAGATGAAAGAAAATTACGTGAGAGTTTAAGTACTAACTTAAATCAAGTTCGTCAGATTTTTGAAATGAATCTTACGACAAGTAATGATAATAAGGCTGCTAATAAAATAGAATTAGTTGATAATGTTAATTATAATATTGGATTAAATAAGTTTAAATTACACTTAACTACAGTTGAAGGAATAAAGAAAGTTGAGGTTCTTACAAATGATAATAGTAAATTATTTGATGGTAATTTTCAAAACGGGATTATTACATTTGAAAATACAGCGTTAGAAGGACTTAAATTGGTATTAATTGCAGGAGAAAATATAGATCAGACTATCGATGTTACAATAAATCAGGGAATAACAGATAAAATTTCTACTATACTAGGGGGATTAATTGAAAAAGATGTAGTTAAGGATCTAGACGATACATCTCTTCAAATTCGTCAAAATACGATAGTATTAGAAAATATGAATGATGAATTTGAAAAACAAAAAAAATTAATGTTAATGCAGATTGCAAAAATTCAACAAAGTAAAATGGATTTTGATTTTGTTAATCAATATATAGAACAGATGTTAGATTCAAAAAGCTAAATCGGACATTTTTTTGCAAATAAAAGATTTTTATGATTAAAAGTGCTGCTGTAGATCCTTTAGATATTATTGTACGTGCTTATGAAATGTTAATTAAATGTTTAGTACGTATAAAAAAAAATGTATACGATAAGGATTATAAAAAAAAAATAGATAATATTAAAAATATGTTACAAATAATTCATGTTCTTGATATTAGTGTGGCTGATGTAGATGAAGATTTTGCTAAAGACCTACATGCTTTTTACAATAATGCTATGATAAAAGTTAGTAAATTATCTCTTATGGGACAGGATGAAAGTTTAGAAAAAATAGAAGAACTTTTTGTTTCTGTAAAAAAGGGATTAGATTTTTGGAGGAAATGTTCTAAGAGTCAGCAAACTGAAACAAATTCTGAATTTAATGAAATCTTGTGTTAATTTGTATTGTATTTTTTAATATACTAAGATATTTTTAATGTGTTATAAGTGAAAATTTAGAGAAATATTATATTGTGAATGTTAAAATAAAAATTTTATTATTATTAGTAAGTCTTTTCTTATCTTTTAATGTATCTGCTGAAAGTATTAAAAATATTACTGTACGTGGAAATAATAGGATAGAGAAGAGCACTATTATAGAATATACGGGACTTCATGTAGGGGATCAATTTGGAGATAATAGTAAAAGTGAAATTATAAAAAAGCTATATGAAAGTTATTTGTTTGAAGAAATTACATTGGATTTTGTTAATCAAAATCTAATCATTTCTATTAAAGAATATCCTTTAGTTTGTAATGTTGTTTTTATTGGAAATAATAAATTAAAAACTAATATTTTAGAAAAAGAAATTTTAACTGAAAAGGGACAAGCATTAAGTAAATTTAAACTTCAGTCTGATGTTAATAAAA
Source organism: Rickettsiaceae bacterium (assembly GCA_963676335.1). Lineage (GTDB taxonomy): Bacteria > Pseudomonadota > Alphaproteobacteria > Rickettsiales > Rickettsiaceae. The sequence goes on from OY781057.1 coordinate 407,191, forward strand.
TTAAAGAAATTTATAAAAAATCAGGTAGGTTTATTATAGATGTTACTACGAAAGTGGAAATGTTAAAAAACAAAGGAGCGAAAGTTATTTTTAATATTAGCGAAGGACCTAAAACATCTATACGGGATATTTATTTTTTCGGAAATGATAATTATAGAGAAAATGAGCTTAAGTCAGTGCTTTTTACAAAAGAGAGCTCATGGTTAAGATTTTTTGATAATGCCGATGTTTATGATCCAGATCGATTAGAATACGATAAAGAATTATTAAAGGGGTTTTATACTTCTGTTGGGTTTGCAGATTTTCATGTCATATCTGCTGTGGCGCAATTGTCTAGTACTAAAGATTATTTTACTATCATTTTTTCTATAGAGGAAGGAGATAAATATTATTTTGGCGCATTAAACTTAGTAAGCAATATAGAAAATATTAATACTGATGATGTAAAAAAGCTTATAAATATAAAAAAGGGGAGCATATACAATGCGCTTTTGATTGATAAAGTTAGTGAAAATATCAGTGAATATTTAACAAATAAAGGATATCCTCAAATAAATGTTTATTCAAAATTAGATAAAAACCTAAAAGATAATTTAGTAAACATTACTTTTATAATAGATAAAGCTGAAAGAGTTTTTATTAATAGAATAGAAGTTAATGGAAATGTTAAAACTTCTGATAAAGTTATTCGTAGAGAGCTAAAAATACAAGAGGGGGATATTTTTAACAGATCTGCAATAGAGCAATGGGAAAACAATTTACGAAATTTAGATTTTTTTGAAAGAGTAAGGGCTCAAATAGAGTTAACAAAATATATTGATAAAATAGATTTAAAAGCTGATGTAAAAGAGAAATCAACCTCTTCTATAGGAATAGATGGTGGATATAATAGTGGGGCAGGTCCTTTTGTAGGAGCAACTTTTACAGATAAAAATTTGTTAGGTAGTGGACGATCTTTAGATGCCAGATGGAGTATGGCAAAAAAAAATGTAAATTATGTTTTAGGAATAAGTGATCCATATCTTTTTGATAGAGATCTTTCTGGAGGAATAAATCTATTTAATATGGTTGCTGATAGTGATGACGATCAGCCTTATAATAGTAAAATTATAGGTACTAAGTTTCAGGTGGGGTATCATATTTTTGAAAATTTAACTCATGATATCTTTTATGATATTAGACAAGAAAAAACTACTACAAGTGGCGAAGTTACGTCGTTTTTTATTAAAGAACAGTTAGGAAAGTTTTTAACTTCTTCGGTAGGACATTCTTTAACTTACGAGATATTAGATAGTAGAATAATACCTAAAAATGGATATAAAATCTCTGGAACCCAAGAATATGCTGGAGTAGGGGGGGATGTATACTTCCTTAAACATGAAATTGAAGGAAATATATATAAATCTTTTTTTAAAAATCTACTTACATTGAAAATCTCAGGAGAAACTGGGTATATTTTTGGTGTTAATGGTAAAAAAGTAAAAATAAATAATAGATTTAATTTAGGAGATTATAGTTTTAGAGGATTTGCGCCTGGGGGCATTGGTCCTAGAGACATTAATACTAGAGAAGGGTTAGGGGGGCAAAAGTATTATAAAATATCTACTGAATTGTTATTTCCTTTAGGATTCCCTAAAGAGGTTAATCTTAATGGAAATGTCTTTGTTGATTTTGGAAGCTTATGGTCTTACGATAAATTTGATAAAAATAAAAAATTATTTTATAATAAAAATATTTTTGATACTAGCAAACCGAGATTATCTACTGGATTTGGGTTTATCTGGATTACTCCAATTATTCCTATAAAAATTGATTTTGCTTGGCCAATTGTAAAGCAGAAGTATGATAAAAAGAAATTTTTTCACTTTAAAATGGCTACACATTTTTAATAATGTATACTTCTCGTAAATGAAAACCTGGAAATACGAAGCTAAACTTCAAAAAGAGCTAGGAGCGAAGGGGGCGAGTAACCCAGCATACTTTTTGGTATCTGAGCAACTCAGTTCTTATGACGTAGTTCTCGAGCGACGACGCCAACTTTTAAAGTGTGGCGAGTATATAGTTAGATTTTTATTATTGATATTTTTTTTTAACTGTACAGCATTTGCAAATTCTAATACAAATGTTGTTATTATTGAAATTGAGTACATATTAGACAATTCTATAGCGGTACAAAAAGTTAAAACAGAGATAGAAAAAACAAGTGTACAGATGCAAAAATTTTTTGAAAAACGAGAAAAAGAATTAAAAGCATTAGAGAATACATTAATTGAAAAAAAAAATACTCTTGAAAATGATAAGTGGCAAGCAAATTTAAAGGATTTTAATGCACAAGTGACATTGCTTAAACAAGAATTGCAAAAAAAAAAGAGTGCTTTAGAACAAGCAAGAGAGAATGCAATGATAAAAGTACATAAGGAGATCAATATTATTATAAATGAACTTGCAAATGAATATAATTTTAATTTAGTCATTCCAAGTAATGTAGTAATATTTGCAGATGATAATATAAATATTACAAGCATCGTTTTGGAAAGATTAAATACTAAGTTAAAAAGTGTTTCTATAGGTATTAATTAAACATCTAGAGAACCGTCCTCGAAAAAATATTTTCCAGCTTTATTTTCCAGTACAAGTCTTCCTAGATTATCGATATTTACAAATGTCCCTTTGATAGTATTGATAGATATTTCTTGTTGATAATAATAACTTAATGGTATCCATAATTTTCGTATAGGAGAAAATCCTTTTTGAATGATTAGATTTTTATAATTATCTAAATCGTTTACTACAATTTTTAATATAGATAATATATCAATTATGATACCAATATCAGCTAAGGCAATTGTTTTTTTTCCAGCTATAGACGGAGTTTCTCTAATATTCACGCCAATTCCGATAATTAGATAATCAGATATTGATTCAATTAAGATTCCTGCTAATTTTGAATCGTTTAGAATGATATCGTTTGGCCATTTAATAAATAATGTATTAGTGGTGGTTTTTAATAAAGTAGATATGGTTTTATGTACAGCGAGGCCTGCTACAAAATTAAAATAACGATAATAGGGCGAGGGGAGGGGGGCTTTCAAAATTATTGAGCAATATAGATTACCATAAGGAGATAGCCAAATTTTTTGATTACGTCCCTTACCTTGAAATTGAGTATCTGCATAGATGACAACTTGATCAATATTTTTATGATTTTTAATCATTCTTTTTGCTTCTAAGTTTGTACTATCTACTTTATTTAAATGGATTAACTTATAGCTCATGTAGTGAAAATTTTATTTATTAGATTTTAATATATTTTCTTTAAAAAAGAATAAAAGATAAATAAAGTATTGATATTATCTATGATTTGCTTTTTACTTTATAAGAGGTTTTTTATTTTAAAAAGAAATTTATATATGCCATTATTAGAAACTACATTATCTATTATTAAGCCTGATGCTGTAAGACGTAATCTTATTGGGAAGGTAATTTCTTGTCTTGAAGAAGCTGGATTAAGTATTGTTGCACAAAAAATGGTGACACTTTCCTTATCCCAAGTAAAGGAGTTTTATTCGGAACATGAAGGAAAATCATTTTTTGAGGATTTAATAAAATTTTCTACCTCTGGGCCAGTAGTAATACAGATATTGGCTGCAAAGAATGCAGTTGTATTAAATCGTAAAATTATGGGAGCAACTAATCCAAATGAAGCGGCGTTAGGGACTATTAGACGTAGTTTTGGAATTAGTATTGAACAAAATACTATTCATGGATCAGATAGTTTGTTTTCAGCTACAAGAGAAATAGAATTTTTTTTTAGTAAAATAGAGATTTATAATAGATAGTTACTGAAAAGAATTAAGAATTTTTATAAGAAGATTGCTGTATATCTAAAAGTCTAGAGTATTCATCAATATATTGAATTCTAATTTCGATTTTATGTTTTGGTAATATATGATTAATAATATTAGGCCATTCAATTAAGCATATACCTCCTTCTAATGCTTCTTCAAAGCCTAGCTCATATAATTCACTAAAATCTTTCAATCGATATAGATCGTAATGGTAAAATGTGATGTTATTACAGTCATAAATACTTGATATATTAAAAGTAGGACTATTTATTATGACATTTTTACCAGCATAATATTGAATTATGTTTCTGCAAATGGTAGTTTTTCCAGTTCCTAAATCTCCTGTAAAAGTAACTACATCTTTAATTTTTAACTTCATAGCAAAATTATAAGAAAATTCTTCTATATTAGAATGGTTTAATACAAATTGATGAAATAAATTCATAAATTATTTTATATATTAGTGCTATCCAATTTTTAGTTTATAACAAGTAAATAAACTAAATAGTAGTAAATATGGTGTATCAGTTTACGGTTAAAAATATTGATCAAGCAAATGTTTCTATTTTAGGGTACGCAAGTGTTTTTAACATTATCGATCATTATAATGACATAATATTAGCAGGAGCATTTAAAAAATCTATAAAACTTCACAACAAAAAAAATAATATAAAGTTTCTCTGGCAACATGACTATAAAAATCCTATCGGAATTATTAATTTATTATCAGAAGATAGTTATGGGTTATTAATTGAGGGAAGTATAAATTCTTCGATTAACAAGGGGAAAGAAGCAATATCTCTAATAAGACAAGGCGCTATTAATGGACTTAGTGTTGGATTTGTGTCTAAAGATAGTGGATACAACAAAAATGGGTATCGTGAAATTAAAGAAGCAGAGTTATGGGAAGTCAGTATAGTAACATTTCCAGCTAATCCTAATGCATGCATAAATACTATAGATCAAAATTCTCAATTAAAAACATTAGCTCTTTCTATAAAAGACGCTAATTACTCAATAAAAAAACTAATTCAAATAACTTAAAATAGGGGGTTTCTATGACAAAAGAAGAAATACATACCACAATACAGCAATTATCTGATAATTGGAATGAATTTGAAAAGAAATATCAAATTCAGCAACATAATAATGGTGATGAGTTTAATGAATTACATCAAAGGATGGAAAATATTGAAATAGCTTTAAAAAGACCAGATATTTTATACGAAAATGTTAATAAGAAGGATTCTAATTTGATACAGCTATTACGCAAAGGAAATATAGATAATATGGAGATTAAATCTTTTAGCAGTTCTGAAAATCAAGGAGAAGGTTTAATTATTCCATCTTTAGAAAAAAGGATTATTTCAAATTTAGCATTATCTTGTCCAGTTAGAAGGCTTGCTAATGTTATAACGATTTCTAGTAACGCTTTAGAACTAGTGATACAAGAAAAAGATTTTAAAAGTGGGTGGGTTGCAGAAGTGGCGGAACGAGTAGAAATGGATACACCACAGTTAATACGTAAAAAAATTCCTGTTCATGAGTTATATGCTCAGCCTAAGGCTACTCAAAGATTATTAGATGATGTTGCAATAAATTTCGAACAATGGCTAGAAGAACAATTAACTGATAGTTTTTCTAGAGCAGAAAATTCTGCATTTTTAAATGGAGATGGGAACAATAAACCCGAAGGAATTATTATAAATAATAAAATTAAAAAAAATAAATTTAAAGAAGATAAATTAAGTATTCAAGATTTAATTGATTTAATTTCTACACTGGATGAAAAATTTTTACAAAATTCTGCCTTTTTGATGAATCGTTTAGTGTTTGCAAAAATTCAAAGTCTTGTAGACGGATCCGGAAGATTAATTTGGCAACCTTCAACTAATGAAAAAAGATTAGATACTATATTTGGCATTCCAGTATTTTGTTGTAGTGAATTACCTGTTGAAGAGAATAATCAATTAATTATTTTAGGTGATTTTAAAGCTGGATATCAGATTGTAGATCGTTCAAATATTACTGTGGTAAGGGATCCTTATACAGAGAAACCTTTTATTAAATTTTATGCTGTGAAGAGAGTAGGTGGAGCAGTGATTTGTCCTGATGCATTTAAATTTTTAACTAACAAACAAGATTAAACTAAATTAACAATGCAGATATCACACTGATATCTTCATTGTATAAAGGTTTTTATGAAAAACTATAATATTATTATAAAAAGAAATTTAGGAAATATAATTCCCATTTCTCAAATTAAAAATTATTTGAGAGTTATTCATGACGAAGATGATACATTATTACAACAGTTGACATCATCTGCTATAGATATTGCTGAAAAAATATTAAATCAATACTTAGGCAAATGTGAAATTGAGTTAACTATACAAGATAATTATAGTAGTAGAATTATTTTACCTATACTTCCTTTTATTGAAATAACTCAAATAAAAGCAGGAGAAAAAGCGCTAGAGAAAGAAAAATATCATACAGACATTAATACTAATACTGTTATTTTTAAGTGCGATTACTGGGTGTCTAAAATGACTATAAATTATATTGCAGGATTTGATCCAGTTCCTTTTGCTATTAAGCAAGGTATTTTTCTGCATATTGCATATATGTATGACTGCAAATCTACTGTTGTTCCTCAAGAGTGTATGAATATGTATAAACTTTATAGAAGAATAAGTATATGAAAAAAGAATTAGTTCCATTGTCTTTTTGCTTGAAAGATAAGATAGATATCTTAATTAACTCATCTGCCAATGATTTAGATAAAGAAAATTGGGGTGCTAAATACACTATACTAGCTCAAGTGAAACAACTTAATGAATTAAGTGTAGATACTATAGAGCATTTTAATTTTGGCAGCAGTATAGCTGAATCTTATTTTCTATTTCGCATTAGATTTATAGTAGACATTTCTAATAAAATGCGAATTAAATTTAATAATAAAATTTTCAGTATAAAAAAAATAGTAAATGTTGAAGAAAAAAATAAAATTCTCGACATTATTTCTCTATTAATAGATTAGTAGTTTTATATGATTAGTATTGTCCCAGAGCTTCAAAGTTCTTTATATAAGTTATTGTTTACAAAGTTAAACAATCAAATTAAAGAAATTTATTTTGTAATACACAATGATGTAAAATGTCCGTTTATATTAATAAATATGTTAAATATTACTAATTCGATACTACATAACATACACTTTTATCATATAGAATTTGAAATTTGTATATTTGATCGTAGCCAAACCCAAGACACATTAATTAAAATCAGTAATGATATTTTAGAATCAATTACTATTAATAATCTGAAAATAGAAAATCATTTTATAATTAGTATAAAAGATCAAGTTGCAACATGGGTTAGAGGACAAGATTTGCTAACCACTAAACTTGCTATTAAATATAATTTAAAATTAAGAGAAAAAATTTAGTATGTTTCATGATGTAAATTTACCAGATTTTTTAGCATTATATGCAAAAGGTGGTCCTATATTTAGTACTAATATAATTCAAACACAGTCTGGGCGTGAAGTTAGGATACCAAACAAGTATCAAGCAATACATCAATATGTAATTACAGATTGTTACTTAAATCAAAAGCAGTTTGAAGAATTTAATAGTTTTTTTCGTGCAAGATTTGGTATGACATATGGATTCAGGTTAAAAGATTATTCTGACTATATGTGTAATTCTCAAAAAATTGAAGTTGATAATAATAATAAATTTCAGTTAATTAAAACTTATAGCGATGAAATTTCCCCATATACTAGAATTATTACTAAGCCAATAGATGTAAAAATAGATATGCAAAATGATATAGATTATACTACTGGAATTGGAATTTTAAAAAATCCATTAAAGAATGGGGAAAAATTAATAGCTACATTTACTTTTGACGTACCTGTAAGATTTAACAATGAGCAGTTTAAATATTCATTTCAACCAGATGGTACTATCATGATATATGATTTATTATTAATAGAGGTAATATAAAATGGATTTAGTAAATAACTCTTATATTGCTTTTTGTTTTGAGATTAAATTATGTGATAATACTATTAAATTGTTAACTTCTAGGGGACAAAATGTAAAAATTGGGGATAAGGTTTTTATATCGAATTCTGGATTGCATATTATAAGGGCTGATTTTAATGATTGTGCTAAAGATTTTATGCAAATTGGTGGAATATATGAAGAAAAAGGTATTATAAAAGATGATTTTTTAGAAAATTCTACGGTTAACATATCTGTATATGATTTTAGTGCTAAAACTCTTACTCCTTGGGTTACGTTGTACTGTAGTAAAGTTATTAGTGTAGATTTCTCATTTATATTAGTTTTAGAGTCAATAAGTAAGTTACTTGATAAAGAGATAGTATCTTACTATAGCCCTAAATGTCGTGCAAAATTTTGTGATGTTAAATGTAAATTAAATAAATTTGATTTCGAAAAAGAGTACGAAATAGAAAAGATTATAAAAAATAATATACATCTTCTTAAGAATTATAATTTAAGCAGTGGGTATTATTCCAGAGGAGAAGTAAATTTTTTAGAATACAATTTTAATACTTCTATACGTGACTCTATTGATAATATTTTAATACTTGATACTATAATTCCTGATAGAGTAAAAACAGCAAAAAGGGTTTTAGTCGTTTCAGGATGTGATAAACATATTAGTACATGTTGTAAAATATTTAATAATGCTATAAACTTCAGGGGTGAGCCTTTTATGATTGATAGAGTAGAGCTTTAGTGAAAAATAATTTTTTTAGATATTTTATAGAAGGAATGCTGAGTTGTTATCAATTTATACCATCAAAAATTACTTCTACTAAACAATTAGAAATGCAATATTTTTGGTATAAAGTTCTATCATTAATTGATTACGTATATCAAAAAATATCAAAAAATATATGACTAAAGTTAAAAGATTCTTTTACGAAAATAATCATCTGAATAAAGGATATGACAATACTGCTATAAATAAGAATTCACAAGTGAAGGATGTTTTGCCAATAATTGAAGAAATGGCACAATACGATGAATTGTATCCAGGATCTTTGCATAAATTATTAGATTTAGTTCAAAAGGAGCAGTCTTATAAACATGCATCTGACGTTACCGCTATCAAAATGAGGCAAACTGCTAGAAGGCTTGGGCAGTTTTTTGGAGTGTTTATTGCTATATCAATAGGGTATTTTACGCTACAAATAGCCTATATTAATATTTTATACGCAATAATATTTTCTGGTATTGCTTTTACTTGTATATTCTTAGTGTCTTTAATATCATATTTGAAATTTTTAAAATTAAAGAAATATAGATTTAATAATAAATTAAATAACAATGCAAATTTTAGAAAAAAAATGGTTGTAAATTCTAAGTCAGATTGATGGAAGGTTATTTCTATTTTATTTATTAATATGGCAATTTATTTCAAATTTTGAAATTGTCTTTCTTATTTGGGGTATTTTTTATTTAATTATGTAAAATTAAATAATTCTCAAATAAGAATAAAAGGACATTTTGAAGATATATTTTGTAAGGGATGAATAATATATACCTGTAAATTGTAAAATACATGGAAACCTAGCTTAGAAATTTTACAGTTTATCTAAGATTTAAAGTTTTAATAGCGAATTTTTTAATTATGTGTTGAAAACATTTTCCCCCTCACAATTTAAAATTTTTAAAAAGCGAGGGGGGTAATAAATTAAAACTTACCTAGCAACCTTAAGATTTACTGCAGAGGTTTTTCCTTTATTTGATGTAAGTTCATAACTTACGCGCTGTCCTTCGTTAAGAACCTGTATACCAGATTTTTCAAGTGCGCTAATATGAACAAACACGTCTTTTCCGCCTTGTTCTGGTTGAATAAAACCGAATCCTTTTATTGGATTAAACCATTTTACTACGCCAAAAGTTTTTGAATCTATCATTTGTGTTTATCTCCTTTAAGTTTTTTAATGCTTAACTTTATGCTATAAGCGTGCATAGAGCTTCTAATACAACCACACTCCTTATTAGATATTAAAAACCTTATGAAGATTTTAATGAAACTATTGTTATAGTCACTAATAATTAGTAATACTACCTTAATAGATTACTTAGTACTGAGAGCTATATATGAACTCTGATTTCTATCATACACTAATTATTACTAGTGTCAAACAAAAAAAACATAAAAAATTCATTATGTGCAAAATTTTTATATCGGTACTTTAATAGATAGGATTTTAGTCTCATATTAATAATACTCTTGTATATAGGGAATGTGATTATAAAAAAAATATAGATAAAAAAATTAGATTTATATGTTATTTTTCTACGTAAAGTGTATTATACTGTATTCAGAGTTAAATTATTTTGATTGTAAATGTTAGAAATATTTAAAAAACTTTTAGGCAGAACTGATTTAGAAAATCATGAGAATAATGCTGTAAAATCTATACGAAATTGGTATGAAGAAAAATATGATTCTACACTTGTTCAACGTAATATATTATTTGTCATTCTGTCTTTATCAATATGTATGATTTTAGTATTAACAGTAGTTATATATCGAGTATCAACATCAAAAAAAATACATCCATTTATAATTGCTTTAGAAGAACAAACTGGTGCTACTACTATAGTAACTCCTGCAACTAAAGAATTACTTAGTTCGCAAGAATCGTTAGCTAGATATTTTATAAAGAAATATGTTATTGCTCGTGAAACTTATAATCCTGTAAATTTTGAATATAACAAAGGGATTATTAAATTATTTTCTACGACTACTGTAAATAGAAATTATTTATCGTATATTGCCCAGAATGATCCTAGCCTATTTTATGATAAAGATATTACCTCGTATTTATCAGTGCGTTCTTGGTCTAAATTGGGAGAAAAAACATATATGTTGCGTTTTTATATTTCTGATACTGGATCCAATCCTCAAAAAAAATATAAAATTGCAGTTATAGACATAGATTATGTTGTAGAAAAATTACAAGAAGCTGAGTTAGATATTAATCCTGTAGGATTTCAGGTAACTGGATATAGGGTTGATGATGATAATAGTTAGATTTATGTACTGTTCATTTTTGAATTTTTTTTATTGTATTAAGATATTTGTATGTTGACATGTTATATACGTTTATTTAAAAAAATAAAGTTTAATTTTTTAAATACTTTGAGCATTTTAATTTTAATGCTAAGTGGATATTGTTATGCTGAAGATATACCCTTGACTACTGATAATCGTATTCGTACGTATATATATAATCCCAACGAAGTATACTTATTGTTGTTACATTTTGGATTTCAATCAAGTATTGAGTTTGATAAAAATGAAGAAATACACACTATTTCAACAGGAGATGCGTATGCATGGAAAATTACTACCTTAGAGAATAGAATTTTTATCAAACCTCTAGAAAAAAACATAAGAACTAATATGACAATTATTACAAATAAAAGAACTTATCAGTTTGATATAGTTGCAAAAGATTTTGAAGAGGGTAAAGAAGAGGATTTAACATATGTAGTCCGTTTTTATTATCCTAAAAAAAATAATAAATAGATATTTAGGATAAATATAATGGGTAAAAAAGAAGAAACAGATACTCCTGAAGTAAAAGTTGAGTTATCTAAGATATCATTAACTTCAAAAAGAAATTTATTAATAATTTTTTGTATAATCTGTGTATGTGCGTTAGTGATATTTGTTATATTTAATAGTTTTTATACAGACGACGTTGGTAAACAAAAAAACGATTCAAAATTTTCAAAAGAAATTGAGTCTTTTAACTCAAATAAGAAAGTAATTGATGTTCCAGCTATACCTGAATTAGTTGCTCCAACATCTCCGCCGGCTATCAAACAGGATAAATCACAAATTGAAAAAAATATCCATATTGATCAAATTCCAGTAACGCAAACAGTGCCAAGTTTATCATTACCTGTGGAAGAAAAAACGACTGAAGATAAAGAAAAATTATTATCTCGTCGTAAATCCTCTATTATGGCAATATCTGGAGAAGCTTCACCAAGTCAACAAGTGGATGAATATGGAATACATAAATTAGAAGATATACAAGATAGTGATTTTGCATATAAAGGCGATTTAGAATACTTATTAACTAGAGGAAAAATAATTAATGCTGTATTAGAGAATGCTTTAAACACTGATTTTGGAGGAGAGATTAGAGCTATAATAACTAAAGATGTTTTTGGTCAAAGTGGAAAAACTATTTTAATTCCAAAGGGATCAAGGGCAATTGGAAGTTATGATACAAGTATTGGAAGTTCATATGGGAGGATTGAAGTAGTTTGGAGTCGTATAGATTTAACAAATGGCTATGTAGTAAAACTTAATTCTGCTCCTTCTGTTGATAATTTAGGAAAAGCTGGTGTTCCTGGAAGAGTAGATCTTAAAATTAAAGAACAAATAACAAATTCTCTTTTAGTTTCTGTATTGGATGTTTTGATAGCAAAAGGGTTAGATAAAATAACTCCTCCAGTAGATACTAGTGTTGCGAGTCAATCTAGCGCAACTTCCACTGCAATTTTAAATTTTGTATCTTCTGTATCAAGTGATACTACTGTTTCGGATCCAGGCCAAAAAATAGAAAAAATTTGTTCTGGTGTTCCTACTCTTATTACAAATAATTCTGATGCTATATTGCAAGTTGCACAAGCTTGTACAATAGCTCATTCATCTACTGGTGATGTTACTCAAAGATTAACTACTTTAACAACAAGTATTAACACAATTGCAAGTAGTTTATTGCAAGCTGGAACGTCACTAGCACAAGAATCTCAAACTCAAAAATCTATGAAAGATGCTTATAAAAATGTAACCGATACTATAAAAACAGTAATTACAAAAACTGAATTTAAGCCAACTATAACAGTGGAACAAGGTAAATTAATAAATATTTATGTAAATAAAGATTTTGTATTCCCTAAAGCAATTGTAAATAAAATAAATTTATTAAAATGAGCAATTATTTAGCACTAGATACATATTTATTACCATTTAAAACTATATTTGCAGAGGATGGTGTTAATGAAGTTATGGTGAATAAGCCAGAAGAGGTTTGGATTGAGAAATATGGAGATTTTAGATTAGAAGCAATGCCTGATTTAAATTATGAACATTTAATTGGGTTAGGGGGGTTAGTAGCTCAATCAACTAATCAAGTCATTTCAGAACAAAAGCCTTTATTATCTGCTACTTTACCTAATGGATATCGGATACAAGTGGTATATCCGACAGCTTGTGAACCTGGATCTATTGGTATTTCTATTAGGAAAGGAAGTGCTATTCAATTAACTTTAGATGATTATGAAAAATTTGGAGCTTTTACTCAAACTGCTGTAGAATCAAAAATAGATGAAAATGATTTGATTTTAAATCAGTATTTAAAAGAAAAAAGAATTAAAGATTTTATTCGAAAAGCTGTTATTAGTAAAAAAAATATTATAATTAGTGGTGGTACCTCAACTGGAAAAACTACATTTACTAATGCAGCTTTATTAGAAATACCATTTAATGAACGGCTATTAACTATAGAGGATGCTAGAGAGATTCAACTTTCTAGTCATCCAAATCGATTGCATTTAATAGCTTCAAAAGGAGGGCAGGGAATGGCAAAAGTTAGTACACAAGATTTAATTGAAGCTTGTTTAAGATTAAGACCTGATCGTATAATAGTAGGAGAGTTACGTGGTGTTGAAGCATTTAGTTTTTTAAGAGCAATTAATACAGGGCATCCTGGTTCTATTTCTACATTGCATGCAGATACTCCAGCAATGGCGTTAGAACAATTAAAATTAATGGTAATGCAAGCAGGACTTGGGATGCCACCTGAAGAAATAAAAAAATATATTTTAGCTGTAATAGATATAGTAATACAATTAAAACGTGGAAAAGGTGGAGTAAGATATGTATCAGAGGTATTTTTTAAAAAAATAGAAAATTATGGATGAAAATAAATTTATTTTTGCTGTTAAAAACACTATTGCAAAAATTTTCCTTCATCTTTTAGGGGTAGTGATATTATTAGTAATTGTTAATTTAGGTACTGCATGGAGTACTAATCAATTAGATATAATAGGGTTTGATTTAGATACATTGCTTTTAGGTTACACTTGGATTAAGTGGTTAGTTGTTAATTGGAAATTATTATCATGGAGCATTTATGGGTATTTAAAAATAAAATTATTAGCAATAAGTATAATTCCTTTATTAACCAGTATTATTTTATATATAAAATATTATAAAGAAATAGTTGAATGGAAGTTATGGAAATCAAAGGAAAAAGTTTTTGGAGATTCTCATTGGGCTACAGAAAATGATGTTAAAAGAGCTAATTTGCGTGCTAAAGAAGGTATGTTACTTGGAAAAGATGAAATCGGATATTTGGTAGCAGATGGATTTCAACATGCGTTATTGTTTGCACCAACAGGTTCTGGTAAAGGTGTAGGATTTGTTATACCAAATTTATTGTTTTGGAGACATTCAGTTGTAGTTCACGATATTAAATTAGAAAATTATGACCTAACTAGTGGATGGCGTGCTAAACAAGGACAAGCTGTGTTTGTATGGGAACCAGCTAATCCAGACGGACTTACACATTGTTATAATCCTATAGACTGGGTAAGTAAAAAGCCAGGACAAATGGTGGATGATGTACAAAAAATTGGAAATGTTCTTGTTACAGAAAAAGACTTTTGGAATCTTGAAGCAAAAAGTTTGTTTTTAGGAGTAGTTCTATATCTATTATCTGATACAACTAAAACAAAAAGTTTTGGGGAGGTTGTTCGCACCTTACGTAGTGATAATGTAGCATATAATTTAGCCATTGCAATGGATACATTAGGAAGCATTATGCACCCTGTTGGATATATGAATTTAGCAGCTTTTTTACAAAAAGCAGATAAAGAAAGATCTGGAGTAATTTCTACACTAAATTCTACATTAGAATTATGGGCGAATCCACTTATTGATACTGCAACTGCTTCATCGGATTTTAATATATTAGAATTTAAAAAGAAAAGGACTACTGTTTATGTTGGGCTTACACCTGATAATATAAATCGTTTACAAAAACTAATGCAAGTTTTTTATCAACAGGCAACTGAATTTTTAAGTCGAAAAATGCCAAATATAAAAGAAGAGCCTTATGGTGTATTATTTTTATTAGATGAGTTTCCTACTCTTGGTAAAATGGAAACATTTAAAGCTGGAATAGCATATTTTAGGGGATATAGAGTTAGATTATTTTTAATTATTCAAGATACTCAGCAATTAAAAGGAACATATGAAGAGGCAGGGATGAATTCTTTTCTTTCAAATTCAACCTTTCGTGTTACTTTTTCTGCTAATAACTATGAAACTGCTAATCTTATATCTCAATTATGCGGAAATAAAACTGTAAAACAGGCTTCTCATAGTAAACCTAAGTTTTTTGATTTAAATCCAGCTACTAGGACTATGAATATCTCTGAAGTACAAAGAGCCTTATTATTACCGCAAGAAGTGATTCAATTACCTCAGAGTGAGCAAATTTTATTGATAGAATCATTCCCACCTATAAAATCTAAAAAAATTAAATATTTTGAGGATAAATTTTTTACTAGTAGATTACTTCCTCCTACATTTGTTCCTACTCAAGAAGCATTTAACGCAAACAAAGGAAACAAAAATTCTGAGGATATTTCTGAAAAAGAAGATTCTAACGAAGAAGGGGTTGAATCTTATGATTTTTCTGATTTAAATAAAAATGAAACTAAAAATGAAACTTAAAGCGATGTTATTGTAAATGTCTATAGCTATTATCGATATAGGATCAAATGCTATACGTGCTGTTATATATGATACTATGGATATAGGAGCTAGTGAAGTATATAACGATAAATTTATGGTAAACTTCTTAAGTTTATTTGAGTTAAATGATATAGATATAAATCATGAGATATATCTAATATTAGGGCATTTTTCTGAATTATTTAGAAAAATGAATATCCAACAAATTAAATGTGTCGCAACTGAAGTATTACGATCTAATTCTAAAGCATATTTATTTATAAAAATTGTAAAAAATAGGTATGGATTAGATATAAATATTATTTCAGGAGAGCAAGAAGCTTATTTAACTGCTTCTGGAATATTGTGGGGTATCCCTAAAGCTAATGGGCTTGCAGTAGATTTAGGAGGGGGGAGTTTAGAATTTGCAGAAATAGAAAATAAAAAAATAGGAAATTTATTATCTTTGCCTTTAGGGACTAAAATTATTCGTAAGTTATATAACGATATTAATCATATCGAAGAAGGTGTAATTAAGAAAATATCTGCATATAATAATTTTAACAAAAAATATTCCAATCTTTATTTAATAGGAGGGGCATTACGCTTAATAGCGAATCACTATATTAAATATACTTGTTATCCAATACGAATTTTACATAATTTAACTATTAGTAGTTTTGAAGTACTAGAATATTGTAAAAAAATTGATGAATTATGGATACATGATAATTATCAGGAGTTATATAACATAGATATTTATGCAATATATATTTTAAAATCTATAATAAAAATATTTAATCCTGAGCGTATTGTTATATCAAATTATGGTTTAAAAGAAGGTATTTATTTTACTAATTTATCGTCAGAGCAACAAAATCAAGATGTTATTTGGAATAGAATGAAATTTATTATGCCAAATAAATCTTCAGAGCAATATAAAGAAAAATACATAGATTTAATAAATAAATTGCTTATTCGTCCTGATGAAAAAACAATTCAAATAATTGAGTTAGTATTATTGCTTTTTACGAATATAAAAGGAATAGACAAAATTTTAGTAGGAAATTTTTTGAATAATTTTGTTTTAAATATGGATATTCCATTTTGTCATAGTCAACGTGTAATGTTAATTACGACATTATCATGTACTTTAAATGTTAAAGTTACTAGATATATGTATGATTTATCTAGAAAAATATTACCTATACAGGATTATCTTAATAGCTGCATTATTGGAAATGTTTTAAAAATAGCAAAATTGATTAATGGTCCAAATTTAGAAAATATAGGATTTGATTTAGTAGTTAATGCTAACAATTATATCGAATTTGTAAGTCATAAACTATTACCTCATCAAATTTTATCTTTGATATATCAAAGTATTAAAATTATTGGTAAAGCTAGAAAAAAAATGCTTTATAAATTTTAATATAGCTCTTTTTTAATCTGATGCTTCTAAATTGAGATGTAATATGTTTATAAAGAAAGGCTTAATTATTTCAGGAAAGATCCCCAAAAATATTATAGGTATAACTATAGCAATCAGAGTTATCAATTCTATTCCATCAATATCAGTAAATTGATTTATCTCTTTGTTTGTAATACTTCCTAACATTATTTTATGATATAATCGTAGCATATATATAGTTGAAAAAATTATTCCTAAAGAAGCCTCAACTGTATAAAAGACACTGATATGCATCATGCCTAATAAAGTAAAAAATTCTCCAATGAATCCACTGGTACCTGGTAATCCAATACTTGCTAAAACTAATATCATAAAAATTCGTGCTAATTTTGGTGCTTTAATTGCAACTCCGCCATAATCAGAAAAATTAAAAGTATTTGTTCTGCTGTAAAGTATGCCTATTATTAAAAATAATCCAGAGGAAATAAGGCTATGACTAAACATTTGAAAGGCTGCTCCAACGATTCCAACATCAGAAAAACTAAAAATTCCACAAGTTACATATCCCATATGCGCAATGGAAGAATAAGCAATAATTTTTTTTATATTATCTTGATAAAGAGTTATTAAAGAACTATATATGATGCCAATGATACTAAGGATTATTATTATATTAGAAAATTTTATTGATGATAGTGGAAATATTGGTAATAAAATACGTAAAAATCCGTATGTGCCAATTTTTAATATTATTCCTGTTAATAAAATTGACCCGATAGTAGAGGCTTCAGTATGAGCATCTGCTAACCATGAATGTAATGGAAATATAGGAACTTTAATTGATAAAGCAATAAATATCAAAATCCAAAGTATATTTTGAGTATAAGGGTTAATATGTTGATTTATTAAGTCTTGTATATCCAATAAATTAAGAGTTTTAATAGAGAGATATATATAAATTATAGATACTAGAAATAATAATGAACCAATCAATGTATATAGGAAAAATTTTATTGCTGCGTAAATACGATTTTTTCCACCCCAGATACCTATTATTAAGTATAGTGGGACAAGTAACGCTTCAAAAAAAATATAAAATAATGCTAAATTTAAAGCTGCAAATGCTCCAATAGCAAAACTTTCAATTAATAATATACAAATTAAACATTCTCTTGGATAAAAAGTAATAGAGTTAACGGTAATTAGAATACATATCAATGTTAAAAAATTAGTAAGTAGAATTAAACATAATGATATACCATCAATTCCAACATAATATTCTAAACCAATAAGTGGCCACCATTTATAATTTTCAATAAATTGATAAGTTAAATTAACATCAAAAAATGCATATATACATATAGAAAATGCAAAAGTGATTAATGTTCCTACAATAGCAATAGATTTAACATAAATGATTCGGTTAGAAATAGTAATGCATAGTGCAGTAATTGTTGGCATTAAGAGGATAATAGATATTAATGGAAGTATAATCA
Organism: Rickettsiaceae bacterium; assembly: GCA_963676335.1. GTDB lineage: Bacteria > Pseudomonadota > Alphaproteobacteria > Rickettsiales > Rickettsiaceae. The sequence continues at coordinate 425,763 of OY781057.1, forward strand.
TTTGTAGAAATCAAGATTTAATCTGATAGATACCCATAGTTTTCCGTAGTATATGAATGACATAATTGCACAGATATAGAATAATTTCTATTATTTTAGGAAAATTTATTAAGTTGTGATAAAAATTGTTTATGCAACTCTATTTCTCCATTTTTTGGATAAATTACAGTGATAGGAATATTTTTATTAGTAGTATAATTTAAATCTACTTTGTTTCTAACATTAAATTCATATTGTTTTAAATCAGTTAAGTTTATGTATACGTATGCTAAAAGTAATGCATCTTTTAATGCACCATGGAATCCCCTATTGTATAAATTAGTATGTATGCTCATACTAGCATTTAATTTAGACAAATCAATTGTATCTTTTTGTAAGATTTCATCTAATTCACTAGCAATAAAAGAAATTTTGAAACGTTTACATAAAGCATCTAAACTAACTCTACTTCCAGGAAATAATTTTCGTGCCATAGGTAGTGTGTCAATAACTTGTTTTGATTTAATTAGAGGTTTTTGTATTAATTCCAATTCATGGTTTAAAAACTTAACATCAAAATTAGCATTATGCATTATTAACGTATCTTCTCCTATAAAATCTAGTAATGACTCTGCGATATCTGCAAATAAAGATTTATTTTTCAAAAACTCTGTAGAAATTCCATGTATACCATAAGCTTCTTGTGACACTTCACGTTGAGGATTAACATAACATTGAAATTTTTTTCCGGTAATAAACTTATCCTTTAATTCGATAGCTCCTATTTCGATAATTTTATCCCCATTTCTAATGCTAAGCCCTGTAGTTTCTGTATCTAGTACTACTTCTCGTAACATAAATAATTATTTTCTTAGACCTAAACGTTGAATTAGAGAAGCATATCTTTCTTTGTTTTTATTTTTTATATAATTTAATAAAGAACGTCTTTGCCCTACTAATATTACTAAACTACGTTTACAACTAAAATCTTTTTTATAAATTTTACAATGTTCAGTTAAATTAATAATTCTTTCAGTTAATAAAGCACATTGCACTTCAACTGCCCCCGTATTTCCAGGAAAAGAACTGTACTCAGATATTAACACGCTTTTACGATCAGCTGTAATAGACATTTTACCTCAAAATATTTTAAATTGTATACTCTAAATTTATAGTGCTAATGTATGCACTAATCAATCTTTTTACTAATCATACAACAGGAATAACATTTTTTAAATACTTAATCAAAAGATATCTTCAGAAGTATAGATTACTTTAGTGACATTATGTTTTGTTTTATTCCATTTAAAAGGGCTAATTAATAATTCAACAATAGCAATATAAACTGCCACAGAATGTAACAAAAAATAGAATGGCCATACAAATATTACTATTAACAAATATATTTTTTTTCCATGTAGTTTGTTAAAAGCAATAAGACCTGCGCATAAAATATAGATTAGGCTAATGCTCATAGTAGATAGTAAAAAAATTTTGATTTGATAATTTATAACCCAAAATATATTAATTATAATAAGCAAAGGCATAATAAAAAAACTGTATGTAGAAAGGCCTATAAAATTCCAGATAGCAAATTTAGAAAAAAATGGTATTTTATGATTGCATTTAAAGAAAACGATAAAAGTTTGAATAAATCCTTTGATCCATCTTGTCCTTTGTGTTAGCCAAGCATATAAATTAATAGGAGCTTCTTCTAATGTTTTGGAATCTAAAATTTTTGAGAAGTATCCATGGACATATAACCTTAATCCTAAATCTGCATCTTCAGTTACATTATATGGGTCCCATAATCCAACATCTTTTAATACTTTAACTCTAAAATGGTTACTGCTACCTCCTAGCGGTATAGGCAAATTTTTGTTGCTCAACCCATCTAAAAGAAAATCAAACCATAAACTGTATTCAATACTAAATAATAAGGTTAACAAATTTTCATGGTAATTATAAAGATGTAATTTAGCTTGCAAACATCCTATTGTTTTAGGCAATTGGTGGAACGTATTTAGAGCTATTTTTAATTGATTACTATCTGGTAAATCTTCTGCATCGTAAACAACTAAATATTCTCCTATACAATAGTTCATTGCATAATTTAAAGCTTTTGGTTTAGTTCGTGGTAAAGAGAATGGAACTTTAATTACTTGAATATAGTCTGCTAATTCATATAAATATATCGCCTTATTCATTAATATATCATCTTCTTCTATAATTAACTTAACTTCTAATCTATTTTTAGGGTAATCAATACTTTGAATCATCTTTATAATTCCAGATATATTTCCTATTTCACGATACATTGGTAGTAGCACACTATATATTGGATAATATTGAAAATTATTATTAATAAACGAAATATTTTTTTTATTTTGATAACCAAATATTAAGATGTATATCTTAAAACCTAATTGCAATAAATAAAGAATATTTTGAGTTATGCAAAATAATTCTTTGCTAAGAATAATTGGAATTATAAAGAAAATCATAAACTTTACAATAACTCGCTTAAAATTAATATTTTTAGCTGAAAAGTCTTTATTAATTTCACTGAGATAGTATTTAGCTTTGATAGTTAAGTATTTTTTTGAATATATATCAAGTAACTGTAGATTCATAACATGTATATCACGAATGTATGAATGCGATAGGAATACTTCTATTTTTATAGTTTTTTTTATTATAGTTGGCAGATGTTTATCTGTAATAATTTTTTCTTTTAAAAGAAAAGCAAAAATATTTATATTAGGATATAATGGTTTTTTAAAAATTATATATGTAGCTTGAGATTTAGTAATTATTTTTTCTTGTAATAAAAAAGAAATTAAATATGATTCATATGTATTCAATAATTGAACCAAAAGCTTATTTTGTATCCTGTACATATTCTTTTAATTGGTTTAAATTGATATTGCCAAAAATGTCCAATTTGAATTGCATAATAATCAATTTTAGTAGGGAAAAACTTTTTTACTGCAGATATTTCTTCTTTAGACCAGGCCAATTTCTTGCTTTTAATTGGAATAGTATTGGAAGATTGCATAAGTAAAATAACTCCATTTTTAAATTCTAATCCCTGCGTAAAATTATAAGTAGTATATCCTGAAAATTCTTTAGTAAAACTGTTTCCATATCCAAGTTGCCATGTCGAAAATGTCTTACCTAGTCTATGGTTGTTGGTTTTTCCCATTAGAACATTGATTTCCCATTTTGAAATAGTTGATATATACAATATATTTTGAAAACTAAAATAACTATTTGAAGTAGCATATAAAAAATGTTTAGTAAAAAACTCAAATTGCTTAATATTATATGATGGAAGCTTTTTTGAATAATTAGAACTGCGTTGAAGTAAAAATTTCCCTCCTAAATTATGATATTTGTTTATTCCATATTCAAAAAATAGAGAGTAAAAAAATAATTGATAAGAATATGGTAATTTTTTTTGCTCTTTTTTTAATTTTTCTATTTGATTATCAATTTTACGAATTAAATTTACTTTTCTACTCCCGATAGCTTTACTCCTTTTTAAGTAAAGAATATTTATTTTAGATTGTAAATCTTTTGCATATAAGCTATAAGTTGTTATTAAAGACTTATTGACATCAAATCGATCAAAACTAAAACTTAAGAAATATTTTCCTTTTTCTCTTAACCAAGCAGATGCAAAAGTGTTTTTAGTAGTATAAAAGTTAAATAATACCAAAAATAATTTTATTAAATATTTTCTTTGATCCACTTTATAACTTTATTGATCCAATTGATTTTGTTATTTTGTTGGGTTAAAGTTTGTTTTTCTTGCTGTAATTTTTGATACATCAAAGAACCTATTGCCGCACTATAACTGTGTGGATTGTAATCTTCTACAAAACCAGGTAATACAATTGGGGTAGCGATCCTGACTTGTTTTAAAAATATTTGCGCAAGTAGCTCTTTTATTCCTCTTATCATTGCTCCTCCACCTGTGATAATAATTTGATTAGTTATCAAATGATCAATATTTAGCTGATCATATTTATTTTTTAACATAAAAATTATTTCTTCGGCTCGCGCTTTTATAATATCTGCTACTAAACTACTAACGACTTGACGACTATTAGAATCCTCTTCACTAATTTCTTCTAATTGATCTAAATTTATAATTTCACCTCTATCATTTCCTGTGTTGCTAATATAGCCATGTAATATTTTTAATTTTTCTGCTGCGCTAAATCCTAAAGACAATACTTTAGCTAAATCACAACTTATATGCCACCCACCTAAAGGAATATTTCCTATGTATAATGGCTTATTATCTAAAAATATACAAAAAGACGTATTTTTATCTCCAAAATCAATTAAAATTGATCCAAGTTTACTTTCATTTTCGCTTAAACAAGAAAAACAAGATGCGATACTAGTTAATATTATTTGATCAACTTGGATATGAAATTTAGCAAAGCAATTAACTAAATTATTTAGCATGGATGTATTAGCTGTAATGATATGCATTCTACACCCAAATTCAGATCCTTTCATACCGATGGGATTTTGAATACCATCTTGATCATTAACTATAAATTCTATAGGATAATAATGTATTATAGACTGGTCTTTAATATGAAAATTAGATAAAATTTTATCTATAATTTTATGTACATCCTGTTTTTCAATTTCTCGAGAAATTTTTGTTTTGTAGTGAGTATAATAAGATTTAGTTTGTATTCCAGATACATTAATATTAACCTTGGAAATATTATAATCTCCTTGTTTTTCAAGAGTATAAATAGCATTTCCTATAGACTGTTCGGCTTTGGCAAAATCAGAAATAATTCCTCCATTTATTCCATCTGAATAACATAGATTCTGATTTAATACTTGAATATTTCCTTGATAATTAAGATGTGCTGATATTATTGCAATTTTACTGCTACCAATATCGAAATTTATGGAATTAGCTGCTTTAGATTTCATAGAACGCTACTTAAAGATTTAAAATCTTAAATGTCAATTATAGCTGTAGTGTATACAATAATCAAAACATTTATACAAGTCATTCACTTCATTTTATTGCATTGCCAATAAAAGTATGCTATATTTTTTATTTAATTATAGTTATAAAATAAAGCTAATGTATGTATTATGACTCAAGTAGAATTTAAAGTTGGAGATAAAGTTGTTTATCCGTCTCATGGGGTTGGAAATATAATTAAAGTAGAAACACAATCTATTAATGAAACCAAAGTTCAATTTTATATACTTAGTATGATAAGCGAAAAAATGACTATTAAAGTTCCTGTACATAGAGCTTGTGTCATAGGGCTAAGAAAATTAACTACTACCTTAGATGAAATCTATAGTATTTTAAAAAAAAAGGCATCTAATAAAAACAATAAAGTATGGAACCGTAGAGTAGTGGAATATGAAAATAAAATTAATTCAGGTAAAATAGAATGTGTGGCAGAAGTAGTACGAGATCTATATAGAGAATCTGATATAGGAAGATCTTTTAGCGAATCTAATATTTATAAATCTGCTTTAAATCGATTAGCTGAGGAATTGGCCGCTATAGAAAATATTGACTTAGAAGATGCAAAAAACAAATTAACAACTTTTTTAAAAGAAAAATTAGCAGCAGCAGCATAAGTTGTATTATCCCTAAAAAAAAGATAAACTTTTAAATAAAGCGGCTAGTATAAATTAAAATATCTTTTATGTCGTATCTTTGGAGTTTATTCATAATAATAATTCTTTTTTTATTAATTTACGATTTATCTTTTTTTTCTAACGATAACACATCCTCATCTTTTAAACGAAGCTTATTTTTAAGCGTATTTTACATCACTATAGCAATAATGTTTGGATTTGGAGTAGGGGCGTCTTTAGGAAAAAATAAAATGATAGAATATTTTACTGGCTTTGTTGTAGAAAAATCTCTTTCTTTAGATAATATTTTTGTTATTAGTCTTGTTTTTAAAAATTTAAATATTCCATTAAATAGACAACATAAAGTTCTATTTTGGGGCATACTAGGAGCTTTAGTTCTTAGAGGAGGACTAATATTTGTAGGATGCGCTGCGATAGCTAAATTCACATTTCTAATGAGTATATTAGGAATATTTTTAATTTTTACTGGTATTAAAATATTAGTGAAAGGTGAAGAAAAATTTAATGTTGAAAAAAATATATTTTTTAAATTTTTTAAAAAATATTTCAATATTACCCTTGATGAAACTAGTGGAAATTTCTTTATACGAAAAAATAAAAAAATATATCCAACTTCTTTATTTATAGCTCTTGTTATAGTTGAAGGAATGGATATAGTATTTGCACTAGATAGTATTCCAGCAATTTTTGCTATTACTAAAGATATATTTATAATATATTCTTCTAATATTTTTGCGATTTTAGGATTAAGAGCCCTTTATTTTTGTCTTGAAAATGCAGTTAAAAAATTTCAATATTTAAAATATTCTATAGCAACTATACTAATTTTTATAGGAGTTAAAATTTTTATAAAGGATATTCCTATTGCAGTTTCTTTGATTATAATATTTTCAATTATTTTTTTAGGAATAATATTTTCATTTATAAAAAAATGACATCGATGATATATTATTCTTCAAAAGAAGTACTATGAAATGCAATTTTTGCAATAAAATTATCAGATATTGATACATTAAAATATACAATATTTTTACTATTTTGTTGAGGTTTAAGATGTTTCATCATTTGTTCTAGTTGAGCAGGGTTGTTAATATGTATCTCAAAGTCAGATTTTTGATCTTTAGTAAAATCATTTATACTAACACAGTCTAATGCTACGAGTGTTCTCGTATATATATTTTTTTTTACTTCACAGGTTAATACTATTTCTGATTTAACTTCTAATAAATGGGAACATTTTTGTAAAACATTGTCATTAAAGATTGAAACTTCAAATTTATCATATTGATCAGAAAGTTGAATAATAATATATATTCCTTTATCGGAAGTTTTAATATTTTTTTTCTGAATGACTCCAGCAATTTTAACTTTATATATTCCATTTGATAGTTCTTTTAAATCAAGAGAATTATGCGTACCAGATAATTTATATCGTTCAAGAGGATGTGTAGATAAAAATATACCTAACATATCAAATTCTAAATAACTTTTTTCACTAGAGCTCCAATCTTCTACATTTAGCAAAACATAATCTATATTACTTCGTTGCATTAGAGTCATTTGTTGGTTTTCTTTCTCTTTGGAATGCAATGCTCCATGAGATAATAATTTATTACTACTAGCATATAATTGTTTCCTATTTTGATGGATACTATCAAAACTTCCAGACAAAAATAAACTATCTAATATTTTTTTATTAATTTTATTTCCTAATCTTTCAACAAAATCGAATACATTTCGATAATTTCCATTTTTTTGTCTATCAGCAACTATATCATGCGAAGCACTAAGGCTAATATTTTTAATTGCAGATAAGCCATATACTATGTATTTTTGATTATTAATATTTTTAGAAGTAAAATAAACTTCTACCTCGTTTATATGAGGTAATTTTACTATAATATTATTATTTTTTGCTTCTTGTAGAAACATATTAATTTTATGATGATCATTTATTTCTAAGTTTAAACAAGATATCAAGAATTCTATTAAATAATGAGCTTTTAAATAAGCAGTTTGATATGAAATAAAAGAATATCCAGTAGCATGAGATTTATTAAATCCATAACCAGCGAATTTAGATATAGTAACAAAAATTTCTTCAGCTTGTTCTAAGCTAATTCCATTTTTTATTGCTCCTTCAGTGAATGATATTTTTTGAGAATTCATTTCTTCTTTAATCTTTTTGCCCATAGTTCGTCTTAATAGATCTGCTTGAGCTAAAGAATATCCAGAAAGCACTCTTGCGCTTTCCATTACCTGTTCTTGATAAATGATAATACCATAAGTTTCTTTTAGTGTAGTTTCTAATAAAGGATGGATATAATCAATTCGTTCTTTATTATGCTTACGATTTATATAAGAATCTAAATTATCCATAGGTCCTGGTCTATACAAAGAAGTTAATGCTATTAAATCTTCGAAACGATCAGGTTTTAGTCTTCTAATAGCATCTTTCATACCACTGCTTTCAAATTGGAAAACCCCATTTGTATCTCCTTTGGAAAGTAATTGATAAGATTTTGGATCATCTAGTGGAATAGATGAGATATCAATGTTAATACCTTGCTGTGCTAGTAATCGACAACATTTGCTAATTACAGTCAAAGTTTGTAATCCAAGGAAATCGAACTTAACTAGTCCTACTAACTCAGCATATTTCATTGAATACTGAATCATTAATTTATCAGAATCATGAGTTTTATATAATGGAGCAATCTCAATTAAATCATTTTTATATATTACTACTCCCGCAGCATGCATTGAAACATGTCTTTGTAATCCTTCTAAAACTAAAGCTGTATCTAAAATTTGTTTAATTAGTTGATTAATTTCATTTTCTTCTTCAATGTCATTCAATTTGATATTGAGTAATCCTTTACCTTCAAATGCTTGTTTTAATTCGGATATTTCGTTAACTGCTTGTTCTAAAGTAACTGGATTTACTGCATTAAATGGTATTAAATCTGTGATGTAATTAGCAATATCAAAAGGTAATTTTAATACTCTGGCAACATCTTTAATTACCGCTTTAGCTTGCATACAACCAAAAGTTATTATATGCGCTGCTTTATTACATCCATATTTATTAATTACGTAATTTATTACTTCATCCCGACGTTCTTGACAAAAATCTATATCAAAATCGGGCATAGACACCCTATCAGGATTAAGAAATCTCTCAAAAAATAAACCAAAACGGATAGGATCTACATCTGAAATACCTAAACACCATGATACAATTGAACCAACTCCTGACCCTCTACCTGGTCCAACTGAAATATTATTTTTTTTAGCCCATCCTACAAAATCTGCAACAATTAAAAAATATCCAGCAAATTTCATACGTAATATCATTTCTAATTCGTATTTAATTCGATCTAGATAACTTTGAGGTATATCTTCTTTAAATTTTTGTTTTAGTCCATACATTGCCTTTTGTTTTAAAAATTCTTCTTCAGAGAATTTATCCTCAATAAAATTAGGCAACATTGGGGGGTAGGGTCTAGCCATAACACTACAGCGTTGAGCTATATAGTAACTATTCAGTATTGCTCCAGGAATATCTATAAATAATTGCTCCATTTCCTCTGAGCTTTTCAAATAACACTGATCACTTACTATTTTGTTTTCTCCTCCTTTAGCAATTAATAATAATGTCTTATGAATATCGTGAGATTTATTATCCTCAAATATGACTTGATTTGTTGCAACTAATGGTAAATTCATTTCTATTGCTAAATTAATGTACTCATATTCAATCATCTTTTCTAGTGTAGTGTTGTGGCGCATTATTTCTAAATAAAATCTATCTCCAAATATATTTTTAAATTTATTAACATAATGTTTTGCATTATCATACTGCTTATTAAATAATAATTTTCCAAGTACACCTTCTGTATAGCCAGACAATAAAATTAATCCTTTATTATTTTCTATTAAATCTTCCCAAGTTACATGTAATCTTTGTTTGGAACTATTCTTTATATAAATATAACTTACTAATTTTAATAAATTTTGATATCCAACTTGATCCTTAGCTAATACTAAAATTTGTGCAAAATTATTTTCATCATACATTAGATCTAAAATTGCTCCATGGATTGGTTGTATTCCAATTTTGCTTAAAGTTAATGCGAACTCTAAAAAAGCAAATCCATTATTGTAATCTGTTAACGCTATAGCTGGCATTGAGTATGATTTTGCTAAATTGGCAATTTTTTTTACTGTTAAAGTACTAGATAATAATGAATATGAGCTCTGTACACGTAGATGTATAAATTTTTCCATAACTCTTAATTTATTTTTAATAAGCTATGAACAAACTCTTTAGCATTGAATTCTTTTAAATCTTCAATTTTTTCTCCAAATCCAACAAAATAAATAGGCAAATTAAATTTTTCTGCAATATATATTAATATTCCTGCTTTAGCTGTGCCATCCAGCTTTGTAACTATTAAGCCAGTGATTTTAGCAATCTCTCTAAATTTTTCAACTTGTTGTATAGCATTTTGTCCAGTAGTTGCATCAAGTACTAATAGAATTTGTGGAGAACATTTTAATGGATGTTTATTTACTATTCTTATAATTTTTCCTAATTCTTCCATTAAAGTTACTTGATTATTTAATCTTCCTGCGGTATCAATTAGTAGCACATCGTATTTTTTTTCTAAAGCTGTTTTAGTAGCTTGAAAAGCTACCGTACTCGGATCTTTAGTGTCAAAATTTGCAATAATATCGCAATCACTGCGTTTAGCCCATAATTCTAATTGCTCAATAGCTGCTGCTCTAAAAGTATCACAGGCTCCAATTAATATTTTTTTATTTTTCTTTTTTAAAAAAGCAGCAAGTTTTCCTATTGTAGTAGTTTTTCCATTACCATTAATTCCACAAATCAAGAATACATTCAATTCTTGCTGAGACATTATTAGAGGTTGTTGACAAGGCAATAAGATATTAATGATATTATTAGCAATTTGTTCGATTATTTCATTTACTGTAGGTAATGTTTTACTTGCATATTTTATATTAATGGTACTTATAATTTTAGTAGTAACTTGAATACCAATATCACTGGATAATAATAGATCTTCTATTTGAGCAATAAGATCTAAATCAATGTTTTGTTTATTATGAAATATGTCAGAAATTCCTTGTATTATTTTGCTTGAGGTTCTTCCTAAAGCTTTGCTTAATTTATCAAAAATACTCATAGCAGTTTTATTTGATGTTTCCAGAGATTATATTGTATTTTCATCTATGTATTCTTATTTTAAAATTTTTAGAAGAATATGATTTTTCTTAGCAAGAGTAATTTTTATACACTCATCTTGTAAATCTCCTTTAGCAATAATCATATTTTCATTTTCTATTTTGATATTATTGATTTTTACTCCTCCACCTCGAATCAAACGTTTTGCTTCTGATTTAGAATTTACTAAATTTACGTTATGTAATAAATTACAAACATGTATTCCATTAATTATATCTTGTTCTTTTAAAAAGAATGTAGGTAAATTTTCACTACATTTTCCTTGTTCAAAAACTTTTTCAGAAATTTCTAAAGCTAAATTTGCTTCTTTTCCATGACATAATGAGGTCAACTTAAATGCTAGTTGTTTTTTTGCAGCATTAATGTTGTCTTCTGTTAAAGAAACGAAATCAAAGAATTCTTTATCGCTAAACTCTGCAAATAATTTAGCATATTTTAGTATATCTTTATCTTCAATGTTTCGCCAATATTGAAAATAATGATAGGGGCTTAAGTTTTCTTCATTTAACCAAACAGCTCCGTCAACTGTTTTTCCCATTTTTTCACCTGAGGAATTAAGTAACAAAGGAATAGTAGTGCCTAGTACTTCTGCTTTACTTATTTTATGAGTTAAGTCTACCCCCATAACAATATTTCCCCATTGATCTTGTCCTCCAATTTGCAAAATACAATTATAATTTTTGTTTAAATAATAAAAATCATATGCTTGCAGTAACATATAATTGAATTCCAAAAACGTTAAACTACTATTACTATCTAATCTACCTTTAATAGAATCCATGCCAAGCATCCTATTAATCGAAACATGTTTTCCGTATTGTTGTAAAAACTGAATATAATTAATTTTACTAAGCCATTCATTATTATCCAATAGTATAGCATCATTATAACTATCTCCAAAAGTAAGAAACTTACTTAGACTTTTTTTTATTCCTTTTATATTATTTTGAATCTCTTCTTCTGATAAGATAGGACGCATTTTATTTTTAAAAGATGGATCTCCGATTCTAGTTGTAGCTCCTCCTATTAAAACGATTGGTTTATGTCCGTATTGTTGCAATAAGCGCATAAACATAATGGGGAGTAAATTTCCTATATGTAAAGAATTAGCTGTGCAATCAAATCCAATATATGCGCAAATTTTTTTTTCTTTAGTAATTTGTCGCAAATTTTCTAAATTAGTACATTGATATATATATCCACGATCTAGTAATTTATCTACAAAAGACATAATTCAAATTTTTATCCTTGATTTTAACCAATCTTGATTAAATCTATATAATCCTTGATCTGTAAGAGGATTATAAATCATTTGCTTTAACGTGCTATAAGAAGCAGTAACGATATCTACCCCTATCAAAGCTATTTTATAAATATGATTAACATTACGTATAGAAGCGGCTAAAATTTTAGTAGACAATTTATAATTGTTAAAAATAATTCTAATATCCTCAATCAATTTAACTCCATCGTAACCAATATCATCAATTCTTCCAATGAAAGGAGATACATACGTAGCACCAACTTTAGCAGCTAATAACGCTTGAGTGGCATTAAAGCATAGAGTCATATTTACATTTTTTCCTATATTTGAAAAATATTTACATGCTTTAATCCCATCCCATGTTAATGGTAATTTAAGAACAATATTATCTGATATTTCTAATATAGTGTTTCCTTGTACTAATATTTTCTCATAATTTTCCTCTGTAACCTGAACGCTTATTGGTCCATGAATAATTTTTGTAATGTCTTTAATATGAGATAGCAAATTTTGCTGCAGCAAATTCTGCTGCATTTTAGCTATGGAAGATGGATTAGTTGTAACTCCATCAATTATTCCATAGCTATTTAATTCAGCAATTTCATCTAAATCTGCGCTATCTATAAAAATTTTCATAATTTATTGTGTTTTCTTTATACGACTAATTCCATTCATGTAAGGCACTAATACATCAGGGATAGAAATTGATCCATCTGTATTTTGATAATTTTCCATTATAGCTGCAATTGTTCTTTCGAGAGGTAAACCAGAACTATTTAATGTATGTACTAAAATGTTTTCATTTCCTTCTTTATACCTCGCTTTTAAACGCCTTGCTTGAAAATCAGTGCAATTTGAGCAACTGGCAATTTCTTTATATTCTTTTTGAGAAGGTAACCAAACTTCAATATCATAAGTTTTAAATGAACAAAAGCCAACATCGCCACTACATAATAACATAATCCTATATGGTAATTCTAATTTTTTCATTATATTTTCAGAAGCTTCGAGTAAATATTCATGTTCTTTTGCAGATCGCTCTGGAGTAGTAATACTAACTAATTCTACTTTCTTAAATTGATGCAATCTAATTATTCCACGAGTATCTCTTCCATGACTACCTGCTTCAGAACGGAAACATGGAGTATAAGCTACTAAACGTAATGGTAATTCCTCTTTTTCAATGATTTTATCATATACCATATTTATTAGAGACACTTCTCCAGTAGGAATTAGTCGATATCCTTCAGTAGTTAAAAAAGAGTCTTTGTCAAATTTAGGCAATTGTCCCGCATTATACATTGCATCTGATTTTACAATATATGGAGGAGATACTTCAGTAAAATCAAGTTCTTGTGTATGAACATCTAACATAAAATTTATTAGAGCTCTTTCTAAACGAGCTAGCATTCCAGAAAATGTTACAAAGCGACTTCCTGACATTTTCACTGTCTGTTCAAAATCCATTAATTTCAATTCCACACCTAGCTCAAAATGAGCCTTAGGATTTAAAATATTTTTAATATTTCCACCTTTTCTTAACAATAAATTCATACCGCTATCCATACCATCAGGTACATCGTCGGATAAAATATTAGGAAGAGAGGTTAATAAAACATCTAACTGAGCAAAGTCATTTAATTTTAATTCTAACTCATTTATTTTAATGTTAAGATGTTCAGCATCTCTTTTTGTTTCTTCAAATTTCTTATTATTTGTATATTTTATTTCTGAAATGGTCTGATTAATCTCATTACGTGCATTTTTCAATTGATGTATTAATGTAAGCAATTGCCTTCTTCTCTCATCTAATTGAATGATTTGTTGGGTATCAAGTGATATTCCTCTGCGGGTTAAATATTTATTAAAATTATCTTGATTATTACGAATCCATTTAATATCTAACATATGTTTTGCCTATTTTCTACTAACTTAATTATTAAAATAGTTCCCTCATATAATAAAATCATGGGAATAGCAAGAATAAATTGGCTTAAAATATCTGGAGGAGTTATAACTCCAGCAATAATAAAATTTATTACAATTGCTATTCTACGTCCTTTTATTAAAATTTTGCTATTAATTACTTTTATCAAAGTTAATGCTATTAACAATATTGGTATTTGAAATGCTACTATAAAAGCAATAACAAAATTAATAATTAATTTTAAATATTCACTTATCTTAGCTTCTAATATTAATGGTAACTTACTATTGTATTGTTCAAAACTAAAAAAGAATTGCCAAGCTCTAGGTATAACTAGAAACCAAACAAAGAAAATTGCGCTTAATAATAAAACATTTGCTCCTATAAATAACCACCTAGCAATCTGTTTTTCTGAAGTATATAAACCTGGAGCGATAAAACCATACAAATTATAGCTTATCATAGGGAGATTAATAATTAATGCTACAAAAACACTTAATAATATATAACTAGTAAATACTTCAGATAAATTTGTATAAATAACTTTATGTTGAACTTTAGTGTCTAGTACCATTATTAATGGACTCAAAAATATTTGATAAAGCTTATCGCTATAAATATAACAAATAACAGCTGTTATAGATAAGCAAATTAAAATTTTAAATAATCTTTGTCTTAGTTCTATAAAATGCTCAATATAAGTGTATTCTATTAGTTTTGTCATTTTTTATTCTTTAGGCATGTCATTAAGTTCTTTTTCCAAATCGTCAATTTTAACTTCTTTATTAGTATTAACTATTTGATTCTGAATTGAAATAGGTTTTAATGAATTATTATTTGGTTCATACCAATTAATCAACTTTATATTAGATAAAAAATTTTTAGAAAACATATTAACAGATGTTTGAAATGATTGATTTAAAAAATTAAAAGTTATTGATTTGCTAAGCCATTTTGGATATTTATTATTTCTAATAGTTACTAAATCATATAAATTTTTACTATCCATATAATTCTCTGTAGTTATTACAGAAGTAAAAGAAAATACTACTAAAGCTATTACTACTCCTCTTATTAAGCCAATTATAATACCTAAAAATTTATCAATAACTCCTCCAGCTGCTTCATTAATTAAACTTCTTAATTGTTTGCTTATTATTCCAGTTAATACCACAGAGAGGATATAACAAATTATTCCAGAAGCAACGTTTATTACAGCTTGATTAGAACTATATTCTTTACCTATTTGTTGTGCTAAAGGAAATATTAAAGTTGTAGCAACTATAGTTAGAATGAATAAAGCTAAACTTAATAAAATTTTTAGCATTCCTTTTTGCATGCCAAATATGGCAGAAATACTGATAATTACAATTACAATTACATCAAATAAAGTTAACATAAAATCCAATTATAAAAAACAATGATGAAATATTTGTATTCAAACATTAAATCTAAAATGAATAACATCGCCATCGCAAACTGTATAATCTTTACCTTCTAAGCGCATTTTTCCAGCTTCTTTAGCTTTAACCTCACCTTGATATTGAATATAATCTTCATAAGCAATAACCTCTGCTCTAATAAATCCCCTTTCAAAATCAGTATGAATTACTCCTGCAGCTTTAGGGGCTAAAGTTCCTTTTTCTAATGTCCAAGCTCTAGCTTCTTTAGGACCTATAGTAAAAAAATTTTGTAAGTTTAAAACTTTATATCCTGCATGAATAAGTTGAGTTAATCCAGTTTGATTCATTCCTAAATTTATTAAAAATTCTTTTTGTTCTTCAGTGGAGAGTAATGAAATTTCCGCTTCTATTTGTGCAGAAATCAATAATACTTTTGCTCTTTGCTTTTTGCTATACTCTTCAGCTAGTCTTAATAAATCGGTATTGTTAATTTTATCCTCATCTACATTTAATACATAAATGATAGGCTTACTTGTTAATAATTGAAGTTGACTAATTTGCAAACTTTTTTCAATAAAATTGGGCATATTTCTTATAGACTTTCCTGATTCTAATATATTTAAAATTTCTCGTAATAAGGAAACTTGTTCTTTTGCTTGTTTATCTTGAGCTTTAATCTTTTTCTCAAGGCTTAATATACGTTTTTCTACAGAAATTATATCAGCCAAAATTAACTCAACTTCTACAATATCAGAATCGTATAAAGGGTCTACTTTATTATGCACATGTATAACATTGCTATCAGAAAAATCACGAAGCACATGAACTATAGCATCTACTTCACGAATATGGCTTAAAAATTGGTTACCAAGTCCTTCTCCTTTGCTAGCTCCTTTAACCAATCCTGCTATATCAACGAATTCTATATATGACGGAATTATATTTTTTGAATTTGCTAATTTAGCTAATTTATAAAGCCTTTCATCAAAGACGGGTACAAGTGCAGAGTTAGGCTCAATAGTACAAAAAGGGAAATTTGCAGCAGCAGCATTGTTATTTGCAGTTAGTGCATTAAAAAGTGTGGATTTGCCAACATTAGGTAATCCAACAATACCACATTTAAATCCCATATTTAAT
This sequence comes from Rickettsiaceae bacterium, assembly GCA_963676335.1. Lineage (GTDB taxonomy): Bacteria > Pseudomonadota > Alphaproteobacteria > Rickettsiales > Rickettsiaceae. Next base: position 442,406 of record OY781057.1, read on the forward strand.
TACTCATTTATTTTTTTAAAATTAGTTCTATACTTTCAATTGCATTGTTAATCGAATAATCCATAATCAAATTTTCTTCTTTGCTAAATTTATTCAATACATAATCAGGAATTTGATCTTTATTAATAGGTCTTCCAATTCCAATACGAACTCGTAAATAATCTTTTCCTATATGACTATCTATAGAACGAATACCATTATGTCCTGCTGAGTGTCCTCCTAATTTGATTTTGATTTTACCTAAAGATAAATCAATATCATCATGTACAACAATGATTTGATTAATTAAAATTTTATAATAATTTTTGATTAAATTAATAGAATGCCCAGAATTATTCATAAACGTTGTTGGTTGAGTTAGCAACACTTTTTCTCTATCAATAACAACGTTAGAACAATAAGCCTGAAATTTTGCACTAATTTGTAATTTTTGAAAGTATTTTTCTGATAAACAATCTATAACCCTGAACCCAATATTATGTCTAGTTCCTTTATACTTATCCCCCACATTTCCTAAACCAACCAATAACCACATTATATAAAATACAATAAAAAAATGGCTCCCCGGGCTGGACTCGAACCAGCGACCAAGTGGTTAACAGCCACTTGCTCTACCACTGAGCTACCGAGGAATTTTAAGAACCCAACATTCTACATTTAGATTAATATATTTTATATATTTTGTAAATAACTACTCTACATATTCAAAAATATTTTTTTGATATTTATATAATACTATTTTTTATTTATTGATATAATTATATCAAAGTTATACTTTTATAAGTACTATTTTAAATAAAATATTAATTAATGTTACTAATATTAATTATATATATAGGAATTTATTTAAATTTTTATAATGAGTGCTTAGGATATTTTTATATTCTTATAGCAATTATAATTTGTACTAAAAAACAAAGAAAGAAAATAAAAACTAGCAATAAGAAGAATAAAAGTAATTACAACGTACTAGCTATTGATGCTAGATGTATAGAGAAATATACATCTCTTCGTACTCAAATACTGAATTTACAAAAGAAATCAGACTCAGAACTGTATTCAATTTTTGGTAAGATAGAAGAAATAATTGCATATATAAATATAGCTACTCAACAAATAAAATTTGAAAAAATTAATATTCAGGAATTCATAATAAATGTGTTATATGAATATAAAAATATTTACAGCCCGCATGTAACTATTGTTTTCAATTCAAAAAGTAAATATGAAAAAATTAAATTAGATTCCATATTAATTCAAAAAATTATTCATACTTTTATTAATTTTGGATTAAAGGATTCTAATGGACAAACCATAACTGTTAGTATAAAAGATACTATGCTTATTCATCCGTATTATATCCTTGATGCTATAGAGGTAGCTTTTATTTTTTCATTTTTTACTAAAACGAAACAACAGGTTTATGCACTTCTAAATCCATCTTTCAATTCAATTACTGAAATTGTATTTTCAAAAATAAATCGTATTGTTTTAACTCATTCTGGAAAAATAGATATTAACATAAGCAACTCTGGAAATATTAAATATTCCTTAGTCATTCCAGTTAATGGTTAATCATCACTACAGATAAGAGTCTTCTTTGATCATTTATAGCGTTAGTATGAATATTTCTTCTATAACTATAATAGTGCTCTGACATATAATAAGTATCATGATCTATTTGTAAAACTATTTTAACATTATGTGCTTCTAGCTGATGCCTAATGTACATAGGTAAATTAAAAAGTAATTTATTTCCTACTTTTATAAAAAATTTACTATTTAAATAGTCATCATTAATAAAACTTTGTGCAAAAGATATATCTACTTCATAATTGTCTACTCCAATTCCAGGGCCAACAATAGCACAAATATCCTTTACATTGTATTTATTCTTCATAATATCAATAGCGTTATTAATAATCCCTGCTTTTATACCTTTCCATCCACAGTGTAAAGCGCTAACTACTTCTCCTTGCCTGCTCATAAGTAGGATCGGATAACAATCTGCAGTTAATACTCCCAACGCAAGTTTTAGAACATTTGTTACAGATCCATCCGCTTCTATCTCATTACCAATGGCAAAAGATGATTGTGCTTCTATTACTTGATTACTGTGACTTTGTTTTAATATCACTAATCCGCTAGCTTTTATATCCTTTACTACAGTAGAAATGTTATTTTTTACAATATCATAATTATCATTATTTTCATTAAGAAGATATAAATGAGTTGATTTAGTATATAATTTATCAAAAAAGTAGTATGAAATATTTTTAGGTATCATTTAATGAATTCAATATTACAACAAATTATTAGTTTATCACAATTAATAAAAAGTAAGCAAAAAATTGAAATAATAAGTGAAAACATATTAAATTATTTTGGGCTGATTGCAATATTAGGAGCAGAAATCGAATTTTACCTTACAAAAACTGATTTGATTTCAATCTTAGAAAAAAAATTAAACATTAATATAAAAGAAGAAAAAGGAACACAGCAGTATGAAATTAACATTTGTCCATCAAGCAATATCCTGCACATTATAAAAGATATTGAAAAATATTGCAAAAACATTAATGATATATGTTTACTTCATGGAGGGAGGGCTGTATTTGCTCCTAAGCCCTATAGTATGGAATATGGAAATAGTATTCATTTGCACATAAATTTTGTAGACTTGCATAATAATAATTTTTTTGATAGTAAACCTAATCTACATTTGGCTGCTAAGAGTTTATGTAATTTTATGATGGAAACATTTTTAGTCTTTGCTTTTCATAACGAAGATTATAAACGTTTTGATCACAAATTTATGGCCCCCACACATGTTTGTTATGGAAATAACAATAGGACAGTAGCTATAAGAATTCCTGATAGCAAACCAATTAGATTAGAACATCGGGTAAGTAGCTTTAATACCGACTTACATCTTGCTATATATGCTATTATCAAAAGTATATATTTAGGACTTATAGCACCGCATAAAATAAGAAATTATTCTATAATATATGGAAATGCTTTTGATGAACAATATAACCTTACTCCATTTCCGAACTGTTTAAACGCTGCTGTAAATTTATTTAACATAGATTTTTTTACTCAAGAATTACCAGAAATTTAATCTATCAAAATAAATTTTTTCTTCTATTTTATTTACTATGGCATCAGTTATATCAGCACTAGTAATACCAAGAGTTTTTCTTATCCAGGATTGTTTAGTTTTATTAATATATTTAAGATGGACATCTTTACCAAATTTATCATAAACAAAACTATAAAAATCTAATATTCCATCTATTAAACCATAATCTAATGCAGTTTCTCCAGCCCATATAGCTCCATTAAATAAGACATCATCAGTTTGAGTAATTTTTGCTTTTCGTCTTGATTTAATATATTCAATAAAATGTGTATATATCTGTTTTTGAATGCCTTTTAGCATTTTTATATCATCATCCTTTTCTGGTAAAAATGGATCTAATATTGCCTTATTTTTTCCTGTAACATGTATACGTCTTTCAATTCCTAATTTGCTTATAGCATTATTTAACCCAAAACTACTGCTTACAACTCCAATACTTCCTATAACAGAGCTTTTTAAAGCATAAATTTCATCTCCAATACAAGCTAACCAATATCCTCCAGATGCTGCTATATCTTCAATAAATGTGTATATAGGAGTATCTTTTTCTTTAGCTAATTGTAAAATTTTTTTAGAAATTAATTCTGCTTGTACAGGGACTCCTCCTGGAGAATTTATTATTAAACACACGGCTAATAATTTGCTTGGTTTAAAAGCTTCTTCAATATGATTATTTAAGTTATCAAGAGAAATTCCACAACGAACCCCAGCTTTTCCAATAATTCCACTTAATCTTAACACAGAAACAGTTGGTTTAGAATTATTAAATAAATTAAAAGGTAACAACGATAATAATTGTTCAAATTTACTTGCTGGCTGTCTTCTCATAGTTATTTCCTGTGTAGATAAAGTATTTTTATTCATGTTACTTCTATTTAGAGTTTTTATCAAGAATTTTATTTAAAGTATTAATTTCTTTATCTACTAATTCATCTTTATAAGAATGATTATCTTCCGAAAGAATGTTATGTACATGAGACATAAGCCATTTCCTAATTTTATTATCGTTCCAATTAGGAGTTCCAGTAATCATTGATACAACTTTTCCATCTGTGTTAATTATTATAGATGTAGGAACTCCAGGAATTGCCATTGCTTCAAATAAAGAATTTTTATAATCATAAAATGCTAATAAATGTCTTATTTCATAATATTTATAAAATGAAATAACATTTTTTATGCCTTGATGATCTTCAGAAATGGGGAGTATTTCAAAATCTAATTTACGAAAATCTCTTTTTAGTCTATCCAGTTCTACCATTTCTTTAGCGCAAATAGAACACCAAGGAGCCCAGAAAACTAATAATACAGTTTTTCCTTCATATTCTTCTAAATAATGTTTTTGATTATTTTGATCATATATAGCTATGTTATCCGGAACCACCATAGGAGGATTGAATCTAACAATTTTCCATGACTTTTGTAATTCCTTATTAGCGGCATATATATTGAAAGAAATCAACCAACAAAAAAATATTATAAAAAATCTTAACATTTACAAATTTATATTAGTATAATTTTTACATGAAATTGAGTTTTAAATAATGTTTAATTATTATGAATAATAGTAAAAAAAATACTATTTTACAAGTTGGAATAATAACTATTGGAATTATTTTCCTTACAAGCTGCGGCTTAAAAAAGCCTTTAGAGAAATTAAATTTCTACCCCGTATCAAAGTTTTATCAATTTTAATAAATAAGAGATAAAAATGAAAATTTCAGCAAATTCAATTAAATGTGGTTATATTTTAGTTTACGAAAATAATTTATGGTTGGTAGTCAAAAATCCAGAACATACTAAACCTGGCAAGGGACCAGCGTATATACAACTGGAAATGAAAAATTTAAAAACAAACACTAAAGTAAATAAACGCTTGAATTCTAGTGACACTGTAGAAAAAGCAGTTCTTGATGAAAGAGAATGTCAATACTTATATTTAGAAGACAATGAATTAATATTTATGTATACCGATACCTTTGAGCAAATTAGTATTTCTAAAGATATATTAGGAAGTAAAGCCGTCTTTTTAAATGATGGCATAATAGTTACTATTGTCTTATACCAAGAAAATCCAATAAATGTTATTTTACCTTCTACCGTAGTATTAGAAATTACTGAAACTGAACCAATAATTAAGGGAGCAGCAGTTAATCCTGGCTATAAAAACGCAATTCTTAGCAATGGACTACATATATCAGTACCTCATTATTTAACTATAGGAGAAAAAATAATTTTAAAAACAGAAGATCATTCATTCGTTAGTAGAGTTAAATAATGACAGCAGATGGATTAACTAGTTTTATTATAAAAGCAACTGAAAAACCAACTAAATTATTGATGAGAGACTATTTAGAATTGGAACAACTTAGACAAGTATCTACTAGTAATAATATTCGTAATTTTGTTCTCCATGCAATCGAAAGAACAAAAAAAATACTTATTCAAAACTTAGAGCTGTATCCAAATAGTAAAGTTGCCTTTGATGAAAATTGCATAATCGATGAAAAAGACAATATTATTTTTTATGTTATTCCTATAGAAGGAATTGATAATTTTTTATATACACTTCCATTTTTTTCAATGGTTATTGTAGCAAGAATTAAAAACATTCCTACAGCAAAAACATGTGTTATCAATTTTCCTTTATTAGGCGAAATATATTATGCCTCTTCTAATCAAGGAGCTTGGATAGCAAAAACACGCAACAATATAAACAATACTAGTCGTATAAAAATTTCGAAATACTTATCTCAAAATAGTCCTAATATACTAGTTGATAAAATCAAAACTTGCTCTTGTAAAATAAAAATTAATGATATTCCTCTTCACTTGCATCATATTAAAATTCTAGGGTCTACTCTTTACTCAATTTGTTTAATAGTTCAAAATAAAGCTGAAATATTTATAGCAAGTAACCTAAACTATATTATGAAATTAATAATTGAATTATTTCCTGGTGAAGCTGGAATACTTTGCCAAAAGCATGATAATTATCATGTTTTATCTAACAATAAAGAAGCAAAGATACAATTTATAACCTCTTAAGATGGTTGAATTTAAAGGTTTGTTTTTTCGATATTGCTACTTTATATATGACAGTCTAAATGTTTATGACAAAGTATTATAAAAAAATATTAATTTTAATATTTTTTATATGTTTGTCTACGATCAATTCCTTTGCACAAAATTTTAAAAAAAAGGATATAATTTTTTTTTTAAAAGCAGATATAGTTGAATACGATGATAAAGAAGAATATATAGAAGCATCTGGGAATATTAGCATTCTTTCTAATGATTATATAGTAAATGCAGATAAAATATTTTATGATATAAAAAATGATGAAATATACGCCATAGAAGGAGTAATAACATTTCAAAAAACAGGAGATGTTATCAAAGGAGCAGTTCTTTATTTTAAAGATAAATTCAAACAGATATTAATTAAAGAATTAATTTTCAAAACCCCCAACAATAGTATATTAATTGCAAAATTTGCACAACAAAATGATAAAATCAATAAATTAACTAATGCTACTTATACTGCTTGTAAAATTTGCGATAATTTTAAGCCTATTTGGTCTATTTCTGCTAAACAAGTGGATTGGGATATGCAAACTAAAAAAATTATTTATAAAAATGCATTTTTTGAGCTATATGGAATAAAAATCTTTTTTATTCCATACTTTTTTCATCCATCTCCTGATGCCCCAGCTCAATCAGGAATATTGTTACCCATAATGCAAGAAAAAAGAATAGCTATTCCTTTATATTGGAGAATTCGCCCTAATATAGACGCTACTTTTACTCCTAAAATTTCTTCTAAAGCTACACTCTATGATTTTCAATTTAGACATTTATTAAATAGTGGAAAGTATTTGTTTAATATATCTTTTTTAAAAGATTCTATAAAAAAAGAGAATTCAAGTGGTCAAATTACAAAAAAGCAAGCTAGTCAGTATTATACAAAGATTTCAGGAAATTTTTATGATATGTCTAGGGTTAAATATAATTTCGATCTTAAAAAAACATCTAATGACTGTTTTTTGAAAAATTATTTACAAGACTGGTCTCCATATTTAACTTCAAATATTACAGTAGAAAAAGCACATGAATCTGATTTTTTTAGGATTAGAATGATATATCTTCAAGATTTAAGAAACTCATCCAGACAATCTATAGCTATACTTCCAGTAATTGACCTTAAGAATGTAATATATCTTACAGATTATAGTACATTTTCATTGTACAATAATATTATTTCATATAATCAAAATACAAATACGATTAATCGTATAAGTACTACAATGTCTTTAGATAGAAATTTTAACGTAAGTAACAATTTTATAAAATTAACATTACTAGAAAGATTAGATCTTTATTATATAGATAAAGAAAATATAGGAAATATATTTATGTTAGTACGGAATAATCCAGAGTTTCAAGTGCAATGGAAACATCCATTTACATTATCTAATTCATTATTAATAGAACCACAAAGTGTGTTTTTTTTAGGAAAAAATAATAAAAGAAATATAAAATTTAACCTTATTGACGCAGAAAGTTACAACTTAAACGAACATAATCTATATTCAGGAAATCATTATAGTGGTTATGACTGGTTAGAATATGGAAAAAGAATAAGTTCTGGTGTAAATGTGAGCTACGCTATGCATAATTATTACATTAGTAGTTTTATAGGAATATCTAGCAATATATCTAATAAAATAATGTCGCTAAAAAAAAATGGTTTAGTGGGAAAATTTTCAATCAATAAACTAAATTTTTTAGATATATATTATAGATTTTATAAAGGAGCTAAATTACAAAATTTATATTCCGAGGTAGGAATAAGCTATTATCTCGCCAAAAATATATATTTGAACACTAATATCAACACTTTAAATCTCCAAAAAAAAACTTCTTCCAATATTTTTAACGATTATAATAGAAAATTAACTCAATCTACTACTATGATTAACTATCATTTAAATGATATGTGGAACTTTGGATATAGCGTAAGTATGGATTTATCTAAAAAGAATAATATTAAAATAATGAATTCTGGAATTTGGATGACATATATAAAAGATTGTGTTACAATATCTGCTAACATTAATCAAAATTTTCTAAATGATATGAGACGTGGAATATTAAAAACTAAATTCTGGTCTTTTTCAGTAGGGTTAAAAACATTAAATATATAAATATAAAAAATGATTAGAAAATTATTTATTTTTTTTTTCTTACTCGTTACCACAGATATAGCGTTATCAAGCACACAAAAAATTGTTGCTATAGTAAATAATATACCAATTACCTTACAAGAATTAGAAGATAGAAAAAAATTAATACTTTATCTAGCGGGAGCAGAAAAAAAAGATGTTGCTGGATATTTAAATCAATCTGCATTAAATAGTTTAATAGATGATGCGTTATTTACAGAACAAGCAAATGCATTACGTATTCAAATTCCCCAAGATGCTATTATGAATGTAATTAAAAAACTAGAACAACAAAATAATATTCCCGCAGGAAGTATCTTATCTGGTTTAATGATACGTAATATTCCTGAATATACTATAAAAAATAAAATTTTTTCGGAGCTAGTTAAAGAAAAAATTATAAGTGAAATTTTAGTAAAAAACATTAATACAGATACTGAAGAAATAAATGATACCTTAATAGGTAATAATGCTAAAGATGCTAAAATCAATATGATTGTTATATCAAGTAAAAAAAATGATACTTCCTCTTATAACGAAATGCTAAAGTTACATAAAAAAATCAAAACTTGTAAAAATATTCCTCCAAAATTATATAATTCCTTTGCTACTATTTCTATAGTTGAAAGTACTTTAAGTAAACTACCTTCTAGAGAACAATTAATAGTTAAAAATCTTAAGTCTCAACAAAAAAGTAGCGTATTATCAATAGATAATACATTTAAAATTATCATTTTATGCGCTAAAGAAATTGTAAATTTAACAAACGAAGAAAATGCTAACGTTCTCAATTTAATTGGTAATAAAAAATTATCAATAAAATTTAAGAAATATTATGATTCCCTTTATCGTAAAACGTATATCGAAATATTAGATGAAAATTTTATTCAATGATTGTAACTTTTGAAATACTTACTTTTATTAAAAATCTTAAATTAAAAGGTATCTTAGTTGCTATAGACTATGGATTAAAAAATATAGGAGTTGCTATATCTGATGAAAAAATTTCTTATGCAGTACCATTATTAACTATAATATCTAACAATGTAGATGTGCAAATAAGCAAAATTTGTAATTTATTATCTCAATATAATGCAAAAGGAGTAGTAATGGGCTGGCCTATTCAATTAAATGGAAATACTAGCATTCAAACAAAAAAAGTTGAATGCTTTTCTAAAATTTTAGCTGATAAAATAGATATTCCAATTTTATTTCAGGATGAGAGAATGACTTCAAAAACAGCGCATGGATTATTAAAATATTATGGAATTTCTAAAACACGTTCTTCAATGGATCATCAAATAGCTGCAATGATTATTTTAGAAGCTGTAATTAGTCAGTTATGTTCAAATGATTTGGAAGTGCAAGTTACAGATCAATGTTAAGAGGAAATAAAACATAGTTGATTTCTTGTAAAATTTCTTATAAATTAATATTAATAAACGGGGCATAGCGCAGCCTGGTAGCGCGCCTGGCTTGGGACCAGAAGGTCGGGAGTTCAAATCTCTCTGCCCCGACCATTGTTTCTCCTTAAGTTAATTTTTCAAATTTTATCGTTATAGAGAATTTGTCAATTTTTGTATGAATTATATGGTCGTATTTTGATATTTCCGATATTATTCTTGATGAAGTTGAAGTTGTAATAGTGGAATTGTATTTGGTTAGTTTTAATAAAAGTTCACTATCTGATATTATTTCTATATTTATTTTTTGTTGAACCACTAATTTCATGTCTTTACGAGACTGCTGTATTATACGTATAATGTCTCTTGCAATGCCTTCCTCATATAATTCAGTAGTAATATGTAAATCTAATATTATTATGCATAAATGTTGAGGCAGCACTATTGCATTACTACTATCTCGTGCTTCTAATGTTAGTGAATACTCTTCAGGATATAAAACTTGTTCCAATACCAATAACTTGTCATCTGATTTTTTCCATTGATTGTTTTTAACAGCTGCAACAATTTTAGGTATTTCTTTACCTAAACGTTTGCCTAAAATTGATAAATTGAGTTCTACTTTAAAAGATGCAAAATCATCAATTTGAGGAATAAATTTTATATTTTTTACATTTATTTCTTCTTTAATCAATGGAATAAATTGGTTTAATTGATCTTGTGAAATGCCACAAATTGTTATTTCTTTTAATGGTTGACGTACTCTAATATTATGTTTATTTCTTATAAACAATGCATTGCTGCAGATATCTCTTACTAAATCCATATTATTTAATAGAGCATCATCACATAATATATTACTTACATCAGGGAAAGTAGTTAAGTGTACGCTTTTTCCTTTTACATTTTGAATTAGACCTAAATATATTTCCTCAGTTAATATTGGTAAAATAGGGGCAGAGGCGCGACATATAATAATTAGGCACGTGTAAAGTACATCATAGGCTATTTGTTCTTTTGAATTAAACCGCTCTCTACTACGTCTTATATACCAATTATTTAGCGATTCAAAAAAAATATTAATAGATTGGCACGCAGAATGACTATCAAATGAATCTAAAGAATTTTTAATAGCTATTACTGTAGTTTTTAATTTTGACAAAATATAACAATCTAAAGGCTCTGTAACATTTGTTACTACTTGTGCTTTAATGTTGTGAGTATTAGCGTATGTAGTGAAGAAATGATACGCCTGCCATATAGGCCTAATACAAAGACGTAATGTATCAAATACTAACTTTCCTTTAGAATCAATTAGAAATTCTTCGCCTTTAGTAACTGAAGAAGATAGCATAGTGAAACGCATAGCATCTGCGCCATATTTATCAAATAACTCAAGAGGATCTGGGTAATTATTGAGTCTTTTGGATAATTTTTGTCCTTTGGTGTCTAAAATAACACCATGACATATACAATTTTTAAATGGGGGGCTATCAAATAATGCAGTAGATAGAACCATTAGCGTGTAAAACCATCCCCTAGTTTGTGCTAGATATTCAACTATAAAGTCAGCAGGAAAATGAGATTCAAACCATTCTTTATTTTCAAATGGATAATGAACTTGAGCATAAGGCATTGACCCACTTTCAAACCAACAATCAAAAACATCTTCTACTCTGCGCATTGTAGATTTTCCACTTGGATCATCTGGATTAGGACGTGTAAGTTGATCGATAAATGGTCTATGTAAGTCAAAGATTTTAACTTTAAAATCTTTCTCTAGTTCTGATATAGAGCCATATACATCCATACGAGGATATTGTGGATTATCAGATTCCCAAATAGGTAAAGGGGTTCCCCAAAAGCGATTACGGCTGATTGACCAATCTTTTGCTCCTTCTAACCATTTTCCAAATAATCCATCCTTAATATGAGTAGGAACCCAATTTATTTGCTGATTCAATTCACACATTCTTTCTCTAATAGAAGTCACTTTAACGTACCAGGAAGAAACGGCTTTATAAATTAAGGGAGTATCTGTACGCCAACAATGTGGGTAATTGTGAGAATATTGTTCTGTTCGTATCAAGTTATTTTGTTGCTTTAACTTATGGATGACTAGATCATTGGCATCAAAAACTTGTACTCCAGATAAAAATGCTACTTCATCAGTAAAATAACCGCCATTATCTATCGGACAAACGATATCAATATCATTTTGTTGGCATAATAATTGATCTTCCTCACCAAAACCAGGAGCGATATGAACAATTCCAGTTCCTTCTCCTTCAACGATGAAATTACCAGATAATACTGTAAACGCATTATTTTGTTTTGCAAAATAATTAAATAAGGGTTTATATTTTAACTTTTCTATTGCAGATCCTTTAAAAGTAGAAATTTTTTTCCCTTCACCAAATTCTTTAGTATAATTATTGAAAGCGAAGTTAGCTAAGATATAACAATTATTATCTTGTATAATAGCTGAATATTCTATATTTGACCCTACTGCTAGCGCTAAATTAGATGGAAGAGTCCATGGAGTAGTGGTCCATACCAATAAATAACATTTGTCATATTCAGCATTAAGTATTTGCGGTTTAGTTAGCAGTTCAAATTTTACTGTTATAGATTTATCAACACGTACTCGATATGAATTATCAAGTCGTGTTTCAAAATTAGATAAAGGAGTTTGACATGCCCATGAATAAGGCATTACACGCAATGATTGGTAAATGTATCCTTTAGTATATAAACTTTTAAATGCCCATAATACAGATTCCATAAAATTTAAATCCATTGTCTTATAGTCATTTACGAAATCAACCCAACGAGCTTGCCTTTCTACATATTGTTGCCATTCATTACTATATTTTAAAACAGAAGTGCGGCAACATTCGTTAAATTTGTCAATACCAAAATTAATAATTGCTTGTCTTCCTGAGATATTTAAATCTTTTTCTGCAGCCATTTCAGCAGGAAGGCCATGACAATCCCAACCAAACCTACGCTCTACTTTTTTCCCTTGCATAGTTTGATATCGCGCATATAAATCTTTAATAAATCCAGTAAGTAAATGTCCATAATGAGGAAGTCCATTAGCGAATGGAGGACCATCATAAAAAATGAATTCATTATTAGTATCGTTACTGGTAATAGAAAGTGTAAAAATATTGTACTGTTTCCAATAATTAATAATTTTTTTATCTATTTCAGCAAAGTTAGCATTAGAATCAATTTTAGGATAATGATATTCATTTGACATAACTTATAAAATTTTAATTAAAAAATTTTCTTTCTGATATTGTTTTTGGTTCTATGGTTTTTTTTACTCTTGCCTGTAGTCCTTGAACCGCACGTATAGATAATTTTATTTTTCCTCTATTGTCCAATCCAATTATTTTAGCTTTTATAGTTTGACCTTGCGTAACATAATCATAAATATTTGATATTTTTCCTTCATTACTGATTTCACTAATATGAACAAATCCTTCTCTATTTCCATAAAATTTAGCCCATAAACCCGAATCAATAATTTTAACAATAATAGCTTCTAATATTTCGCCTACTAGCAACTCTCCTGCAATTTCAGTAATCATAGTAGCTGCTTTTTCTATATTATGAGCACCAAAGCCAATAATTGACACAAAGCCATGATCATTAACTTCAATTTTGGTACCAGATGATTCTATAATACCTTTAATTACTTTTCCTCCAGGACCTATTAAATCACGAATTTTATCTTTATCAATTTTTATTGTTTTTATAATAGGAGCGTATTTACTTATATTTTGTTTTGGTTGATCAATTACTTCGGACATACTTGTTAAAATATGCAATCTTCCTTTAAGTGCTTGTTGTAGTGCTGCATGTATAATATTTAGATTGATTCCAGATATTTTTATATCCATTTGCAGTGCTGTAATTCCTTCGGTAGTTCCAGCTACTTTAAAATCCATATCTCCTAAAGCATCTTCATCTCCTAATATATCTGATAGTATTACAAATTGATCGTCTTCTTTTATTAATCCCATAGCGATTCCAGCAACAGCGGCTTTAATTGGGACTCCTGCATCCATTAAAGACAAAGAGGTTCCGCATACAGTTGCCATGGAAGATGATCCATTTGATTCAGTAATCTCTGACACAACTCTTATAGTATAAGGAAACACATCTTTAGAGGGTATAACATATTTTAATGCTCTCCAAGCTAATCTTCCATGTCCAATTTCTCTTCTACTTGGAGGTCTAAGTGAGGTTGTCTCTCCTACAGAATAAGGAGGAAAAACATAATGCAGTAAAAATCCTTCTCGTTTTTCTCCTTCTAAGTTATCTACGATTTGTTCATCGCTAGTTGTTCCTAAGGTTACTGTTACTAATGCTTGAGTTTCTCCTCTTGTAAATAAAGCAGATCCATGAGTTTTAGGTAAAACGCTAATTTCGTTACTAATTTGACGAATTTCGTCAAATTTTCTGTTATCAATTCTTTCTTTATTTTGAACAGCTTTTGCACGTAATTTATTAGATTTAATTTTTTCAAATAAATCTAAAACAGTAGAATTTGTAATATTATCTTTTACATACTCTGTTAAAATTTTGGTTTCTAGTAATTGCAATTCTGAATTTCTATCTTTTTTAGTTAAAATATTTAAAGCTGAATTAATTTCTTTTCCAAATTGTTGTTCGATTATTGATAATAATTCTACATTGGTTTTATCACAAAACTGTATAGGTTCTTTACTTGCTCTTTGTTTGAAAGATGTGATTAAATCAATAATTAGCTTTATTGAATCATGCCCGAATTTTAATGCATCTAGCATTTTTTCTTCCGATAATTCTTTAGCTTCAGCTTCTACCATCATTATAGATTCATTAGTACCAGCTAGTACTAGATTTAAAGAACTCATTTTTAGTTCTTCTGAAGTAGGGTTTAAAATTAAATTTTCTTCAACGTAACCGATACGTGCAGCTGCTATGATTTCTAAAAATGGCAATCCAGAAATAGCTAATGCTGCTGAAGTTCCTATAATAGCTGCTATATCAGGATTACATCCATAATCATGAGACAATACTGTGCAAATTATCTGAGTTTCGTTGCGAAAATTTTCATGAAAAAGTGGACGTATCGGTCTATCTATTAATCTAGCTGTTAAAACTTCGTTATCTGAAGGTTTCCCTTCTCTTTTTATAAAGCCTCCAGGTATTTTTCCTGCAGCAAAAGACATCTCCCTATAATGAACTGTTAAAGGAAAAAAGGTAATATTTGGATCAACCTTTTTTTTGCAATTTACCGTACATAATACTACAGTATCTCCTAGATTAACAATGACAGCTCCATCTGATTGACGTGCTACTTTACCAGTTTTTAGTGTTATTTTGTGCCTTCCCCATGAAGCTTTTTCGATAATTTCATTAAACATTTATATACCTTTATACATTCGAATTAAATTTATGTCATAAAAATCTCAAACTGTAAGTAAAAAAGAATACTAAGGAAAAAAATAAAAACTTTTTTATCAATTACTAATATAAAATTAGATTATCTTTAAAAAACATAATCTTAACATAATTATCTGCAGTTTATGTTTTTTTTTTGTTAGTGTCAATGGTTTAAAGTTCTAAAAAAATGCATCTTTTGGTGAATTTTTAAGTTAATTATTCTATAATGTAAGAATTTTAGATATACTTAACTAAAAATACAGGATTTATAAAAATTTTATATGTTAACTAACCAAATTAGAAAAAAATTTATAGATTTTTTTGTAGAATGTGGACATAAGCATTTACCCAGTAGTCTATTAATTCCAAATAATGATCCAAGTCTTTTATTTGTTAATTCTGGGATGGTTCAATTTAAAAATATTTTTGTTGGATTAGAGAAGACAAAACAAGCTACGGCTGTTACATGTCAAAAGTCACTTAGAGCTGGAGGAAAGCATAATGATTTAGATAATGTTGGACATACTACTAGACATCATACATTTTTTGAAATGCTGGGTAATTTTTCTTTCGGAGATTATTTTAAAGAGCAAGCTATATATTATGCTTGGCAATTATTAACAAAAGAATTTCAGATTAATAAAGAAAAATTATATATCACAGTATATCATACTGATGAAGAAGCTGAAAATTATTGGCGCAAAATATCTGGTTTAAATAGTGAACACATAATCAAGATTACTAGCAATGATAACTTCTGGTCAGTTGGAGATATAGGGCCTTGTGGTCCGTGTTCTGAGATATTTTACGATCATGGGTCTAGTGTTTCTGGGGACAAACCTGGTACTGTCGGATCTGAGGGGGATCGTTTTGTAGAAATTTGGAATTTAGTTTTTATGCAATTTAATCAAATTGATGCAAATACTAGAATAGAGTTAGAGCAAAAATCTATAGATACCGGTATGGGGCTTGAAAGGATAGCTGCAGTCATGCAAGGAGTGGTCAATAACTATGATACAGATATATTTAAAAACATAATTTTATATTTAGAATATTTAACTAAAATTCCATCGAAAGGAAATGCAAAATTTTCACATCGTATTATAGCTGATCATATACGTTCAATATGCTTTTTGATTTCTGATGGAGTAATACCATCTAATGATGGACGGGGGTACGTGTTGCGTCGTATAATTCGCAGAGCGTTACTTCATGTTCATCAATTGAATTATTCTGAGTTGTTATTATACCGTTTGATACCTAAATTAATTGAATTAATGGGTGAAACATATGGTGAATTAATGAGAAATGAAGATTTGATTACAGATGTTTTAAAGCAAGAAGAAGAGCGATTTAAAACAACTCTAGATAAAGGAATTAAATTATTAAAAAAAGAATTGTCTTGTGTTACAGATAATGAACAACTTCCTGGAAATATCGCTTTTAAGTTATATGACACTTACGGATTTCCATTGGATTTAACATGCGATATTGCAAAAAATCAAAATATTACTGTAGATCATGATGGCTTTAATCTTGCTATGGAGGAACAAAAAAAAATATCTAGTCAAAGTTGGAGGGGGGCAGGTGAATCTAAAATAGAAAAAGTCTGGTTTGACGTTTATAATAAATTTGGAGCTACTGAATTTTTAGGATACACCTTTGAATGTATTCAAGCGAAAGTACTTTGTTTGGTAGTTAATAATCAAATTATAGATCAATATAGCGCTCTTGGTGAAGAATTTGCTTTGATTACAAATCAAACATCTTTTTATGGGGAATCCGGTGGGCAGTTAGGTGATATTGGATGTGCATATGGTGTAAACAATAAAATAAAAGTTATTGATACTAAAAAGTTTTTTAATAAACTTTATGTCCATATTTGTATATTAGAAGAAGGAGTAATTAGAAAAGATGATATACTAAATTTAGTTGTAGATACTCAGTATAGACAAGATTTGAAAAAACATCACACTGTAACTCATATTTTGCAGAGTGTGCTACGTAAGATGCTAGGGACTCATGTTATACAAAAAGGATCGTTGGTCACAGATAAATATTTACGCTTTGACTTTAGTCATTCAAAAGGTCTTACTAATGATGAATTACTTGAAGTGGAAAATGGAGTGAATAATATTATCATAACCAATTGCCGTGTTAACACGGCATTAATGCCAATTGATATTGCTATTAAAGAAGGGGCTACAGCTTTATTTGAAGAAAAATATGATTCTGAAGTTAGAGTGGTAAATATAATTGATGAGAAAAATAATCATATATATTCCAGAGAACTTTGTGGAGGAACGCATGTTGATTTTACTGGGCAAATAGGAAGCTTTAAAATTATCGCAGAAACTAGTATCGCTTCTGGAATTAGAAGAATTGAGGCTATGGCTGGAAAATATTCGTTAAAGAAATCTCAAGATAATGAAAATTTAATTATTCAAATATCAAATAAGCTAAAATCTAGCAAAAGAGATATATTAAAAACATTAGATCAATTAATTACTGATAAAAAAAATTTAGAAAAAGAGGTATTAAATTATCAAATTAATTCTATATCCTTAAGTAAAGATATGTTTATACAACAAGCTAAAATATATCAAAATATATACATTGTATGTAAAATAGTTAATAATGTAAGTCAAGAAGCTTTAAGAATTGCCGCTGAAAATAATGTTAAAATTTTAGAAAATGCTATTCTAATACTTGTAAACATTATGGAAAATAAAAATATATTTACAATTTCAATTAGTAAAAAATTAGCTAATGAATTTTCAGCTAATAACTTAGCAAAATATATTGCAAGCCAGACTAATGGAAATGGGGGAGGGGGTATGTATTTAGCTCGGGTTAGTAGTACGTTAAATCCTAATAATGTAATTGATAAAATTATACAATGGATACAAAAAAATAACGATTAAAAATTAATCAATAAAAAACTATGTTTAAAACATTAAATAAATTCACTAAATATAGTGATATTTTTTTGGCTTTTGGAATTGTAGCAATATTATTAGTATTGTTATTTCCAGTTTCTCCTTGGTTATTAGATATATTATTGGCATTTTCAATATCAGTATCAATTATCATTTTGATGACGACATTGCTTATTACTAGACCTTTGGAATTAAGCGTTTTTCCTACAATGTTATTAGTTACAACTATATTACGTTTATCTCTAAATATTGCTTCTACAAGACTTATATTAGCTAACGGGCATATGGGAACTTTTGCTGCTGGGCATGTTATTGAAGCATTTGGTTTTTTTGTTATGCAAGGAAACGTAATTATTGGAATTATTGTATTTTTGATACTTACTTTAATAAATTTTATAGTAATCACAAAAGGATCTGGTCGTATAGCAGAAGTTGCAGCGCGGTTTAGTTTAGATGCTATGCCTGGAAAACAAATGGCTATTGATGCTGATCTATCAGCAGGTTTAATAGATGAAGCAAGTGCAAAATTACGTAGAAAGGATTTAGAAGATGAAAGTGCTTTTTACGGAGCTATGGATGGTGCAAATAAATTTGTTCGAGGGGATGCTATAGCAGGAGTAATTATTACTTTTATTAACTTAATTGGGGGGATAATTATTGGAATAGTTCAGAGAGGTTTGCCTTTTGATCAGGCAATTAATACTTATGCGCTTCTTACTATTGGGGATGGATTAGTGTCTCAAATACCAGCTTTAGTTATTTCTTTATCTGCTGGATTATTGGTAACTAAAGCTGGTAATATTGGTTCTGCAGATAAAGCTATTTTTGGTCAATTGGGACAATACCCACAATCATTATTAACTGCTGCAATTGTTACTGGGTTAATGGCATTATTACCTGGACTGCCATTTATACCTTTCTTTATATTGGCATTATTAATTGCTGGTATTGGATATACTATTATAAAAGCTAGAGTTTTAACAAAAGAAATTGCTAAAAAAGAAGAACGTTTAAATGTGTCTAACGGAAATCAATCTTCTGCAGATACCATAAAAGAAAGCATAAATGTTGCTTTAAACATAGATTTAGTTAAATTAGAACTAGGATATGGATTGTTAGAACTAGTGTCTGCTTCAAGTAATCATAGATTGACTAATCAAATTAAGGGGATGAGAAACCAAATTGCTAAAGATTTAGGTTTTGTTATGCCTACTGTAAGGATACAAGATAATATTCAACTTGAACGTAATTATTATGTAATAAAAATTAAGGAAATACTGAGTGGACAAGGGGAAATATTTCCAAACAAGATTATGGTTATGAATACTCGTGGAGAAGAAGTTACTATTCCTGGACAAGATGTAATAGAACCAATATTTGGACTAAAGGCTAGGTGGGTATCAGAGGAATATAGGGACGAAGCTTTATTCCGTGATTATACTATAATAGATGCTTCTACAGTTGTAACTACTCACTTGACTGAAATAGTTAAAGAAAATATTACAGAGCTGTTATCTTATACTGAAGTTCATAAATTACTCGATGAATTAAGTGATGAACATAAAAAATTGGTTAAGGATACAGTTCCAGATATAGTTTCAATTAGTATGTTACAAAAAGTTTTACAGCATTTGTTAGCAGAATCTGTATCGATTAGAGATTTAGCTACTATATTAGAAGCTATTGCTGATATAGCGCGAAATACAAAAAGTATTATTACTATTACTGAATTTGTACGATCAAGACTAGCCAAGCAGATTTGTTTTGTTAATACTACATCAGATGGTTTTATTCCCGTTGTATCTTTGTCTAGCAATTGGGAAAATTTACTTTCTACTCATTTAGTAGGGAATCAAGAAGAAAAACAATTAGCTATGCCTCCATCTCAATTACAAGAATTTATACAAAGAATCAAACAAGTTTACAATGAACAAGCAGCAAAGGGAAATGTGCCTATATTATTAACAAATAGCAATTTACGTCCTTATATTAGATTTATTATTGAGAGGTTTCGTCCTTCTACCGTTGTAATGTCTCAAAATGAAATACATCCTAGAGCTAAGATTCGTACTTTTGCCGTTATTTAGAGGATAATATGTATAGAATATTATTATTTTTATTTTTTATGTATACTAATTTGGCATATAGTCAACAAGAATACACATGTGTAGATATTCCATATAAAAGCACTTTAGCAAGTGCATGGCATACTAATAAACCCTATGCTTATAAGCAGTTAGTTAATAATGGAACGAGTTTAACTGGAATTGATATCGAATTAATTAAATTAATTGCTTCTAAAATAAATATAAATGTTGAATTTCAAGAATTAGATTGGGATAAGCAGCTTACACAAATAAAGAATGATGAAAAGGATTTAGCATTTGGAGCATCATTTTATGATGAAAGAACTGATTATTCGTATTTTTCTTTACCTTACAGATTTGAAGAAAACTCTTTATTTACTCTTAAGGCTAGTGCTAATAATTTATATTACAGTAATATGATTGAATTTTTAGCGCAAGTTAGGTTGCAAAATTATCGTTTAGGTGTTTTCCCTGGTTATGTGTATGCAGATGAAAAATTAAATGAATTTATTAGAGATCCTAGTAATGAAGATATAATTTTTTATTATCAAGATAAAGATTCGAGTATACATGCTTTAATGCAAAATGATATTGATGGGTTTATTGCAGATCGAATTTCAGGATCTTCTTTGATTTTATCGAAAAGGCTTGAAGAAAAGATTGAAAATATTCCTCTAAATATAAAAAAACCTGTTCATATAATTTTTAGTAAAAAAAGTGTGTCTTTAAATACAGTAGAAAATTTTAATAAATCAATTAGTAGCGTTATTGGTACCAAAGAATATAAGCAAATTATGCGCAGTTACTTATATCCTGTGTTATTGCTTGAAGTTATTGATTCAAAATGGTTTTATTTGTTCATAATTATTAGTGCAATTGCATTTTCAATTTCAGGAGTGATGATAGCATTTAAAGAAAAAGCTACATTATTTGGTACTTTTTTATTAGCTATGTTGCCTACAACAGGAGGGTTAATTCGTGATATAATAACAAACCGCGAAAGAGCTGAAGTTTTAACTTCTTCTTATATGTACTATGTAATAGCGATTGTTTTAGTAGGATATTTAATAATACAATTTTTGAAAAATTATAATTACCATGAATCAAAAGAGAATTGTTGCTTTTATAATCATTGTATATTAGTTTGCGATGCAATTGGGCAAAGTAGTGGTATTGTAACAGGAGTAGCAGTTGTAATTGTCTATAGAATAGAGCCTATAGAACTTTGGGGACCATTTTTGGCGTTTATTACTTCTTATGGAGGAATAATATTAAGAGATATAGTGATTAATCAAAGCATTAAAAATATTAAATTTTATACAGGAGCAGAGGTTTCAATACTATATGGGAGTATACTTACTCTAGTCTTAGAAAAAAACGTTTACAGTCTTAATTCAATATCTATAAGTCATATTGTTATTTTTATAACTATAATAGCTTTATTTAGTCATTTAGTAGTATACTACTTTCACTTTAATAGGATAATAAGTAAAATAGAAAAAATAATATATTAAAATTATGTCAATACATATTATTTTAAAGTTAGTTATTTTTGCTGGAATTTCTTTGTTTTTAATAAATAAATTAATTTCTGTATTAGGACGAATTGATGATAATGATCTAGCTAAATCACATTTTGGTGAACATGGGGAAAACTCTAATATGAAAGATGTAACTAATAGCAGTGTTATGGAAAATGATTTTTTGAAATCTAATTTTACAAAAGAAAATTTGTCAAAATATTTTGTAGAAGAAGATCAACTTGTAGGGCTTAAATCAGAATTAATAAATTTAGCTCTTAAAATTCCTACATTTGATATAGGTAAATTTATTAATAGTACTAAAATTGCATGGCAAATGATTATTAAGTCTACTCAAGAAAAAAATGAAACTGTTTTAAAAATGCTTATTGATAAGAGATTTTTTAATAAATTTAAAGAAGAGAATGAATCAGATTTTTTAGATGTTAATACAGATATAGAAGATTTAATTGCAAAAATAATCCATATTAATTTTTTTGGAAATGAGGTATTTATTAAAATAATTTTTAATAAATCTCTTGCTAATTTTAAACAAGAATGGGTTTTTAATAAAAACTTTAAAAATAAAGGGGTTGAATGGTATTTAAGCAGTATAGATAAATTATAAAAATGAATTTACCCCCTATAACGCCGCAAAGTCCCTAGTTTTAACTACGGGGATATAAGGCGGTCTACTAAGAGTCTTGACAAAAGAATGAGAAGGCTGTAATTTTTAGTTATATGCGACTTTAATAATCAATTGATGAAAATACTGTAAAAATACTTGTTATAAGAAACGCAGATGTTAATCAACCAATGTACGATCATGATACATTACATCTATTAAGTTTTGATACATGTTAAACGTAATGCGTTTGTAATCCTCTAGATGATATTTATTGTATAAAAGGGCAACTATTTTAACAGAGTTGTCTATTGTTAATAAAAATAAAATTGTATTTCCATTTGTATTTTTTGTGAAAAATATGCAAGTGCCTCATGTTATAGAACAAAAGGTATTTTGAGTAAAAACTTTTGTGCAAAAAGCTGGGTTTAGTCAAAAATATTACTTAGACAGGTTAATACTGGAATCAGTTATTTTTATTGTACGAATTTTGGATAAGAAAAAGTGTCATAGTGCAATAAGATAAAATTTTTTTAGGATTTTTTAATATATTAAAGCTAAAGAGATATATTGAGAAATACTTAATTCACTAGGTCTACTAAAAGGATTTATTTGTAATGCTTCTAATTGATTTAAAGTATTAGGAATACAATCTTTTAGTGTTGTTTTAATCATTTTTCTTTGTTGTTGAAAAACAGCTCTAGTAATAATCTGTAATTTTTCTAATAATGAATCTTCTATATCTGAAAGAAATTGCATATGTACTATGCTAGATTTTACTTTTGGTGGAGGAATAAACGCTGAAGCATGTATAACAAAATGAGTTTTAATAGTAGCAATACTCTGAACTATAACACTTATCTTCCCATAATTTTTATTTCCTACTTTAGCACATAACCTATCTGCTACTTCTTTTTGCAGCATTAAAGTCATACTTTTAATTTTACCTCTAATACGAATCCACTGAAATAACAATACTGTACTAATCTGATAAGGTAAATTAGATATAATAATAATATCTGAATCAATCACTAATTCAGATAAATTAATTAATAATGCATCTCCATGTATTAAAGTTAAATTTGGATACACCTCTTTGATATCTTCTAACAATGGAATAAATTGTTTGTCTTTTTCTATAGCTATTAATATTTTAGGATTTTGAGCCAATATAGTTCTTGTTAGCCCCCCAGGACCAGGCCCTATTTCTATTACGGTTTTATTAGTAATATCTCCAGCTATTTTAACAATTTTACTACATAAATTTTCATGTATTAAAAAATGTTGACCAAGCTTTTTATAAGATTGTATAGAATGTTTTTTTATATGCGCCGATATTGAGGGTAAATTCATTTGTAACTTTATTATTTCTTATTTAAATAAATTATTCCTTTAGCCATATCTTTTTCAAGAAGATCAAATTTTGCTTTTTCACAATTAGTTCTACCTATACATAAATACATTTGTTTTGAAGGAATTAAAAACCGATTAATGCTTGTTATTAACAACACTCGCAATCTTCTTTTTATTTTATTTCGTATTACGGCATTACCTACTCTTTTTGTAGCTTTTATACTATAGTAGATTATATTATCATCAATGTCATTAGCATGGCATTTTACTACAATAAAATAGGTGCTTACATACTTAACTCCAGAAATTTTTAATAAATCGAAATCTTTCTTCTTCGATAGAGTAATAAATTTATATTTCTCCTGATTATTTAGATTTTGATAAATACTAATCATTCAAAAAAAATATTTTTTCTCTATATAAATACTTATAAAGAAAAACGTACAAAGTTTTCAATACGAATTGTAGTTTTTAATTTTTGTTCTAAATTTAGAATTATGTTAGATATTGTATTCTTTCCATCCTTAATGAACACTTGTTCTAATAAAGTAACTTCTTCTATCCATGATGCAATCTGTTCATCTAATAATTTTTGACTAACTTCTTCTAAAGAATTTTGTTTAATTTTCAAGATTTCTTGAGAAATAATTTCATTAGGAATACTGCTTGCTTGTAAAAATTTAGGATTCCTAGCTGTAATATGCATTGCTAAATCTTTAGCTAAACTGGAAGTATCGTCATTCACTAATTCAGTATTCACTATAACTAACGCTGCTATCCTACCTAACCCAGGACTTACGGCATTATGAACATAACTCCCGATAATTCCTTTTTTTGTTTTTAATTGTGCCATACGGCTTAATTCTAATTTTTCACCAGTAATGCTACTTATTTCAATAACTTCATCTTTCACTGTTTGACCTGAGGAAAGCTTCATTTTATGTAAATCCTCAATATTATTACATTGTAAAGCTGCTATACAAATTTTTTTAACTAAATTTTGAAATTTTTCATTACGCGCAAGAAAATCAGTTTCAGAGTTTACTTCTACGAGTACCCCCATTTTATTGTCATCACTGACCATAGCAGCAACAATACCTTCTGTTGCAACCCTATTAGATTTCTTCATTACTGAAGAATATCCTTTAAGCTTTAAAACTTCTCTTGCTTTTTCTAAGTTACCTTGAGCTTCAATTAATGCTTTTTTACATTCCATGATTCCAGCTCCACTAATTTCTCTTAATTCTTTAATGAGGGAAGAATTAATCATAATGTTTTTTCTTTTTGATTATTTAAATTATTACCTAAATATTGTTCAAATTCTTGATTTTGTGTATCATTTTCTACTGTAGATTTCGTAACTTTTTTTGAGCCCTTTAATTTTGTAATTTTACGGAAATTTTTATTTTGAGTTCCTTGATCTAATGAAGCGCCTATATCTACACCAGATGCTATTAGGCTATCTTCTATACCTGCTAAAACTGCATTAGAAAATAACTCACAATATAAATTAATTGATTTTATTGCATCATCATTACCAGGAACTGGATAATCAATTCCATCTGGATCGGAATTTGTATCTAATATAGCAACTATTGGTATAGATAGTTTTTTAGCTTCCGTTATCGCTAAACTTTCTTTATTAGAATCAATAATAACTAATAAATCTGGTTTTCCTCCTATCTTTCGGATTCCACCTAGAGAACGGATTAATTTATCTCTTTTTCTTGTTATATCAAGAAGCTCTTTTTTTGTAAAAATAGAAGAATTTTCTTGTTGAGACTCTAAAGATTTTTCTAATTTTTCTAATTTTTTAATAGATTTTGACACTGTTTGCCAATTTGTCAGCATGCCTCCAAGCCATCTATGATTTACATAATACTGTCCACACTTTTCTGCACACTGTGCGATAGATTCTCTTGCTTGTTGTTTAGTTGCTACAAATAAGATACGTCCATTTTTTTTTACAGTATTATGAATAGCTTGTAATGCTATTTTAAATAGTCCTAAAGTTTGTTGTAAATTAATAATATGAACTCCATTACTGATACCATATATATATGGCAACATTTTAGGATTCCAACGATTTTGTTTGTGTCCCCAATGTACTCCTCCGTCGAGAAGTTGAGTAATTGTTAATTCTTGATCTTTCACTTTTCCTCCATAGTTAGTTATTCACCCGTAAAATTAACTCTTTTTTATAAAAAGACTAACTAAATTTTTTTACGTGATTTATATCATATAAATATTTACATAAGTTTAGAATATTTTTTTTATAATGTAAACAGGATGTTCCCACTTAATTTAAACAACAATAGGATTTTCATATTTCTTTCTTCATTTTAATTTAAAGTTCAATTATTCTACTATGTCCTCATATATCAAACCTGATACGCAGCTAACTGAGAAAGAGTCAGGATGTATTCGATCTCCTACATCAAAAGATGTTATATCAATAATATCATTATACTCATTGCCTTTGTCTATAAATAATTTAACTAAATTTTCTACATTCTTTGAAGATTCTGGAGATTTATCACCTCCTACAATAGATACTCTAATTGGGTTCTTAGCTTTATCTATACCAAATTTTTCAAAAAAATCGCGAAATTGTTCTTCATTTAAATTTCTTGCTAATCCTACTTTATCCAGCTCAGGAGAAAAACAAACAAAAGCAATTTCTTTTTCTAGATTTTTAGTATAAAGGATCATTTCATTCCAGATATTTTCGATTTTGTATTCAGATGTTTTAATTTCTTTAATTTCTTTTTTTTTCATATTGATTTATCTCTTTTAGGTTTTTGGGAAGTATTGACGTGAGAAAAAGTTGATGTATCATTTTGCACTGAGTATTTTCTTATTGCTTTATTTATTTTATTTATTTCATCATTTGTTTTTTTATTTATTTTATTTGCCACATTTTTTAAAATTTGAGGATTTGAATTAATATTCAAAGTTTCTTTACTCCAAAAAGTAGATTTTTTTATTTTAAAAGATTCACGAATAGAACTTTCTATAACCTTATCAACATCATTGATTTTATCAATATTGGATGTTATAGTTTTTTTTATGTTTTCTCTTAATTTATCAAATTCTTTTTTATTATAATTTAGTGGTTTTCCATTTTTATCTTTAAGTGAATTGATTTTATTATATAATTCATTATCGATAGCTTCACGTGCATGAAGTGATTTATTAAAATTACCCTTAGAGTATCCTTGTAAATCCTTTAAAATTTGAGGATTAGGATCAATATTCAAAGTTTCTTTACTCCCGAAAGTAGATTTTTTTATTTTAAAAGATTCACGAATAGAAATTTCTATAACCTTATTAAGATCATTAATTTTATCAATATTGGATGTTATAGTTTTTTTTATGTTGTCTCTTAATTTATCAAATTCTTTTTTATTATAAGATGAATTAATTGTAAGCAGTATAGCATTTAAACTTTTATCTACGTCGTTTTCTACTTTAATTTGTTCATATGCGTCTTTTTCTGTTTTAATTTGTTTATCTATATTATCTTTTTTTAATTTAAATTGAGGGTCTTCTTTACAAAAATAATCAACTATATGAATTAATCCTTCATTAATAACATTAGCTTGCCAAAATCCCATTGCGGAAAATTTTTTACCAAAATTGGTTTTGTAATATTGTAGTATATTATCTTTTTCTTTATCAGTAAACATTACTTTGGATACATTATTATTTCCATTTTTAATCTCAAATACAAGATGTAATTCTACTGCATTATCTTTTAAAGTCTCTATGGCGTTCTTTATATTTCTTTTTCTAATTTCATCATTAACTATTCCGGGTACTGCATGCTCTAATTTTCCATTTTTGGGATCGAACACAATAGCAGAAGGTATAGATTTATCTCCTCCTATATCTGTTGATATTATATTTAAATTAGTATGTTTAGATAATTCATTTTTTATTTTTTTTTATGTTTTCATCAGAAACCAAAGGTGAGTTTGGATCATTATTAAGTTTCTCTTTTTTATCTCTTCCTCCTACCAAATAAACTTCTAAACTATGATCTTTAGGAAATTTATCAATTACATCGTTTGAAATCGATTCTGGTTTAGTAAAGCGATCTACATGAGCTAATGCGGTTTCTTTTGTTAAAGGATCGCGTATAATTACAACAACACATTGTTGTATATTATCTGTACCAATTTTTTCATTATCTGAAAAGCCTACTTCACTTTGATTAATTTTATGTGCGGCATAGTTTATTGGTCCTTGCAAGAGTTTATAAGATTGACTATAGTGAGTAACTGATTTTTCTTTATCTCCTTTATTTTTATATATCTCTCCAAGAGCTAAACGAGATTCTAATTCTTTTTGACTATCTTTATTTTTAATAGCCTCTAGTAGATTTTTTCCTTGCTTATTTTGAAAATCATCTAAATTATCTTTTTGTAAATAAATTGTAGTAAGGTTTGTAGTAGCTTTTTCTAAAGTAAAAAAATTTTTGCCCTTTGATGCCAGGTCTATTGCCTTTTCAAAATTTTCTTGAGCTTCTGAAAGTTTTTTTATATTTAAATAATTTTGTCCGATAGCGTCATAAAGAATAGCTTTAGTAGCACCATCTAGTTGAAGATCTATTGCTTTTTTATAATATATATCTGCATCTTTAAAATTACCTGCGATTAAAGAATTGTTTCCTTTTTCTAATTCCATAATTTCATTTGGAGAATATCCATTAAATTTATATTCATTATACGTAGGAAAGCTTGACGGTAGCTTGTTAAGTTCTTCTATTTTTTTAGAAATATCAATATCATTTATATTATTTTTTGACATTATTATTAATATTTTAGGATATATATAATTATAACCTATGATATAAAAAATTTGAAATTATTTTATATGAAATAATATTTAATTCATCTAGCAAAAAATTTTCTTTTATATTGTCAAGATGATTATTTAATTTTACACGTCTTTCTAATATAATTTGAAATTTTTTGAGCTCGCAAAACTTATCCCATACGGCTTCTTTTAAAATATTTATTTTCTCTTGTAAAATATTAATTTCTTTAGAATGTTGACATTTTTCTTCCTGAGCTCGTTTTAGATATGCATCTAAGATAAAAGTATACTCAATGTTATTTCCATATTGATTTCTTTCAAAATTAATTTGAGTTGATAGTAAATCCAAATCCTGATTTATTTTTTTTATTTTTTGTTCATGCAAACTGATGTCCCTAATAATTATGTCTAATTGATGCTTATGTATTTTTATTAGAGTTTGTAATTTCTTCATGACAATTTCATACCTAATATTTTAGCTAATAGTTGATAACTATCTGCCATATAAACTTCTTCACTAGGCAACTGTGTTAAAAATTCTTCAATTTTAGTATAGTATACTATGGCTTTGTCTACCTCAGGGTCAGCTCCAGCTTTATAAGCACCTAATCTAATCATTTCAGACATATCGTCATAAATAGATAACATTCGTTTAGCATACGTAATAAGTTTGTTTTCATGAGAAGTGTTACATTTGGGAATTGCTCTAGATATGCTTCTTAAAACGTTTATAGCAGGAAACCTACCTCTATCAGCTATACTACGATCTAAAACTATATGTCCATCTAAGATAGCTCTTACAGAATCACTTATAGGCTCATTATGATCATCACCTTCTACTAATACAGAAAATAAACCTGTTATATTTCCTCTACCCACTCCAGGACCGACGCGTTCTAACAATTGCGGTAATTCTGCAAAAACCGATGGAGTGTATCCTTTACTTGTTGGAGGTTCTCCAGCCGCCAAACCAATTTCCCGCTGAGCCATAGCAAATCTAGTAATAGAATCAATAATACACAACACTTCTTTCCCTTGATCCCTAAAATATTCTGCAATACATACAGTAAAATATGCAGCTCTCCTTCTTATTAACGCTGGTTCGTCTCCAGTTGCAACTATAACTACAGATCTTTTTAACCCATACTCTCCTAAATAATCTTCTATAAATTCTTTCACTTCTCTACTACGTTCTCCGACAAGTCCTATAACTTTAACATCAGTATTAGCGTATTTTGTTAACATTGAAATTAACATCGATTTTCCAACTCCGCTTCCACCAAATATTCCCATCCTTTGGCCAGAACAACAGCTGGTGAATACATCAATAGCTTTCACCCCTAAATCTAATTTGTTTCCTAATCTCTCTCTATGTTTAACATGTAAAGGAGGATTTTTTAATAAATAAGGATCGCATCCTTGTTTTAATGGACCTAAATTATCAATTGGAACTGAAAAAGCATCAAGTACACG
This sequence comes from Rickettsiaceae bacterium, assembly GCA_963676335.1. GTDB lineage: Bacteria > Pseudomonadota > Alphaproteobacteria > Rickettsiales > Rickettsiaceae. The sequence goes on from OY781057.1 coordinate 472,436, forward strand.
TCCTAACCATGATTCATCTGGATATACTGCATCTGTAGTTGTTTCTACAATTACTTTAGCATTGGTTCGTAACCCACTAAGATCTATATTTAGTGGCAATAACAACACTATATCTTTATTAAATCCAATAACTTGACACTTAATTAATTTTTGTGCATCAATTTGATCACAAACAATATTACACATAGTACCAATTGCAACAAATTCTGATATACCAACACACTCGATAACATTACCTTTTATAGCAGTAACTTTTCCACTAATTTTAATTAAATCTACTTTTTCAATTTGTTGTAATAAAGATTGAAATGAATGAACAATATCCATAATACTTATATAAAAATTTTATAATTAATCAATGTAAATATACTAAATTGGAAGCCTCAATAAAATTATTATATTTATTTATAATCAGATATGGACATTAAAGAGCTTGCTTTTATTAAATATTTAAAATATTATATATTAATGTATAATTTAAGTATATCTGATTATATGCCTAAAGATTCTAATAATATCAATCTTACTACTGAGAATAACAATTCAGATGTTGTAAAAAGCTCTGAAAAAAAACCAGTAACTCCAGAGTCAGATGTTGTAAAAAGCTCTGAAAAAAAACCAGCGACTTCAAATTTATATTCAGATTCGATGCCTCCTAAGATAGAGACTTTTAGGCATGATACACTATGAGGCATGATTCATGAAAATATGCTAAGAAAAGATTTAAAATAGGAATTACCGGATACCAAGGTGAATATCAAAAACCATATTACAAAGCAACGCAATGTGTTGTCAATATGTTTTACATTTTTCTTAATGGACTCCTCTGCTTTTTTAATTGAATCTTTGTAATCGATAAGAATAAACGCCAAAGATCGACCTTCATAATAATTTTGCTTTTTGGGACAACAGTTTTCTATTCTTTCTGCAGAATACAGCCAAGCGTCAGGAGTCATACCTATAATTCCAGTGATTGAAGATTTTAAGGATTTATAGAGCTGAATGCAGCTATAAGTTGATATCAAGAAAAGAGCAATAAGTAAAAAAAAATGGATTTTGTATTCAAAAGTTGCAGTTCCTTTGCTAAATAAAGAAATAGTCCCCCCGATAAGATTAGTAAAAAAAAATGTTAGTAGTGAAAATGCTTTTATTTCTAACCTATTTTTTGTTTCTATATTATATTTAACTCTCAACTCTGTTTGCCTTAAAGCTTCTTTTAACATTGGTAAATTAAAACTTTCTAATTTATTAACATCCTCTCTTGTAATCATTTCAACATCGTCTTTAGTCACTTTAATTTATACCATTTGTTTTAATAATTTATTAAAAATAGTATCCAACGTATTATTTTTCATGTCAATCCTTTCAGTGCTTATATTTGTTTTATAAAGCAACAATTAGGAGCAATATAACTGTGCTTCAGATAATCTTCTCCGATATAACCCAATAGATATTTTTCCCTTAATGCGCACCCAACGCAAAAACTCTTGTGCAATCTCTTCCATAGAAGCGAAATAATTAATTTTTTGTCGTAATGTAGATCTTTGAAACGCACCAGATCCTACATTATAAGTAAATGAAATTAACGCGTCAAATTGTTGTTGAGTTACTGCCACTTTTATATTATTATTCACAGTTTTTTCAAATTTATCTAGATCTTTTATTAGTAATTGTTCAGCTTGTTGAGAGCTTATTGATTTATAATCTTCATTTTTAAGAATCAAGTGACCATACCCTATGGTTTCATATCTTCCAGGGCATAGATAAGATGCTATTCTTAACCCCTCAAATTTTTTAATAAGATTAATTCCTTGTTCCGATGTTTTCATGATTATTTATTCCTCATTTTACTAAAAGTACGTTGTCCAAAATAAAAACTTATAATTCCAGCAAATATAGCTTGATCTTCCGAACTCCAGATAATATCTAAATACACACCAGTAGGAGCTGAGAGTATAGCTTTATATTGCAAAAATTTAGCAACACTGTATAAAATAAAGAAGCTATATGCTAAAATTGGACGAACCATTCCATTAAAACCATCTACCCAACTTATACCTGTATGATAAGTACTATAAAGTTGAGCTTGAGCTATTAAATCGTAATTTACTGGAATTTCTTTAATCTCTTCAGATTTTTTACTAAAAGATATTTGACGATCCATGATATTTAATTCATGTTTCTTGTCATGAGAATCCTTTATAAAACGTAAAACTTCTGGTATTATAGAACTAATAAAACCTATTAAAGATGCTAAAAGAGTTGTCATATATTTTCTTTTTTATATTTAAATTTTTTTCCAAACTGAATCTTGAAACAAAAAAAAGCAATTATGCTTTATTACAAAAATAATCATATTTTCTTGGGGGGATATGTATTGCCAAATACCATGTAAATTATCGTTATAACTAATACAATTTTTATATGGCTCTTCTGAAAGAATATATCGATTATTATCTAATGGCGGATTAGAAACAGATGTTATAAAATCCGTAATAGCATAATTACATATGCTATCAATCTTAGACATCGACTCATTAAAAAGAATTTCCTTATTTGTTTGTAAAGGAGACATTAATTGAATATTATAATTAAACGTTTTGCACATATTTTTCCCTATTTTAATATAGATATTTTAGTTGGGTTACTCACTAATAAATGAGTACCTATACTAATAATACTAATTTCTAAAGGAGCATTAAGGCTATTTTGCGTTAAATTAATTATTATTGATTCGTTTTTTGTATAAAATTGTTGTGTTCTACTGTTAGTAACAATGTTAATCATATATTTTTCACATTCTGATATATGTGGCGTAAGCCAATTATCATAATTGCGGTTATATCCATGCCAGGCAATATGCAATTTATCGTTTTTAATCTCACTATAAGAAATGGTTGGAGACATTAATTTTTGACTAATTGCATTAAACTCTATTTGTTTAATACATTTCCCTATTTTACAATAGAGTTTCTGTCCTATCATATCATGTGGAATCTTAATTAAATGAACATTATTTAATAATATGAATTTTTCATTTGCTTCATGAGTAGAAATTGCATCATACGTTCCAAATTCCCCCCTTAATAAACCTGTAATACGGTAAATATTTTTTCCTATTTTTTCACAATATCGATATCTTATAATTTCTCTTCCTATCAAGGAGAGACTATCTCCTTTTTCAAATTGTTGTTCAGTCATTTCTGGCAATGGTTTAGAAGAATAAATATCAAAGCTAGAGATATTATCTATAAAATATTTTGACGACTTTTTAAAATTATGAAACGATTTAATATATCCAATAATACCATTTCCATGTATTTGGGAAACATTAGTTAAATTATCTATATTATTTCCAAGATATAAATCTTGCTTTTTATTTCCACAATAAACTACACCAATGGAGTTTAAATCGTTATTCAGGGTATACAATAATGGCAAATCTATTATTTCAAATTGAATTACATCAGGAGTATAAGATAAATTATCTATTTGATAGTTAGGGATTTGTATTTTATAACTTTCTATATTTTCAATAATTCCGATAATATTAATTTCTAATTTATTAATGCTTACATCAATTAATCTAATAACGTAAACATGATTATCTTCAGTTAAACTAATTACATCACTAGGTTTTAAAAAGTAAGCGCCAATAGGCAGTTTAAAATGAAATATTTTGTTTTCGCTACGTGCGCTATATATTATCGTATTTGCAATACTTTCAACAATTGGTATCGTCATCATTAATGGTAAATTTATTGTCTGTTCAAACCCTTCTTTATAATCTAAACTACTACAACAATAAGTAAATTTATATTCATCAGCTATATTTAAAAAATTAATTGTTATTTTACGCAATATTTGATTAGAGGCTAAAGTAGTAATTTGACTATATTCATTTTGATCAAGTTTAACTAAATCTCCGTAATTAATTTTATGGCTAGAAAATTTTCCACGTTTAACGAAACACAATAAATTTTTAACAGAAAGAATATCGAAAAAATAGCAACATCGTAGTAGATTGATCACATCAACAGCTTTAGTATTATGAATCAATGCTAACCCATCAATTGGTTCATCTAATTGATTAGCATCAATATCTTGTATTCCTACAATATTACATATTTCAGTAATAATACTTTTTATCGTAACTACGCCAAATTTATTATTAACCCAATGTCCTCTAGACCATAGATTTCCATCTCCCCAAACTTTTCCATGTGGCCAAGCTGGATAAGGTCTTGCATCCCATGTCCATAGAAACATATTTTCAATATACTCTTCTTTTTTCCAGTGTTGAATTGCCGCTTTAATTGCTCGACGCTGAATTGTAAAATCAACAACACTATTAGAATATTTGGGAACTCCGCCGTCATAACAGTCAGGATTATAGAACATGTTAGGTTGATTGGTTGCTTTGTCTACAGAGGGAAATCCAAATTCAGTAAACCATATTTTTTTTAACTTAGGTTTCCATAAAGTTGCTTTATCATTTGGATTATAATGGAAATTTTCCCACCAATATTTGATATTTTTCCAAGCATATTTGCTTTCTAATCGCGATTTTTTCCTCTCATTGTCATAATAATATTCATATCCTTCTCCACTAGCAAATCCCTTTAGAATGCTCTCTTCTGAAATATTAGATGCTTGGCTGTCAGTTATTGGAAAATATGCATCAATTCCAATCATATCTATATATTTAGATGCCCATAATTCATCCAAATGATACCATCCTTCATCAGTATGATGATACTCAGACCAATCTGCAGCATAAGTTACTAAAACTTTATCTCCTAATATTTCTTTTACGCTTTGCGCCAAGGCAACCAATTTTTTAACCGCTGGAAAATTAAAATTTTCTCTATGTACTTTTGTAATTCCAACTAATTCTGATCCAATAACAAAGGCATCTACTAAGTCTTTAAGCAAATTAGCATAATGCAGAATAAAGTTATTATACCCATTTTCTTTTGTAAAAAACCCTTCTATTGCATCAGGGATTCCGGTAACATGTCCTCTCCATGGCTTATCTTCCAAGTCAATCAAAAATAAAGGATAGAACATAATTTTATATTCTCGTCTTTTTAGCTCTTTTAAATATCTTATTAAACTATTATCGTTTACAGTCCCTCCATAACGCGGATTATTTTGTTTATCTTTTCCAATCAAATGTGCAGTATCCCGACTAAATTTTCCTACTCTCCATTCTTCAGAAGTTTTGGTCCCAGGTTCATTGTATTCTACCGCTGGTAAAACATTGCAATGCTGTGCATCTAAATTAGTACCAAACCAACATACTACAGGAGCAACCCATTTGATATTACTGCATGTAGAAGCCAGTACATCTAGATTAAAAATACTATTTGCAATATGTTTATAATTATGACAATTAATGTATTCTTTTCCCAATGCTTCTTCGTCTTCAATATTACTTTTATATTGTATTTCCGTATCGTAAACAAATTCTCCAGAGCCAGGGATTATAATCATAGATGTTACCAAGTCTTCAACAGAAGTGTATTTTGTTGCTTTTAATTTACGTAAAATTTCTATTCTAAATTCTGGAATTTTGTTATTAAATTTTGCTAATGGAAATTTTTCAAAAACTATATAAGCTAATCCCCTAAACGCAGGGGTGCAATTTTTGCCATGTTTTGCTTCAATTAATGGATCTGGAGTCTGATCTTCGGTTCCTTTATAAAGATAATATTTAAAAGAAGAAATATTATATAATTCATTGTTAATCCAAACTCTACCAATATCAGTAATTTCTCCTTGACATAATCCAATAGCAAAAGTAGCAAAATATATATACTGGTTGATATATTTAATACCTTTTTCTTGTTCCTGGTTATTATATAATACTTCAGAACTAGCATTTAATACCTCTTCTAAGTCACAACTCCATATAATCTTACCGTTAATTTTAGCATAACCAAATACTAGTGGTATAGGGGTTCCATAACGACTAGGAGCTGTGCTTAAGTCATTTAATCTAGAATTTTCTTTGTAATATTCATTAAGATCCTCATCCTCATTAAAGAGCTGTTCTTCTAAATAATTACCTAAAAATTTTCCAGTAAAACGTCCAATCGTACTTAATATTCCTCCACCTAAACGACCTCCAACTAAATTACCTAAAGCAGAAAATATTTGTCCTAGCATTTTTTCCTCTTTAATACTAATTTAGTAAAAATTTTGATTACCACTAAATGATTTATTAATTAATATTGAAAGGTAAATTCACCTCAGATAGTATATCAAGTAATACATTAAGTCTTGAGATATAAAGTAGAATTTAATTCTAATAAAAAAGAGTTTATATATGAAAATTAATGATTATAAAACACAAGGTTACAGAGTTATAAAAGCATCTTTAGGTGAGAATGGTATAGAGAAAAAGATATCAACAAATACGGAAGCTGTTATTGTCAACGTAAAAAACAAGGAGCACGTTTTGCATACGACGGATAACAAAATGTTGAAAATTGGTATAAATAAAGAAGAAGTTGTAGTAAAGGTTGTAAATAACGCTGGTCAAGAAGGTAAAATAAAAATGGAAAATATGCCAAAAGAATTGAGGATGATAAAGAACGAAAGAATGTTGGAAGCCTATCTGAAAGATGCTCATGCAAGAGTTGCATTGTTGGATAATGGGGAAATTAGTTTGCATGTTGAACAAAATGCAAATGGGGGAATGAAGAAGAAACATGATTTTATAGCTGAATTACTGGAAAAACGAAGATTAGAAGAGGAGATATCACGAAAGATAATAAATCAGTATAACATAACTGATGTTTCAAAGCAAGTAGAGATAAAAAACACAGTAAGTCAAAAGGTAGAGTATAACTATTCAAATTCTTTTGGAAATATGGACTTTACTCCATTGGTTCCGTATTCTACTACGCCTACGCCTCCTTCAATTTCATGTAATATTGGGGATATAGGTAGTTCAATTAAAGAAGGAGCTGCAATAGGGTTAGGAGGGGCTACAGTAGGGTGTCTCTTTCCTGCAGCTAGTGGTGGGTTAGGGTATGCTCCTTGTGTAGGATTAGGCGTTTTAACTGGTGCAGCAGCTGGCCTTGGTGGGGGTATGTATAATTACTGCAGTTTTAAACCCTAATGCCAAAGAAGATATTTATGTAAGGACACCAACAACGAATATAGTTACAATTCTAGTTGTATTCCTGATGATTAGAATTATGAGAGGACGGCGTTAATTTTAGGCAGTGCTAACAAGGCTTTTTAATTAAGGCTAGAGGTAGATATGTAGAATTTAATTTTAATAAAAAAGAGTTTATATATGAAAATTAATGAAAATAATCATGATTATGGTATAACAAAAACAGATTTAGATAGGAATGTCATAGAAAGTCTTGAAAAACATAATTCTTTTGGAAATATGGACTTTACTCCATTAGCTCCATATTCAACAACGATTGCCTCTTCTCCAATACAATGTAATTGGTCTACGATAGGACATGATGTTATTACTGGCACAATTGGAGGGATTGGCGCATCGTTAGCTATTTGTGGCTTTGCCCCTAGTGGCCTTACTCCTGCTTGCGTAGGAATAGGGGCTTTGGGCGGTGCGGCTACTAGTTTTACATCAAGCACATATTCAAATTGTGGATTTGGACCCTAATAACATAAGTAGATCTAGTAATTATTCTGGTTTTTTGGGAGTATTCATTTATGTGCTGATGCTTAATAAAATGTTTAATAAAAAACGAAAATAGTAGACTAAATATTATGCAAGCGAGTTCATTTTGCTTGCATATTTAAAGTTTTTGCAAGTAACGTAGGAAACAATTTTTATAAAATTTTATTTTACTATCCTTTCCTTTCTTTGTTCTTCTGATTAATGTTATTATATAAATAATAAAATTTTTTGTTTAAAGTTCATAAATAAATGAGAAAACCTTGTTTACAAAAAAATATCATTGCTAACAATAAAAAAGCTACATTTAATTATTTTATAGAACAGCGTTTTGAAGCAGGAATAGTGCTATTAGGTAGTGAAGTAAAATCTATAAGGGAGGGAAAAATTAGTATCGATGATGCTTATGGAATTTCAGTAGGTAATGAATTATTTTTAATAAATAGTCATATAGCTGAGTATAAACAATCTAATCAATTTAATCATATTCCTAAGCGTACAAGGAAATTATTATTACATAGAAAAGAGATTAATAAAATAATTGGTAAGATAAAAATTAAAGGATATACTTTAACTGCATTATCTGTATATTATAATCAAAAAAATATAATAAAAATTGAAATAGGTATTGGTATTGGAAAACAATTACATGATAAAAGAGCTTCAATTAAGGAAAGGGATTGGAAAAGAGAGCAGTCTAAAATGTTAAAACAGAATTATAGTTAAAAAAATATTTATGAATTTAGGATCAGATTATTTTGTAGAAAGACAAGTACAAAAGAAACAAATAAGAATATGGAAAATATTAGTAATAATTTTATGTTGTATTTGTGTTATTTTAGTTGAAATGCAATTTAAGCATTTTAATATACGTAATATGCTGACCAAGAATGAAGCTATTTCATATAATTCTCAGTACATTGCATCAATTACTATTGAGGATATTATTTTTGAAGACAATAAAAGAGAAAAGAAATTAGCTACATTAGAAAATGATCCTAATGTTGTTGCTGTTATATTGTATATTAATTCCCCTGGAGGTAGCGCTACTGCATCAGAGAGAATATATAATATATTACACAAAATTCAAGCTAAAAAACCTTTAGTAGTGGTAATGGGGACATTAGCCGCTTCAGGGGGGTATTTAATTTCTTTAGCAGCTGATTACATTATATCTCATTATACTACATTAACTGGATCTATAGGCGTTATTTTTCAGAATGCGGAAGTAACAGAATTAGCGGAAAAATTAGGTATAAAATTTAATAATTTTAAATCTGGAGAATTAAAAGGAATGTTAAGTCCTTCAGAAAAAGTAACTCCTTTGATTAAAGAAGCAATGGATGAAGTAATTCAGGACATGTATAATTATTTTGTTGATTTAGTAGTTGTTAGAAGAAAAATACCTAAAGAGAAAGTTTTAAAAATTGCAAATGGACAAGTTTATACTGGAAGGCAAGCATATAATCTAAAATTAGTGGATCAACTAGGTGCATTTGAGGATGCTTTAACATGGCTTCATAAATGTGGCGTTTCTAAAGATTTAGAAGTTGTAGAGGTGTCATTAAAGCCTACACCTCAATTTATTGATATGATTTTAGATAAAACTACAAGTTGTGTAAAAAATATTATATTAAAAACATCTACTAATTCAATATTATTTTAAATAAGAGTCATTATGGAAAACGATTATCAAGAAGCTTTAGAATATCATGAGAAAGGAAAACCTGGAAAAATTTCAATTGTTCCAACTAAGCCTTTATCCACTCAAAAAGATCTATCATTAGCTTATTCTCCTGGGGTTGCAGGGCCATGTTTAGCTATCTCAGAAAATATAAATAATATATATAAATATACCTCTCGCGGTAATAGTGTTGCTGTTATTAGTAATGGAACAGCTGTTTTAGGATTGGGTAACCTTGGAGCAGCTGCTTCCAAACCGGTTATGGAAGGTAAGGCTGTATTATTTAAAAAATTTGCTAATATCAATTCAATAGATATTGAAGTCAGCACTAAGGATCCTGAAGAGTTTATTACAGTCGTTAAAAATTTAGAGTACAGTTTTGGAGGTATTAATTTAGAAGATATAAAAGCTCCTGAGTGTTTTATTATTGAAAAAAGATTAAAAGAATTGATGGATATTCCTGTCTTTCATGATGATCAGCATGGAACAGCGGTTACTATTTTAGCTGGATTGCTTAATGCAGCAGACTTAACTGTTCGTAAATTGAGTGATTTAAGAATAGTTATAAATGGCGCTGGATCTGCAGGAATAGCATGTGCAAATTTATTGTTACAATCTGGTGTCGCTTTAGAAAACATAATTTTATGTGATACAAAAGGAGTAATTTATCAAGAACGGATAGAGGGAATGAATGAATGGAAGAAAAAATTTGCTACCAAAAGAAAAGAACGTACCTTAGAAGAAAGTGTTAAATGGGCAAATGTTTTTATAGGATTATCTAAAAAAGATACGATGACACAGCAAATGGTAGCAAGTATGGAAGCTAAACCCATTATTTTTGCTATGGCAAATCCAGATCCAGAAATAACCCCTGCTAAAGTATATGAAGTACGACAAGATGCTATAATTGCTACTGGAAGGTCTGATTATATTAATCAAATCAATAATGTTTTATGCTTCCCTTATATTTTTAGGGGAGCATTAGATACTCGTGCTAAAATTATTAATGATGAAATGAAAATAGCTGCAGCTCATGCTATTGCAAAATTAGCTAAACTATTCCCACCTGATAATGTTATTAAAGCATACCCTACTCGTAAATTAGATGTAAATTATGGGCCTAAATTTATTGTTCCATTACCACTTGATAATAGGTTATTAGTTGAAGTATCTTTTGCTGTGGCAGAAGCGGCTATTCGTACCGGAGTAACAAGAAATGAATCTTTTTCCATAGAAAATTATAAATTACAGCTACAATCAATATTATAAGATGATATTTAACAAGCTTGGATATATTTCTAATAACTCAGTAAAAGCTTTGAGATTGATAGAGAAATTATCTAAATATTATAATTTATGTGAAGTTACTAATACTACAAAAGATTTGGATGTTATTTTAGTTATAGGTGGTGACGGTACTTTGTTACACACCTTGCGTAGTTATATGAAGTTAAATATACCATTCTATGGTATTAATACAGGTAATATAGGCTTTTTAATGAACGAGGTGATCAATTTAAATGAATTAAGTCTTTATTTAAATACCAGTCATGCTGCTATTTTATATCCACTAAAAGCAATTATTAATACTGTTGATAAAAATCAGTATACTGTAATTGCTATTAATGAAATTTCTCTCTTCCGTAAAAGCTATAGGATTGCAAAATTTCGTATTTTAATTAATGATGTAGAACAAATGCCTATACTCATGTCAGATGGAGTCTTAGTTGCTACTCCAGCTGGAAGTACGGCTTATAATTTATCTGCAGGGGGACCGGTTTTACCATTAAAAACTAACCTTTTATGTTTAACTCCAATATGTCCTTTTCGACCTCGAAGATGGAAAGGGGCATTAGTTTCTCACAATAGTAAAATTGATTTTGAGATTAAAGATCCTATCGAAAATCCAGTCAATGCAGTAGCGGATTTTCAGGAAATACAAAATATTGCTTATATTACTATTGAAGAAATAAAAAATGAATCAATTACATTGCTTTTTAATAAACATCAAAATTTACATGATAGAATAATTAAAGAACAATTCTATTCAAAAGATTTATATGTTTTTAAAGATTGATACTGCTAATGTACTTATATATAATAATAAATAATTAGGAGAGGTGGCCGAGTGGCTGAAGGCGCCGGTTTGCTAAATCGTTATACAATTAAAATTGTATCGAGGGTTCGAATCCCTCTCTCTCCGCCAGATTTTCTAAAGAGAACTTTTCTCACATCTTTTTGGGTTAGCCACAGCGCCGCTCAAAACCCTAGTATTCCTAAGGCTTTCCAGCGTTTTGGTGTAGCATTAGACCCGTATCTCACTTTCTCCAATTTCAGTATTTCACCCCTAAAATCTCCATTTTTGGCCTCTCTATCTCTAATACATGCGAACATTCCGGTCGAAGGTACGCATGTACTCAAACCCTCTATTTACCTGAGTTTTAGAGAATCAGCCTTTTTGCGACATGCATTTTTTAGAGAACGAAAACCGGAGTAGCGACAGAGATTCGAAACGGAGCATAGGCAATATTACTTGCTAAGCTTTTCCATTACTTCTTCAACATCACCCACATTAAAATACGGAATCAAGCTCGCATAGCTCAAATTCTTTCGGAAGGTCTGAGCTAATAACTTTGGATGATTCGACTTTAATCCAAGAACATAGTCTCCTTTCTTTTCTTTAATAAGTTTAACAATAGATTTCTGGCAACCCGCAGCATCAATACTAACCGTATTCCCCTTTAAATCCAAGAATTCTAGCAATAAAGGAATTGCTGTTATCTCATTAGATTTGCTATTTACCTGTTTCTCAGCTAATGTTATCTGATTTTCATGACACCAAGCACTGACTGAATGTAAACATTGGGAACCTCGCCCCTTGCTTTCGCGTATAGCTTTGCCATCAATGGCTATTTGATCACTGTTTTTACTCTTGTTAATTATATCTGCTGCATGAGCTCGTAACAAATGTTCAATATAATCAGGATCCAATAAGGTAAAAACCCTTCGAAACGTCCATTCGGATGGAGCTCCATTGCTTAAATCAACATATTGCGATAACCATTCCCTTTTTATTTCACAATAAACTTCTATGTCATTCCAACTTTCGCATCCAGATAGCATCCCACATAATGTTACAAATACTATAGCACTAAGCTTATGCGTAACTTTCCCTCTCATCCTAGGATCAGGGATATCCTCAATCAACTCTAATATACTCATGATAAAACCTCCTAAATAAAAAATTTTATCCCTTTTTTATTTATTTTCTATAGCTAAAAATTTTGTGCAAAAGCCCTGCCGCCAGTTGTACTTGGCTTTCGGTCCCTGCATTGAAGCAATGATCTGGTCGATATCACCGTATGCTGTAACATCCAAAGTAAAGTTGGACATATTAACCTTCCATCACCATAGCTGTTATTTCCCAAATGGTATTAGAGGTATCACGTAGAGGTTCGCTAAAGATTTTATAACGATTGCCTCCAATAATCAGCTGATAACCGACTTTAGGAAAGGCTAATTCACGGATACGCACTTCAAATATGGCCATATGGCCAATGACTTGCCCATCACCCATTTCATAAGCGGTATCGGGTTGTTTGATTAAAACACGAATAGGAAAAGGGGCAGCTCCAGAGCTCTGGTAAAGTGCCTCTTTCCCTAAATGCGCAAAACAATCCTCAAACATTTTGGTTAAACTCATGGCTTATACCGTGAGCTTAACCAATACCCCTGGACGATGACACATTGGTAATGGATTAGACTGAGTATGCAAATCTGTACCGCGATCAAAGCATCTTGGCTCTTGTTTCGCATAAAGCGGTTGCCCCAAAGTATTGACGGTTTCGTTAAAATCAGCCGGTGCAAAATAGGTAGAAAATGTCTCAGCTGTTCCAAGTGGGAAACAATGCGCTGTATCTTGGGCAATAAAGCGCCTCACATTACCATCAGGATCAGTTGCTTGGCCACGATATTCTTCAAAAGTGATACCACCAAAAGTAAAGCCTGAGCGCATATCATTGCGTAGTGCTGCACCTTCCTGCCACCTATCATAAGCTTCTTTGACTTTGGCGTGTGAGGTTAAAGCATCAAAAAACTCAGGACTGACCAATGCATGAACGCCGGTCATGAATTCACCGCGCAGGTTATCTTCAATGTGGCGTAAAACTTCAATGCATTTGCGTTTAACATCAGTGCCGGCTGTGCCTAAGGCAAAGCTTACGACTTTCGGCGTGATTTCAAATTCGTTATAGAGGTTCACAAGCTCTGTACCATCTGCATCTAAAATAATGCCTTTCAATGCGCCCATTCGAAGGTGTTCTAAGGTAATGGCATGTTTGTTACGCATGGATTGCAGGTGATCGGTAATGACGTTTGCAATGGCTTGCAGCTCATTTTCGGTGCCAAACGCACGAATGCCTTGGACTTCTTCCGGCAAAACCACATCATCATGGGGGATATGCGGAATGGTAAAAATTCTAACTTTTCGTTTATCGCGTTTACCAACAGTACCGGGTGCACCTGGGCTTGCTGTTGGAAGCAAGCTTAAGACGCCATTGCGTTCTTCAATCGCAATATGTCTAAATCGCACTGATTTTGACGGAAATAAACCTAAAGATTCAGTCCAGCCATAAGTGTTTGGCAATAAATTAATGGAAGCCGTGAGAGCTGCCATGTTAAATGCCGGATGTGAGAATGGATTTTGCATAAATTATACCCCTTTACGAATAATGACGCCGCGCGCTTCAAGCTGTTTGATAGCTGCAGTTTTTTGTTCAAGCGTGATGGAAGATGGCCAAACAACAGCATGATCGGCAAGAATCGCATCGCGTGTGATGATGACAGCCTTGGTATTTGGGCTTGATGAATCCGCGTCAGCAATCAATGCCCCAATGGCATTCTGTGTTCCATCCGTTGCAGCAGGATTTAAGGCTTTAATTAAATCCGTCTCGCTGTCTTGGCCAATAATGGTGCCAATCGTTAAGTTTTGTCCTTGGGCAACCGTTATTTCCTCACGGGAATACAGGCTGGGTGCTTCAAATTTAAGAAGATCGCCAAGGTTATTAGGTTCAATAGCAACGGTCATAAGGGTTTCCTCCATTTATGCGGTTAATTTTATGTGACTACGGGCTTTAGCAGCTTGAATCACTGGATTTTCTTGAGGGATTGGTTCAAGACTCACAGTGCTCAAGATTTCAGTACCGGTACGATCAGCGAGTAACTGCATAAGCTGCTCACGTGCTTCGTTAACCGGGATATTTTGCTCAATAAAATCACCAAGCTTTTCTGGCATCTTCGAGAGCTTACATAAACGGAAAATTTCTAAAGCTTCCGCGTGATATTCACTGCGCCCTTGGATTTTGCCTTGGGTCAGTAATTCATCAGGATTAATGGTCTGTAATGTTTCAGTCATAGCTATGGTCCTTATAAAAGATTGAGAGGCTGCTTTTTGGATACATTCAGGAAAGGTGAGAATTTCGTCCGCAAGCCCTGTTTGGATAGCATCAAGGCCAAAATAAAGGCCAGCCTCTGTAGCCTTTACGGCTTCTGTTGTAAGCCCTCGATTACGGGCTACCAGCTCTAGAAACATGTCATATAACCTGCTGACCTCACTTTGCAGTGTTTGCATGGATTCAGAGGTGATAGGTTCGTGGGGATTTAAATCATTTTTGCGGTTACCGGCAAAAACGGTGGTGTATTTCACACCTTGTTTTTCATCAAAGGCACTTTGATCAATATGACTGGCAATCACGCCAATACTGCCAACACCGGACGTCCGATTGATAAAGACTTTTTTAGCACTGGATGCAATCCCGTAAGCGGCAGAATAGGCCTCATCATTACACACGGCCCAAATACGTTTTTGACTGCGAGCATTAAAGATAAAATCGGCTAAATCAAATAGGCCGCTGGTTTCGCCACCTGGACTATCGATATCGAGCAAAATTGTTTGTACGGTATCATCCAATAAAGCAGCGCTGATCTGTTGTTGTATTTCATCGTAGGAAGTCATACCTAACATGCCGTCAAATATGCCTGAGCGTTTGGTTAAAATGCCATGAATCGGAATAATGGCGATGTTATTGCTGCCACCATGTGCCAAAGAGGGCTTTGTAAGCTTCAAAGCCTTGTTTGATACCATATGGGCTGCCAGCCACTCAAAGCTGCGACGCTCAATCATCATCGGTTTCATAGCAAATTTTAAGTAAATGTCATTCATCAAAAACCTCGTTTTTTAGGCGGTGTTGTATGCCTTGGGTCGGAATCTAAAACAAACCCGGCTTCATCAGCTCTTTGATTATCAGCTGCAATTTCTTGATCGATTTCTTCAGCGTCATAGCCAAGTTCTGAAATCACTTCACTGCGGCTTTTAAAGCCATTACACACTGCCATTTGTTGTGCTTGTTGATCTTTGGAGTGGACCGACCCAGTCGAATCCTTGGGGTATCCATTTGACGTCTTTAGTCAATGTATCTTTGTCTTGAGAAGGTAAGGCGCCTGAGAGTAAAGCCAGCTCAATCCATCGATTCCAAACGGGTCTGCAAAATTGAAATACCATCACATGATGTTGCAAAGTGGCGCATCGTCTACGAAACTCAATCAAACCCGCACGGATGGAGGAATAGTTAACGTTAGTTAAATCGCCTGTTAACTGTTCATAGGTAATGCCCATCCCAACCGCAATAGCTCTGAGCTGCTGCCGCATGAAGGCTTCGTAATTTGCGCCAACATCGGAAGGATTAGAAAATTTTACATCTTCACCTGGTTCCAATAACTGCATGGTGCCTGGCTCAAGACCCGCAAGAGCCATCACTTGTTCATTGGTAGCACCTTCGCCCATCATATTGGCTTCAGGATCAATACGTGTGATAAACCCTGCAAACATAGCAGCGGTTTTCTTGCGCACCAGTTCGGCATCATCGTATTGATCCAGCTCATAAAGCTTTAGCAATACACGGCTGAGCCAAGGCTCGCCGCGAATTTGACCGGGACGCAGTGGTTTATAAATATGAAGCACTTCAGATGCCGGAATACGGACTGATTCACCGTTTGAGACAAGCAGTTTTTCACCGGGATGTTCGCGAAATAGATAATAAGCTTCACGCTGACCGAGTTTATTAAATTCAATACCGCTTCTAACCATATTACCTGTGGCTAAAATGCGATTCACGGAGGTATCAAGATGTTCTGATTCTAAGGCTTGCAGTTGAAGTGGAACGGATAACCCATCTTCAGCGCGTCTTACACGAAAACGCACAAAACATTCTCCGCCTTCAATCATGCTGCGACAAATAGAAGCCTGCAATCCGTAAAAATCATGGACGCCATGACTATCCGCTTCATCCGACCACCTAAGCCATAATGCCTGCACCGCTTTACGAAATTCAGCATTTTTAGCTTTGGATTGGGGTTTGATACCGGTGCCAACAGCGTTGCTAACAAAAGTCTCAATAATATTGGAAGCATAAGGATTTTTGCGTACCATATCCCGCGCGCGGCTACGGAGCGTTTCTAAATGATTACCAAGAAGGCTGTTGATCGCACTATTTTCTGGCTGCCAATAGGTTAGACGTTTACCAGCACCAGCCGCATCCCAAGCAGAAGCTTTGCTTTTGGGGCGTTTAAAAAGTTGTGCGAATGTTTTAAGCAGCATCAGCAAATCCCCTTATGTGTGGCAAAGGTAATGCGCCGCTTTAAGGATGTGCTACTTTTAAAATCTGATTTAATGCGGCTGCGTAAGTTCAAGAGATCTTTTAAATCCACTTCCGCATATTTAACAATATGATCGCCATAAGCCACAGATACAACACGCTCACCCATCTGTAATTTGGTGATGGCTTGCTCAATTTTGACCAGATTATCTTCTGTATACATAAAATTATCCCTCAATAAGCTCGGCTCAAAGTTGCCCTTTAGGTGTCTTATTCAGGAAAGAGAAAGGATGTGTCCGGATGTTAGAATAAGAACTGCTTGACTTGAAATTTAAAGGATAATATAATATCTATTATATAAGCATTGTACACACAAGGGATATTATGATATCAATTAATATGATGACGCCCGGGGAAATGCAAAAGGTAATAGCAAGTAGAGCGCGTGACCTTCGGCTTGAACTCAATTTAAGTCAGCAGACGTTATCAGAAAAGTCTGGGGTTAGTTATGGCTCTTTAAAAAAGTTTGAGCGCACGGGGAAAATATCGTTGGAATCGTTGCTGAAGCTGGCCGTGATACTTGGGTGTATGGATGATTTTAAAGCGCTGTTTGCGCTTAAAAGCGCTGAAGAAGCCTTATCGCTTGATGATCTTCTCGAAAATGGAAAAAGAAAAAGAGGTAGAAAATGAGCTTCTCAAATCAAAATCTTGTTTATGTGTATTATCACGGCTCAGGGGCGAAGCAGCTCACAGGAAGGTTATTGCTTAAAAACAGGAAAATATTTTTTGAATATGATGCTGTTTTTATTAAAACGGGTCTTGAGTTATCGCCTTTCAAACTACCGCTTAAAGCAGGTGTTATAGAATCGAATGATCGCACCTTTGAGGGGCTGTTTGGCGTCTTTAACGATAGTTTGCCTGATGGTTGGGGGCGATTACTTCTAGACCGTAAATTGATGAATGCTGGACTTAATCCCGGGACCCTTTCACCTCTAGATCGTCTTTGTTTTGTTGGCATGCTTGGTATGGGGGCTTTGTCTTATGAGCCTGAAAATCCAAGCGCCATCTCTCATATCACCAATGACTTAGATGAAATTGATAGAGAAATACAAGCAACCTTAGATGAAAATGATGCTTATGTTGAGGATTTGCTGGTGTTAGGAGGATCTTCAGCTGGGGCTCGTCCTAAAGTATTGCTTAATATTGATGGCATGGATTGGCTGATTAAGTTTAGATCTCAGCTCGATCCCAAAGATATCAGCGCTATTGAATACGCCTATCACCTTATGGCAATTGATGCTGGTTTGATTGTACCTGAAGCAAAGCTTTTTCCATCTCGAAAGGGCTTAGGTTTTTTTGGTGTTAAGCGATTTGATAGAAATGGTGATAGCCGTATTCATATACATACAATTGCAGGTCTCTTACATGCCGATCACAGGGAGCCGTCCCTTGATTATGAAAGCATCATGAAAGCAACACTGTATCTAACAAAAGATATCAGGCAGTGTGAAATACAGTTTAGGAATGGGGTTTTTAACGTCTTAAGTCATAATCGCGACGATCATTCAAAGAACTTTTCATTTTTAATGGATGAAACCGGTAATTGGACTGTGTCTCCTGCTTACGATTTAACTTTTTCCTCAGGCCCTGCTGGTGAGCATTCGACGATGATTATGGGTGAAGGGAAAAATCCTACAAAAAACCATTTATTAAAACTGTCCGGTACTGTAGGCATCAAGCAAGATAAGGCATTAGAGATCATTGATCAGGTTTTAGCTGCCACCCAAAAATGGGATACTTTTGCAGGTAAAGTCGGCGTTTCTGCAGTACAAACCAAAAACATCGGAGAGGTGTTGCGTACAATTCGTAAAAACTCCGGCATCTTCTCTTAAGTAAAACCAGGTGAAGAACATCCGGAGTATCTGTGCATATTCATACCACATTTAGTATTTTTGTCAAATTCTACCCCATAAATCTGCTTCTCATAACACGGGGTCTTGCTGATTTTGTCTGCCCTGAAGTAGCTTGCTGCATTTGCTTTTTCTCTATAGGCTGGCCGGGTGTTTTGTACCCCATCCAGGGCTTTTGCACGAAATTTTTGACAATAATAAATTTTCCAAGAAATTACAGATTTACTAAAATTTTATATAAGTTTTCAGTTCTAAATAACAAACAAACAGCTAAAACTTCTAGATTACAGGAGGAAAAGTTTAAAATTTAGGCAGGACTATAGAGCAAGCGTTTTAAAGACTCAAATTTTTCCGATTTAAATTAAAAGAGATACCAAATAATCATTATCCCAACCTGATCGTTTAAGCTTTATTTTTAAGCTTCTTTTGGAAGAGGGGTCATGAGATCTGACTATATTCAATGCTATTCGTCTTAAAATGGCTAGGCTCCTTACACTTTTACATTCTCTCTTTTGATTATCATCTTCTTTTAGATGAACGTCTAATACCCAGTGTAATTTATTCTCTATCCCCCAATGATTACGAACATAGTTTGGCAATTGTTTATTAGAGTGCTTATGACTTGATAAATAATATCGCCATTCTACACTGGTTTTATGGGAAATATCGTTATTTTTAGAAAAAATTGTCTCAACTGCAACAACACTTTTTGCTCCAACACAACTTTCAACTTCTTGAAGAGAGCTAACGTCGTAACCAAAATAGCGACGGCATACAGATCTCCCATGCTCTTCTTCATAAATTTCATGAAGTTTATGAGTCCTTTCCTTCCTTTTTACTTGAGTATAAGCTTCAACTGCTTTATATAACTTTGGATGATTCGACTTTAATCCAAGAACATAGTCTCCTTTCTTTTCTTTAATAAGTTTAACAATAGATTTCTGGCAACCCGCAGCATCAATACTAACCGTATTCCCCTTTAAATCCAAGGATTCTAGCAATAAAGGAATTGCTGTTATCTCATTAGATTTGCTATTTACCTGTTTCTCAGCTAATGTTATCTGATTTTCATGACACCAAGCACTGACCGAATATAAACATTGGGAACCTGCCCCTTGCTTTCGCGCATAGCTTTGCCATCAATGGCTATTTGATCACTGTTTTTACTCTTGTTAATTATATCTGCTGCATGAGCTCGTAACAAATGTTCAATATAATCAGGATCCAATAAGGTAAAAACCCTTCGAAACGTCCATTCGGATGGAGCTCTATTGCTTAAATCAACATATTGCGATAACCATTCCCTTTTTATTTCACAATAAACTTCTATGTCATTCCAACTTTCGCATCCAGATAGCATCCCACATAATGTTACAAATACTATAGCACTAAGCTTATGCGTAACTTTCCCTCTCATCCTAGGATCAGGGATATCCTCAATCAACTCTAATATACTCATGATAAAACCTCCTAAATAAAAAATTTTATCCCTTTTTTATTTATTTTCTATAGCTAAAAATTTCGTGCAAAAGCCCTGGGTTACAAAGATATTGGCACCGCATGGTGGCTACTTGTGGGATGGCTTTAGGGCTGATGCGCCAGCAGACTGGAAAGTACTAGAGGAGAACGAAATCCTCGATGAACTTAAATCAAGAGAGCCAATCTTCCATCGTCCTAAAAAGTTTGGAAAAACAAAAGAAGATATTGAAAGGCAAATGTGTGATGAATTTTGGGAAGTTGGCGCATCAGATAATGTTTATACAAAACAGAGCGTCGTAGAAACTCTGCTGGAGTGCTATCAGAATCCAGATTATCAAGATATTTTGTAAGCAAAGGACTTTGCGATCACCAAAATTGCACCGGATAATTATTTACTTACCTACATTCTTATCCCTTTAAAAGAACGCTATCCGCAGGCGGTATTTAAAGAGATCAGGTGTGATAATGATCTGAACAAATTAAAAAACGAATTGACGGGTAAATTATGAACAAAATAATCCTCTACATCGCAACTTCGCTTGATAGCTTTATCGCAGATACTAATGGTGGCGTGGATTGGCTCCCGCACCCAAAGGACGACTCTGAATTAGAAGCCGTCGGTTATAAAAATTTAATGTCCCGTATCGATATAATTTTAATGGGAAGCCGAAGCTACAAACAAATTTTAGGTTTTGGTGAATGGGGTTGGCCAGATAAACACACTTATGTTTTCACCTCGGGGCAACTTGAAATTGATAAACCCTACATCAGTATTACGCACGATAGCCCACTTGAGTTTATGGCCAATTTCAAAGACCGCAAATCAGATAAAGATATCTGGTTACTAGGCGGTGCAGAGCTTGCTAAAAGTTTTGCTCAAGAAGACTTGATTGATGAAATCATTCTTACAATTGTGCCGAGAGTCTTAGGAACCGGTATCTGCTTAGGTTTAAGTTTTGAAAATTTTGATTTAACAACTGAAAAATCTCTGACGGATGGGATGGTTCAAAAAATTTATTTGCGGAAAGATCTATGAAAATTAAATTTGAAAAAGTAACAGGAGCTCATTTAGACACTATTTTTAAATGGCTTGTCGAGCTACATATTATAGAGTTCTGGGATAATACCCAAGCACATAAAGATGACATCGTAAATTTTGTTGAAGGGCGAAAAACACCATCGTCTTATTCTGGTGGCGAGTACGTTTATTGGATTGCATATCTTGAAGATGAACCTTTTGGAATGTTGATGATTATTCAAGAAACACATAAAGAAGATATAGGCGAAGAAAAACTTAAAAGGCTTTCAAAAACAGGTCATACCTACGGCCTCGATTACATGATCGGCAATTCTAAATTTTTTGGCAAGGGTTACGGATCTCAAACATTATCTGACTTTATCGATTTTTTCAGAGAATGTTTTGACCCCAAAGCAGATACATTCATAATCGACCCTGCTTGCGATAACCCCAAAGCAAAGCATGTTTATATGAAGGCCGGTTTCAAACATGTGTGTGATTTCATGATGGAAGGTGATGTAAGTGGTGCAGGCAAAGTACATCACCTACTACTTAGAAAATTTGAATCGACGGTTTCGATTATTCAAGCAACGATGGATGATTAAATTTACAGATAACATCTGAGTGGTTTGTAGGAGGCATTGTATGATCAACGGCATTAATCATATCAACATAGCTGTTTCAGATATTGAAAGATCATTTTTGTTCTACAAAGATATTTTGGGATTTAAGCCATTATGCAAATCTGCAGGTAGCGCTTATTTTTTAGCTGGCAATCTTGATGATCCTGGATGTTTGTGGTTTTCTTTAGATCTTGATCGTAGTTCCCTGCGAAGGCCATCGTCGTGTAACACACATTTTGCATTTAGTGTCGATGATAAGGATTTTGAAGCTTTGAGTCAGCGCATAACTCAGTCAGGGGCTAAAGTCTTTAAGGATAATACGTCTCCTGGAAAGTCACTTTACTTTTTAGACCCTGATGATCATAAGCTTGAAATTCATGTGGGTAATTGGAAATCTAGAATAGATGCTAAAAAAGCCAACCCTGGCAACTGGAAAAATGTGGAGGAGTTCGTATGATCAAAATCGACCTTTTAAAAAACCACCCTAATGCCATACCGGCGCTCGCTAATATTTGGCATGAAGTTTTAGGAAAAATTTGGTTTCCAGAACTTACAATCCAAGAGATAGAGTCATTGACATATGACGAGCTGGGTCATCCAAATGAAACAATTTCATTCGTTGCGTTGTGTGATGAAATTCCAGTAGGATTTTGCGCATTTAAACTTAAGGAGAAGTTTCGTTCCGATTTAGGACCATGGCTTGCAGATGTAGTAGTAGCACCTAAACATCAAAAACAGGGGATCGGAAAAATACTGGTTGATGTCGCAGTTAGATAAGCAAAAAAGCTTGGCTTTAAAAAACTATACTTGTTTGCTTTTGATCCAACGATACCTGAATACTACAAGCGCCTTGGATGGAGCCAAATATGTATGGATGAATTTAAATACCATCCTGTAACCGTTATGGAGGTGGCGTTATGAACGACAAATCGATTATGCCAACCCTTGATCTTGCACGTAATCTCATAGCGGAGCAATTTTCAGAATTCAGTGATTTACCTATAACCGATGTTGAAAAACAATGCCATGATAACCGTACCTATAGGCTAGGCGATGACATGCTTATTCGTATGCCAACCGCAGCAGGTTACGCTTTAAAAGTACCAAAAGAGCAAGAGCTGCTGCCGCAATTAGCAAAACGTTTAAGCATTCGTATCCCGGCTCCGATTAAAATAGGCAAACCTTCAGCAGATTATCCATATCCATTTTCTATATACAAATGGTTACCTGGAAAAAGCATCAACCTACTGACGTTGACCGATCAAAAAAAGGAACAACTTGCCTTTGATCTCGCCAAATTTTTAAAAGAGCTACAAGCGATTACCGACATTGAAGGTCCTGAGCCTGGTCAACACAACTGGTGGCGCGGTGATCATATCAGCATTTACGATAAAGGCGCCAGAGAGCAAATTGCAGAGCTGGCTGAGATTATAGACGCAGGGCAAGCTCTTGCTTTATGGGATAAGGCGTGTGCGACGAGATGGAATAAGGCGCCCATATGGATTCATGGAGATTTTGCGATTGGCAATATGCTTATGGAGGGCGACAAACTATCTGCAGTCATTGATTTTGGAGGCGCTGCAGTTGGTGATCCCGCCTGCGATTTAGTAATTGCATGGACTTATTTATCAGGCAAAGCTCGTGAGGTTTTTATATCAAAAATGGATATGGATGATGATACATGGCTCCGTGCACGCGCTTGGGCTCTTTGGAAGGCGACGTTTGAGCTATGCCAAATTGCAGATAAAAGCAGCCCGGAAGCTGACTTACAGAAACGAATTATTGATGAGGTTGTGGAGTGAGTAATAACAAGATTAAGGCTATTATTTTTGATGTCGATGGAGTGGTATTTAACACTCACGATGAAAGCGGAAATTATTTATGGAGCCAGAATGTCAAAGAAGATCTTGGTCTGATATCAAAGCATTTCTCCGTTATTTTTTCAGAAAAATAGGAGAGCATCATCATTCGGGGCAAAATTAAACTGGATGCGCATCTTCATGCTATTTTCCAAGAAAAATTATTTAAAGATTTGGGTATAACACCAGAGCAATATATTCAGTATTGGTTAACTCAGGATTATCACCTTAATCAGGAGATATTAGACTCAGTAAAAAGTTTGAAAATCCCATGTTATCTCGGTACGAACCAAGAAGCTTTGCGCACAAAACATATTCTGGATACGGTTGGCTCTTATTTCAAAGAATATTTTGCATCTTATAAAATTGGATTTATTAAACCGGAACAAGGATTTTTTCAGCATATTCAAAAGGCGCTATCGTTACTTCCGCATGAGCTTTTGTTGATTTATGACACAAAAAATAACACCCTCGGCGCACAAGATTGCGGTTGGCATGTTTATCATTACCAAAATGATATTGAGGTGCTTATGGATTTTTTTAAAAAATATGAGGTGATGAGTGGATAAACACATTAATAAGAAAACTTTAGATACCTATCTCAGCCTTTGTACAGAGGTTTATGAATTAAGCAAGCCCCCCCTGAAGATGCTTATGCTTTTTATCGTGATTATGCCATGAATGCCAATGGTCCTATCTTAGAGCCGATGTGTGGCACAGGTCGGTTTTTACTCCCATTAATTGAAGATGGATTTGATGTGCATGGCTTTGACGCAAGCGACCATATGCTCGGAGTCTTGCATGCTAAAGCAAAGCCAAAAAATCTAAAACCTACGGTATAGAAAGGTTTTATTGAAGATTTAAATCGACCAGAAAAATACAATTTGATTTTTATTCCCAGTGGGTCTTTCTGTTTAATCATCGACCCTATGCAGGTAGAGAAGTCACTTAAAGCCATTGATGATCACTTAAGTGACGATGGTATTTTCTTATTTGAAGCCGAAACTTTAAACGCTGTTCCTCAAGTAGGTATATGGCGTGGTTCGTTATGGCCTAAACCAAATGGCCAAAAAATTATTCAGAGAAGCCTTTGGTTTTGGATACGGTGACCCAAAGGAAGTACCAGAAGAAGAATTTCGCTTTGACCTTGCGATTACCGTTCCGTAAACACTAAAGCTTGAGGGTGAAGTGATAGAAAAACATCTTCCTGCAGGTAGATATGCTGTTATTTCCCACAAAGGGTCACGTGGAGCCATTAGCGAAAAAATTTACTGGCTATATCGAGATTGGTTGCCCCAGTCTGGCGAAGAGTTAGGGGATTTGCCTTGCATATTTTGTTACTACAATTTTGATCATGAAGTGGCTGAAACAGAATTGATCACGGAAGTGTGGTTGCTTTTTAAGTAGTATGAGTATTGGGGGATAATCTTGTCCCTCAATCATTAAATGGCCGCAGAACATCAAAAATCTTTGTTAGCTGTTCAAAAATAGCTCGTATCGCAACCATCTTCTAGTGACCAAATCCATGCAAGCACCGCTTACACAAAACACCAATCCGCAGTTTTGGTTCTTGGAACATTCAATAAATCAGAGAACATAGCAATGCGCATTTGGATAATATCCTCTGGATCTTGAATGTTTATCAAATCTAGCATCGGATTGCGGATAAAAGCGGCCACTTCATAGGCTGGTTTGCCAATCACGCCTTTAGGATCGATCACCAGCCAATCATTGCCATTTTGCAAAATATTATCGTGATGTAAATCGCCATGGAGCAAGGCATCTGGACCAGTCGTTTTTAAAAGCTGGCCTCGAAGCTTTCTTGCTTTTTTAAGATACCCATCAGGATTTTAAAATGATAGGGTTATTGCCTTGCAATCCTGACAACACATAGTTGTAAGTAAGATTTGTAACTTCTTTTAAATCACGTAAATCGAGCTTTGAAGATATTGCCGCAACAAGTCGAGGCAGTTCATCTATCCAAGCTTGGCCTTTTTCGCCATAAATATTGATGATGTTGGAATGGAAGGTGTTCATTATGACTTCTCTGTAGAAAATGGTTCTGCGCCATCTTCCAAAATATCTAAATACTTACGATAGATATAAACTTTATCACGTTTCTTACCGCTCGCTTCTTCTAATATACCAAGGACTTGCATATGATTTAATGCACTTCTCGCTGTTGGCTGAGTCATTTGCAATTCTTTGGCAAGGAGAGGGACTGTCACTTGCGGTAGCTTTTTCATGTATTCAAGCGTTTGTTCGCATGAAAATCTAGCACGGCCTAAATGAGATATTTTCTCACTATCTTTTTCAAAAAGATCATTAATTCTTTCTGCTGTTTGAATGGCTTGTTTTGAAGATTTTTCTACACCAATGAGGAAAAATTCTAACCATGTTTCCCAAGTGCCTGATTCCCTGACTTCTTGAAGTAGCTCATAATAGGTATGGCGATGTGCTTTCAGATAAAGGCTTAAGTAAAGAATTGGTGAATCAAGCATGCCTCCAGTATATAGAAGCAAGGTTATGAGCAACCTGCCAAATCTGCCATTAGCGTCTAAAAAAGGATGTATTGTTTCAAATTGAACATGAGCCAATCCTGCTTTTATGAGAACGGGCAGGCTTTCATCATGAAGAAATCTTTCAAAATCTCTAAGGCAATCACTTAACTGGTCTACTGGCGGAGGAACAAAAAGAGCATTACCCAGCCTTGTACCGCCGATCCAATTTTGTGATCTTCTAAATTCTCCAGGCGTTTGACTTGATCCCCTGCCTCCAGAAAGCAAAATACCGTGTATTTCTTTTAAAAGTCTAAGGGATAAAGGAAAATCATCTTTTAAGCGCTCTAAGCCATAGTTTATAGCTTTAACATAATTGGACACCTCTTCTACGTCTTCAATTGAGACTTCAGGTTTTTGATTATGTTCAAATAGCATTAAATCCGAGAAAGAACTCTGCGTTCCTTCAATCTGACTTGAAAGCAAAGCTTCTTTGCGTACATACATGTAGATAAAGAGCGCGGTATTAGGAATAGTCTTATGAATACTATTTAACTCAGCTAAAGCCAGTGTTGCTTTTTCAAGGTAAGGATAAAGCTTCAAAAGTTCTATTGGTGGCTCAGGTGGCAGTTTTGCAGGAACATACGCTTTATATGACTCACCGAGATCCTTTGTGTAATGTATATTCCTATCCTTTTATTCATAAGCTATCTTTTCTTAAGTTGCCACTCTAAGAAAATATATCAGATTATCTTTTCTTAGTCAAGATGGTAAAGAAAAGATACGCATATCGAGGATGCACCTTTTTCATAGAATCCAACACTCTTCATTTGACCTTCTCCAAGTACCCATCTATACTCGCTTCAGAGAGCAAAACATGACTATACCACCCCAGTTTGGAGTTGGTTAGGTTATATCAAACTGATCTCCGCCAGATTTTCTAAAGAGAACTTTTCTCACATCTTTTTGGGTTAGCCACAGCGCCGCTCAAAACCCTAGTATTCCTAAGGTTTCCAGCGTTTTATTTTTCGATTAGACCCGTATCTCACTTTCTCCAATTTCAGTATTTCACCCCTAAAATCTCCATTTTTAGCCTCTCTATCTCTAATACATGCGAACATTCCGGTCGAAGGTACGCATGTACTCAAACCCTCTATTTACCTGGGTTTTAGAGAATCAGCCTTTTTGCGACATGCATTTTTTAGAGAACGAAAACCGGAGTAGCGACAGAGATTCGAAATGGAGAATAACTTTAGTCTTGACTCATTTAGTAAACTTGCATACTATATCCATAAATACTATAAAGGTGGGATATGTGGACAAAAAATTATAGCAAAACATTCCAAGGTTTAAAGCGCGAAGATATTTGGCGGATTTGGACAGATATCAATAACTGGCCAACATGGCATGGGGATTTGGATTACTGCAAGCTTGAGAGTGACTTCAAAGTTGGCAATTACTTCTTCTTAAAGCCTAAAGGCGTTAAGCCCGTGAAAATCTTGTTGACCGAAATCAATGAAGGTTATTCCTTCACTGATTGCACCTCATTCTTCGGTGCCAAAATGGATGATACTCATTCCATGGAAGATACCGTAGAAGGATTAAAGTTAAGCAATAAGCTGGTTGTAACCGGGCCGTTGAAATGGCTTTGGATCAAGCTTGTAGCCCAAAATGTCGCTGATACCGTCCCAGAGGAAATGGAAAACTTAATAAAGCTTGCAAGGAGTCTTCATGTCTAACTTACCTTTCGGTTTTGATAAGCCTGAAGATAGTTCAGGTTTTCTTCTTTGGCAAACGACCATGATCTGGTAACGGAAGATTAAAAAGGCTCTTGAGCAATACAACGTTTCTCATGCACGGTTTGTCATTATGGCGACATTGATGTGATTTAAAGCTCATGGATATGATACGATCCAGATCCTCATCGTTACCTGGTCTAAGCTTGATAAGATGATTGTATCAAAATCTCTTAAAAAGCTTGTTCAAATGGGGCTTGTAAACCGTATAGAGCATGAAGATAGATACACGTGCAAAGAGCGTCTCACTTACTGAAAAAGGTAAAGATATGGTGCGGATCTTATCCCCCATTGTAGAAGATATTGATAGTACTTTTTTCAGCAAAGCATCTGATCAGGAGCAAAAAATCCTTGTGCAAATTTTGGCGAAATTAACTGCAGGTACTACAGATGAATAATGCAGCAAAATTCTTGATTGGCGTTCCCTGTAAAGAGCATGTGAAAAATAGGGTGAAACTTTGTGCATTTGCCAATTCTGTCACGGTAAATCTGCACCAGCTAAACGACTATCTCGTGGTGATTATATAGCTGGAGCATAAAAGGAGAACGTGTTATAGTGTAAAAGTATATCGACACAAGAAAAGAGTTAATATGATTGCTGGAATTTGTGAAGGTAAGAATTGTTGCGCTCCAGTAGTATTTGAAGGAAGTTTGACGAGTATCCAATTTTTCAAGTAAGAGCAGTATATTTGAAGCTTATGTTGAACAAATTTTGATTTCTCATTTAAAACCTGGTCAAATCGTTGTTATGGACAACATTAATTTTCATAAAACACCTAAAATAAGCAGCTTGATCGAATACGTAGGACGCTATATCCCGTTTTTACCTGCTTACTCGCCTTTATAATATTTGTTTCATTTCTTTTATATATAAAAAATAAAGTTTTTAGATATTTCTAATCTTCTGTAAATGTGTCTAAAATATGTTTATTAACAGTAACATTAGCTTTATTGCGAGCAAATGTAATTACTTCATTAAGAATGCTTCCTTTGATATTTTCTTTTATAGTGGAAAAAGATTTTTTAGATATTTCATTAGCGATATCTGTATTAATTTTAGAGTTATTGACTAAAACTAGATATGCTTTTTGAGTATCAAAAAATACTGGTAGTATTGTTTTAGGAGAGGCTAAAAGAATTCTATCTATTAATTCTATGGGAATATTTTGTATTTTATTTTTTTTATATCTTGCAACTTTTACGCCTATTGTTAAGGGTAAATTTATTTTTTTTATCTCTTTAATAAAATTGGTATAGTTTAATGTAGAAGTCAATTTTTTAAGCGTATCGATATTTGCTTGACGTAAAAGATAATTTTCTACTTGATCTTTAGCTTGATCGAATTCTAAAATTTTACTTGATTTGATATCTTGTAATTCAAGGATGATATATCCTTGTTTATAATCTATAAATGTATCCCCTTTATTCATAGCAAAAATTTTGTCTGCATACTCTCTAACATCGCTATTTTTTATAGTTATAGAATCTACTTCTGTTATCAAAGTGTATTTACCACCGAATTTACTAGAAATTTCAGATAAACTATTCCCAGCTCCTAATTCATCTTCTATTTTATTATAAATTTCATTTATAAGCGTATTTATTTTTTTATCTTCAATATCTTTAATAATTATTTTTTTTGTTTCATTTGTTACATTAGTGATGCTATTATTGGCTACGTAGTCATCTATGTCATTTTCATTGACTATAACTTTATTACGAAAATCGTTATTATTAAGCACTAAACAGGATATCGTTCTTTTTTCAGGAGCTCTAAAGAGTTCAAGATTATTGTTATAAAAAGTAATTAATTCTTCTTGACTATGTTTAGGAATTTGATTTTTTTTTGTATTTAAGTCTAAAGTAACTAAATCTATAGTACGTTCTTCTGCTAAATAATTAATTATGTTTTGAATTAATATTTCAGGAATATAGCTATGATTTACAAAATTGTTTATGATAGTAGTGGTTCCTATGTAATTTTTTATATCCTCTATATATTCTTTTTCAGTAATTCGTTGTTGCTTTAGAAAATTATAATATTGAGTAATGTCAAATTGATTTTTTTCATCTAAGAAAGCAGGCATTTTTTTTATAGTTTCAGCAATTTTTTTATCACTAAAATCTAAGTTGTATTCTTTTTCCAGCTGTTTTAATAAAAGATTAGTTATTAACTGCTCTATTGCTTCTTCTTGGATGACTTGAATTTCTGTTTTAGTTAATGATCTATCAAGGGATTTTGAGACTGATTTAAGTTTAGTATCGTAAACTTTTAAAAATTCTGAAGTACTAACTTCTCCAGCAGTATCAGTATTAATAATGGAACTATTTTGTTTCATTTTCATTACATCACTGATTCCCCAAGCAATAAAAGCTATTACAATGATTCCTAATATACAGCGAAATATTAATGTATTAGCAGCTGCTCTAATGTTATTTAACATAAGGTAAGTATTTACAATTAAAACTACTGCATAGTATACTGTGTGCAAGTTAATTATTCAAGCTTATTACATGTCTATTATAGTAGCTAATTGGAAAATGAATCTAAGCTTATCTCAAGCTCATAATTTTTGTGATTTCCTTATAAACTATGAAGATAATAATTGTATATCTAATTTAATTATAGCTCCTCCTGCAATTTATTTGGGGTATTTATCGACATTTTTTAAAAAAATAAATTTTTCAGCTCAAGATATTACAGAATTAGATAGTGATTATGGATCTTATACTGGAGAAATAAGTAGCATAATGCTATCTAGTTGTGGAGTAAAGTATAGTATTGTTGGTCATTTTGAATGTAGAAAATATCGTAATCATACTAATGAAATTATTAAACAAAAAATTGAAAATTGCTTTTCTTATAACATAATTCCAATTATTTGTATTGGGGAATCTAGTAAAATCAGATTAGAAGGAAATTATGTAAATTTTTTAAAAGAACAATTAACTCATTTGCTACCTCAAAGGAAAGAGCCTATAATAATTGCATATGAGCCTTTATGGGCCATAGGAAACAAAGAAGCTTTAGAATTATCTCAATTGGAAGAAATTGTAAATATTATTTTGGATTTTTTAGCTGTTATCAAATATAATGAAGTACGATTCTTATATGGGGGAGCAGTTAATTTAGACAACATATCTGATATTATGAATATTGCTGGTATTGATGGGGTATTAATTGGAAGAGCTTCTCTTGACGCAATGAATCTATTAAATCTTTTAAAAAAAAGAATATAAAAATGCTTAATATTTTATTAGTAGTGCATATAATAATATCCATACTTTTAGTTATAACAATATTAATACAAAAAACTTCTAACGATAGTATTGCAAGTAGTTCTGTTAATAATCTTGGAACTACTATTAGTCCTAATACTTTTTTAACAAGAACTACTAGTGTTTTAGCAATATTCTTTATGATAAATGCACTTGTTTTAGCGAATTTATCTACAAAAAAAACAACTAACTATATTATTGAAAAATCTTCTTCAGAAGAAGAGAAACAGACCACTTTACCAATTGCTAAATAATATGGAATAAAATGAAGATAGTAAAAATTGAGAATATTGAAATTTCTAATCATCTACCTTTCATTTTTATAGGTGGCCCTTGTCAAATTGAAAGTTTGGATCACGCTTTATTTATGGCGGATAATTTGATTAAAATAACAACTAAATTAAAAATTCCATTTATTTATAAATCGTCTTTTGATAAAGCTAATCGTAGTTCTATTACAGGAAAGAGAGGAGTGGGGCTAAATAATGGGATGTATATATTAGAGCAAGTGAAAAAGCAATTTAAATGTCCAATTATAACCGATGTGCACACTGCAGAACAATGCAGTATCGTAGCAGAAGTAGTAGATATTTTACAAATTCCTGCTTTTTTATGCCGTCAAACAGATTTATTAAAAGCAGCTTCTGAAACTAAAAAACCAATTAATGTAAAAAAGGGACAATTTTTAGCTCCACAAGATATGTTTTCTGTATATGAAAAACTTATACATTTTGGAACTAAAGATATTTTATTAACTGAAAGAGGGTGTTGTTTTGGATATAATAATTTAGTAGTGGATATGCGTTCATTTCCAATTATGGCAAAAACTAACGCTCCTGTGATTTTTGATGCTACTCACTCAGTGCAAAAACCGGGTCAATTAAAAGATAGTAGTGGAGGGGAAAGAGAGTATGTCCAAATTCTTGCAAATGCAGCAGTAGCTGTTGGAGTAGCAGGGGTATTTATGGAAGTACATCAAGATCCAGATAATGCTCCTAGTGATAAACATTGTATGGTTTCATTATATAATATTGAAAATATATTAAATTTATTAATAAAATATGATTGTGTTACAAAATCATATAGTATATAAAAGTCTAGATAAAATTTCTTGTTGCAAGTTTGAGTGAGATTTATATTCTATTTCAGCGTTATACAACAAATGTAAAGTTTTTGATATTTGTTGTAGAGTTATTTCTTTTGCTACTGAAGAAAAAGCAGGGATTTCTCGAAAAAATATTGGAGGTGTAATGCTTTTAATAGCTGTGGATAGATCAATGCCATGAGTTGTAGTTTTTATATAAACTGCATACAAATTAACATAATATCTTATTAAGCTTCGAATAATTAGTATTGCATCATTTGATTGCAATTTATCCAATTCTGCCAAATAAATTTTTATATCTTGATTTGCAAAAGCGGAGCATAATTTATCACTAAAAATTAAAGTACCATGATTTGTTGCATATATAGCTTGCTCTATATCAATAATTGGATCTGACATACAGTAACATACTAATTTTTCTATCTCGTTAATAATAAAGTATCGATCTCCTTTTATTGTTTGACTTAAATAATCTAATGCTGAAGTAGTAATTTTTTTATTCTGATTAAAAATATAATCTGTTATGACCTTTTTTATATCATCTTCATAATAACATGCAATGATAGCTAAATCAGGGGTAGTTTCAAAAAATTTTCTAAGACTAGAATTACTCTCTAGTTCATCAGCAATTAATATTAAAATATGCAAAAAATTTTCCTGCAAAATATCTTTTATTTTTGTTACACTTGTAGAAATGTATTCGCACTTGATGATTTGGCGATTGCAAAATAAATTTACATTATTTAATGAGCTCTGCAGGTACGTTTCTACATTATTTACATAATTAATTTTTTGTACTGGTATAGAAAAAGATTTTTCTATTTGCGAAAAACAATTGTTAATCAAGCCTTTATCTGGTCCATACAACAGAACAGCTTTAATGCTAGCAGCTTTAATGCCTTGAATTACTTTTTGTAGTCCGGATGGATAGTATCTCATAGATTTTTTTCTTTTAAAAAAAACAGTACTAATCTATGTTGTATTTCTCTAGCTGCCGTTACAGATAGATCATATCTTATTTTTTCAGATTCGCTATAGCTTGAGTAAAGTGCGGTTACGATATCATAAGCACCTAATAATCTAAAGTTTTTTTCTAATAAAAGTACATTTGCTTTATCTATTAATTTAAAATTAACATTTTCTTGAATACCTTGTCTTACTATATTAAAATTACTAATGATTAATGGGTATTCTTGATAAGTTATCGAAATATATAAATTATATTTTGGAGTATTGTTTGTCTTTAGTAATTGTCTTAACATGCTATAACATTCACTTCCTTCTATCGAATCATCAGTAATTATATTAATAAATTTTAATTCTTCATTTATTTTTGAAGGAATAGTAGTGCATCCATATATGAATATAGGTAAGAATAATAAAATTATTCTAATAAAATTAATGTATCCTCGCCATACTTCAAAAATTGGCGTCGTTGCTCGAGAACTGCGTTGCTCACATACGTCAAAGTATGCTGCGCTACTAGTTCCCTTCGCTCCTAGCTTTTTTTGAAGTCTGGCTTCGTATTCCCAAGTTTTCATTTATGAGTAGATATAACAATATTAATAATTTTTTTAGGAATAAGTATAATTTTTGATATAGTTTTATTTTTTAGATATAGTTTTATAATATTAATATTCATCACTGTATCTTTTATAAATTCTTCTGAATCATTATTGTCAAACTCGTAAGTAGCACGTAACTTTCCATTTATTTGTATTGCTAGAATATATGAACTTCTTTTTAAAAAATTAGTATCATATTTAGGCCAAGGAGTTTTATATAATGGTATTTTATTTCCAAGCTTTTGCCAAATTTCTTCTGTTATATGCGGAATAAAAGGATAAAATAACTGAATTAAAATACAAAATCCATGTTTTATTTGTTCTAAAGCTTTAACCTCATAAAGTAAATTATACAATTCTCTTAAACGAGCAATAGCTTTATTGAAATGATTATTTTCAATATCTTCAGTAACGTATTTAATTGTACTGTGTATAGAATAATTTAAAGTATCTTCTATAATTGAATTTTCATTTATATTAATTAATCGTTCTGCTAATTTGAATAACTTTTGTAAAAATTTATTAATTCCTTCAATTCCTTCCATTGACCATTCCATGTCTTTTTCTATTGGACTATCAGATAATAAAAATAGACGTAAACTATCTGCTCCATAGTTAATCAACATCATATCTAAATCTACTACATTATTTTTAGATTTACTCATCTTTTCTAATTTAGATTTAATAACCTTTTGTCTACTAATTTTATGAATTAAAGAATTATTAACTTCTACTACATCACTTGGGTATACAAACTCTCCTTTTTCGTCTATATAAGAATTATGTAAAACCATTCCTTGAGTTAATAATTTAGTAAATGGTTCTCTTATATCAATATATTCGTAATCATTCATAACTTTAGTAAAAAATCTAGCATATAATAAATGCAATATAGCGTGTTCTATTCCTCCAATATATTGATCTACTGGAAGCCAGTATTCACAAGCAATTTTATCTGTAATATTGAATGCATTAATATTACAATATCTCATGAAATACCATGAAGATTCAAAAAATGTATCAAAAGTATCAGTTTCCCTCTCTGCAGGGGCTTTGCATTGTGGACATGTGACATATTTCCAAGTAGGATGATGATCTAAAGGATTACTGTTAGATTTAAAATCTACATCTAATGGTAATATTATTGGTAAATCTTCATCAGGTACTGGAACAATTCCACATGTAGCGCAATGGATAATAGGAATAGGGCATCCCCAATATCTTTGTCTTGAAATTCCCCAATCTTTTAAACGAAAATTAGTAGTTTCTACTCCACATTTTAATTCTTCAATTTTTTCAATCACATATTCTTTGGCAGTAATATTATTTAAATTATTTAAAAATCGAGAATTAATCATAAATCCATTATCAGTATATGCGGATTTTTGTACATTTATGCTATGATCTTTACTATCTATAACTTGTATAATGGGTAAATTATATTTTATTGCGAACTCATGATCTCTTTTATCATGAGCCGGGCATCCAAAAATCGCTCCTGTCCCATAATCCATCAATATAAAATTTGCTATAAATATGGGTAATTCAATTTTGTTATCAAATGGGTGTAACGTTTTTAATCCAGTATCTATACCTAACTTTTCTTGTTTTTCTATTATAGTATTTGCTATACTTCCTTTTCGGCATTTGTTAGCAAAATCTTGTACTTTAGAGTTTTGTGATAAATGAGTATTTACTATAGAATGATTATAAGATATTGCAATAAAGCTAGCTCCAAATAATGTTTCTGGTCTTGTGCTAAAAACTTCTATAGGTGGAATATTTGTATCTTTACATTTGAAAATAATATTTGCGCCTGTAGATAAACCAATCCAGTTTTTTTGCATAGTCTTAACACTTTCAGGCCAAAAATCTAGATTTTCTAATTCATTTAATAATTCATTAGCATAATTTGTGATACATAAAAACCATTGTTTTAATTGTTTTTGTTCTACTATTGCGCCTGAGCGCCATCCTTTCCCATCAATAACTTGTTCATTAGCTAATATAGTTTGATCTATTGGATCCCAATTAACAATTGATTCTTTCTGATAGGCTAATCCTTCTTTTAATAATTTTAGAAAAAATTTTTGTTCATGTTTAAAATAACTTGGATCACAAGTTGTAATTTCCTTATTCCAATCATAAGACAATCCTAAATTCTTTAATTGAAGCCTCATGATATCTATGTTACTATAAGTCCAAGTTTTAGGATGTATATCGTTTTTTATAGCAGCATTTTCAGCTGGAAGTCCAAATGCATCCCATCCTATAGTATATAACACGTTGTACCCTAAAGATCTCTTAAATCGAGCAATGACATCGCCAACGCTATAATTTCTTGCATGCCCAACATGAATTTTTCCAGAAGGATATGGAAACATTTCTATTACATAGTATTTAGGCTTATTAGTGTCGATTGTAGCGTTAAACGTATTACTTTGAGCCCAAATATTTTGCCACTTCTTTTCTATTTCAATAAAATTCATTGTTTTTATTTACTTAAATTATTTAACTTTATCAATAATTTGCTGATGTATCTTATTAGCAATATCATTTGATAGACCTATATCTTGAAATTTATTATTTATTAATTTACGTTGAAAAACTTTAACTTCAACATTTGAAGTATCTTTATATATTATTATTGTAACTTTATTACTAATGATAGGAGAGATATTATACCAATCTGTTATTATAACACCTCCATTAAAGTCTGAGCTAATTAATGGAATGTCTTTTAACACATATAAACTTGCTTCCCATAATTTTTGTACAGATACTTTTTTTTCTTTGTTTATTTGATAATTTTTATTATCAAAAATTGATCCAATCTCTTGCATTTTTCGTTCTTCATAAGTAATTGGATATTTGTTATCTTTTGCTATGGAATAAGAATGGATGTATAACAAATTTATTCCCATAAAGAAAATACAAATTTTTTTCTTCATAAATAATACTCTTTTTAGTATACTTACTAAGTATCATAGTACTTCTAAGTCTATAATGATACAAAAATATCACATATTTAAAAGTATACTTGAGAAATTAATATTCTATCTATAAAATCTATACATATATGATATTTTAACGTCAAGTCAGAGAAAAATATCTGATTAAATTTATAATTAAACAACATAAAAAAAGGTTGAATATGTTTAAAAAAATTTCTATTATAGCTGCATTAGCAGTAGCTTTAATAACAATCAATGGAGCAACATTTGCTACTGAATCAGAAAAATGTTATTGCATAAATGCTGAAAAAGATTGTAGTAAATTTGAATTAGTAAAAGTAGGAACTTGTAAAGAAAAAGGTGGTTCTTTAGTAGAAGGACAACAACCTTCTAATTAGTTTTATATTATATTTAAAGTGCTCCCATATTTTTATGGGGGTATTTTAAACTAAGGCATTTTTAAAAATTTGAGTATAAAAGAAAAATAAATAAGAAATAAAATTAGTATGAGACGTACATTCCAACCAAGTAATTTAGTAAGAAAGCGTAGACATGGTTTTAGAGCACGTATGGCTACTGCCTCTGGGCGTGAAATAATTAATCGTAGACGTGCTAAAGGACGTAAAAAATTATCTGCTTAGATTTTTTTTATAAAAAAGTATAAATGGTTTTTATCTAAAATTAGCTATTCATAAGCGTGCGTTCCATCTGTTGAAGCAATAGTGTAGTATCATTTTTAAGTATTCAGAATGAGGGGAGGCTATTTTGATGAACGAAGTTAATATGGAGCTAGCTTGTTGATAATACTCATCTAATATATTCTGAATTTTTTGATAAATATTATGTGTTAATAATAAATTTGTAATAAATATAAAATCTTCTTTGTTTTTACAAGTAGAATAAAATATTTGTTGTAATTTATATCGATTTTTATTATCTAGTTCATTAAATAAAAGAATTATAGGTAATGTTACATTGCCTTCTAAAAAATCATTTCCATATTCTTTTTGAATTTTAGTTATAGAGTTTATATTATAATCAAGAGCGTCATCAGTAATTTGAAATATTATTCCTAGTAGTAAGCCAAATTTATATAAATCATCGGTAATTTTATTTGAACAATTGCTGATTATTGCACCAATTTTACAGCTTGCACCAAATAATTTTGCTGTTTTATCTACAATAATGTTATGATAAGTGACTTGAGTAATGATATTGTGTCTATATTGTAATTCT
Organism: Rickettsiaceae bacterium; assembly: GCA_963676335.1. Taxonomy (GTDB): domain Bacteria; phylum Pseudomonadota; class Alphaproteobacteria; order Rickettsiales; family Rickettsiaceae. The sequence continues at coordinate 510,760 of OY781057.1, forward strand.
TTTATTGCTCCTATAGACATACTTGTGGAGGTCTGTATTAAAATATTCGCTATTTGCGAATGCTCAGATTCAATCAGTAATTGAAATGCTTTAATAAATAAAAAATCTCCTATTAGTATACTTGATTTATTTCCCCATATAAGATGAGTACAGTATTGTGATCGTCGCATAGTGCCTTGATCAATAACATCATCATGAAGTAATCCAGCTAAGTGAATTAACTCGATAATACTTGCATATAGAATATGATTATTTCCTTCATATTTATATGCTTTGCTAACTATTAGTAATAATAATGATCTAATTTTTTTTCCTGAGTTAACGGATAGATATTTAATAATTTCATTAAATAAAGTTTCCTCACATATTAATAAATTATTTATTTCTTGATTAATAGCATTTAATTCATTCGAGAATATTTTATATAAAATAGAAAGCATTTAGATATATCTTGTTAAGAGTAAGTAGTAGCAGCAAGGACCAATAAGCCGGGTTCTGTATTAATGACAATTCATCTGAAATAAGTATTACTACTTACTTTAAGCGACCTACCCACAAAAATGTGAAACTTTTATTTTTCAATGTTAAAAACTACATTAAGCATTTTATGCTTACATTATGCTGTTTGGCCTTGCTCCTAGTAGGGTTTACCATGCGTATTCTATTGCTAAAATACCGGTGTGCTCTTACCACCCCTTTTCACTCTTACCAAAATAAATTGGCGATATATTTTCTGTGGCACTTTCCCTCAAGAAAAAAATCTTGGCTGGATGTTATCCAGTACTATGTTTTTATGGAGCCCGGACTTTCCTCAAAATTAAAATATAATTTTGCTGTCATTTCTTCCTTGCTACTCAATAACGTTAACATATAAATATAATTATGCAAACTTGTTATTGGTATTTTTTTTGAATCATTATGATATAATAGATAAAAATTATACTATTGATTAATGAATATTAATATAAAAAACATAATAAATTCATATAATTTTGAAATAGAATGGCAAAATGAAGCTATTATCTCTAATAATAATTGTATTGTTTCTTTATTAAAATGTTTACAAAATAACAAAGAATTATGTTTTAGTGTATTAGTAGATCTGTTTGGCGTAGATTTTTTAAATAAAAAAAACTGTTTTGAGATTGTTTACCATCTTTTAAGTTTAAAATTAAATAAACGTTTAATAATAAAATTATTTTCAACTACAGAAGAAGTGGTGCCTTCTATAGTTAGAGTATTTAGTTCTGCAGGATGGTATGAACGAGAAATTTATGATATGTTTGGAATTAAGTTCGAAAATAAATTACTACGTATCTTGACTGACGATGATTTTCAAGGTTATCCTTTAAGGAAGGATTTTCCAGTAACTGGATATTATGAAATGCATTACAATACTGAATTAGAAAAATTAGAATATACTGATATCAATTTAGATCGTTCTTTATGCAAGTTGCGAAAATAAAGCATTTATGCTAGATAAAAATACCAGTGACAGTACTAGTAAAAATTTTACTAAAGATATTTTTTTAAATTTTGGTCCTCACCATCCTTCTACTCATGGGGTTTTACGCATTGTTCTTGAAATTAATGGAGAAGTTATTGTTAAAGCAGATCCTCATATTGGTTTTTTGCATAGAGGAGTTGAAAAATTAATAGAAAATCAAACTTATATACAAGCTATTTCGTATTTTGATCGTCTTGATTATATTGCTCCTATGGCTTGTGAATATAGTTTTGTTTTAGCGGTTGAAAAAGCGTTAGATTGTAAAGTTCCTAAAAGAGCTCAATATATTCGGGTATTATTTGCTGAATTAACTCGCATATTAAGCCATATTTTATTTATAGCTACTCAAGCATTAGATTTAGGAGCTATAACTCCGTTCTTCTGGATATTTGAAGAGAGGGAAAAAATTATGGAATTTTATGAACGTGTTTCTGGAGCTAGAATGCATGCTAATTACTTTAGACCAGGTGGAGTAGCTCAAGACTTACCAGATAATATCTTAGAAGATATTGGAAAATTTATTGTTTGTCTTAAAAAAAACATGGATAATGTAGAATTATTACTAAGTAACAATAGAATATTTAAACAAAGATTAGTTAACATAGGTGTTGTGTCAGCACAAAAAGCTTTAGATTTTGGATTTTCTGGTCCAGTATTAAGAGGATCTGGTATAATATGGGATTTACGTAAGCATCAACCATATGACGTTTATGAAGAGCTGGATTTTGATATACCAGTAGGGAGTAATGGAGATTGTTACGATAGATATTTAGTGCGTGTTGCTGAAGTATATGAATCAATAAAAATTATTGAGCAGTGCATAAAAAACATTCCAGAAGGATTGATAAAAGCAGATAACTTAAAAATGACTTCTTTGGGATATCGTGTCCCAGCTGGAGAAGTATATGCTATATCAGAATCTCCTAAAGGTGAATTTGGTGTATATTTATATTCTGATGGAAGTAATAAGCCTTATAGGTGCCACATTAGGTCTCCAAGCTTTGCTCATTTGCAATTTATAAATTTTCTTTTAAAGGGACATTTATTGTCTGATATTGTTGCTGTTATTAGTAGTTTAGATATTATTATGGGTGAGATAGATAGGTAAATTATTCCCAAATGATAAAATGCTTTTTGTTTCAAGAAAATGATGAAAGACACCTAGAAAGGAATAGTGATCAAGTTCAGTCGTTTTTTTTGCTTTAATCCAGAACTGCCATATAATGAGAAATTTTTATCGATTAAATCGTAGGTTGTTAACTGTTTAGTTTTTAGCTGTGTTTTTGAGTTATATTTTGATATTATTAGAATAATAAAAATAAAATTACACATATGAAATCATATAACTTGTATGTTAAAGATATTGGTGAAAGAATTAACGAGTCATTTAAAGACGATGAAATTCAGTTACCACTCATTCATGATGCGTTGAGTAAAAATTTTGAAAAAATAACTGAGAATACAGTAGAAGCGAAGAAAGTTGTAGATGAAATATTTATAAAAAAAGATGGAAAACTCATAAATTTAAATCAGGATATAATAGATAAAAAAGCAGATCGTTTTTTAAAAAATTACCTCGAGAATTTAGAAAGCAATAGCATAGATAAACATATAGGAGAATTAAATTTAGGGGATAAAGAAAATTCTTTTAAAGAAGAATATGCTAAATTAGGGAATTATACAACCGTATCAATGGTAAAAGGAGTGTTCAATAATGTGGGGTATAAAATAAATACTAATGATGTTTGTAAGGAATTAGTGGATGTTTATGGGTTATCATCTGATCAAGCAAATATTATTATTTCAGGTTATCCTAAAAAAGCGCTTGAGTCTAGCGTGATAGAGAATAATCAACTTTCTAATAAATTCAAAGTATCGCCAGAAGGTGCTTTAATAACAATAACAATTGACAACAAAAGTAATGTAAAATATGAAAGCGTAGGAGCGGTTTTATTTGTTGATAAAGATACACACGTTGACAACCTTAAAGAGGACTTGACTAAATTTGGGATATCACATTTATTAGATGAAAAATATAATAAAGATGATAAAATGTATGAAATTTCGACTGTTACTTTAGGTAAAGCAGGAGAAAAGGTAAAAAAAGCAAATTGTTTTATCGAAATAGCCACAAATGTTAATATGAATAACTTAAAAAGTGATTCTGCTTTAAGTAAAATTACTGTAGAGGGTATTAATGATAAATTAAAAGGCCTTGATAAAGGGCATACTCAATCTATTGAAACTTTTCTTGCTAACTTTTTAGATGGTAAAAAAACCTATAAAGCAGGAGAGTTTAGTACAGAAGAACTAGAGACTATTGAATCGAAGAATAAAAACCTTTTAGAAGAAACATATACGATAGATGAGTTAAAAAATTTAAGCGCAGTAAAAAATGAAATTTTTCCTGGTATTTTCGTAAAATACATAGAGAAAAAAGTAGATAAGGATGGAAAGGAGGATGGAAAGAAGGTATCTTTAGATAAGGTAAAAGAAATTGCTGCATGTGTTGCAGATAAGGTAGGAGAGTTTATAGGTAAAGATATGAATAAGAGGCTTTTGCAAACAGAGATTGAAGATGTAATAATAAAAAGTCACAATAACGTTGAAAAGAAACCTAATTGGGATAGATTTAAAGAATTTTTTAAAAGTATTTTTTCTTCTCACTCTAGAGACGTAGAGAATGTCTTAAAAGAGGCTAAAAAAATTGCTATGAATATTGGAAGTAACTCTTCTAAAGAAAACAATAATGTTGTAGTAAATCCGAAGGGGAATAGTAAAAGTATCTATTGATGTTATTCTAAATGCAGGGAATGTATTTGTAATCAAAAAAATACACATGGTGCATTTTAGCATAACAATATTATTTAATCAGCCCTATACATGTTGGACTGTAGTAAGCATTTTTTACTTTGCTATAATAAAACAGAAAAATTTAAAAAATGCGTATGTTAAAAGGTTCTTTGTCTAGACATCAATTGATTGGTTTTTTTGCAATTATTGTGGGAATGTTTATGTCTATTTTAGACATACAAATTGTTGCAAGTTCTTTATCTGTTATAGGGGCTGGTTTATTAGCTGGGCAAGATGAACTTTCTTGGGTGCAAACAGCTTATTTAATTGCGGAAGTAATTGTTATTCCAATTTGTGGGTTTTTAACAGGAACATTTTCTACAAGAATTACTTATTTTGTTGCATGTGTTGGTTTTACGATTATGAGTATTTTCTGTGCTATGTCTTGGAATATTCAATCTATGATTATTTTTCGTGCTTTGCAAGGAATTTTTGGCGGGATGATGATACCTATTCCATTTGCGATAGTTTTTATACTTTTTCGTACTAAACAACAAAGATCTCAAGCAACTGTAGCAATAGGGTTAGTGGTTACAATAGCTCCAACATTGGGACCGATTCTTGGAGGATATCTTACTAATATCACCTCTTGGCATGTAATGTTTTTACTTAATGTAATTCCTGGGATATTTGTATCTTGGGGGGTATGGGGTTATGTTGACGTTGATAAGCCAAATTATAGTTTACTTAAAAATTTTGATTATCTTGGTTTATCTTTGTTAGCAATTTCTTTAGGAGGTTTGCAGTATGTGTTAGAAGAAGGAAATAAAAAAGGTTGGGGAGATAGTTTGTTAATTTTAGGTATAATAATAGTTGTTAGTATTAGTTTTGTAATGTTATTTATAAGAGAAATTAATTTTTCTAATCCAATATTGGATTTTTCAGCTTTTAAAGATCGTAATTTTAGTGTTGGATGTATTTATTCTTTTATACTAGGTACAGGATTATTTGGTGCAATTTATTTATTACCAATATTTTTATATACTATTGCTGGTATGACATCATTACAAATTGGTTTAATAATGATGGTAACTGGTATTTTCCAATTTTTATCTTCTCCTATAGCAGGATATTTATCAGGATCAAATATAGATCAGAGAATAATGCTTTTTATTGGGTTAATATTATTTAGCTTAGGATGCTATTATAATAGCAAATTAACTCTAGACTCTCGTTTTTGGGAGTTGTTTCTTCCACAAGCTTTAAGAGGAGCATCTTTGATGTTTTGCTTTATTCCTATAAGTAATTTATCTTTAGGGACTATTCCGACTAATAAAATAGCAAGCGCTAGTGGGTTTTTTAATTTAATGAGAAACTTAGGAGGGGCTATAGGATTAGCAATTATTAATACATCAATTGTAAATCAGACAAAAGTTTATACTCAAGTTCTTGCAAATAATATTAGTAATACCGGATATCAATCAACTTATATGTTTCCAAAATTTAGTTTATTATTAAGTAATATTTCCCTTATCCCTGAACAATTGGTATTAATTTTTACAGCTAAGTGTATACAACAAAATGCTTTCATCATAGCAATTAATGATATTTTTTTGGCTATTTCATTACTGTTTATTTTAGTATTAATACTTCTACCTTTATTAAAAAATAAAATTCAAAAAGATGTTTCTGTGCATTAATATATGATTTATTAAAAATTTAATGTATACTATAAAAATATATATATAACAAAGAAGAAGTTATTCCTTTTATGAATTTATCTGAAATAGAAAAGAAAATTATTCAAATATTAGAAAAAGAAATTAAGCCTAACATAGTTTTAGATGGAGGGGATGTTAAATATTGTAGTTTTAAAGATGGGGTAGTAACGGTGGAGCTTTGTGGTGCTTGTTCAGGTTGTCCAAATGCATTAAATACTTTAAAATTTTACATTGAAAGAGCTTTGCAATATTATATACCTGAGGTGGTAACAGTGGAAGCTATGAATTTTAAAATATAAATGATCAATAAAAAAAATACGTCTAATGATAAGGTTAAGGTGCTAGAGGCTTAAGTATGTGTAGAGCTAATAGTTTTGCTGTAATTGGAGGTGGAGCTTGGGGAACAGCCATTGCAACACATCTTGCTAAGAATTCGTCTGAAGATATTATTTTATTTCTTAGAAATGCTGATATAGTAAATGAAATTAACGCTCATAAAATTAATAAAAAATATTTTTCAGATATAGTTCTTCCGATAAATATTTGTGCTTCTGTTAATTTTGATGAAATATACAAATATCAATATGTGATTATTAGTGTCGCATCAAGCGCATTTTTAGAAATAGTTCAAACTATTGTTAAAAAATTAAATAAAAATAGTATTATAATCATAGCAACTAAAGGGTTAGATAGAATAAATAATCAATTATTTAGTGAATCTATTAGTAAACTAATCTCTAATCCTGTAGTAATAATGTCTGGTCCGAGTTTTGCAGAATATTTAATTCGAGAAAAGCATACTGTTATGACATTGGCCTGTAAAGATATAAATCTTGTTAATTCTTTGGCTAATCAGTTAAATAGTAAATATCTTACCACGTATACTTGTAGAGATGTTATTACTGTGCAATTAGCAGGGATAATGAAAAATATTATAGCTGTTGCTAGTGGAATTACTGAAGGATTAGATTATGGAGTGAATTATAAAGCTTGGCTTATTAGTGAAGGAATAAAACAAATTATGGATCTAGCCGTTAAATTAGGAGGGAAAAATGATACTTGCTATCAACCATCAGTAATAGGAGATGTTGTATTGTCTTGTGACTCTATGAAATCACGTAATAAATTATTTGGATATCAGTTAGCTAAAGCTAAAGATCGTAATATTTTTATGAAAAGTGTTTCATATTTAGTTGAGGGAAAAGAAAATATTTTTTCTATTTTAGAATTAGCTAAAAAATCTAATGTTAGTTTGTCAATTCCGATAGCTATAGCAAAAATTATTCAGAATGTAGATAAGTTAGAGGAAATTGCTCAAGAATATTTAGTACAAAGTCTCAAATCATAATATATGAAACATTTTTTTTACTGCTTATATACTGCAGCAGTTAGATGTATAGAACACGATGGAGTAGAGCATGCTGGATACATGGCTTTTATGATATTGTTTTCATTATTTCCATTTATAATATTTTTATTGGCTTTAACTAGTTTTTTGGGTGTTTATGAATTAGGACATAACTTTGTTGATTTTTTAATTAAAGGGTTACCTGTTAATGTGGTTCCGATAATTACTAATCGTCTTGAAGAAATTACAAAAGCTCCTCATCAAAGTTTAATGAGGCTAGCTATTCTAGGAACAATTTGGACATCTTCTTCTTTTGTAGAGAGTTTGCGTACGATATTGAATCGTATTTATTTGCTGAAAAGACCTCCTTCGTATTTATTACGTAGATTATTTAGTATTATACAAATTTTTTTAATAACAATTTCATTAGCATTTTTGATGTTTTTATTAGTTATAGTTCCTATTATTTTTAATAAAATTCCTCAGTTAGAAACTATTTTTAATATAATGAATAATTATCATCTTCCCTGGGTATATTTGAGGTATTTTTTAATTTTTATTTCTTTGTTTATAGGAGTAATGTTTTTATATTATGTAATTCCAAACGTTAAAATGAAATTTAGTCAAGTTATTTCAGGTGCTTTACTAACTGTAGTGTTGTGGTGGGGAAGCGCTATGTTATTATCTAGATATATTATATATTATAATCAGCTAAGTATTATCTATGGTTCGTTAGGAAGTATTATATTAACATTATTATTTTTTTATATAATCAGTGTAATTTTTATTTATGGAGCTGAATTTAATTATTTATTTGAGCACAAAATTATAACCTAATAATGCGATTATGTTCCTTATAGCTTCTCTAGCTACATTAATATTTATATTTTTAGCAGCTATGCTTTCTGCAATTGAAACTGCGATTACAGCAGCGTCTCCAGCGAGAATTCATAAATTGAAATTATCAGAGAAAAAAATACAAAAAATTTCACAATTATTAAAAATTAGACCTAAAGCTATTAGCACTCTTTTAATTTTCAATAGTATTGTAAATACTATTGCGACAACCATAGCTACGACGGCGTTTATTAATTTATATGGATATGAGTTAGGCGTAATAGTTTCATCTATTACAATGTCAACACTAATAATTGTTTTTGCGGAAGTGCTTCCAAAGGCTATTTCTGTAGTACGAGCTGAAAATGTTTTAATTAAAACTGTAGGGATGATAATGATATTGCTAACAATCTCTACTCCTATTAATTTTTTATTACAACATGCAATTAAAATATTTTGTTCTTTATTTCATATTAAATTTCAAGCAGAAATCACAGGGGAAGAAGAGGTAAGAGGTATAATTGAACATCATCATGCTGAGGGAAATGTAATAAAAAGTGATAAAGATATGTTGGAGAGCATATTAGATTTACGCAATATTACAGTTTCAGATATTATGGTACATAGAAATTATATGAAAACGATTAATATCGATTTATCAGTAAGTGAAATTATTAAACAGGTTATAGATTATGGTTATAGTAGAATTCCTTTATGGAAGGAAAATAAAGAAAATATTATTGGAATTTTACATGTAACATTATTATTAAAATCTCTAAATTCTTATAATTTTGATTATAGTGAAATAAATATCGAAGACTTTGTTACTAAACCTTGGTTTATTCCAGAAAGTGTTCTTGTAAACACACAATTAAATTCTTTTAGGCAAAATCGTTACCACTTAGCAGTAGTAATAGATGAATATGGAATTCTGCAAGGCATTTTAACATTAGAAGATGTGTTAGAAGAAATAGTTGGGCATATCTCTGATGAGTATGATAATTTTAATGAAAATATACAAGAAATTGATACTAATAAATATCTTATTACTGGATCAACTCCTATTAGAGATATAAATCGCAAATTAGATTGGGATCTTCCATATGATAAAGCAACTACTATTGCTGGATTATTAATATATGAAATTAGACGAATCCCAGAACAAAATGAACAATTTGAGTTATTTAATTTAAAATTTAGTATAACAAGCAAATCAATTCATTTTATTAAATTATTAACAATTGAATCTATTATAAATAACAACGATAATCACTAAGCATTTATATAAGTATATTCATAGGATTCTCTATATACTGCTTAAGGGTAGATAGCCACTTAGCTGCTACTAATCCATCAATAACACGATGATCGCAAGAAATTGTTAGTGTTATCATAGTTGATATTACAATATTATTGTCATTATCAACAATTGGTTGTTTATTAGCGCATCCTATTGCTAAAATAGCACTTTGTGGAGGATTAATTATAGCTTCAAATCTTTTCACTCCATTATTACCAAGATTGGATATAGTAAATCCGCCTCCTTGATACTGCTCTGGAATTAATTTCCCTTTACGAGCTTTTTCAATTAAATCTTTTACTTCTTTCGAAATCGTAGTAAGTGTTTTTTGATCTACATTTCGTACAATAGGAGTAATAAGTCCTTCTGATATTCCAACAGCAACAGAAATATCTACTGTGTTATATCTTTTTATTCCTTCATCACACCATGAAGAATTTAATTCAGGAACATCTACTAATGTCAATCCAGTTGCTTTTAAAATTAAATCATTTATTGATATTTTATTATCAAGTTGATTGATATTAATTTTTTGTCTTAAGTGTATTAACTTATCAATGCCGCAATCTAAACTAAGATAAAAGTGAGGAATATTTTGTTTAGCTGCAGTTAATCTACTTGCTATAACTTTTCTCATTGATGAATGTGGAATTAATGTATAATTATCGACCTTATGAGAGGTATCTGAATGCATATTTTTTTTCTCTATTTTTAGAAGTACATCAGACTTAATGACTCTCTGTCCTGGGCCGCTGCCTTTAATTTCAGATAAATCTATATTATTTTCTGCAGCAAGTTTTTTAGATATTGGAGAAGCTAAAATACGATTTTGTATATTATTACTACTATGAATAGTTGGAGATTCGAATACTTTTTTATCAATTTCTACAATTTTATTTGCTTCTACAATAGATGGAGAATATCCTTCTAAGGATTTAGAATCCTCTTCTTCAGATAACAGCAAAGCAATTAAAGCATTGACATTTACATCTGTGCCAGAATTTACTAAAAGTTTACCTATAATTCCGCTTTCAATTACTTCTACTTCCATTATTGCTTTATCGGTTTCTACTTCAGCAATTACTTCACCTTGTTTGATATAATCTCCTTCTTTTTTTAACCATTTTGAGAGTTTGCCACTTTTCATAGTAGGTGATAATGATGGCATCAAAACTTCTACAGGCATTTAAATCCTCACTTATTAGTTATTGTTTTATAAAATTTTCTGCTTTATAAATTAACGTTATATTAAAATAATCTCTTTTGATAATATCATACATTCTTTCTGCAATAAAACCATTAAATCTGACATTTCCAGCGATACCAAAATATCCATTTGGTTTAGTAAGTCTGAATAAAAATTGAGTGGTATTAAAATTATCATTAATTGCTTGTGCTGTTATAAAACCAACATCATATGCCAACATTTCCAAAAAATTTAAAAATTCATTTCCGAATTTATTTTTCAATATTTGAGGCAGTGAAGTTTGCATAATATTTAAGGACCCTGTATAGATAGCATTAATTTTATATTTATAGTCAATGTTAAGTCTATTATCTCCAAAAATAATTGCATTTTGAGTTAAATTATATTGTTCTAATAGATTGAATATTTCAGGCAAATACTTAGATTCATCTGCTATATAAATGGCAGGTTTAAGACTTTCTTCTCTTTCATTTAAATCATCTACCTTGGGAACTATATTGATAACTCCGTTGGTAATACTTTCAATATTATTTTGTTGATAAAATTCTGTATGTACTAAATTAGCATGATTTGTTAATAACATACTACGAATAATATTAACAATATTTTGTGAATTTGGCTTTTTAGGTAGAAATAAAATAAAATCTTTATGTCCATTTTGTAATAAAAATTGCAATATTTTTTCTGTTTGCTTCATTGGGGTATGACCAAAAGCTAATATATTGTCTCTAGCTATTAATGGGTTATTAGATAAACTAATTACAATAATATTGTTTATTATGGCTAGATTAGAAATGGATTCTGTTATTTGTGATGATATTGGACCTAAAATAATTTTAGTCTTTTGGTTTATAATTTTATTCATAGATTGTAATGCTAGCTCTTTAGTCGCAGCATCATATACAGTAACATTGACGTTTCCAGTTACTAATCCTTGTTGTAAGCCTAATTTTATTAATTCTGCAATTTTTTTTCCTTCTTCGGAGCTATCTCCTGATAAAGGAACCATAATTGCTATTTCTATATGTTGAGGAATTGTTTTTTCAATTTGTTGAGTAGTTTGACAATTTGCTAAAAATATAGTAACTATTGCACATAAAATGTAATTTATTATGCTATATAAGCCAGGTTTGTACATAATATCTACTCCCATAGGAAATTTAAGTGACATTACTTTAAGAGCAATAGAAACCCTTAATAATTCTCATTATATCTTTTGTGAAGATACCAGAGTAACAAGTAAATTACTAGCTAAATATTCAATTAATGTTCAATTATTGGTTTATAACGATCATAGTAAACAACATACAAGGGAGTTTATTAAATCACTAATTTTGGGAGGTAATGTTGTCAGTTTAGTTTCTGATTCCGGTACTCCATTAATTTCTGATCCAGGTTTTAAATTAGTACAATTTTTAAAACAAAATGATATATACATTGATGTTATTCCCGGAGTTTGTGCACCTATAACCGCTCTTACTATTTCAGGGTTAGCTCCTGATAATTTTTTTTTTGGTGGGTTCATTCCTAGAACCACTCACTCTAAAAAAAAGCTTTTTTCTCAAATACGTGAATTACCAGCAACACTAATTCTTTTTGAAACTTCAAATAGAATTCTAAGTAGTCTGCAATGCGCTAATGAAATACTAGGAGATAGATTAGTTTGTATAGCTAGAGAATTAACAAAAATACATCAAGAAATAAAATTTGATAAAATTTCAAACATAATTCAAGCTTTGTCAGAATCTTCTAGATTTAAAGGAGAAATAGTCTTATTAATAGAGGGATATTCTAATAATGAAACAGATGATAGTAAGATTATTGATGAAATAAAAGAATTAATTATAAAAGAAGAGACAACCAAAAATATCGTAGAATCTTTATATTTTAAATATAAGGAATTACATAGTAAAAATAAAATTTATTCCTTAGTAAAGAAACAAATATAGCAATAATGAAAAAACAATATTTAGTAATCTTTTTATACAATATACTATGTATTCATAATTTACTTGCAGATATGGCATCTAGTATAAAAAAATATATAGCTCCTACGTCAATAGATATAATAAAGCGCGTTAATGTTACAAGTAATTTACAAAAAAATATTAATCAGCAAATAAATGCGTCAAGTATTACTGTATATGCAAAAAATCATGATATAAAAGTGGCATTTATTAACGATAAATTACGAATTAACGATACAGTTTTACTTAATTTAGACGAAAAGCAACTTATTAATATTAAAAATTCTAATTCTCTTGAAATTATAAAAGATAATTTGATTCCAATAATATATTGGAGTGGAAGGGAAATGCGAAAAGAATTTGGTTTTATTTCTTTGAAAAAGATAAAATTTTTAAAAGAGGTAAAATATGATCCTGTTTCTGTCAACGATATTTTAAAACATCATACTCCAGGAATGACTGTAGTATACGTATTATGTCCACATCGTAGAGATAATTTGTGTCGTATTATGATTAAGCACAATGATCAATGGATAAAAAATTCTAAGGATGATATTCTTGTCCTTCATGGGATAGCTCGTTCTAGATATAATATAAATTATAATAGAGATGACTCTTCTTCTATTAGATTAGCTCCTAATAGTGATACTCCTCAAGGAATTTATGGACTATATGCTAGTATATTATCCGAAGACCCATTATTTGGGCTTATGCCTAGAATAGATTTAGATATGTCTTCTGGATTTTCAATATCTCCTATCAATGGATTTCCTTATAATATATTTTCTAGTGTAGTTGACGCGTTAGTACCTAAAAACGCGCAACAAGATTATTGGGTAAATGAATGGCCACTAGCCTATGCTTTAGGTCGATCAGCTATTAGAATTCACACTAATCCAAGTAATATAGATAAAGATAAATTTTATATGCATTTTGATAAAAGAAGTTTCCATCGTACTTCTGGATGTATTAATTTAGAATCAGATTTATCTGTATTTTTGAATATTTTAAAAAAAATTGGAGTATTTAATAATAATTATGCTATTGGATACAAATCTAATTCCTCGATTGGAGAATATGTTATAGCTAATAATATTGGATATAATTTTGTCATAGTTCTTGATATACCTCTCGTAAATGAAAATTTGGGAATACGAAGCCAGACTTCAGAAAGAGCTAGGAGCGAAGGGAACTAGTAGCGCAGCATACTTTGGCGTATGTGAGCAACGAAGTTTTCAAACGACGACGCCAATTTTTGAAGTATGGCGAGTATACTCAATTTTGAGAATAAGTTATTATTTTTGCAACATCAATCATACGATGTACAAAAGCCCATTCATTATCATACCATGCTAGTACTCGTATGAAATTATTATTTAGTACATTTGTTTCAAATGGATCAAATATAGAGCTATAAATAGAGTGGTTAAAATCTATAGAAACTAACGGAGCTTTTGCTATACCAAGCACTTTGTTTGTTAAAGCAGAAAAAGCTACAAAATTATTAATTTCAGTTATACTTGTTTTTTTATCAACCAAGCATGTTAGATCTATTAAAGAAACATTTGCTGTAGGGACTCGTATTGCTGATCCAGTAAGCTTGTTTTCCATTTCTGGTATAACTGCTTTAATATTTTTAGCTGCCCCTGTTTTAGTAGGAATCATAGATAAGTTCGCACTTCTAGCTCTTCTTAAATCTTTATGGGCATTATCTACTAAGTTTTGATCTGCAGTATATGAATGAATAGTGGTAACATATCCTGAAATAATCCCTAAATTATCGTTTAGTATTTTTACTATAGGAGCTAGGGCATTAGTAGTACAAGATCCAATGGAAATTATGCGATGATTTTGGTTTAATTGATCATGATTAACTCCCATAACGACAGTTATATCAGCGTCTTCATATGGAGCCGATACTAAAACTTTCGCTGCTCCGCTATTTATATGGGAAGATGCTTTTACTTTTCCACTACATTCAAATACTAATTTAACATCTAATTTATGCCAATTAATATTTTTAAGATCTTTTTCATGAAAAGTTTTAATTTTATTTCCTTGTATTATTAAATATTCATTGTGATGATTAATATCATAATTCCAAACTCCATGAACAGAATCATATTTAATTAGATGTGCTAGTGTTTCATTATCTGCTGGGCTATTGATTGCAACAATGTTAAAGCTTCCTTGTTCTATAATCGCTCTTAAACAAAGTCTTCCTATACGTCCTAATCCATTAATTGCTATGTTTTTTTTATAATTTGGATTTAGAAAATCTATATTCATTTATCTAATTTTTGTATTATTTTATTAGCTATTTTTTGAGCTGTTAACCCATAATAATCATATAGTTTCTGATATGGTGCGGAGCGACCAAATTCATCAATGCCTATAAATAAACCATTTGATCCTATAATTCTATGCCATCCAAAACTGCAGGCTGCTTCTATTCCTACTTTAAAGTTACTCATATTTAATAATGAATTAATATAATTTAAAGATTGTTTAAAAAATAATTCAAATGATGGAACTGAAATTACTTTAGCTTTAATATTATTTTTTAATAAAATATTTTTAGCTTCAACACTTATAGCTACTTCTGATCCACTAGAGAATAAAGTAACATCACAAGGCTCAATTTCTTCGTTTAATAAATATGCTCCTTTACTGCATTCATTTTCATTAATATTAAATCTAATAGGATATGTTATTTGTCTAGTCAATATTAAAACAATGGGACCAGGTATTGTTAATGCTAATTGCCAACATTCAATTGTTTCGATATAGTCTGCTGGTCTTAAAATAGTAAGTCTAGGAATACACCGTAAACTAGATATATGCTCAATTGGTTGATGGGTAGGTCCATCCTCTCCGACTCCAATTGAATCATGAGTCATAACGTATATTACTTTTAATCCCATCATGGCAGATAATCGTATTCCGGGGCGCATGTAATCGCTGAAGACTAAAAATGTTCCGCCTATACATAAGAATTTTTCTAATGCTAATCCGTTCATAATTGATGCCATTGCATTTTCACGTATTCCATAATGAATAAAATTACCTTTAAAATTATCTTTTTTAATAGGACTTGAATTTTTATTTATTATGTAATTTGATACAGATAAGTCTGCAGAGCCAGCTAAAATTTTATAATTTTGTTCTGTTAAATAATTAATTATTTTTCCTGAAATCGTTCTAGTTGCTACTTCATAAGATTTTGTATTTAAATTTTCTGTATCATCTTTATAAAAATTTGTTATATCAATCTCAGGGACAAGTAAATATTTTTTTTTAGAATCTTCTAACTTGGAAAAATCTTTTTGCCAATTGCTATAAGAACTAAAATTACGTAGCCAAAATTGTCTCCAGCATGTTAATAAATTTTTTGGAATATGAAAATTACTATTTTTAAAACCAAGATTTTGTTTTAATAAATTTACTTCTTCTTCTCCAAGAGGGGCCCCATGGACATGTTCAGTGTTGCTTTTATTGGGACTGCCGTATCCAATAATAGTACGGCATGCAATTAAAAAAGGTTTTTTGCTAAGAGAGGCTAATGTTAATACTGTCTTTATTTGATCAAAATCATGTCCGTCAATAGATACAGCTTGCCATCCAAGAGAAATAAATTTTTTAATTTGATTTTCAGAAAGTGTAAGATTGGTATTTCCATCAATTGTGATATGATTATCATCAAAAATTACTATAAGATTGTTAAGATTTAAGTGTCCAGCAATAGATGCAGATTCATAACTTATGCCTTCCATTAAACACCCTTCTCCTACTATGCAATAAATTTTATGATCGCATATTTCTGCGCCAAGTATTTCTTTATATTTTTTTTCTGCAATTGCCATACCTACGCTATTTCCAAAGCCTTGTCCTAATGGGCCTGTAGTGGTTTCTATAGCTGATGATAAATTATATTCTGGATGTCCAGCAGTTTTGCTTCCTAGCTGTCGAAACTGTTTTATTTGATTAAGATCAAAATCTTTATATCCTGCTAAATAATAAAAAGCATATAACAACATTGATCCATGTCCAGAAGATAATATTAACCTGTCTCTATTAAACCATGTTGGATCATTTGGGTTAAATTTTAAAAAATTATGTGCAAGCACAGTCATAACATCCGCTAATCCTAATGGTAATCCTGGATGCCCAGATTTTGCTTTTTCTATTGCATCAGCTGCCAATATTCGAATACAATTAGCAAGTATTTTCAATTTGCATTTGTCATACATTAAATTTACCATTAAACTTAGTCCACTAACTAATTAATAAATTACAAATAAAACGCCATTTTATATGCATATGTTTTATCGTATTTTGCAAATCACTAAAACATATTTGATACATTTATGGTTATCTATTACTTCCACTTATTTTTATTATAATGTTTTTTATTATTATCAAGGGTATGGTATCAAATATATATTAACGTTATTTGTTATTTCTGTGTCAATCTATTCTGGATATTTTGCACATTACATTCAAGCATATCAAGACTATTTTTTTGAAAATAAATATTCTAATTATATTGATAATTTAGAATGTGTACTAAATCAATGGCCTACAATTTATTATAACAATGGTACTATTAGCGCAGACACTGATAAACCAATCTTTATTAAAAATAATACCAATAACATTGTTATTATCGTTGATCCTGAAAACAAATTATTACCTAGTAATTATTCAAAAATACTATTAGTTTTAACTAAAAATAAATTAATATTTAACTATGGAAAGTCAAATATGATTAGTAAAGATTATGTATCTATTTTCCATACTAACGTAGTTTTGGATAAAAAGACATTAATTGAGTATATCAAAATAGCATTATCTAATGCGGATCTAGTATTAATTTTCATTATTACTCCTATAATTATCTGTATAAGATTTATTGCTTTTCTAATAAAAAAAATATTTTTAGCATTACTAATCTATGTTATATGTATTCAGTTTTATAAAAAAATAGATATTAAGCAAATTTTAAGAGTGTTGATATTTGCTTCTGGTCCTTATGTTTTATTTAGTGGATTAACTCCTTTTTTAAAATATGCTTTGTTTCCAACTATAATATATTTTTGGGCTAATCTCTTACTAATTATTGCTATTTACAATAGAAAAAATTATGCTAATATCCTTAGGCATTGAATCAAGTTGTGATGATACATGTGTTGCCGTTGTAACTAATGATAGAAAAATTTTATCTAATATTGTTATAAGCCAAATTGAAGAACACAAAAAATATCAAGGAGTAGTGCCAGAAATCGCTGCAAGATCACATGTTCAGCATATAGAAACTGCATTGTCTCAAGCGTTATGTGAAGCAAACATTACTTTAAAGGATATAAACATTATTGCAGCAACTGCTGGACCAGGATTAATAGGAGGGGTTATAGTTAGTACTAATTTTTCTAAAGCCATAGCTTTGGTTTTAAAAAAATTTTTTATTGCTGTTAATCATTTGGAAGGACATGCATTAACAACAAGATTAACAGACAATATTTCCTTTCCTTATTTGTTACTTTTAGTATCAGGGGGACATTGTCAATTTGTTGCTGTTTTAGGTTTAGGGCAATATAAAATTTTAGGACAAACTTTAGATGATTCCTTAGGGGAGGCATTTGATAAGACAGCAAAACTCTTAGGATTGGGATATCCAGGAGGTCCTATAATAGAAAAATTAGCTAAAAATGGAGATCCGTGTAAATACACACTTCCTTTGTCAATGGTTACTAAAGATGGATGTAATTTATCTTTCTCTGGTTTAAAAACAGCAGTTAAACAATTAATTTTGAATGTTGAGAATTTAGATGATCAAACTATTAATGATATTTGTGCTTCTTTTCAATATACTGTAGTTAAGATTATAATAGCTCGTAGTATTAATGCGATTAAAATGTTTAATTTAATTACATATAGTAAATATTTTGTTTTGTCTGGAGGAGTAGCTGCAAATCTATATTTGCGTTCTCAGTTAGAGATAATATTAAAAGCATATGATTTTACTTTAATAGCTCCTCCAATAAATCTTTGTACAGATAATGCAGCAATGATTGCATGGGTTGGAATTGAAAAATATCAAAATAATATTACTACATCTTTAGATTTTGTACCTAAAGCAAGATGGAGTTTAGAAGATATATCTTTCTAAAAAATTAATATCAAAAAATGGTTACTTAGAGTTCACATGCGTAAATCTGAAAAAGT
This sequence comes from Rickettsiaceae bacterium, assembly GCA_963676335.1. Lineage (GTDB taxonomy): Bacteria > Pseudomonadota > Alphaproteobacteria > Rickettsiales > Rickettsiaceae. The sequence goes on from OY781057.1 coordinate 529,665, forward strand.
AAAAATATGTATAAAAAAATCAAATTTTTTTTAGAAAATTATTTCAAATTTCTTGAATTCGAACATAGCCTTAAATGTTATATAATTAATTATATTCTTTTCTTTTCTATAACAGCAATTTTCTACTTAATTCCTTTAGTTATAGCTTATGATCTTCAGATAAACATAGTTACATCAATTGCGAAGGATTGTCTTGCTATTGGATACGTAATTCTATTATTGTTTATAATTTTGAATTATTGTTTTAATCTCATATGTAATAAAAAAGTATTACTAATATGTTGGTACTTGATGTTGCTGATATATTTAGCATGGTTTAGCTGTTTTGCATTATTTGTTGAAGGTTTTCATGTAATATGGGTGTTATGGAATTTAGTTAGTATTTTATTTTTAGCGCTTTTTTGTGATATTATCCTTTTTATAATTCTTCTTGTTTCAGGGTATACTTTAGGATATCTATTATCCCATGTTTTTGTTTTGCACTTCATTGATATTGTAGTCCGAAATATAAATATGGAAATTTATATTTATATTTTTGTCGTTATTGTTAGTTTAACTATAACGTATACTAAAAGATATATTACACTTATTTTATTTAAACAAATAGAAGAAATAAATTTATTACAGAACAATGTAGAACAAAAGGTAAAAGAACGGACAATTAGTCTTGAACAGACTATCATGAATAAAAATTATGTCATTAATACTTTAAGCCATGAAGTACGAATTCCATTACAAGGTATAATAGGAATCACTACTACTTTCAAAGAAAAAGTAAATAAATTATCTATGCAGCAAATGATAATGTTTATTAACATTATTAATTCTAGTTGTAGTAAATTATTTGAATTAACTTCAAATCTTTTAGATTTAGCAAAATTTAGTACCCTTAATATGCAATTAAATTTTCAAACGATTAATTTATATAATCTCATATTAGACACCCTCGTAGAATTGAAACCAATGAGTGTATATAAAAATATACCTTTGGAAGTTAAAATTTCACATGAAATTAATCCATTGGTTAGATGCGATCCTATTAAAATATCGCAAGTTCTTCGCAATATTTTATCTAATGCCTTTAAATATACTAATACTGGAAATATTAAAGTACAGATTAATAAAATTGACTCCGTCATGCAAATCAGTATTAAAGATACAGGAATAGGGATACCAATTGAAGAACTAGAAATAATATTTGAGCAATTTAAGCAAAGCACATTATTACATAAATATGCCAAATCTAGTACCGGACTAGGCTTAACTCTTGCAAAAGAAATTATTACTGCTCATAATGGAAAAATTTGGGCAGAAAAAAACCCTTCACAACAAGGATCTGTGTTTTATTTTACTCTTCCATTAGATAATTTAGTACAAGAGGAAAACTCTCAAGTACTAAAATATAGTAATGAAAATGAAAAAATTACTATTTTTCTTGTTGATGATGAAGAAATATGCTTAATTGCTACTGAATTAATGTTACAATCGCTAAATTTTACAACAATAAGTACAAAAAGATATGAAGATGTATTTCATATACTAGATAATAATAAAATAGATTTAATGCTTCTAGATGTTATAATTAATAATTGTAGTGGTGTTGAGGTATTAAAAAAAATAAAAAATCATGAAAAATATCAAAATATTCCTGTTATTATGCAAAGCGGAATTGTAGATAACTCAACAATCAAAAAAGCTATGGACTTAGGTGCCAAAGGGTATTTAGTTAAGCCATATACTAAAGCTGATTTTTTAAATGTTATTATGAAGCTACCTTTTCAATTTAATTGTTTATATTAATTATTAATTTTTTATAAATTCAGGAATATGCTCCTCGGAAATAGAAAACTTGAAAACACGAAGCCAGATTTCAAAAAAAGCTAGGAGTGAAGTGGGGAGGGGAGGGGGCAAAATACGACGTCGCAAATTTTTAAATTGTGGCGTATACACAATGTCGTTTTTACAGAATATAAGAGAAGTAGTTATATACTTCTCTTTTTTATGCTTTTAGTGAGGTAAAGTAACGGCGCGACGATTTAAATGCCATACTTCTTCTCCAGTACCAATAGCTGCAGGTTTTTCTTTTCCATAAGATATGGTATCTATTTTGTCAGAATTAAAGCCAATGTTGATCAAATACTTTTTAACAGAATCTGCTCTTTTTTCTCCTAAAGCCAAATTATATTCTCTAGTGCCTCGTTCATCACAGTGACCTTCAACCGTAGCCTTTAATTCACCATGTTTTTTAAACCATTCATTTTGCTTGTCCAAAGTAGCTTTTGCGTCTTTTGATAAGCTTGCTTTGTTATATGAAAAATATACTCTATTTCCTGCTTCTGATTCAAATTGCTGATTTAAAGAATCGCTAATAGGTGCATTTAAATCTGAAGTAGAAGAAATAGACGCTTTTTTATTGCAACACCCTGCTAATGCTACTAACATTGCGCATAAAAAAGTAGTTTTTTGGGTTAATTTATTATTAAACATAATTCTCTCCTTATATTTTTAGTTCATTCATTAAATATGTTAAAATAAATTTTAATGAAAGGTATAGAATTAATTCTTCCTATCTATAAAACATTTTTAGTGTGATAAATTTACAATTTAATTCTACTAATAATTCCATTACATGCTTGTAATTTAAATTCTAGCTTTTCATACCCTCTATCTAAGTGATGGATATTAAAAATTTTAGTTTGTCCTTTTGCTGCTAATCCAGCAAGAACTAATGCAGCAGAGGCTCTTAAATCACTAGCTTTTACTTCAGCTCCTGACAACTCTTTTACACCATTAACAATAGCTTGAGAGTCTTTAACTATTATATTTGCTCCCATACGGCAAAGTTCTGTAATATGCATAAATCGATTATCAAAAACGTTTTCTGTTATGATACTGCTTCCGTTAGCTAATGTCATTAATGCAATAAATTGTGCTTGTAAGTCTGTTGCAAATCCTGGATATGGATATGTATTAATATTAACTGGTTTTAAACTAGTTTCAGTTGCATCTATAAATAGAGTGTTGTCTATATACTTAATATGTATTCCAGCTTTTCTAAAATAAAAGCAAAGATTTTCTATTAAGTTATAATCTATATTAAAAAGACTAAGATACCCTTTAGTTATTCCAGCAGCGGCGATATAAGTACCTGCTTCAATTCTATCTGAAATGATTTTATAATGAACATTATTATTTTTATTTAATGTTTCTACTCCAGTGATTTTGAGATTACTTGTTCCAATTCCTTCTATTTTAGAACCAAGTATATTTAGATACATGCATAAATCAGAAACCTCAGGTTCTTGAGCGCAATTGGTTAGATAACTTATTCCTTCAGCTAAAATGGAAGCAATGATTCCATTAATAGTTGCTCCTACGGAAATTTTATTAAAATTAAAATAACATCCTTGAAGCTTTTTACTAGAAGTTGCTACAATATATCCATCTTTTGTATATTCAATATGGGCACCTAAATAAGTTAATACTTCTAAATGTAAATCAATTTGTCTAGTTCCAATTTTGCATCCTCCTGGTAATGATACTTTTGCATATCCAAATCTTGTTAATAATGGACCTAATACCCAAATTGAAGCACGCATTTTACTTACAATTTCATAAGAAGCGGTTAAATTAGTAATATTATCTGCTAAAACGCTAACACTTTTTTCCTTTTCATTGTAATCAACTTTGGCCCCATGAGTACGTAATAGATCTATCATGGTTTTTACGTCTGACACATAAGGAATATTGTGTATAAAAACTTTTTGAGAAGTTAATAATGAAGCTGCGAGAATAGGTAACGCAGAATTTTTAGCCCCGCTAATAAAAATATGACCATTTAACGGCCTTCCCCCTTCTATTAAAATAGCTTCCATTATTTTTTAGAGGCGTATCCCCAATTTATTCTTAATTTAATAACATCTTTATTCTTTATCAGATCTTTGTTCAGGTAATTCATCAGATTTAATATCTGGTTTTAAGTTAGTAGATTCACGATTTTTTTTTACAATATCCCTCATTTGATCTAAGCTCATAACCCCTGGATAAATTTTATTATTAATAATAAATGCTGGAACACCACTAATTTTTAAAGTATTTGTTAGTTCTAGAGTATCATTTAAAGCATTAATAACATTAGATGTATTCATTTCATTTTCAATTAAAGTAGAGTCAATCTTATATTTTGCAAATATATTCTTAATATCATCCAAAGTTGTTATCTTGGAAGTCATTATTTCTTCATGAACTTCTTTAAATTTATCAGGAAACAGCATGTAAACCGCTAACATAGATTTAGCAATATATTCAGCGTTTTCTCCCCAAATAGGAAAAGGTCTATAAATTATTTTAATTTTATCATCACTCTTTATTAGATCGTTAAGGATAGAATTAGCTTTTTTACAGTATATACAATTATAATCATAAAACATGGTAATTGTTATATCGCCTAAATTATTACCAAATATAGGAATGGACTTAGGGGAATCTATTCTTTCTTTATTTGAAGTTAAAAAGTTTTTAATTTTTTTTTCTATATCATTAAGTTTAATTTTTTGAAATGCTTCTAAAGCTGAAATAATTATTTCTGGATTGTTGTTAATGTACTCTTTGATAATATTTTCTACATCCTTCTTGCTTAGAGAATTATTTTGTATAGTTGAAACTACTATTGGAAAATTTGTATGAAAATATTTGTATGTAAAATATGCCATTGTGGGCATCAAAAATATAATCACAACTATAATAGCATTCCTTAATGTAGATAACATGTTTGCATGTATTTAAATGTAAGTAATATAAGATATTAAAATTTGCATTGAAATTGTCAATACAAATTCATTCTTATATATACTATACAATGTGATAAATTGTATTTATGTTAATTTCTTATTCTTAAAAATAAGATAAAATAAATTTTTTATTTTTTATAACTTACTAAGTTCCAGGTTCTTCTATTTCCGTGTTTGCAACTTCTAATAATTTGTTTTCTAATTTGTAATTAGAATCTATAACAGAAGAATCTTTATCTTCATCAAAATCTTTTAATGTGTATCCTCTTCCCCAAATAGTTTCTATATAATTAATACCCCCTGATGCAGCTAATAATTTTTTTCTTAACTTACAAACAAATACATCAATAGTTTTTAAATAAGGCTCTGCGACCCCACCGTATAAATGACTTAAAAACATTTCTTTAGTCAATAAACTTCCTTTACGCATAGCTAATAATTCTAAAATACGATATTCTTTATTGGTAAGATGCACTGCTTTATCTCCTACTGTAACAGAACAGTTATCTGTATCAATTTTAACTTTATGAAATTTAAGAATTGAATTTGAATGTCCTTTGGATCTACGAACTATTGCTTGAATTCGAGCAACTAATTCTCCTCGAGTAAATGGTTTAGTGAGATAATCATCTGCTCCACGACAAAGTCCTTTTATCTTTTTTTCTGATCCAGATAATCCAGATAATATAAAAACTGGAACTTTAATATGAGCAGAACGCAACCTCATTAATACGTCATACCCATCCATATCTGGAAGCATAAGGTCTAAGATTATCAAATCATATTCATATAATTGACTAATTTCCATTCCTTCGTTTCCCAGATGAGCGGTATCACAAATGATCCCAGCAGATGCTAATGCTAGTTCTACTGTTTTTATAGTAATTGGATCATCTTCTATTAATAATACTCTCATATATAAACTCTTTTTTTTGATTAATAAGTTGCTTTTTTTTAAACTATAATATTAACTATATAATACTTTTTCTTAAAAAACATATTTTTTTATTTTCTTAAAAAATTTAAATTAATACGTTTAATTTTCACCCCCTATGGTTATTAACCATACCTTAGTAGTAACTCTGCGTATAGAATATGTCAATAAAAAATTTAAAAATTAAGATATTTCTTACCCAAGGATTAAAATTTGTTTCGTTTTGATATCTTAGTTATGTAAATGCATTTATAATTTGAGTATTACTTGTTATTTTTTAAATTTTTTTTATAACATATACTCCTTGTAAATGAAGCCAGACTTCAAAAAGCACAAGTAGCGAATGGAGCAAGTAGCGTAGCATGTGAGCAACGCGGTTCTCAGAACGCAGTTCTCAGAACTCGGTTCTCAAACGACAACTCCAATTTTTGAAGTGTGGCGAGTGTATTAAAATTGGGCTTCTAATAAAATTCTAGAAACAACACATTAATAAAAATGAGATTTTTTTTCGAGAAGGTAGGGGGTGTGTATTAAAATTTTTATATATTTTGATAAATGTTTTAATTATCTAAGATCTTAGAATTTTATATTAACGATATTTTAATGCTTTTAATCTAAGATTATGTGTATAAAATCAAAATAACAACTTATATGTATATCAATAAAAATTTTAAAAGTCAACATAATTTTTTATCATCCACGTTAGTTACACTTTTGTTTTGGTATTCACAAAGTTATGGGGATGATTATTCTATTAAAGGGAAAACAATACTTAGAAATGGAGATTTGGTTCATAAGGAAAATGGAACTAGATCAGCATTTGTTTCAAATAGCAACTTAGGGTTTAACAATATTTTTTCAAATTTAAAAATAGAACAAAAAAATACTTTTATTAATTCTATTTTCATAGAGACTCTTCCTAAAAATGAAGAAGCAATTATTATTACTCAAGATTCTACTATAAATTCAATTACAGGTCATCCTATCAAAATAACTCTTCTGAAAAATAGTAGGTTAGCGTTGACTGGAAACAATTTTGATGGAATTCAAGAAATACAGATGAAGGGAATTGATAATGCAATTTATTTTAAAGATTCTTTAGAATTTAAAGGGGGTATCGTTGGAGATGATACAGGAAATATTTACGCTAAGAATGCTTCATTTTATGGATCTATAGATAGTATAGAAGATATTTTTTTAGAGGGGAATGATAATTTTATAAATAATAATGTTGTAGGTAATTCTATAGTTTTAAATAAAAATGCAAATTTAACGATAGATAGTTCCAATAGAGATATTGATATAGATATCAATATTGTGGTTAAAAATGAAAACAATCTTACTTTTCGAGGAAAAAATGATATTTATTTACGAGGAGATCTTGGAAATGATAAAACTATTTTTGAATCAATAAAAATTGAAAACGACTCGCATATTGTAGGTAATGTATATTCTAAAAATATTTTACTTATTGGCGATACTAGTTCGTTAACTTGTACAGAATGCCATATTTATAGCAATATTGTTACGGATTCACGATTTAGCAATATGAATTTAAATGACAAAACTAGTATATATGGAAATATTGGTTCCTTAGAGTTGCCTTTAAAAGCAATTTCTTACTTTGGAAACCAATTAAAGATAATTGGGGATATCTTTGTACAAAATATTGTTTTTATGAATAATGATAGCGATATAGAATTACAAGGAAACGTAATTAGTAATGTAAATTTTAATAAAAAAAATAATACTAACTTAACGATTGGTGAAAATTTTCAAGGAAATATTATTAATAACAATAATAGTAATATTATCATCAATAAACAATTAGATTTTAGTGGTAATTTTGGAGAAGAAGATAATTATATACGTGATATAGTTTTTTCTATTGCTGATGAAAATAAGATAAAAGGGAAAATGTATGTTAAAAATATTAAATTTAATAAAACACTTAATTTATCTATCTTAGGAGATACGATAATGAATGTTTCAAACCCAATTAACATAAGTGATACACAGAATATAACACTTAACGTATATGGGGGAGGGAATCAATTTAGTGCATATTTTAATGATAATTATTCTAATACTACTATTAATATTAACAACGATACACAGATACCTAATTATTTTAACAGCAAGATTTATACAGGAGCATTAAATATTAGAAATAATGGCCCCAATAAATTTGTTAATGATATTGTTGCAGAACAGATAAACCTTAATAATGCTTTAGTTTATTTTGGTGGAAATGTGACCAGCGGAAGATTAAATTTAGCTGACGAAAACATTATAATGATAACTTCCGATTATCATCCCTTAACCTTTGCTGGCGCTATTAAAATAAATAACAGAAAAAAAAATATTTTAATACTACAAAATGTAAAAAATATTACTTTTACAGGAAAAATAGGTGATGCTAGTGACTTTTTTGATACAATGAAAATTATCGATACAAATATAACATTATCTAATGATGGGTTTTTTAATAATATTTTCTTTGAGGAAAATAGTCAATTAATCCTAGATAAAAACCAATCTCTAACAGTAACAAATGCTATACCGAAAAATAATCAAGGAGTAGTTATTTTTAAGGAAGGAAGTGTATTTAATGGAGCTTTAGGAAAAGAAGGGTGTAATTTTAAACAAATTGTGTTCAATACAAGCCGATCTGTAGAAAATAATATTTATAGCAACGATACTACTATAAAACAGAATATTAGTTTTGAATCTGGTGTTCTAAAAACACCTCTTACTTTAGATGCGGATGTTAAGGTTATTATACATAAAGACGTAGATTTTACAGGAGAAATAAGTACTTTAACTTCTCATCAAGGTTCTATTTACTTTATAAATAGAGAATTTATCAATCAGTCTATTGGGCAAAGACAAAATAATCTCAAGTTAGTAAAGATTAAGTCAAAAAATGAAAAAACGTCATTAGATAGCGATATATTTTCTGATACCACTCATATTAATGCAAATTTATATGTTATGCGTTCAATAGCTATAGATGGAAACTTAAAAATTAAAAATAGCAATATTTTTTTAAGTGATAACTCATTAAATGTTTCCAAACGACTGTCTTTAGAAGGGAATATTATTTTGAATTCAACGATAATGGCAGATAAATACGGATATATCAATACTCAAGATTTAGATATTTGTGATTTATCTAAAATGGAGATTAATATTGATAATCATATGGGAAATAATATTTTAAAAAATAATAAATTTAAAATTATTAATATAGGCCAGAATGCAAATGGAAACTTTAATAATGTAATATTAAAAAGTAATGACAATATAAACTGGACATTCAATAATGGAGAAATTATTGCTGCTAATGCTCCTGATCTTATTCAAGAGGAAGATTCATGTAAAAAAGAAGTTGAGATAAAACAAGTGGTTTGCGAGGAAGATTCATGTAAAGAAGAAGTTGAGATAAAACAAGTGGTTTGCGAGGAAGATTCATGTAAAGAAGCGGTTCAAGAAAGGATTATTTTAAAAGAAAATAAGATTTCTATAGTAAATGAAGATAAAAGAAAAGATTATTACAAAAAATCAGAAATTATAGCAAGTGCTACTAGTGTCGAATCTACTGCATCTGATAAAATGGAACAAAAAGTTTTAGGAATAGGTTCAAATATTAGGGAAAATGATATTAAAGAAACTATTAAAAAAAATGTTTTACAGAAGCAAATAGTTAGTACATTTAAAAATGTGAAGCTTGCTATTTCTTTGCAACGAATTAAAGAAAGTATTGTTGAAAATTTAATTTCTACTAGATTAGAAAATATTTCAATTGGAGTAAGTGCTGGTGATGAGCCTAAAAACATTGGATTATGGATTCAAGGAACTAAAGGTATAGCTAGACAAAAAAAAGTAGACGATTCTCCAGGATATAAAGCGGTTATTAATGGAGTAATAGCAGGGGTTGATCATTTGTTTGATAATGGATCTATTTTGGGAATTTCTGGCGGATATTTAAAATCTAAAACAAAATATCAAGATGAAGGACTTGGCGATACGTCTAAAAATCAAGGAGGTATGATAATTGGGTATGGTAATTATAATATAGATAATTATTGGGTAGTTAAAGGTATTGTATCTTGTGGAAAATCAAGAATTCATAATTATGATTATAGATTTCAATTTGGGCGCGATCAATCAGTATCAAGTAAATTTAATTCAAAATTTTTTAATGTAAAGACTGAGATTAATCATAAAATTCGAACAAAAAGATTTAATTTAATTCCTATATTTGGAGTAAGTTATTTAAATATTAGAGATGATAGTTATTCTGAAGTAGGAAATTCTTTAAGTTCTATGATTGTTGATAAAAAGTTCAATTATAAATTAAATAGCATTTTAGGACTGCGAATTAATACTGATATGACTATAAACGAAGTTAATTTTACTCCTGAAATCCATTATTGTTGGCATAATACTTTTAAACAAAGTAAATTAAAAATATCTACCATACTAGATGGTATAGTAACTCATTATTTTCCTGAAAGTGATTATAAAGTGGATAAATCTAACCATCAGTTTGGAACTACATTATATGTTAAAAATAAAAATATCACTAGTGGATTGAGTATTAATATGATTAGAGCTAATAAATTTAAAGCATATCAAACAACTTTAAAAGTAAAGGTGGATTTCTAATCCTTTATAAGGCACAATGGCAGAGATAACATTAAGTATAAAGTATCTATATGCCTTGTGCGCTCTATAGGAATATCGTTTTTTATACTCGCCACATTTCAAAAATTGGCGGCATCGCTTGAGAACTACGTTGCTCACATGCGTTAAAGTATGCTGCGTTACTTGCTCTCTTCGCTACTTGCTTTTTTGAAGTCTGGCTTCATATTTTCAAGTTTTTATTTACGAGGAGTATATCCATTATTTGAAATATTTCTTTACTCATGATAATTAAAATATTTAAAACCATGTTTTTTTAATAAAGCTTCATGTCTAGCAGATTTCATATCTTCTTGTACCATTTCTCGTATTAGATCACGAAATGAGGTTTTAGGTACCCATCCTAATTTTTCTTTTGCTTTAGAGGGGTCTCCAAGCAAAGTATTCACTTCAGTTGGTCTAAAATATCTAGAATCTATAGCAATAATACAATTTCCAGTTGCAGAATCGTAACCTTTTTCTTCTATACCGACACCTTTCCAAATTATATCAATGTCTAATTCTTTGGCAGCGAGTTCGATAAATTCTCGAACTGAGTGCTGTTCTCCAGTAGCTATGACAAAATCTTCAGGTGTATCTTGTTGTAACATTAGCCACTGCATTTCAACATAATCTCTTGCATGCCCCCAATCTCTTAATGCATCAATATTTCCCATGTAGAGTTGGGGGTATAGTCCTAATTTGATACGCGACAATCCTCTGGTTATTTTTCTTGTAACAAAGGTTTCGCCACGTAAAGGAGATTCGTGATTGAACAATATACCATTACATGCATATATATTATATGCTTCTCGATAGTTTATCGTAATCCAATAGGCGTATAACTTAGCAATTGCATATGGTGATCGAGGATAAAATGGAGTTGTTTCTTTTTGAGGAGTTTCTTGAACTAATCCATATAATTCAGAGGTGGATGCTTGATAAAATTTCGTATTTCTTTCTAATCCAAGCAAACGTATAGCTTCTAATATCCGTAATGCTCCTAATGCATCTGAATTCGAAGTATACTCTGGTTCTTCAAATGATACTGCAACTTGACTTTGGGCTCCTAAATTATAAATTTCATCTGGTTGTACTTTTTGAATAATGCGAATTAAACTTAAAGCATCTGTTAAATCTCCATGATGGAGATTGAAATTTAATCTTTTTTCATGAGGATCATTATATAAATGATCTATACGAGCGGTATTAAAAAGAGAGGCCCTTCGTTTGATACCATGTACTTCGTAATTTTTTGATAATAAAAATTCAGCAAGGTAAGCACCGTCCTGTCCAGTAATTCCAGTAATTAATGCTTTTTTTGTTTTATTTATAGTGTTAAATTTATCAGTCATATATTTTTTTTAACGTAAATAAAATTACTATTAATATACATGCGATATTTTTATTTAATATAAATGTTTGCAATTTCTGAAAAAATTATTGCTGATGTGGCAGATACATTTAAACTATCGATGTTATATATCGGTATTTTGATTAATAGATCACATTTTTGTTTAGTTAATTGACGCAGTCCTTTATTTTCTGCACCTAAAATTAATACTACTTTATCTTGAAGTATTTTTTTATTGAAATTTTTAAGCGAATTTGGTGAATTGGAATCTAAACCAATAACCCAAAATCCTATTTTTTTTAATTTGTCTATAGTATTACTAATATTATTAACTACTATAAATTTTATAAATTCAAGACCTCCACTAGCTACCTTAGCAATTGTGCTGTTTTCATTTGGGCAATGATTAATGGTCAAAATTACAGTTCCAATATTAAAGGCAGCAGCAGATCTTATTATCGCTCCAATATTATGAGGATCATTAATTTGATCACAAATAACGATGTTAGAATTAAAATTAATATTCTCAAAGTTAAAACTTGATATTGGCATAGTTAACACTGCAATCTCTTGATGAAGAGAATTATGTGGTAATATTTTACTTAATTCTGAGTTTTGTGTAATTTTGTAAGGATGGTTGGAAATAATTTTCTGATATTCTAAATATATTTTTTGAGAACATAATATTTTTAAAATAACTCGATTCTTGTTATTTAATGCGGCTATTGTTGAATGTAGCCCATAAATATAATATGGTTTTATTTTATAAATCATTTTTATTTTCTTAATTTTTAAGAATACCTTCTTGACAAGAAGATAATATTTTTTACTATATATTGCTATAGGCTTATTAATTTAATGCTCTCCTTATTGCAGTTATTTTAAAAATGATATATCTTATTTTATTATAAAGGATATTAATGGTAAATTAGTAGGAGAGGTGGCTGAGTGGTCAATAGCAACAGACTGTAAATCTGTCCGCGTGAGCGTTCGTAGGTTCAAATCCTACTCTCTCCACCAGTAAACGTTGCGGGTGTAGCTCAATGGTAGAGCCTCAGCCTTCCAAGCTGATTGCGTGGGTTCGATTCCCATCACCCGCTCCAAAAAATGTAATGTATAATTTATTTAAGGGTACTTATTGTATGAGTAAAGAAAAATTTATAAGAAATAAACCACACTGTAATATTGGTACCATTGGTCATGTTGATCATGGAAAGACTTCTTTGACTTCAGCTATTACTTTAGTTTTGTCAAAGCAAGGAAAAGCAAAGCCAAGAAAATATGATGAAATTGATGCTGCTCTAGAAGAAAAAGAACGTGGTATTACTATCTCTACGGCTCACGTTGAGTATGAAACAGATAAAAGACATTATGCACATGTAGATTGTCCAGGACATGCTGATTATATTAAAAATATGATTACAGGAGCTGCTCAAATGGATGGAGCAATTTTAGTCGTTTCTGCTGCTGATGGTCCTATGCCTCAAACAAGAGAGCATATACTTTTATCTCGTCAGGTTGGTGTGCCTGCAATAGTAGTATACTTAAATAAAATTGATATGGTCGATGACCCTGACTTAATTACTTTAGTAGAAATGGAAGTAAGGGATTTATTAAATAAATATGATTTTCCTGGGGATACTACTCCATTTATTTATGGGTCTGCGCTAAAGGCTTCGGAGGGAGATCCAGAAGGGGAAAAATCCATATTGGAGTTAATGAATGCAATCGATTCCTTCATTCCACAGCCTGAGAGAGATATTGAGAAGCCATTTTTGATGCCAGTGGAAGATGTGTTTTCTATTTCTGGTCGCGGCACTGTCGCTACAGGGCGTATAGAGCGCGGAATAATTAATGTTAATGATGAAATAGAAATTGTAGGTATAACTAAAACACAAAAAGCAATTTGTACTGGAGTGGAAATGTTTCGTAAGATTTTAGATCGCGGAGAAGCTGGGGATAATGTAGGGGTATTATTGCGTGGTATCAAGAGAGAAGAAATTGAAAGAGGGCAAGTGCTTGCTAAAACTGGAAGTATTACTCCTCATACAGAGTTTGAAGCTGAAATTTATGTCTTATCAAAAGAGGAGGGGGGAAGACATACTCCTTTCTTTAGTAAATATCGTCCACAATTCTATTTTAGAACAACAGATGTTACTGGTGAAATTATGTTGTCTAAAGATGTAGAAATGGTTATGCCTGGAGATAATTTAAATGTTATAATTAAATTGATTTCTCCTATAGCTATGGAAGAAAGCTTGCGTTTTGCTATACGTGAAGGCGGAAGAACTGTTGGACAAGGTGTCGTGGTTAAAATATTGGTATAGGTGTTTAAATGCATAATCAGAAAATGAAAATTGTTTTACAGTCATTTGATTGCAAATCTCTTGATAAAGCAACTCAAGAAATTGTTAATACTTTACGTAGAACTGGAGTGGATATAGATGGGCCTATCCCTTTACCGTGTAAAATAGAAAGATTTACAGTAAATAAATCTCCGCATGTTAATAAAAAATCTAGGGAACAATTTGAAATTATAACAAGAAAAAGATTGGTTATAATTAATTATCCTACTTTTGAAGTTACTGATTTGTTATGTAAAGTAGATTTAGCTGCGGGAGTTGATGTAAGTATAGAATTGATGTAAATCCATAATTATATAATAAGTATTTGTTTATGAAAAGAACTGGTGTGGTTGCTAAAAAACTCGGAATGTCGTGTTTTTTTGATAATTCTGGAAGAAAAATTCCAGTAACTCTATTACAATTAGAGCCTTGTCAGGTTATAGGGTGTAGAGATAAAGAAAAACATGGGTATTCGTCTTTGCTTTTGGGATATGGGGCTATCAAAAATTTATCTAAGGTTACTAAACCTATAAGAGGTATTTTTGCTAAAGTGGGATTAGAGCCAAAAAGAAAGATTAAAGAATTTAGAATTACCGAAGGTTTTACTATGGAAATAGGTGAAGTTATTGGGGTAGATCATTTTTTAGTTGGCCAATGTATTGATGTAGTAGGCGTAACTGTAGGAAAAGGTTTCGCTGGTGCAATGAAAAGACATAATTTTAGAGGGCTGGAGGCTTCTCATGGAGTTTCTGTCTCGCATCGTTCGCATGGTTCGACTGGAGGAAGGCAAGATCCTGGGAAAGTTTTTAAAAATAAAAAAATGGCTGGACATATGGGAAGCCGTAGGAGAACTGTGCAAAATTTATTATTATTGGATATTGATCCTGAAAATAATATTTTGATTGTAAAAGGGGCTGTCCCTGGTTCTAAACAAGGAATAGTTTATGTCTCTGACGCAGTAAAAGGATAAAATTATGAAATCAAAAGTATTTAATCTGGCTAAAGATGTAGTTGGATCTTTGGAGTTAAATGATAAAATATTTAACTTAAGCAATATACGAACCGATATAATTAAGATTGTAATAGATTGGCAATTAGCGAAAAGAAGAAGTGGTGCTCACAAAATAAAAACTGTTAGTGAGGTATCCGGTACAGGGCGCAAGCCTTTTAAACAGAAAGGTACTGGAAATGCTAGAAAAGGAACTTTGCGTGCTGTGCAAATGCGTGGAGGCGGGCATATTCATGGTCCTATTGTAAGAAGTCATGAAATAGCGTTGCCTAAAAAAATCAGAAAATTAGCGCTTTGTCATGCTTTAAGCATGAAAAATATTACTAATAATTTATTTATAATTGATAATTTTGAATTAGATCAAATAAAGACAAAAAAAGCTAAAATAATTCTTGATGCTTTCGGTAATGGAAGTTTTTGTATAGCGGGGGATTATTCTAAATTTAATAATTTTTTATTATCTATTCGTAATATTCCTCATATTACAACTTTGCCTCAAGATTCTGTAAATGTATATGATATCATGAGACATGATTATTTATTTTTAACTATTGATACTATAGAAATATTACATAAGAGGTTAGGATGAATATTTGGGATAAAATAAAGAGGCCATTTATAACTGAAAAAGCTGTATCTTTGGCGGATATTAGAAAATATATTTTTGTGGTAGAAAAAAAAATAAGTAAATATGAAATAAAAAAAGTGGTAGAAAGTATTTTTTCTGTTAAAGTTACTAAAGTAAATATTATAAATGTTAAAGGAAAACAAAAAAAATTTCGTAATATTTTAGGGAAAAGACCTGATTTTAAAAAAGCTATAGTAACCTTAGACGTCGGGAATGCTATAGATATAGGAGGAGTTAAATAATATGGCTTTAAAAAAATTTAAACCAGTTACTTCATCGTTGCGTGGTTTAGTACAGATTGATAAATCGTCTTTATGGAAGGGCAGAGGGGTAAAATCTTTGTCTGTTGGAATAAGAAAAACCGGAGGACGTAATAATTTAGGAAGGATTACTTGTAGGCATAGAGGAGGAGGGCATAAAAGATTATATAGAATTATAGATTTTAAGAGAAATAAAGTGGGGGTATATGCGACTGTTGAAAGATTTGAATATGATCCCAATAGAAGCTCATTTATTGCTTTAGTTAAGTATGAAGATGGTGAATATACTTATATTTTAGCTCCTCAAAAACTAAACGTAGGCGAGAAAATTATATCCGGTGTAGATGCTGATATTAAAATAGGGAATTGTTTACCGCTTAGTCATATTCCCGTAGGGAGTGTAATTCATAATATTGAAATGAAACCTGGTAAAGGGGGGCAATTAATACGTGCTGCAGGTACTTTTGCTCAATTAATGGGAAAAGACAATGGTTATGCACAGATAAAAATAGCTTCTGGCGAATTAAGGTTGGTTTCTTTAAATTGCTGTGCTACTATAGGAGTTGTGTCTAATTCAGATAATAAAAATATTACATATGGTAAAGCTGGGCGTGTGCGATGGTTAGGCAAACGTCCAACTGTAAGAGGGGTAGCAATGAATCCAATAGATCATCCGCATGGTGGCGGGGAGGGGAAAACGTCTGGAGGAAGACATCCAGTAACGCCTTGGGGAAAATCTACAAAGGGGAAAAAAACTAGGAGAAATAAAAGAAGTGCTAAATTTATTATTAAACGTCGTAAATAAAAAGGATAGAATATGGCTCGTTCAGTTTGGAAAGGACCTTTTGTTGATGGGTATCTTTTAAAAAAAATACAAAAATTGATAGAATCTGGGAAATCTAATGTTATTAAAACCTGGTCCAGGAGATCCACCATTATTCCTGATTTTGTGGGGTTCACTTTTAGAGTTCATAATGGAAAAGATTTTATACCAGTAACTATAACTGAAGATATGGTTAATAGAAAACTTGGAGAATTTTCTCCTACACGTACTTTTCGTGGCCATAGTGGCGCAGATAAAAAAGTTATAAGAAAATAAATATGAAAAATAAAAATACTTCAGTAAAAGCTAGTTTAATAAAAATAAGAATAGCTCCACGAAAATTAAATTTAGTAGCTTCTGTTATTAAAGCACTTAAAGTTTCTGAAGCGATATTACAGTTATCTTTTATGAAACGAAAAAAAATTGCTAGAGAAGTGAAAAAATGTTTACAATCTGCTATAGCTAATGCAGAAAATAATTTTGGTATGGATATTGATAGATTAATTGTTAAAACTGTAATGGTTGGGAAAGCTGGGGTTTTAAAAAGAATGATGCCTAGAGCCCGAGGCAGATCTGCGGGAATTAAAAAGTTTCTTAGTAATTTATATATAGAATTAGTAGAGGGCGAATAATATGGGGCAAAAAGTTAATCCTTGTGGATTTAGGTTAGGAATAACCAAAGAATGGGACTCTGTTTTCTTTGCTAAAAAAAATTATGGAGAATTATTAATTCAGGATTTGAAAATTAGAAAATTGATTAATTCGGAATATGCAAAAGCTGAAGTGGGGCGGATAGAATTAAAATATTTACCTAATAAAATAATAGTACGACTTCATGTTAATAAACCTGGGGTCGTTATAGGTAAAAGTGGTAGTGATATTGATAAATTACGTAAAAAAATATTTAAAATTACAAATAGAGAAGTTTTTATTGATGTACTTGATGTAAAGAAAGCAGATATTAATGCTACTTTAGTTTCAAACATGGTTGCAAGGCAGTTGGAAAAGCGTGTATCTTTTAGACAAGCTATGAAAAAAGCTATAGAAAAATGTTTGAAACAAGGGGGAGAGGGAATTAAAATTAGTTGTTCTGGTAGGTTAATGGGTGCTGATATAGCCCGTACTGAATGGTACAAAGAAGGAAATATTCCTTTACATACTTTAAGAGCAGATATAGATTATGGTGTAGCTGAAGCTAAAACTACATATGGAATTATAGGAGTAAAGGTTGCAATTTGTAAATGCAAAAATGTTGAAAATTAAAAAAGGACAATGGAGGTAAGAAAATTGTGTTAGCACCTAAAAAGCAAAAATATCGTAAAGCTCATAAGGGTAGAGTATCTTCTGAATCTAAAGGAGGTGCTACATTAGCTTTTGGGGATTATGGATTAAAATCTCTAGATATATGGCGTATTGAAGCTAAGCAGATAGAGGCTGCGCGACGTAGCGCCGTTCGTCATATGCGTAGACAAGGTAGATTTTGGATTAAAATTTTTCCAGATATTCCTGTGTCTAAAAAACCAGTAGAAGTTCGAATGGGAAAAGGAAAAGGATCGCCTGAGTTTTTTGTTGCGCGGGTCTCTAAGGGAAGAATTTTGTTTGAGATAAGTGGAGTTCCAGAAGATGTAGCAATAAGGGCTTTAGAATTAGCTAAGGCTAAATTACCTATAAAAACTAAAATAGTTAAAAGATATGAGTAATAATTTTTTACAAAGGATTAAAACATTGTCTTTAGAAGAATTAGTTAAGGAACTTTTTTCTTTAAAGCGAGAATTATTTAGTTTAAGGTTTCAAAAAGTTATGAAAGAAATAACAGATACTAGTAGGTTTCGAATTATTAAAAAAAATATTGCAAGAATTAGTACTGAATTTCATATTAGGAAATACAATGAAAAAACTTATCAAAAATGAAAAAAATATATGCCAAAAAAAATTATTAAAGGGGTAGTAGTGAGTTCTTGTAACGATAAGACTATAATAGTTCGTGTTGAAAAAAGAGTGGAGCATCCTCTATATTCTAAAATTATTCGTACTTCTAAAAAATATGCAGCTCACGATCCTGAAAATAAATATAAAGTAGGGGATATGGCTGTGATAATTGAAAGTAGGCCATTGTCTAAGACAAAAAAATGGCATGTTGTATATTAAATAGAGATTTTTATGATTCAAATGGAAACAGTATTGAGATTAGGAGATAATTCTGGAGCTAAGGAAGTGAAATGCATTAAAGTTTTAGGGGGATCTCATCGAGTAATAGCGGGCATAGGGGATGTTATTGTTGTTTCCGTGCAAAATGCAATTCCTTATTGTAAGGTTAAAAAAGGAGAGATATATAAAGCAGTAATTATTAGAACTAAAAGTAATATTGTGCGTTCTGATGGTAGTTGGATTTCTTTTGATGATAATGTAGTTGCATTATTAAATAAACAAGGTGAACCTTTAGGTACTCGTATTTTGGGGCCTGTGCCTAGAGAATTAAGAGATAAAAATTTTATAAAAATTGTTTCTTTGGCTAGTGAGGTTTTATGAGTATAGTTAAGTTAAAAATTAAGAAAGGAGATGAAGTAATAGTTATAACAGGAAAGGATAAGGGCAAGAGGGGGAAGGTTATAAAAGCTTTTCCAAAAGAAAACAAGATTATGATATCTGGAATAAATGTAGTTACTAAGCATTCTAAGCCTACAAAAAGTCAGCATGGTGGAATTACCTACAAAGAAATGCCTATACATGTTTCTAATGTTTCACATATAGATCCTAAAATCGATATACCTACTAAAATTGCATTTAAATTTTTACAAGATGGTAAAAAAATCAGATTTGCAAAAAAATCTGGAGAAATAATTGATAAATTATAATATATAGTATATGTTTAAACGATTTAAAGAATTATATGAAAGTAGTATTCGTTCTGATTTACAGAAACAGTTTGGATATAAAAATTTAATGGCAATTCCTTATATTAAGAAAATTGTTATCAATATGGGGGTAGGTGAAGCTGTTTCTGACTCTAAAATTATTAATAATGCTCTTAATGATTTAACGTTGATTTCTGGGCAAAAGCCTATATTTACTTTTGCAAAAAAATCTATAGCAAATTTTAAATTAAGGGAAGGAGTGAGTATTGGATGTAAAGTTACATTAAGAAAAAGTAGAATGTATGATTTTTTAGAAAGGTTAGTATTCATTGCTTTGCCTAGAGGGAGGGAATTTAGAGGTTTTTCTAAAAAAGGTTTTGATGGAAGAGGGAATTTTAATTTTGGAATTAAAGAACAAATAATTTTTTCTGAAATTGATTATGATAAAATTGATCAAATTCGAGGTATGGATATTGCAATTGTTACTTCTGCTAAAACCGATGAAGAAGCATTAAATTTACTTAGTAAATTTAATTTACCTTTTAATTAAAAAAGATAGGAAAGTATTATATGGCTAGAAAAGGTATTATAGAAAATAACAATAGAAAAAAAAGGATATGTCAAAAATACTTAACTAAACGAGAAGATTTAAAAAAGAAAATTTATGATAAAAATATTTCCTTGGAGGATCGTTTTGCGTTAGTTTTGGATTTATCTAAAATAACTAGAAATTCAGCAAAAAATCGTATTAGAAATCGTTGCGAATTAACTGGTCGTGGAAGAGGGTATTATAGAAAATTTAAATTATCAAGAAATATGTTAAGAAAATTTGCTGGGTTTGCATTAATTCCTGGTTTAAAGAAGGCTAGTTGGTAAAAAAAAGGTATTTATATGTCAGATGTTATTGCAGATATGTTAACTAGGATACGTAATGGGCAAAGAAGTAAATTAATGTCTATTGTTGCTCCTTATTCACAAGAGAAGGAGGGTATTTTATCAGTTTTAAAAAGTGAAGGATATATAGCTAGTTTTGCAATTAAAGAAATAAGGAAAAACATTAAAGAAATTGAAGTAGATTTGAAATATTCATTTAATGGGAAACCAGTTATTTATGAAATAACTCGAATATCTAAACCAGGTAGAAGGATTTATCGTGCTATTAATGAATTAATAGAGTATAAAAGTGGTATGGGAGTATATATATTATCTACTTCTAAAGGCATAATGTCTGATAGAGATGCTAGACGGTTAAATTTAGGAGGGGAGGTCCTTTGTAGGATGTTTTGATAGAAATTTTATTGTTTTTGATAATTCAGTAAATTTTCTTAGTTAAATAAAGAGTAAAGTTTTTTAAAGTAAAGGAGTGTATGTCTAGAATTGGTAAATTACCAATATCGGTATCTGATGATATAACTGTTGGTATTGATAAAAAGATAGTTAAAATATTAGGCCCTAAAGGGGAATTAGTAAAGTTATTTTCTGGAAATATAGAAATAATTTATGAAAATAAACAGATATTAATTAAGCCTTTAGATGAGGAAAAGCATACTTTAGCTATGTGGGGAACGGTTAGAAGTATAATTGCTAATATGGTTAAAGGTGTAAAGCATGGGTTTAAAGAGGAATTAGAAGTTAATGGTGTTGGGTATAGGGCTTCAATAAAGAATAATTACCTTAATTTATCATTAGGAAAAAGTCATAATACAAAAATACAAGTTCCTAATATAATTAATGTTGAAGTACCTAAACAAAATGTTATACTTTTAAACAGTATAGATAAAGAACAGTTGGGTCAATTTATTGCTACAGTAATTAAGCAAAGGCCACCTGAACCTTATAAAGGAAAAGGGATTAAGAAAAAGGGACAATTTATTTTAAGGAAAGAAGGGAAGAAAACTAAAAAATAAATATAACACTTATTATGAGAAATAAAAAAATACGTTTTGATATTAGAAAAAGACGAGTTAGAAATAGATTATCTGAAGATCGTTTTAGGCTTTCTATATTTAAATCTAATAAGCATATTTATGCCCAAATTATAGATGATAAGCAGGGGATAACTTTGACTTCAGCCTCCACTTTAGATAAAGATATTAGAAGGTTAAATAAATCTAATTGCAATAAAGAGTTAGCTATGAAAGTAGGAAGTGTATTAGCGGCTAAAGCCGTCGCTTTAGGTATTAATAAAGTAGTATTTGATAAAGGTGGATATAAATATCATGGAGTAGTTAAGGAATTAGCTGACTCTGCTAGAAAAGAATTAAATTTTTAATGGAATGTAAAATATGAAGAATAAACAAATGGACGAATCTATTTTAGAATCTCTTGTTAAGGTTAAAAGGGTAACTAAAGTAGTGGAAGGTGGTAGAAAATTTTCTTTTTCAGCATGTGTTGTAGTAGGAGATAAAGCAGGACGTATTGGATATGCTCATGGAAAAGCAAATGAAGTATCAGAGGCTCGGCAAAAAGCTTCTTTTTTAGCTAAAAAACGGTTAAAAAGAATACCATTATACCAAAATCGTACAATACATCATGATATTGAGGGTAAGAGTGGAACAGTGAAAGTAATTCTAAGGCGAGCTAAAGCTGGTACGGGTATTATTGCAGGAGGAGCTATGCGTTCTGTATTAGAATTACTTGGTGTCGCTGATGTGGTAGCAAAATCTATAGGATCTTCAAATGTTTATTCTATGATCGAAGCAACTTTTAATGCTTTAGAAAGTCTATATACTCCTAAAATTATAGCTGAAAAGAGGGGAAAGAAAATTAGTGAGTTGTTTGTAAAGAAAAAATATATAAAAGAATCGGTATTACAGTGAATAGAAAATTTAAAATTACCCAAATAGCTAGTTCTATAGGTAGAAATAATAAGCAAAAAAAAATATTAATAGGACTAGGGTTAAATAAAATACGTAGAAGTAGAATAGTAGATGATAATAATTCTATTAAAGGAATGATTAATAAAGTTAAGCATTTAGTTAAAGTTGAAGAAATATTAATTTTAGAGGATATAATTTTAGAGGATAACAATGAAATTAAATGAGTTTAAAAACGTACCTGGTTCTAAAAAGAACAGAAAACGTCTTGGGCGAGGAATTGGAAGTGGTTTAGGTAAAACTTGTGGAAAAGGTGTTAAGGGTCAAAAAGCTCGTTCTGGGGTGGCTATTAAAGGATTCGAAGGAGGGCAGACTAGTATTATAAAAAGATTACCTAAACGGGGTTTTCATTGTATTTCGTCTTTAAAATATCTTACAATCAATATAAGAACTATTATGGTGTTAGTTAAATGTGGAAAAATTTTTGAAAACGATACAATTACAAAAGAGTTGTTATCTGAGTTAAAAGTTATTAAAAATAGCCATAAATCTAAAAAAATTAAATTACTTAGTACTGGAAAATTGAATTTAAAGCTTAATTTTAAATTAGATTCTTATTCAAAGAAAGCTAAAGAAAATATTGTAAATTCTAATGGAAATATTTTATAAAAAATGTATAATTTTTATAAAAATATAACGGATTATATAAGAATATAATTGAGGGTTTTATGAAAGGAAGTTGTAGTCAATCGCTTAGACGTATTATTTGGCCAATTGAGGGATATGAAAATAAAAAATTTATTCCAATGGCTATTATGATGTTTTTTATATTATTTAACTATTCACTATTAAGATCAATTAAGGATGGTTTTGTTGTAACAAGTATAGGACCAGAGGCGATAAGTTTTTTAAAGACATATATTGTGCTTCCTTCAGCTATATTAGTAATGTTATTATATTCTAAGCTTTGTAATATACTTGAGCCGTCTAAAGTATTTTATACTTTGACCAGTATATTTATAGGATATATAACATTGTTTGCATTTTTTTTATATCCAAATAAAGAGTTTGTGAATGTTGATCCAGAGGTTATAGAAAGACTTAGTCAGCAATTTCCAAATTTTAAATGGTTTATACGGATAGGGGGGCAATGGAGTTTTGCTACATTCTATACTATGTCAGAATTATGGGGGACGGTAATCAATACTTTATTGTTTTGGCAGTTCGCTAATCAGATAACGAGAACAGATGAAGCTAAGAGATTTTATTCAATGTTTGGGTTAATAGGAAATTTTGGATTAGTAGCGACAGGTTGCGTTTTGGGCTACTTTTTAAATACTGAAGCTCAAGGAGAAGAGGTTGTGGTAAAATCCAATAACAGTGAAGAGTTTTTTCCTATCTTTATATTTATGATTCTAAGTGGTTTTATAATAATGATTATATACGCATGGATAAATAAATATGTATTAACTGATTCAAGACTAGTTGATGGAGCTCAAAATCCCAAAGTTAAAAAATCAAAGACTAAATTAAGTATAAGTGAAAGTTTTAAAATGATTTTTTCTTCTAAATACTTAGGATTAATTGCAATATTAGTTTTGGCATATGGTATTTCAATAAATTTAGTTGAAGGTGTTTGGAAGTCTAAAATGAGAGAGTTGTATCCTACTGAAGAAGCATACACAAGATTCATGGGATATTTTCAAGCTTGGCAAGGCACAGTTGCTATCATTGTTATGATTATAGGTAGTAATATTTTAAGAAAATTGTCATGGAAAACTGCTGCTATGATAACTCCCCTTATTATTTTATTAACTGGAGTTATGTTTTTTGGATTAATCTTCTTTAATGATTCTATAAGTCTTTATTTAACTGGAATATTAGTTTCTTCGCCTTTAGTAGTAGCTGTTAATGTGGGAATGGTACAAAATATTTTAAGTAAAGCTACAAAATATTCTTTATTTGATTCTACTAAGGAAATGAGTTATATTCCTCTTGATAACGAATTAAAATCAAAAGGAAAGGCTGCAGTAGATGTAATTGGGGGACGATTAGGTAAAGCTGGAGGAGCAGTTATTCAATCATCATTTTTTATTATTTTTCCAGTTCTAACATTTACAGAAGCAGCCCCATATTTTGGAGCTATATTCTTCTTTATAGTTATAATGTGGCTCTATGCTGTAAAAGCTTTGAATTTTGAATATACTAAAAAGTTACAGCAAGGAAAGGAGTAAATTTTTAGGGCGATTAGCTCAGTTGGTAGAGCATCTCGTTTACACCGAGGAGGTCGGCAGTTCAAGCCTGTTATCGCCCACCATTTTATACTTTTTTATACTTAAATACTGGAAGCAAAGGTTATATAAAAATAATATCTTTACAGAATTTGAATTTCATATAAAAGGAACAATATTGGTTTTGTAATTTATTCTACAGTATTTTACCTTATTCAACTCTGTAAATTATGTGCTATAGCCTAATACTAAATAACTATAGACAAATTTCAAAAAATAATGTTATTTTCATAGTAAGAGCAGTATATTTGAAGCTTATTTTGATTTTCTCATTTAAAACCTGGTCAAATCGTTGTTATGGACAACATTAGTTTTCATAAAACACATTAAAATAAGCGCGGCTTGATCGAATACATATGGGTGGTACCACCATGCCCTATTTTTACCTACCTACTCTCGCCTGATTTAAATCCAATTGAGCGTCATTGGTTTAGAATTAAGCATAATATAAGAAAAATAGCATGCCTATTTACTAACTTTTTTGAATCTGTAGTTTCTGTATTTAAAGTCTCTAGCATTTAGTGGTATGCTATAGTAATTTAAATTTTATTGCATATTTTTTTTTGTAGTAATGAAATTCCAAATAATAACGCTTCTGGAGTAGGCGGACAACCAGGAACATAAATATCTACAGGAATTATGTGTTCACATCCTTGAACTACAGAATAAGATGGGAAATATCCACCACTGATAGCACAATTTCCCATAGCTATAACCCATTTAGGTTCAGTCATTTGATCATAAATTCTACGTATAACCTTTGCCATTTTGATTGTAACAGTTCCAGCTACAATCATTAAATCTGCTTGTCTAGGACTTGCTCTAAACAGCATTCCAAACCGGTCTATATCATATCTACTACCAACAGTTTGCATCATTTCAATTGCACAGCATGATAGCCCAAAGGTTAATGGCCATAAAGAATTACTATGTGCCCAATTTATTATATTATTTAATTTAGTAATCAAAAATCCTTGAGGAAGATCTGTGCATGTATTATGTTTCATTCTAACTAATAATGTGATAACAAAGTGTCTTTCATCAAAATTTTATAAACTCTATCTCAAACCACTTATTTAAAATATATTCTATATGTTAAGAAGATCTTCTTCAGAATATAAAGGTTTTAAATAGATGTCAATTATTTCAGTTTTAGTAAAAAATTCTCCTCCATCTATACACCAGTGTAAACATTCAAAAGTTTCAGTGTCTATTTTAGTTTTATTAAACAAGCTCTTATTTATTTTCAATAAAACCTCTTATTGTCATTAATATTCTTCTGAAGTTGTAGTTCCTAAATCAATACATATAGCACTTTGATTACTGTTATTAGTTGTAGTTAAAACATTAGAACTAACATCATCTCTAGATAAAATATAATCTACTGTTTCATAATCATCTTCTTTTTCTATTATATCCAAAACTAAAATTATACTTAGTACATCTTCCATTGACATTGTTGCGCTGCTGTGCTGATATAGACTTCTAAAAAATCATCTACTTTATCATCATATAAAGCTTCTTATATATGATTATGTCTTCAAAAATAACTCTTTGATATTGAGAAATTTTAGGAAACCACGCAGCTCTTGTCTTGCAGCAATATGAGACATAGTTAAAGATTTTCCAGAATTTATTTTTAAAAGATCAAGTAAAGTTAAGCCTTGTAGAAATAACTCTCTAAAAATGACTCGTTCACTAAAACCAGGAGCAATTTTAAAACTTACTCTTTTGGATAATTCTTCTAGTACTTTAGCTACTTGTCGTTTATTAATAGCGTCAACGCTACTTAGTCGATTTCGTAAAATAATCCAATTAATTGTTCCATAATCCCTATGTGCTTTTTGTAATTTCTGTTGCCAAATCATTTCACTATAAATTGAAGGACTAATTATAGACAAATTCTCAGGATTTATTTTTGCTAATACGTCTATATCCAAAAAACTATCATTTATTGGAGTTATTATAGTATTAGCATAAGAATGAGCAAGACGACATAAGAAAGAACTATGTCCTGGGGTATCAATTACTATTACATCAGGTTGATTCGAATTATCTTCAAATGCGTCAAGAAAATTTTTTCTTTCTTCGTTTTCCTGTTCGTCAATTGAAGATGCATTACTTAATTTAATTAAATAATGATCAGACATTAAAACTTTCTGATTATGGTTTAGTTCATTATATTTTTGTCGATTTTGCAAATATCTTGTTAGAGAGCATTGTCTACTATCTGTATCAATACTTTTCACTTTTAATCCATAATCTAATAAACCTGTAATTAAATGCATAGTGCAAGTAGTTTTACCTGCACCTCCTTTTTCATTACCTATAACAAAAACATATGGATCTTTATTTATTTTCATAATAATCTTTAATTAATTGATACAGTAGTCGTACTCCAAATCCAGTAGCTCCTTTAGATAACGGGTTTTTATCACTACTAACTCCTGCAATATCTAAGTGAGCCCAAGGAACATTATTAACAAAATTTTGTAAAAATTGAGATGCGGTACTGCTACCGGCTGTTCCACTACCAGTAGTTGAAATATTACATAAATCAGCTATGGGGGACTTGATCATTTTATCATAGTCTTCATGAAGTGGCATTCTCCATAATTTTTCTTCTACTTGAGCTCCAGCTTTAAGTAATCTTTCTGCTAATTCTTCATTGTTGCTAAAACAGCCAGCATATGTACTTCCTAATGCTACAGCAATGGCTCCAGTTAAAGTTGCGAGATCAATCATTAGCTGAGGTTTAAACTTATCTTGCGTATACCATAATATATCGGCCAATATTAGTCTTCCTTCTGCATCAGTATTTAAAATTTCCACTGTTTTACCAGACATAGTTGCGACTACATCACCTACTTTCTGTGCATTTCCACCTAACATATTTTCGGCTAATCCAACTACTCCTACAACATTTATTTTTGTTTTCATTGCCGCAAGAGCTCGAATTAATCCAACTACTACAGCAGATCCAGCCATATCTTTTTTCATTTCTTTCATAGCTTCAGATGGCTTTAATGATATACCTCCACTATCAAATGTAACTCCTTTTCCAACGAATGCTAAAGGAGGGGTGTTTTTGTCTTCTAATCCATAGTATTTCATTACTACAACTTTTGATTCTTTATTGGAACCTTGCCCAACACCTAAAAGAGCATTCATACCTAAATGATCTATCTCTCTTTCTCCTATAATTTCAACATCTATGTCAAATTTTTCTAACTCCTCTGCTATAAGCTTTGCATAGTTATCGGGATATAATTTATTTGCAGGTTCATTAACATAATCTCGAGCTAAAAATATACTATTAATAACCTCATCATATTCTAAGATGTTCTTATCCTTAGAAATTATATTCATTTCTTCTAACGTATTCTCTATTTTTTTTGTTAGATACTTATTAAAAGTGTATCCACTTAATCTTGCGCCTATAGAAATCGAATTAGTATTTTGTTGTTGAGATATTACTGAAATAGATTGTAATTTTAGACTATTTGCATGATTATAAATCATTGCACCTAATTTTTCTAATTTGTAGTTTGTTAGTTCTTCTGTTCTTCCTGCCCCAACTAAGACTAAATATTTTATTTCTTCTTCATCTAAATATGTAAATAAATTTAATTTTTCATATTCTCCATTGAAAATATTTTTAGTTATTGCTTGTTTAGCGAGATTGAGACAAGTATCGTTAATTTTTAAATTTTGTATCTGTTGTAAATTTAAACTTGTATCTAATATCAAATATATAGCGTTATCTTTTGAAATATTTTCTTGAAAACATATTTTTAATAATCTGGATTTTGAGTTCATAATAACATTCTCTTTTTATTATTTAATTAACTTAATTTAGTTTAATCTTAAAATATAATTTATACAAAAACTTATATTTTTTATGAAGCATGTTGTAAACTTCTTTTTTCCCCAAAAAAATAATACTGAATATAAAAAGAATGTAGAGTCATGGAGCTTTTGTACGGAAGATGTATGCAAAAGTGAGATTCAGGATATTAAGAATATATCTCAATTAGATCCACTTTATGACTCAAGTAATAAAAAAAATTTTTATAAAAAATATCCAGATTTGAAAAATAAACTTAACGATCCGCGATTAATAGAACAGATAGAATCTGACCTTAATAGGAACAAAAATTTATACATAGAAAATCATGAATCGAACAAGTTATTAAAATGCAATAATATTGAAGAATTGCTGCAAGAATTAACAAAAGAATATGGTTTATCAAACGCACAAGCAAACTTTATTATATCAACCAGTTATCAAGGGAGCATAGCAAGCGCACTTCATGTTTGGAAACCTATAAAGCAGCAAATTATGGAAGAATGTATTTTTCAATCTATGATTACAAAAATAAAAATTGATAATGATGGGATTCTAACTTTTAGTGGTGGAGGAGGTTTTTCTATTATTGAAGAGAATCAATTTGAATTGATATATAATAAAAAAAATAGCATGAGAAATAACATTTTCTTCGATCAAGATGTAGAAAAGTATCCTTCAGTGCAAATAAATATATGTGTTAATTTAGGAAAAATAGGGAATGATTTTGTTGAAAATTTTCCAAAAATTAATATAGATATAGCAGCCAAAGGTTTAGAACTTGTAAAAATATGCGATAATATATTTGGATCTATTGACTCCAAGGAAGAAAAAAAAGCTGTAGAAGAAATTATAAATACAAAAATAGACCTTCTTAAGAGTTTTAGTGATTTTGTTGAAAATTTACCTAATGAAAATATGTTGGGTTATAGTAAATTAGTGCTTACTGAAATAGATTTAGATGATTATGAAATCATTTGTTCAATACATGATAAAAGCAAAATTCTTGGAAATATATTATTATTAGATTCATAATTGTTTCTAGTTTAATCTGGAGTTGATTTTTCTCTTTGATAAAGAAGAAGAAATATTATATTATTTTATAATATGAGAGAATAATAAATGGTAGGTATTTATATGTCTTTTGATAATTTATCATCCGTAGGACATGGGAGCAATCAGCAATCTTCTTCTATATCACAAACAATTAGTGAAACTGCTGAAAAATCTAATTTATTAAATGTAGCAACGTTTGGTCTTGGTAGCATATTTTCTACCAGCGCTTTAGGTTCATTGGAAAATTGTAGTCTATTTAAATATGCAGATTTAAGTTCCATGTTTAAAGGATTTAAACTTCCTGTTCCTTCGTTTTTGCCACCATCTAAAAGCAGTAAAGGGAGGTAATATACTCGTCAAACTCCAAAAGTTGGCTATGTCGTTCCGCAAACTCTGTGCTGCTCATGTGCGTCTAAGCACACTCCGCTGCTCGATTTTGCAACTCCTTGCTCCTTTCGAAGTTTGACTTCGTCTACCAACTTTTCAAGTAAGAGCAGTATGAGTAAGCTAAAAGATTTGCATCTGTGAATTCCAGTATTTGTAATATAAAGATTCTGGAACAAGTAAATTTTTATGATTACCATCTTCAACAATAGATCCGTTATCAAAGACTAGTATTCTATCCGTGTTTACAAGAGTACTAAGTCTATGAGCAATAATTAGAACTGTCTTATTTTCCATTAAATAATGTAGTGATTCTTGAATAAGTTTCTCAGTAATACTATCAAGAGAGCTTGTTGCTTCATCAAGAATTAAGATTGGAGCGTTTTTTAAAATCGCTCTTGCAATAATAATCCGTTGTTTTTGTCCACCAGATAAAATGTTTCCTCTTTCTCCACAGATAGTATCATACCCTTTAGGTAAAGATAAAATAGAAGTATGGATATGCGCTTTTTGAGCAGCTTGATATATTTCATCATCCGTGGCATTTAATTTTCCATACTGAATATTTTCTTTTATAGAACGATGAAATAATATAGATTCTTGAGGAATAATACTAATATTTTCATGTAAAGATTTTTGAGTTACTAATGCAATGTTTTGGTTATCTATTAATATTTGTCCTTGATCTAAATCATGTAATCTGCAAATTACACTAACAAATGTAGATTTTCCAGATCCAGAATGCCCAACCAATCCAATTTTTTGTTTTCCTAAAATTTTTATATTTTTATTTTTAAAAATATGTAAATTTCCTGATATGTCTTTATATGAGAAATTCACTTGTTTAAATTCTATGGTTCCATTGGTAACTTCTAATTGTTTAGCGTTAATATTATTACTAATATCATGTTTAAATAATAAACTCAAACTTTGAGAAAAAGCTCCATATTGTTCAAAAAAATCTCCAAAATTTTGACCTGTATCAAGAATATTATTTGAGACTTCGCTACAGATAGTTATTATTAATGCAAAATCTCCTATAGTAAGTAACGTTTTGCTATATTTAAACGATGCATAATACAGCATGCTGATAATAACAATGCTACAGGATAAACTTAAAATGTATCTAAGTTTAAACATAAACCATTGCATTTTAATGTCACTTTCGACTACTGAGTTTATAACGTTCTTTAGATATTTTTTTTCATAATTTTGCCTGCAAAACATTCTAATATTAAAAATATTACTAATAGTATCAACAAGTTTTCCAGATAAGATTGCTTTATTTCTTGAATAAGTATTAGAATAGTCTTTTATTTTTTTAGAAAAGGCCATGCTTATAGAACAAAATACCACTAACCAAATAATAAATATTAAAGCCAAGATAGGATTTACGTAATATAGTGCAAAAATACTAGCAATTAAAGCTACTCCTTTACGTAATAAAAGTTCTATAAAAATACTATAAATCATTTCAAGCGAACGAGAGGCTTCTGTAATTCGATTTACAATATCCCCAGTTAAATTAATTTGAAAAAAACTATGACTATGATCAATAATGTAGTTAAAAAAAAATTCTACTACTATTCCTTTTAAAACAGGCCAAGTTTTAAAAAATACATAATCATATAAACGCCATATAATATTCCAAATTTCATAATATATAAAATATAAGACAATCCACCATATAATAACTCCAGGTAATTCTACTACTGTATTGGTGTTAAAACTACTTATTTTATCTAGAAAAAGTTTTACTAATATTCCATCTAACGCTGGAGTTGTTCCAATTATTAAAGTAATTATTAATAACGATATTATATGTCCTGGTTTATTTTTTATAAAAAATAGAATAAGCTTAGAAGGTGAATTAGAAAATTTATGTAATCTATTCATACTTTTTCTAAAATCATGTTAATTATTTACTTTGCAAAATACTATTTTTAGTAAAGATATAAAATCTAGATTTTGTGGCTGCAAAACTTAATGCATTAGTTTTTATAGATAGGGTTTTTATAATTTTTCCAGTAACAGGAGATAATATGTATAATTTTCCAATATTATTAATAATTACCAATTTATCATTAATAATAATTGGAGATAAGAATTGTGTAATTTTTTTATTTTTCGATTCTAAATCAGTAGTCCATACTACTTTAGCAGTATCAGTGGATATAGCTGCTACTTGTTTACCATTTGTAGTGACAAATAATAAGTTTCCAGCTTTATTCATAGTTTGAATATCTAGTATTTGTCTTTTCCAATAATAATTACCATCCAAAACATCTAATTTCATTAACAACCCATTGCTTACAGCTGCGTAAATTATATCTCGATCTACTATAGGTGTATGTATTAAATTAACTGGAATTAAATCTGGTATATCATTTTCGGCTTTAATTAAATTTATTTGCCATAATAATTGTTTTTTATCAATTTCAATTGCTGAAAATTGCCCTGCAGAATCACTAATTATTAACTTATTGTTAGTAACGATAGGTTTAGCAGAAGTTTTTAAAAATAAAGTAGCTGGAATATTTCCATATTGGAAAATTAAATTTCCATTAGAATCAATTATGGAAAGCTCATTACTGATATTTTGTACTACAATTTTTTGATCATAGATAAAAGGAGGTATAATTAATAAATCGCTAAATTTTTTTCTCCATATTTCATGGCCAGTGTTAGCATTAACTGTTATTAAGTATCTACTGCCATTTGTTATATACAATAAATTTTCATTATAAACTATTCCACCACTAAAATATTTGTACTTGTTTGATTGATCTATATCATAAGACCATAATAGCTTCCAAGGTTCTAGTTGATATGCTCTAACTATACCCTTAGTATCTATAAAAAACAAAGTATTTTTTACTATAATAGGAGGGCTTTGTAAAGTAGGTATATTAATAGTATTAAACTTACCACTAAAATTAGATATACTCAAATTAGAAGGTTGTAGATTAATATTATCATCCCAAATATCAGTACTAACTGTTTTGTTAGGAAGGATATATTGGAAAGCTTGCATTTCTTGACTAAGCTTTGGTGTAAAATCAACTAAGTTTTTAGTTTTTTTTCCACCGTTACAACTGAATAAAGTTATACAACATATAATAATTAATAAAAATTTAGACACTATTTTCTCCATTCATTATATTACTTAATATCGCTTTTGCTTGATTTTTTACTTCATACCCAACCATATGACTAGTAATTACTTTTTGTAATACTTTTATAGCTAAATCTATCTTATTTTGTTTAATTAACCAAAGACTATCTAATAGATTAAGAGATCCCCAAAAAACTTCTTTTTCATTAACGGAGTTTGTATATGTATTCATTATAACCTGTTGTTCTGAAGTTAAAGTATCCATATCTAATGCTATACTAACCCAAATTAACTTGGCATAATTTTGAGTTATATTATGATAATTATTATTATCAACAACTTTTTGTAATTCTTTTAAAATTGTTTTCCCATTTTGTGAAAAAATTAACCTTAATGCTGCTATATCTGCAATATGATTATTAGCATTATTGATAATATACTGTAGCGATTCTTTTTCTAAATTAGCGTTATTTTTAATGTTTTCAGTATCAAGTAATAGATCTCCCATTAACATGAGATGTTTTGTTTTTTTATCTACATATTGTTGATACATTAACATACTAATCACTATTAGTATAGTAAATACTATAGTGTAGGGTAAGCTTTTTTTTAAGAACAAGATAGTTCTTTCATTTTTATAATCAGACTTTATTTCTGTTAATAAATCCTCAGTCATTAGTTGCACTTACATTTTCTTTTAATTTCTTGTGTTCTTTCTATCGAAGAAGTAGATCTAATAGGAAATTCTTTTTCCAGTTTATTAACCATTTCACAAGCATTCTTTGTTTTGCCTATTTTTTCTAATGATATAGATAATTTTAATAAAGAATCTGCAGCTTTATTTCCCTTAGGAAAAAATTTATATCCTTTTAAATAGTTCAAAGCAGCTTGTTCAAATTGATTACGGCGATAGAAAGTTTCTGCATACCAAAACCTAGCATTACTTTGTAGTTCACTATTTGGATATTTTATAATGAAATTAGAAAATATTTTTTCTGATTGTTCAAACTTTTCTTCTTTTAACATAGATAAAGCTAAATCATATTGTTGTTTATCTTGTGCTAGAGATATGTTTTCTGTTTTTGGTTTGCTCAATTTTTCTTGATTTACTGAACTATTATCTAAATTTTTATTAGAAAGAGTTTTTTGTTCCACAGGTTGTTTATTGGAAGTTAATTCTAATAATTTTATTTTTATCTCTGAAATATCATGTTCTAGTAATTCGGTTCTTTTATTAAGAATTTGAATTTCCTTTTCATAAGCTGACATACGATCATAATCTATTGGAGATTCTATATTACCTTCCTGTAATTGTTTACTTAAAATATCGCTTTCTTGTAATTCTGCTGTGGTTTTAAGTGATATTAATAATAATACAATTATAATAACACTATATTTTTTCATAAATTTTATGTAATTTAATTTAACATTCTACTCTATTATAGAACATATACAATGTATACTATTTTATGTATTGTTTTTTGATGATAATAGAATATTGTTGTAAACAATATAAAAAATATATCGATAATGAAAGGAATTATTTTAGCTGGAGGAAGTGGTACGAGGTTATATCCATTAACTAAAGTTATTGCAAAGCAACTGTTACCTGTATATAACAAACCAATGATTTATTATTCTATAGCAATTTTAATGCTAGCTGAAATTCGTGATATTTTAATTATCACAGCTCCTGAGAGTCAAAGTTTAGTTAAAAAATTATTAGGAGATGGAAGTCAGTTTGGGATTAATTTATTATATCAAACTCAGTTAAAACCGAATGGAATAGGAGAGGGATTCATTATTGCTGAAAAATTTATTGGAGATGACAATGTATGTCTAGTTTTAGGAGATAATATCTTTTGTGGAGATGAAATGATTGCCCAAGTTACTAGTGCTAAAAATTTAAAAGATGGTGCAATAATATTTGGGTGTTTTGTTACAGAGCATGAAAATTATGGGGTAATTGAATTTAAGGATAATGGACAAATTAATAAAATTATAGAGAAATCCAAACAATTTATATCCAACTATGCAGTTACTGGATTATATTTTTATGATAATACAGTAATTGATAAGGCAAAAAAATTAAAACCCTCCAGTAGAGGGGAATTAGAAATAACAGATATAAATAACATGTATCTTGATGAAAAAAATTTAGAAGTGTGCTTGCTACCTAAAACTATAACTTGGTTTGATGCAGGAACATATGATTCTTTGATAGAAGCAAGTTGTTTTATACAAAATATAGAAAAAACACAAAAAATTAAAATAGCTTGTTTAGAAGAGATAGCTCTTAAAAAAAAATGGATTAAGAAATTTATTTAGTCGGTAGAATATTTAATTTATGCTACGCATATTTCTAAAATTAATTTTTTGGGCAATTCTAATTTTTATAGGCATATCATCATATTTCGTATATTACTATACTAGGGATTTACCAGATTATTCATATCTAGCTAATTATCACCCTCCTGCTAGCACTCGGCTTTATTCAATAGATGGAAAACTTTTAGAGGAATATGCATTAGAACATAGGATTTTCGTTTCTATTAAAGCTATTCCACAATTACTGATAAATGCATTTATTTCTGCTGAAGATCATAATTTTTTTGAACATAAGGGGATAGATATTTTTGGAATTACTAGAGCAAGTATTAATAATATTTTTAATTTATTATATCATAAAAAGGTAGAAGGTGGATCAACTATTACTCAACAGGTTGTTAAAAATTTTTTATTAAATCCTAGTCAGACATTAGAGAGAAAAATCAAAGAAGTATTATTATCATATATAATTACTAAAGCGTTTACTAAAGAACAAATTTTAGAATTATATCTTAATCAAATATTTTTAGGGAAAGGGGCATATGGGGTTGCTGCAGCGGCTCAAATTTATTTTAACAAATCAATAGACGATATTACTTTAGCGGAAGCTGCATTTTTAGCTGGATTACCTAAAGCTCCATCGAATTATAATCCTGAAAAATACTATGAAAAATCTAAAGCTAGGAGAGATTACGTTATTATGCGTATGTTAGAAAATGGATATATTAGCAATGAAGAAGCTGAGAGTGCTATTAATATTCCTATCGTTTTACGCAAACGAGATAAAGAAGAAACGATTAAAGCAGATTATTATGCTGAACAAGTTAGAAGTGAAATTATTAAACAATTCGATAAAGATTTTTTTTACACAGGAGGATTAACTGTTATAACATCATTGCATACAGAATATCAAAAATCAGCTGAAAAAGCATTTCGTGATGGAATTAGAAATTTTGATATCCAGAAAGGATATCGAGGTCCTATAACAAATATTTCTATTCAAGATTGGCATCAAAATTTACAAAATATACCTAATCCTACTGGATTACTGGATTTTCATTTAGCAGTGATATTAAATATCACTAATCAAAAAATAATTGTTGGGTTAAAAACTGGAGAAGAGGGTTTAATTAATTTAAAAGCTACAAATTGGATAGGGCATAAAATTAAATTAAAAAAAGGGGATGTAATTATAGTAGAAAAGTTAAAAAAAGAGTTAATTTTGCAACAAATTCCAGAAGTAAATGGTGCAATATTGGTGATGAATCCGCATACGGGGCAAGTTTTTGCTATGGTTGGAGGTTATGATTATGATAATAGTAAATTTAACAGAGCAACCCAAGCTCAAAGACAACCAGGATCTTTAATTAAACCTTTTATATACTTAGCTGCTTTGGAAAAAGGGATCCCTCCTAATGCGATTTTTAATGATGGACCTATAACATTAAGTCAAGGACCAGGAATGCCATTATGGAGGCCTAAAAATTATAAAGGAGATTTTTTAGGAGATATTACTATGCGAAGTGGTTTAGAAAAATCTAGAAATTTAGTAACTATCAGGGTAGCGTTACGAGTTGGAATTGAGGGGGTAGTAGAAATTATTAACCGTTTTGGTATTCACGATGCTCCTAATCGTGTATTTTCTATTGTACTAGGCGCTCTGGAAACAACTTTATTAAAAATGGTTAGTGCGTATAGTGTACTAGTAAATGGGGGATATGCTATTAAACCTAATTTTATAGAACTGATACAAGATCGTAATGGTAATATTATTTATAAACGAGATAATAGCGTTTGCACTAATTGCTTAGTAAAAAATTTACAACAAAATAATATTCCTGAAATTATTCCACAACAGCAGAAACAAATCGTTAATGAAGCAAAAGCATATCAAATGGTTTCAATGCTATTAGGGGTAGTGCAAAGAGGAACAGCTGCTAAAGCTAAAGGTCTTGGGCATGTTGGGGGAAAAACTGGGTCAACAAATGATAGTATGGATACTTGGTTTGTTGGGTTTTCTCATAATCTTATAGTTGGAACTTATGTTGGTTATGATATGCCTAAAACTTTAGGAAAAAGTGCTACTGGAAATAGTGTAGCATTACCAATATTTATTCATTTTATGAAATTAGCTGTTAATCCTGAAGAAACTTTACCATTTAAAATACCGAACACTATCAAAATAGTTAATGTTGATCCTAAAACAGGAGTTTCATCTAATAATCCAGGATTTATTGAAGAAGCATTTGAAGCTGAAGCTAACCAAGTTAATGATTTAAAACAAGATTCTGATGGAATAGAAAAATTTATACCTAATAGTTATAAACTAGATGAGGTCTATTAGAGAGTAAAACAACCTGCGCTTTTAAATAGATTCTTTGTATAGTTGTAATGTTTGAGATTGCATTTGTTCTAAAGAAAAATTTTTAATAACATTTTGTCTAGCTGCGGTAGTTAATTGAATTCCTACAGAATTGTTAATGATACTTATAACATATTTTATCTTCTCAGACAATTCAATATAATTATTTTTTTCAAAATGAAAACCAGTAACTTCATTTGTTATAGTTTCGATAGCCCCTCCAATATTAGTTGCTATAACAATCTTTTCCATAGACTGAGCTTCAATTATAGTTCTTCCGAAAGCTTCTGGTTCTATAGAAGTTGATAATATAATATGTGCTAATGCATATAAGTATAAAGTGTTTTCTTCGGGACCAAATAATCTAACTTTACTTTGTAATTTATATTCTATAATAGTTTTTCTTATCCTTTCGACAAAATCTGGATGCCCCCCCATATCTCCTGCAAAAATACAATAAAAATTTAGATTTTTAATTAATTTTAAAGCTTCCAGTAATACAGTATGTCCTTTCCACTTACTAAATCGAGCTGGTAATAGTAAAATTATGGCATCTGAAGGGACACTGTATTTATGTTTAAACTTTTCTAATAAATTGGGGTTAATATTTTGAGTACAAAAATAATTATAATCTATCCCTCTATAAATTAAGCTAATTTTATTTTCTGGTACTTGATAATCTTGAATTAGATGGTTCTTAATAAAATTAGATACAGCGATTATCCTATTGCTTCGGATCATAATGCTATTATAATATTTTTTAATGCAATTATTATAAGAGTATAGTCCATGAAAAGTAGTTATAAAACATGTAGATGTTTTTAATGTTGCATAATAAGAGCTCCAAGCTGGAGCTCTGGAGCGAGCATGTACGATTTCTACTTTGTATTTTTTAATTATTTGGCATAATACGTTAATATTTCTCCAAATTCTCCAAGGATTCTTGCTGGATACGTTAAGTTTTATATGTGTAGCATTGTGATCTAGTATATGTTTAACAAGTTTCCCTCCTCCAGATATAACTATAGAGTTATTGTGATCTGTAACTAAAGCTTTTGATATTTCAATAACTCCTTTAGATACTCCTCCAAAATCTAATTTTGGTAAAATTTGCAAAATTTTCATGTTTATAATTGTATTTTTGTATTTATATCTTAGGGTAGGTTAGGTGCATAAATTTTTAAGTAACCCCAACTTTTAATAAGTCGTGTAAATGAATGATACCTATTACTATATTAACTTTTACAATCAATATTGTAGTAACACAATTCTTATTCATTAGTGCTAAGGCTTCTGCTGCAAACATATTTGGTGATATTGTTATGGGATTAGAAGTAAGTATGTCTTTTGCCATTAATGTAGTAAAATTATGACTCATATGTCTTCTTAAATCTCCATCTGTGATTATTCCTATTAATTGATTGTTAGGTTTATCAACAACTATAGCACAACCAAATCTTTTTTGCGTCATTATAATAATCGTATCTGACATCAAAGTATCACCAAATACTATTGGTAATTTTTCACCTGTATGCATTAATTCTGATACTTTAAGTAATTTCGTTCCAATTTTTCCACCTGGATGTAATAATTTAAAATGTTCTTTTGTAAATCCTCGTAATTCGTGAACTGTAGTTAATATAGCATCACTTAATGCAAGCATTAATAGACATGATGTAGTTGGAGCATCTATTGAAGAAGCTTCTGGTATTTGAGGAATAGCTATAACATAATTACTACTAGCAGCTAAGGAAGAATTAATATTCATTGTCATAGTAATTATTTTAATGTGAAATCTTTTACAATAATTAATGATATTGAACAATTCGCTTGTCTCTCCAGAATTAGAAAGCAGCATTACTATATCTTCTTTTGTTATCATTCCTAGATCTCCATGCGCAGCTTCTGCTGGATGTATATATAAAGACGTAGTTCCTGTAGAAGAAAAGCTAGAAGAAATTTTTTTTGCTATATATCCACTTTTACCAATGCCAGATAGAATTAACCTACCTTTCAAATTCAAGATTTCGTTAATTATATTAACGATAATAAGAGGAGAAAATTCATTAGCTAACTGGTTAATAGCTTTAGATTGATATTTTAATATATTAGTAATAGTTGATACTATATCCATATTAGTGCTCAAATATATCTATATTATTCCATCCTAATAAATCTAAATCTACTCTTATTGGTAAAAAATTAAAAATTTGTTGAGCTAAAATTAATCTATTTTCTCGTATAAGCATGTCTGTAAGAATTTTTTTGAGTTGATGCAAATATAATACATCACTTGCAGCATAATTCACTTGTTCTTGAGTTAATGTGCTATTTCCCCAATCAGAAGATTGTTGTTGTTTTGAAATTTGGGTATGTAATAATTCTTTGCATAATTCTTTTAACCCATGAAATTCAGTATACGTTCTAACCAACTTAGAAGCAATTTTAGTGCAAAATATGTTAGAACAAGATATCTTAAGGTAAAGCTTTATAGCTGCAAGGTCAAAACGTGCAAAGTGAAAAATTTTTGTACGGGATTCATCCAAGAGTAAATTTTTAAGATTAGGTGTATTGTATTGAGTATTAGTGAATTTTATAATGTATACTTGCTTATTTTCAGTGCTCAATTGTATTAGACAAAGCCTATCTCTTTGTAAATTTAATCCCATAGTTTCTGTATCTATTGCAATATCTCCAACTACCTGAAGATTATCGGGCAAATCATTATTAAAAACTGTAAAATCCATTTTTTTATTCAATTATAAAATATAATTTCTTTTTTTTTTGCTATTCCTAAAATTTTTCTTGCTTCTTCTTCTAGCATATCTAAATCTAAAGAGTTTGCACTAAGTAATTTTACATGATGTTCTAACTCAAGTCTTTGTAATTGTAATTGCTCTAATTTTTGAGATAATAACCGTAATTCTTTTTGTGAACGAAAATAAGCAAAAATACTTCTTTGTCCTATAAAAATATGACAACTAAAATAGCACGAAATCAATAGAATAAAAAAATATAAAATTAAATATTTAGAAAAATAATTTGATATTATCATGTTAATTACTGGTTAAAATATATTTAATATAAATATGCAATCATTGTTAATCATATTTTGCGTTTTGAATCAAATCAATTAATAATTTTTCGAATGTAATTCCAGAATAAGCAGCGATCTCCTGACATATCGATGTAGTGGTCATTCCTGGATGCGTATTGACTTCTAAAACATAAAGCTGAGCATCTAATTTACTGTATATGTATTCAATACGTACAAGCCCTCTACAGTGAAAAGTATCATATATTTTTTCAGACGTATGTAATGCTTGATTGTAAATTTTATCTGGAACATTAGCAGGAAGTATATGCCTAGCTAATCCTTCTGTGTATTTAGTTTCATAATCATAGAATCTAGATTTAAGAAGTTCTAATTCTAATACTCCTAGAGCTTTGCCATTTAAAACAGCGACCTGTAGCTCTTGTCCAGGAATGTATTCTTCTAATAATACATGTTCTTCAGCAAATTTATAATTACTCAATGAAAAATTATCTTCTGGAAACACAATTTCTACTCCAATACTAGATCCTTGAGCTATTGGTTTAATAACATAAGGACGTTTCATAATTTCGACTTCTGCAAAATCTTTTAATGAAATAATTGATTTTGCAGGATTTAGTATATTTAAAGAATCAAATACATGCTTAGCTAACACTTTATTAAAAGCTAGTGCTGAAGCGACTACTCCAGAATTAGTATAAGGTATACGCATTATATTTAATAACCCAGGGACACATCCATCTTCTCCATAAGTTCCATGTAAGCAATTAAATACTACATCAGGAGATAACTTTTTTAGTACTTCAGATAAATTAGCTCCCATATCAACTAAAGTAACTTTATATCCTAATTGAACTAGGATTGGAATAACTTTACTTGAGCTAGATAATGATACTTCGTGTTCTAATGATAATCCTCCAGCCAACACTACTATATATGATTTTCCAGTATTGCTATAATGTGTAACAATTGATTCTTTTTTCCATAAATCTCTTAATTTATACATTAATTTCCTCCTATTCTTTTAATTTCCTCCTATTCTTTTAATTTCCTCCTATTCTTTTAATTTCCTCCTATTCTTTTAATTTCCCATTCTAATAAGATTCCATTTTGTTTCAATACTTTTTTTTGAGCAAGGAGTCCTAATTGTTCAATATCGTATGCAGTAGCATTATTAGAATTAATTAAAAAATTACAATGCACTTCAGAAAGTTGCGCTCCTCCAAGCCTTGCTCCTGACAAACCGGTTTGTTCAATTAATTTCCAAGCTTTATGATTAGCAGGGTTCTTAAACGTGCTTCCAGCGGTTTTAGCGTATAAAGGTTGAGTTTTTTCCTTTTGAAATTTAAATATATTTATAGTGTCTTTAATCTTATCTTGTTTTTCATAGTAACCTTGTATTTGAACTGTTGTTATTATAGAGTCTACGGGGATACTTGTGTATCTATAGTTGAATTTAATTTCATCTTTGTGTAAAAAATATATTTTCCCTTCTTTAGAAACTAATTCTATTTTTGTCACAATATCCTTAAACTCTTTTCCAAAACACCCAGCGTTCATAATAGTGCTTCCCCCTATTGAACCAGGAATACCAATTATAAATTCTATACCTCCTATGTTGTTTTGATAGCAAAAATATGCTAAATTATTATTCAATGTAGCGGCTCCTACAGTAAGAATATTATTTTTTATATTAATTGTATTAAAGCTATTTCCTAGTTTAATAACAATTCCTCGGATTCCTTTATCTCTAATTAAAATATTAGAACCAGCGCCAATAGTAGTAATAGGGATGTCATTAGGTATATTTGACAAAAATAACGCTAAATCATTTATATCTTTAGGTATAAATAATACATCTGCTATTCCTCCAACTTTTAATCTAGTTAAGTTAGCTAAAGGGTACATGTGTTTATATATTCCTTTAACTTTAGGCAAGTATTCCAATTTCATAGTATATTAAAAGCTTTTCATCTTATATTATGTTTTTGGATAGATAATATTATATTGAGGAAGTGGCATTTGTATATTAAATTCCTTAAATTTTTTCAATATTGAAAACATAACCTCACTTTTAGGACTGAAGCATCCTTGAGTTATGTCATTTACCCAAAATAATAATAAAAATTCCACAGCATTTTTTTCAAAATTTCTTAAATAACATTTTGGTTCAGGAAGATTAATACACATTGGATGTTCTATAGCAGACTCAAGCATAAGTTCTTGAACTTTTTTTATATCTGATTCGTAATAAACTTCTACAGTAATGTCTATACGAGCTTTTGTATTTGTATGAGTCCAATTGATTACGGCATTAGTAATAAATTCTTCATTAGGCACTAGTACTTCTTGTCCTTGAGACGCTTCTATAAGGGAGTATCTTGCTCGTGTATGTTTCACAATACCATATGTGCCGTCTTTTAGCTCAACTATATCACCAATTTTTATTGATCTTTCAAATAATAAAATTAAACCGCTAATAAAATTAGAAGTAATTTTTTGAAGTCCAAATCCTATTCCTATACCAATAGACCCACTAAATATTTTAAAAGCCGTAAAATCTATACCAATTATTTCAATACTTATAAAAAAGACAATAAA
This sequence comes from Rickettsiaceae bacterium, assembly GCA_963676335.1. Lineage (GTDB taxonomy): Bacteria > Pseudomonadota > Alphaproteobacteria > Rickettsiales > Rickettsiaceae. The sequence goes on from OY781057.1 coordinate 573,204, forward strand.
ATATACACTTATTTGGAAAATTTTAATTATTAATTCTTTATTGCTTGTTTTTATTGTTTGTGTTTCTTTAATTGTTTTTATCATAAAATCTGAAAAAACTTTTGTTATCCACAATAAAGAAATAATCAAAATAAAGAGTTTTATTAATTTGTATACAGAAAATTTTAGATTCAATATATAAAATGACAATGATTCTGAATTAAGGAAATCAGTTACTTGTTTAAGCTTATCTGTAAATTCTAAAATAACAATTAATATAAAAAAAATAGTTACTGACCATTTCATGGTTCTAGTACCAGGATTTAGTATGTAAGAAATAATCTTTTTCATATAGAGATGTTTTTTAATTGTTTAAGATGATCTACTAAACTATGTGCAATTTGTGTAATATTTCCTGCCCCCATAAATAGTATTAAATCAGAGGAGTTTAATTCTTGTTGAATTAAATAACTGATTTGGTATATATTATCAAATTTTTTTGCATTTGGTATAATCGTTATCAAGGCTTGGCTATTAAATTCTTCAATTTCAATTTCTCCAGCTCCATAAGTATCTGTAATATATATTACATCAGCAATATCAAAACAAGTTAGAAAATCATTAAACAAATATTTTAAACGAGAGTAACGATGTGGTTGAAAAATAGATATGATTCTTCCCCCTGTTTTACTTGTAATGTTTTTTGCTGCTAATAAAGTTGCTTTAATTTCTTCTGGATGATGAGCGTAATCATCTATAATAAACATACCGTGATGATCATAAATTTTAGTAAAACGCCTTCCTACTCCTTGAAATTTTATAAATCCTTTCTGTATTACCTTTAATCCAAAATCTAATTCTGCAGCAATTGCTATTGCAGCTAATGAATTTAATACATTATGTTTCCCAGGTATTGGTAAATAAATTTTTTCTATTGTAATTGGTCCATATAAATTTGGTAAATTGATTATAACATCGTATTCACTATGAAAATGACCTAGCTTAATATTAAAAGCACGCACGTGAGCGCTTTCGTGATCAATTCCATATGTAATAATGTGTCTTGTCGTAATATCTTTTATCATATTGCGTACCATGTCATGGTCAATGCATGCAATAGCGAATCCATAAAATGGTAAATTAAGGATAAATTGTTTAAATGCATGTACTAAATTATCAAATGAATGATAATAGTCCATATGTTCAGGATCAATATTTGTTATCACTGAAATACTTGAAGGAATACGAATAAAAGTAGCATCAGATTCATCAGCTTCTGCTACTAAATAAGGACTTGGGCCAATGTATGCATTTGTAGATCTATTATTTATAATACCACCATTAATTACTGTAGGAGCTAGTCCTGCAGCTTCAATCATACAGGCAATTAGGGAAGTAGTAGTAGTTTTTCCATGAGAACCGGACACTGCTATAGAATTTTTAAAACGCATTAGTTCTGCTAACATTTCAGCCCTAGTCAACACTGGTATTTTTTGCTCTAATGCAGATAATATTTCGATATTATTTTTTTTTATTGCAGATGAAACTACAATATATTCAGCACCTAATATATTGTTTGCTTCATGTTGATAAAAAATTTTAATACCTAATTTTTGTAATCTTTGGGTATTATTATTTTCTGTAACATCAGAGCCCTGAACTTGATATCCTAAATGATGCATTATTTCTGCGATTCCGCTTATGCCTATGCCCCCTATACCGATAAAATGTATAATTCCTATATGGCTTTTAATTTTTTTTATTTCAAATAATTGCACAAATACCTCTTTTTAGAAACTACTCATTAGAATATCTTGAAAAATCTAATTTTAGTATTATAATTATACTAAATAATTTTAAATGTAGATAACAAATGGTTGCTAAAACTACTGGCTTATCTTTGATGGATAAAAATCTCCCCATGATTTCTTTAGTAAAGAATTCGCTTTATTCTTACTTGCAAGAAATTAATAAAATTCCTTCGTTAACAGGAGAAGAAGAATTTTTATTAGCTCATAGTTATTTAGAAAATAATGATATTGTAGCTGCTCAACGTTTAGTTGCAAGTCATTTAAAGCTTGTTGCTAAAATTGCAATAAAATATCGTAATTATGGTCTTCCTTTAATAGAATTAATATCTGAAGGAAATTTAGGATTAATACATGCGGTAAAAAAATATAAACCAGATCTTGGTTTTAGATTATCCACATATGCTATGTGGTGGATTAAAGCATCTATACAAGAATTTATATTAAAATCTTGGTCATTAGTTAAAATAGGTACTACAGCAGCTCAGAAAAAAATTTTTTTCAGCCTAAGTAAAATCAAACGTCGCTTATCTAATTTATATGCACGATCTATAGAAGATAAAGATTATCAATTGATCGCTGATGAAATTGGAGTTACTAAACGAGAAGTGCTCGAAGTTGATCAAAGGATATCAGGTTCTGATATATCTCTAAATCAGCCTGCATTAGGGCGCGAAGAAAATGAAGAATTAATAAATTTTATATCGGAAACTAAACCTAATCAAGAGTGCATCCTGGCTACTAAACAAGAGTCGTTATTAAAACAAAATCTTTTATCTGAAGCATTACAAAAAGTTTTGAACGAAAGGGAGTTATATATATTTCAATCTCGTAAATTAAAAACTAATCCAAAAACTTTAGAAGAATTAAGTAAACAATTTGTCGTTTCTAAAGAACGTATTAGGCAGATAGAAGGAATAGCTTTTACTAAAATTCAAAATTATATACTCAATAAATATAAAGCTATGAATACTTACTTAGTGTAAATATAGATATTTGTTATAGTCTCTCTTATACAAAGAGGGATTATTTATATGTTGTTAAAATATTTACGTCAGATTTTTAAAGATAAGAAAAATAAATTTAGTAATTATTTAAATTTAGATGAAAGATACACTAACATTATTAGTAATAAATCTAGCACAGATGTAAATCAGTATCATCATAACGTCATTATTTATCGTTGTGTTAATCTTATCTCTCAATCGGCTAGTCATATTCCATGGATAGTATACACTAAAAATCATAACAATTTAGTTCGTAACGATCTCCATCCAGTGAACAGATTATTATTTAAACCCAATCCTTTTCAATCTGGAGCAGATTTATTTGCTACTAATATCGCAAATAAAATGTTATATGGAAATAGTTATTTATTACTTATATCTAACGAAAAACTTCAACCAAGAGAAATTCATATACTTGAAAGTAATAATGTGGATATTTTGAGTACTGAAAATAAAATTATCGGATATAAGTATAGATTGAATAGTAATATTAGAGAATATTATATAGATCAAATTACAAATCAAAGTGCTGTTTTACATCTAAAAAACTATAACCCTAGCAGTCCTATAAAAGGAGTATCTTGTTTATCTGCGGCTTCTATAGCAATTGATATACATAACAGAGCGGGAGAATGGAACGATGCATTATTACGTAATGGAGCAAGACCAAGCGGAGCATTGATAGTAAAAGATAATTCTGGATATTTAAGTGAAGAGCAATTTGAGCGTCTTAGAGAGCAATTGTATGAAAAATACACTAGCTCTACTAATTCTGGCAAGCCGTTATTGCTTGAAGGGGGCTTAGATTGGAAAGAAATGAGTATTTCTCCTAAGGATATGGATTTTATAGAATGCAAAAATTCTGCTGCTAGAGAAATAGCATTAGCTTTTGGAGTTCCACCTCAGCTTCTTGGAATAAATGGAGATAATACATATAGTAATATGCAAGAAGCAAGACTGGCATTATGGGAAGAAACTATAATTCCTTTATTAGATAATATATCCGATTCTCTAAGTAATTGGTTATCTCACTGGTTTAAGGAAGAAATTCTTATTACCTTTAACAAGGATGCAATTTCTGCATTAACACAAAAAAGAGAAAATTTATGGGAAAAGGTTTCACAAGCAAATTTTATAACCATAAATGAAAAGCGTGCTTTATTTGGACTGCCTCCAATGAAAAATTGCAATAATTTATAATTATAAATTTTTTATGAGGCTATATGATACAAGATAACATATCTAGATTATATCAACTAATATCTAAAGCAATAAAATTACTTGAAGATGAGCTTGAATCTTGCTACAACCAAGAAAAAAATGGTTTTAAAAATCCTAAAGAAGTAACTACAATAGTATGTAAAATACTTAATGTGTTAATTCAGTTAGATAAAATTGGTGGACAGTATAATTTATATAATGATCTTAATGAACAAGATAAAGAAATTATTCAACAATTTTTAACAAAACATAAAAATGGATAATAGAGTATTATCCGCTATTTTACGAATAAATTTTGCAAGCTTTATTAGTAAAGTATTTTATACTTTAAATCCAGGGGCTGAATTTAGTGCCAATTGGCATATAAATTTAATTGCTGATTATTTAGAACAAGTATATTTAGGAAATATTAAACGTTTAATTATCAATATTCCTCCTAGAATGTTAAAATCAATTTGTGTTAGTGTAGCTTGGCCAGTTTGGTTACTTGGACATCAATCAGCATATAGAATTATTAATACAAGTTATTCAAATGTATTAAGTGTTAAGCATTCTCTAGACTGTAGATTGATTATAAACTCTCAGTGGTATAAAAATTTATTTACGAATACAGTAATAGCTACTAACACTCAACACAAATTTTCTACAACAAGGAATGGGTTTCGTTTTGCTACATCAGTAGGAGGATCTGTGACTGGAGAGGGGGCAGATATTCTGATTATTGATGATCCACATAACCCTACACATATTAATTCAGCAAAAATGCGGCAAAAGGCTATAGATTGGTATGAACAAACCCTTTGTACCAGGTTAAATAATCCAGATAAAGGAGCAATTGTTATCGTTATGCAGCGACTACATGAGAATGATTTATCTGGGTATTTATTGAATAAAAACCCTGATAAATGGCATGTTCTAAAAATACCCATTTTTGCAAATTATGATAATGTTTTTGATATTGCTGGTAAAAAATATTTTTTCTTTCATGATACCTTACTTGATGAAAAAAGGATTAGCTTTGATTATTTAAACAACTTAAAGAAAGAATTAGGTGTTAATAATTTTTTTGCTCAATATTTACAAACTCCTATTGCGCATGAGACAAAGATATTAGCTCTATCGGATATAGTTTTTTGCGAAATTTTGCCTGAAAATTTTGATTGGTATTGTCAAAGTTGGGATACAGCAATTAAAGTAGGGCAACAAAATGATTTTTCTGTGTGTACAACTTGGGGAATAAAAGATGATAAATATTATCTTATAGATGTTTTTAGGAAAAAACTTATTTATCCTAAATTAAAAATGAAGATGCAAGAGCTATCTAATAAATTTAAACCTAGAATTATTATTATTGAAGATAAAGCTAGTGGACAATCTTTAATACAAGATTTAAAAGAAGAGGGGGAGGTTAACATAGTAGCTTTTAAACCTAAACTAGACAAAGAAACTCGCTTTGTAACTATCGTGGATCGTTTCCAAAATGGGAAAGTAATATTGTTTAAATATATGAATTCTATTGAATTAGTCATATTGGAGCTAACTAATTTTCCCAAATCAGATAATGATGATATAGTAGATTCAGTAAGTCAATTTTTACACTATATCCAACGTGTTAGTAATAAAGAAGTACGTATTCGAAATTTTTAATTTTATAGATAGCATCTTACAAAGAGAATATCACCAAATTTCATTATGGTTTTTTATTAGTTTTATCTTTGGAATTGTACTCTGTATAAGTAAGATTAATAATAATTTTTTAATACCATTAGTAGTACTTGGGCTCTTTTGTAGGAAATGGATTTATTTACAAATGTTGATATTTTCTATTGTGTGCGGTTTGGGAATGGGAATACTCATCATGATGTTACGTTTTTACAACGTAACTCATATTAATTTGCCACAAAGAATGGATAGCGATATTTCAGGTAAAATTATAAATATTAAACCAGTATTTGAAAATAGATTAGAAATAACACTAAATCATGTCACAATAAAAAAGTTACCAATTGAGCAAACTCCATATAAAATTAAACTTTATGTTCGTAGTGATTCTTCCAATCTGATGATAGGAGATGTTATCAGCACTGTAGCTAGATTAAGCCCTATTAAAAATGAAAATATTTTGCCATATGGATATAATTTTGGACAACAAAATTATTTTTCTGGTATTGGTGCTAATGGGTATAATATTAATCCAATTACAGTTTTAAGTAATCGAGAACCAATTGAATTTTTATTAAAAATTCAATTAATACGTAGAAGTTTATATAATCAAATTTGCACATTAGTGCCTCCAGTTATAGCTAATTTTATAGCTGCTTTAATGCTAGGAGAAAGCAAGGGAATAGATAGGCAAGTGCTTCAAAATATGCGTTATGCTGGAGTTTCTCATGTACTATGTGTTTCAGGACTTCATTTATCATTAGTAGCTGGTATATGTTTTCTTTTTAGTAGATATGTCTTAAATATATTTAATTGCATTGTTTATAATTTTGACGTTAAACGGATCTCAGCTGTAATTTCTTTAGTAGGTAGTTTTATATATTGGTTATTATCAGGTCAACAAGTAGCAGCTACTCGTGCATTTATAATGACTAGTGTTTATATACTAGGGATTATAATAAATCGAAAAGCAGATTTATTGCGTACACTTGCTATATCTTCATTTATCATCCTTTCTTTTTCCCCAGAAGATGTGCTAAATCCAAGTTTCCAGTTATCTTTTATAGCTGTATTAGCATTGATAAGTGGATTTAAGATGTATACACCGTATTATATTTTTTTTGATAAATATTATTTTGTAAAGATATCTAACTTTATACTATCAAATATTTATTCTAGTTTTTTAGCAGGGTTTGCAACGATGCCCATAGCTATTAAGCATTTTTATATTTGTTCTAATTACACGATTTTAGCTAATTTAATCATAGTTCCAATAATATCTTTTTTAGTAATGCCAATAATTTTGATTTCTATGATGTTAATGTTTACACCAGTAGCCTCTTATTTATTTTTCTTTTTAATTAATTGTATAAATATTATTATAGTTGTAGCTAGTTATATTACTAAATTACCTGGTTCCGTTGGATACATTGGATACATTACGAATATTAGTTTAATAGTGTATTTGTTAAGTTTGTTTTGGCTTACTCTATGGCAAACTAAGTTAAAATGGATAGGTTTAGTAGGGATATTGATATTTTGTATTCTTATGACAACATCGAATAAACCAGATTTAATAATTTCTACTAAAACAAATTCGTTTGGAGTAAAAAATTTTCAAGGAAAGCTAGAAATATATTCTAATAAATTGTCTTCTTTTAATAAACAATATTGGACTAATTGGTTTGGACAAAAGGAAATAATTTTTCATAAAGTTAATGTAAACAAAAATAACTGGCTAATAATAACGAAAAGCAATCACACTATATCTATTTTAACCCATAATTCCTTATGTTCAAAATCTGATATAACTATTAATTTAATTGACAGTAAAATATGCAAATATAATAATATAACATTAACCAGAGATAAAATAGAGAATTTGAATAGTGATATAGCAATATTCTGCAACGATAACTGTCATACTTTACCACTTATTAAATGATTTATATTTATTCTGAATCATAAATTCCCCACAATAATTTTCTATCAATCCATCCGGTATAACCTCGACAATTAATAAAACACCAGTTTGGAATACATTTATTTAAACCACACCTTAATTTAGGGCTTACTTTAGCTATAATTTTAGAATTTATATTAGAATTAGAATATAAATATTCTATATTTTTGCCAATTATAACTACAGAACGGCGTGGAGATAATACACTAATATGAATCCACCCTGCTTTACCGTCTATATCATTTATTAACCTCCATTCTTGAAATTCTTTTATTACTTCTACTGGTTCATATCTTTTTATAAAAGTCCAAGTAATTGGATAATTAGTCCCTGGTCCTGTCCTTGCATTTGCCTCATTAGATTTAATAGAGACAAAACGAGGTAATTTTTTTACTGTTGCAAAAAGAGAAAAAGGAATCAAAGTAAATGTTAGAAATAATGTTAGAATGATTTTTTGATTTTTCCAAAAATAATTCATTTATTCTTTTTCTTCTTCTGGATCTGTATATTGAGTCGCAGTAACATAATTTCCTGCTCTAAATTGATTGACCACTCTGTTAATTTCATATTCACTAACTCCCAATACTTTAAGTACAGTACTTCCTAATTGCAATCCAATTTCATAGTCTGAAGGAAGTAAAATAGTAGCTCCTGCTTCATATAGCTGAGTAGACATACTCAAATCATGTGTTTTAACTATAAGAGACAGACTAGGAAAATTATTTGAAATAGTTTTTAGAGCTTTTTTTATTGTAACATAATTATTCATAGTTAGTATCATAGCTATTGCTCTGTTACTACCAGCTGCTTGCAAAACAGCTAATTGATTAATATCTCCTAAAAATATAGGAAAAGTTTCTTTTGCTTCATTAACAGTTTTTTCATTTATATCAAGAGCTATATAATTAATTTCCTTGACTGATAAAAGATTTGCTATCATTTTTCCCACTTTACCAAATCCAGCAATGATAACATGCTCAGTAAGATCACTTGCACCAAATTGAATATTGTCTATTAATTGTTGTTTTTCATCTTTATTATCTAATAATATTTTCAAACGATCTCCAATATCCATTAACATTGGAGTTACAGCCATGCTTAAGGTTATTACGATCAATAAAATTCCTCCACTATATTGGCTAATAATATGATTATCTATTGCTAAATCAAACAATATAAAAGAAAATTCACTTCCTTGAGATAGCAACAATCCTATTTGCAAAGATTTTCCTTTAGAAAAACCAAAAAATATGCATAACCACATGATAATAAGGCTTTTTATTAAAATAAGACTAAAGGATACTACTAAAATAGCCCATATATGCGAATACACTTCTCTAATGTCAATTTTCATGCCTATGGACATAAAAAATAATCCTAATAACAATCCTTTAAACGGATAAATACTTTGCTCTGCCATAAGACGAAATTCTGTCTCAGCAACTAATATTCCAGCAACGAAAGCTCCTAATGCCAAAGAGAGTCCTAAATATTCTGTAGTAAATGCAGCAGATAAAGCAATTAATATTGTCGTCGCAACAAACAATTCATTGCTACTAGCTGTTTTTGTTGCGGATATAAATCTAAATATTGGTTTAATTATTAATCCCCCAGCAATAAAAATGCTTATTAAAGCTAAAATTGCTTTTAAAAAAGAAATTCCAATTGCATAAAGTATTGAAACTTGATTTCCTTCTTGTGCTAACAAAGGAACTATAACCAATAAAGGAACAACTACAAAATCTTGTTGTAATAAAATTGATAATGAAATTCTTCCTGTTTGAGATAATTGCAATCTATTTTCTTCGAGTATTTGCAATACTATTGCAGTTGAAGATAACGCAAGCCCTCCTCCAATTATTATTGCGGCTTTATAATCATCTAAGAATAAGATAACAATACTAGAAATGACAATAGTTGTAATCAATACTTGTAACGATCCTAATCCAAACACATATTTGCGCATAGCCATTAAGCGTTCAAAAGAAAGCTCTAATCCTATAGCAAAAAGCAAAAACACTACTCCATATTCAGCAAAAGTTGTAGTTTCCTTAAATGAAATAATTTTTAATCCATAATCTCCAATGATACCTCCTGCAACTAAATAACCTAATACTGGACTTAAATTAATTTTTTTAAAAACCAGGACTACAAATACAGCTGTGAAAATAAGAATTAAGACAATAGGCAAAAAATGCTGCATTTGTTATATTATATTTGAATTTTAAAGAACGCTTCAGATATTTAATCACCATGTATCTGAATTAAGCCACTTTTTCTTAATTCTTTGAAGCTCTCCATTACTTTCTAATACTAATATAGCATTATTGATTGAAGAAATCAATTTAGACCCCTTAGGAAAAGCAATAGCAAAACTAGATAATTTATTGTCAATAAGAATAAAGCTATCAAATTCAGGGGTTCTGTTTTTAAATTTTTTAATTTGTGTTTCTTCTGTTAAAACAGCATCTATAGATCCTTTTTTTAATTCTTCCATTAAGACTAATGCATTGGTAAAACTTTTTACTGTTATATTTGGAATACGATTAGCTATATTTTTTGCTTCTTCTTCCCAGGTGGTACCTAATTGAGCTCCAACTATTTTACCAGAAAGGTCAGCAAGATTATTAATACCAGATTTTTTATTGAATAATAGAGCTATATCAGTTCTAAGATATATAATTGAAAAATCTAAATATTTTCTTCGTTCTGGCGTGTTTGATAATCCAGCGATTGCTAAATCTGCAGAGTTATTTTGCAGTGCAGCTATTAGGGTATTAAAATCTAAATTTCTAATTTCAATTTTTTTGTGTATCTGCTCTGCGATTAGATTAATTAAATCTATTTCTAATCCGACTACTTTTTGATCAACAATATACTCATAAGGAGGATTGTCAGCTGCAGTTATTACAATAATTTTATCAGAAGCTGATTCGTTACACGAAAATAAACTAAATATTAGTAATAAACCAATTAAATTAATTATTTTTTTCATTATTTACTTCTTCTCCTTTAGTCTCAGTTTCAACTCCTGTTTCAGCCACAGCCTCAGTACCGGTCTCTGTATCAGTTTTAGCTTCAACTCCTGTTTCAGCCACAGCCTCAGTACCGGTCTCTGTATCAGTTTTAGCTTCAACTCCTGTTTCAGCCCCAGCCTCAGTACCGGTCTCTGTATCAGTTTTAGCTTCAACTCCTGTTTCAGCCCCAGCCTCAGGGTCTCCTTCTTGATTCTGTTTGGCGGATCCTAGGGCATAGACACATAAATCTTCAAATGAGACTGTATTTTTTTCTGCTAATTCTTTAAGTTTAGATATAGCTTCCATAAACTCTCCAGGTATCACCCCCCCTTGTTCCTTAGATATAAAATCTGCTTGAAATTGTAGTGGATGATGATCTGTTTTTGGGGCTCCGAGATAAATAGTTGTAGGAGAAATTTGTCCTCCAAAATTACAATTTACAGTAAACTTACGCATTTTAAAATAATATTTTTATTAAAATATAAAAAAGTATCATATCTATATTTAGATTATAAAAGGAAATATGATAATTAAAATATGAGGATTAAATTATTTTTTTAGAGTTATTAGCATATACATTCATAACTAATCCGTTAGCTAGAAATGCCGTTGTAATTACGGTGCCACCATAAGACATAAATGGTAAAGGAACACCTACAACTGGTGAAAGGCCTATAGCCATAGCAATATTAACAAAACTATTAATAAATAGCATTCCTGCAACCCCAATGCATAATAATTTTCCAAACTTATTTCTACAGTTAATGCCAATTAAGGTATAATAAAAAATTAATGCAAATAATAAAAAAATTAAAATTATACATCCAATTAATCCAAATTCTTCCGCTAATAAAGCAAAGATAAAATCTGTCTGATGCTCTGGTAAAAAATTCAAATGACTTTGAGTTCCATGTAAAAATCCCTTTCCCCATATATTTCCAGATCCGATAGCAATTTTAGATTGGATAATGTTATATCCAGCCCCTAAAGAATCTAATTCTGGATCCCAAAATACTAAAATTCTTTTTTTTTGATACTCGTGCAAAAATGTCCATAGGATAGGAATAGCACACAAACTTCCACCAATAAAGATAATAAAATACCAATGCGATATTCCGGTAGCAAAAAACATGACCAAAGATATTCCTAATATTAGAATACCGCTACCTAAATCAGGTTGAAGGATTGTTAATGTAGTAGGAATAGCTACAGCTACAAATGGAATTAATAACTCTCTAAAGTTATTAATTTTTGTACGATGAAAATAACAAGCTAAAAATAAAATGATACTTAATTTACTTAATTCTGATGGTTGAAGCTTTATTCCATAGCAATTTATCCACCTTACAGCTCCCTTAGCCGTATATCCAAATAAAGATACGCCTAATAATAAAAGTATTGTTATGATATAAAAAATATATGAAAATCTATAAATATATTTTAAATTGATAAAAGCTATACCAATGGATACTGGAAAAAATACTGCTATATAACTAGCTTGTTTCACAATCCTAGAAGGAGACTCAATATAGCTTGCTGAATAAAGTACTACTAGTCCATAAACACATAATATAAAAATTAAAATTATTATAACCCATGGTAATTTTTGCCACCATTTATCCGTATGTATTATCAGCATTTAGTATTTTAATTTTTTCATCTATAAAAATAGCTATTTATTTTTTTTTCTTAAAAAAGTAGGAGATTCATATATATCCATAATGTCTTTATTTTTTTCATTTTCTTGTATAGGTATCTCTTTAGCATGATATTGTTGGTTAGTATTAGATTCTTGGGTAAATACAGGAGATTTTCTTATTACAATTTCTTCTCGTTTTTCTTCTATTATTTTTTCTCCAGGAATTATAGGAGTAGTTGGCTGATGAATATTACCATGTGCCATATTATTTATCTGTCCTCTAAAATTTTGAACTGGAGAAGGTTGAACTATTTTATTTTTTTCTGTTTCATAAGCAGGTTTATTTTCTATTCCAGTTGCAACAACAGATACACGTACAATTCCTTGTAAATCTGGATTAAATGTAGAGCCAAAAATTACATTTGCTTCGGGATTATCCACTTCGGATCTAATTCTATTTGCTGCGTTATCTACTTCTAATAACGTAATATCTGGTCCTCCTGTAATATTTATAAGTACGCCTCTTGCTCCTTTAATTGAAGACTGATCAAGTAATGGATTTGCTATTGCATATTCAGCAGCTTTAATAGCTCTTTCTTCTCCTGAAGCCTCTCCCGTTCCCATCATGGCTTGTCCCATTTCGCTCATTACAGCTCTAACATCCGCAAAATCTAAATTAATTAAGCCAGGCATAATCATTAGATCAGTAATACTGCGTACACCGTTATATAGAACATCGTCTGCCATCTTAAATGCTTCAGTTAATGTAGTCTTCTCATTTGCTATTCTGAATAAGTTTTGATTAGGAATAATAATTAAAGTATCTACATATTGTTGTAATTCTACAAGCCCTTTTTCTGCCGTACGCATACGATATGCACCTTCAAAATGGAATGGTTTTGTGACTACTCCTACAGTAAGAATTCCTAACTCTTTCGCTATTCTCGCTATCACAGGAGCTGATCCAGTACCAGTTCCACCTCCTAATCCAGCAGTAATAAAAATCATATTACTGTGTTCTAAAAAATTTTTTAATTCATTAATTGACTCTTCAGCGGCAGCGGCTCCTAATTCTGGAGATGCGCCAGCTCCTAATCCTTTTGTAAGATTAATACCAAGTTGTAACTTAGTTTGAGATATGGAATGGTCTAATGCTTGAGCGTCAGTATTTGCAACAATAAATTCTGTGCCTTGTAAATTAGAGTTAATCATATTATTTACAGCATTTCCACCAGCTCCACCAACTCCAAACACTATTATTTTAGGTCTAGTAGATGTCATAGCTATGTTTTTTTTAACTTCAGTATTTTTTTTAATGTCTTCCATAAATTTTTGTCTCAAATTGGTAAGTTTAATAATTATATAACAGGGATTTTAAATCTTATACTATTATAATATAAATTTAACATAGTATAATTAAAGTTATAATTTTTACTATAAGAGAGATTTAATTGTGCGTATTCTAAATATGATGCTAAGTCGTGACTTAGGAGGAATTCAACAGGCTTTTTTAGATTATGATTATGCCTTAAAAATTCAAAAATCAACTATTTTTAATGTTACAAGTACAGGAAGTGCGGTTAATAATAAATTAGATCCTTTTCCTAAAACATTAATTAATTTAGGAAATTGGGACTTTCTGTCTTGGTATTCATTAAATAAGTATATAAAATTTTTAAAATTAGATATAATCCTTGCTCATGGGAATAGAGCAATTTATTTTTGCAAAATTGCCAAACCTTTTAATTTGCCACTAGTAGGAATTGTACATAATTACAGTATTAAATACTTAAGTAAAGCTGATTTTTTGATAACTACAACTAAACATTTAAGGGATTATTTAATAAGTAATAATTTAGATAAAGATAAAATATTTGTTATACCTAATATGATTAGAATAGATACTGTATTCTCTCCATCCAAATATCATCCTGTGCCGATTATTGGTGTCATAGCGCGGTTAATTAAAAAAAAGGGAGTAGATTTATTCTTACACTCTCTGTCATTACTAAAAAAGCAAGGGCATAATTTTAATGCTATTATTGGTGGAGATGGAGAGCAAAAAAATGTATTAATAAAATTAACAAAAGAATTAAATTTACAGGATAGAGTTAAATTCGTGGGATGGATAACAGATAAAGAATCTTTTTTTAAAACTATAGATATATTTTGCCTTCCTTCATATCATGAGCCTTTTGGTATTGTTTTATTGGAAGCAATAAAGTATTCTAAACCTTGTGTTATTACAAATAGCGAAGGTCCAAGCGAAATTATTAGACATAATGTTAATGGAGTTATTACTCATATGAATTTTAATGATTTATCTCAAGGGATATTGACATTGTTGTATGATTCTCATTATGGAAATACGCTAGCGAAGAATGCTTTTGATATGATAGGTATTGATTATAATGCATCTTCTGTATCACAAGAATTAATATATGTAATTCAAAATATACTTGACAATGTTTCAAAATAGTACACTAAAGAATGGCTTAGTTGTTTTAACGTATTCTATGGCTAATGTTAATTCTACTTCTATTAATATTTTAGTAAAATCTGGAAGTAGATATGAGGGTGAATATGAAAATGGACTCTCTCATTTTCTTGAACACATGTCTTTTAAGGGCACAAAAAATAGATCAACTAAAAAAATAGCTGAAGATTTTGATGCAATAGGGGGAATGTTTAATGCTTGTACTACTAAAGAGTATATCTCGTATTATACTAAAGCTCTTTATGAACACTTACCTATAGCTTTTGAAATTTTAGCTGATGTTGTTATTAATCCAGTTTTTACTCAAGAGGAGGTTACTAAAGAATATGGTGTTATTTGTCAAGAGATAGCTCAAACATTAGACGATCCTGAAGACTTAGTATATGAGAAACTCCTAGAAGTTGCATTTGGTAAAGATCATCCTTTAGGAAGATCTATTTTAGGCACTACTCAATCAATTAAAAATTTTGGTCCTAAAGATTTTTATAATTATATAAATTCTTACTTTTCTGCTAATAATATATTTGTATCTGTTGCTGGAAATATCAAGCATGAAGAAATAGTAATTCTTTGCAATAAATTTTTGAGTTCTCCTATTAGTAAATCAATTTCAACATTTATTCCAGCTATTTATACTGGAGGATCATGTTTATTAAATAAAGATTTAGAGCATACTAATTTGTTATTAGGTTTTAAAAGTGTGTCGTATATAGGACTTGCTGAATTTTATCATGCAAGAATTTTATCTCTGATTTTAGGTGGGGGCATATCTTCTAGGTTATTTCAACACATAAGAGAAAAATTGGGGCTATCTTATGCGGTAGGAGCGACTACTAACTCTTATTATGATACTGGCTTATTTATTATTTATGCGGCAACTGCTCCAGATAAATTAGTATTTCTTCTTGATGAAGTGATTACACAAATTAAGTTAATTTGTAATAATATTACAACAGAAGAATTAGATCGCGCTAAGAAACAAATAAAAGTTAATATTCTAATATCAGAAGAACAAACTAGCCACAAATCCGATCTTATTGTTAAAAATTTTGCTTTAAAAAACAAGTATATACCTATAAATGAAAGTTTAGAATATATATTTCAAACGAACATAAGTGATTTATTAAACATTGCTATTAAAATATTTACTACCACTCCTAGCTTAGTATCGATAGGACCTAATTCTAATACAATTGATTATAATTTAATTTATCAGAAGCTTCAAAACTTTTAAAAGTAATTGAAATTCTTGATTTTAATTATAAATGTACTATAAGAGAGTAAATTATAATTCACTATATATATGACAAATAAAGATTATTATCAGGTGCTTGGAATCAATAAATCTGCTTCAGTAGAGGAGATTAAAAAAGCTTTCCGTAAATTAGCTATGCAATATCATCCAGATAGAAATTCAGAAAATCCAGAAGCAGAAAAGAAATTCAAAGAGATAAATGAAGCGTATGATGTTTTAAAAGATCCACAAAAGCGTATTCAATACGATCAATATGGACATAAAAATTTTACAAACGCAGGTAGTCAAGGAGGATTTAATCAACAAGGATTTCATAGTAATTTTACAGATTTTAGTGATATTTTTGGCGATATCTTTGGTGAAGTATTTAATGGAAAAAGCAGCAGAAAAAAAAATAAAAATACATCTGTAAAAGGAGCTGATTTAAGATATAATATCTCTATTTCTTTAGAGGAAGCATTTTTAGGAGTTGAAAAAACTATCACTTTTAATGGAACTATAAAATGCAATGACTGTCAAGGATTTGGAAGTAAAAGTAAGACTTCCAATGAATGCAGTCATTGTAATGGGTATGGAGTAGTAAGAATTCAACAAGGGTTTATTACTATCGAGCAAACCTGTAGTTATTGTTTTGGAAGTGGTCAGGTTTTGAAAGATCCATGCCCTTCTTGTTCTGGACATGGAAAAAAAAGTCAACAGCGTAGTCTATCAGTTAATATTCCATCTGGGATTAGTAATGATACAAAAATTAAATTGTTGAATGAAGGAGATGTTGGTGAAAGAGGAGGGGAAAATGGAGATTTATATGTATTTGTTACAGTAAGACCTCATGATATTTTTAAAATTAATGAAGCGGATTTACATTGTAAATTACCAATTTCATTTCCTATTGCAACTCTAGGAGGAGAGGTAGATGTGCCAATTATTGAAGGTGGGACTGTAAAGCTAAAAATACCAGCAGGAACGCAAAATGGAGAACAATTAAAAATTAGAGAGAAAGGTATGTCAAAAATACGTTCCATATCAAGAGGAAGCTTATTTGTACATATTTTTGTTGAAGTGCCTAAAAAACTAACTCCTAAACAAAATGAACTTATTGAGGAATTAGCTAAAGAGTTTCTTGTTAAAGTAGATATGAATAACCCTAAAGATCAAGAAAGCTTTTTTGATAAAATGAAAAATTTATGGAAATAACTTTTTTAAGAACAAAATATAAAATTTAAAAAAACACATGCTTGATTTTATATCTTAAACAATATATAAATATTTAATGATCACTAGGTAAAATGATATATGCCGAAATTAAAAACAAAATCATCTGCTAAAAAAAGGTTTCAATTGACATCAACCGGGAAGTTAATAGTTACTCAAGCAGGTAAAAAACACTATATGCGTCATCGTACTAAAGGCCAAATACGCAATTTAAGGGGAACAACTATCCTTATTGGACAACAAGCTAAAAATATAAAAAAATACTTTTTACCAAATAACTGATAAATAAATAAGAATATATTATGTCTCATGCGCAATCTAGTTTAATTACTAAACATCGTCATAAAAAAATTTTAAAATTAGCAAAAGGATACCGTGGAAGATCAAGTAAATGTTATCGTATTGCCCTTCAAAGAGTAGAGAAGGCATTACAGTATGCTTATAGAGATCGTAGAAATCGCAGAAGAGAGTTTAGATCTTTATGGATACAAAGAATTAATGCTGCTGTTAGACAACATGGGATAGTGTATTCAAAATTTATTGCGTGTCTTAAAAAATCACAAATTGATATAAATCGTAAAATATTATCTGATTTGGCAATTACTCAACCAGAAGCATTCAATGCTATTATTACTCAGGTTATTTGATATCTATAGCTTATAAGAATATGTGTACCCGTAGCTTAACTGGATAGAGCATATGACTACGGATCATAAGGTTGGGGGTTCAAGTCCTCTCGGGTACGTTTACTTTATTGAGTTGAATTCTAAAAAATAAAATATCTAGATTTTTGTATATACGATTTGAATTTATGAAATAAGGTTGAGAAATTATATAAATTAATTTAGGATAAATTGAGATTATCTTATAATGTTAGAGATATGAAATCATTAAAATCTTTGCTTATTTCAGGAAAGGAAGTGTTGCCTTTAATAGAAGGTGGCAAAGGAATTTCTATAACAAATGGTCAAACTGCAGGAGCATGGGCTAAAGCAGGTGCAATTGGTACCTTTTCTGGAGTTTTTGGAGATTTTTATAATGAAGAAGGTACGTTAATTCCTTTGATTTTTCAAGGAAAAACACGTGTAGAGCGTAATATTGAATTAGTTAAACATACTATTAAAGCTGGAATATCTCAAGCACGGATCGCTTATGATGTTGCTAAAAATAATGGACGAATTCATATGAATTTATTATGGGGGCTTTCTTCTATAGAGGAAACATTATCTGGTATTTTAGAAAAGGCAAAAGATATTATACATGGAGTTACCGTAGGAGCTGGATTACCTTTTAGGCTGGCAGAGATATCTGCTAAACATGGAGTTTATTATTATCCTATCGTTTCGTCTGCAAGAACTTTTAATATTTTGTGGAAAAGAGCATATAGCAATTTTAGGGATTGGCTTGGGGGAGTAGTTTATGAGGATCCATGGAAAGCAGGTGGGCATAATGGAATAAGCAACAGTGAAAATCCTAATAATCCAGAAAATCCATATTTACGTGTACGTGCGCTAAGAAACGCTATGAAAGAACATGGGATAGGGCATCTTCCTATAATAATGGCTGGAGGGGTATGGTTTTTAAGAGACTGGAAAGATTGGATTAATAATCCTGAGCTTGGAAATATTGCTTTTCAATTTGGGACGAGACCTCTCCTTACTGTTGAAAGTCCAATTTCAGATCAATGGAAAAAGTATCTATTAACATTGGAAGAAAAAGAAATAGTTTCAAATCACTTTAGTCCCACTGGATTTTATTCTATAGCAGTAAAAAATCAATTTATTAAGGAATTAGAAGAACGATCTTTAAGAGAAGTGCGTTATTCTCAGGTAGAAACAAAAGAAAAAAATGTTATTTTTATAATAAATAAGTCACAACATGTTTATTTAAGTGTTGAAGATTTTGCAAAGATTAAGGATTGGATGGATGCTGGATTTTCAAAGTCAATGTTAACACCTGATTCCACAATTATATTTACAACTGAAGAAAAATATAAAACAATCAAAGGAGATCAAATGAATTGTAGTGGGTGTATCGCTTATTGTAAATTTAGTAATTGGTCAGAAAATGAACAATTATCCAAAGGCAGAATCCCAGATCCTCGTTCATATTGCATAAAAAAAACTTTGGATTCTATTGCTCATGGAGGAGACGTAGAAACGAATCTTATGTTTTCAGGAACGTTAGGATATTTATTTTCAAAAGATCCTTTTTATGCAAATGGATTTATTCCAACAATAAAGCAGTTAATAGATAGAATATTAACCGGAGACTAGAATTCTATATTTTTTATTTTATGATAAGATATAAGATTTTAATAGAATATTTAGGAAGTGGTTTATGTGGGTGGCAAAGACAAAATAATGGCATTGGAGTACAACAAGTTATTGAGGAAGCAATTTCAAAATTCAGCAATGAAGCCGTTACGATATACGGAGCTGGGCGTACTGATAAAGGGGTACATGCATTAGGGCAAGTAGCTCATTTTGATTTAGTAAAATACTATGATCCAGTTGTTGTTATTAAGGCTATTAATCATTTTTTAAGAGAATATCATATCCGTATTTTAGATTGTACTATAGTAGATAGTAATTTTCATGCTAGATTTTCTGCAAAAAAAAGATGCTATTTGTATAGGATAATTAATAGATACAGTCAAATTGCAATTGAGTCTGATAGAGTATGGTGGATTAAAGATAAATTAGATTTATCTGTAATGAAGAGCGCATCTCATTATTTAATTGGTAAGCATGATTTTAGTTCATTTAAATCCTCTGGTTGTTATACAAAGCGTACTGTAGTTAATTTAGAAAGGATAGATTTTACAAATTATTTAGATGAATTACGTATAACTTTTATTGCTCCATTCTTTTTTTATCGAATGATACGTAATATAATTGGAACTTTAGTTATGGTAGGGGTAGGAAAATTATTAATTAACGATATAGTAAGGATACTAAAAGCTAGAGATCGCACACAAGCTGGTATAGTTGCGCCTGCTTGTGGGTTATATTTATTAAAAATAGAGTATTAATATAAACGAAGAGCTACATTTTATAATAAAAAGTTGGTATGAATATTTAAGATATAATAAAAATTATTCTATAAATACCATAAGTAGTTATGAAAATGACATTACGCATTATGTTTATTTTTTAACAAATTATTATAGTAAAGATGTAAATATAAAAGATATTGAACAGGTTGATACTACAGCAATACGTAGCTGGTTAGCCGATAGGTATAGGGAAAATTTTCTTGCTAGTTCTAATGCACGAGCTTTATCTTCAGTAAGGAGCTTTTATCGATTTCTTTCCAGAGAATACAAAATTCAAAATAATAATGTATTTAATATTAAAAATCCTAAACAATTATATAAACTTCCTAAACCTTTAATGGAAAATGAAATATTATTGGCTTTGCATAATTTAGTAACTTTAGTACCTAATACATGGGTATTAGCTAGAGATAGGGCGTTACTAATACTAATGTATGCTACAGGAGCGCGTATTAGTGAAGCCTTAGGAATTACCAAAGAAGATATATTAGAAGATTCTGTTAGGGTTTTAGGTAAAGGTAATAAAGAACGTTTAATTCCACTTCTTCCAATTGTAAAAAATGTTTTTGATTCATATTTACACTATTTACCATTTATTATTAAAAAAAATGAAAGGATATTTATTGGAGAAAAAGGAAAGCCATTACAAAGAGCAATAATAGCACGTAGACTTTTAATATTACGTAGATTATCCGGATTACCAGAGCATTTAAGTGCGCATGCATTTCGTCATAGTTTTGCCACACATTTGCTTAAAAATGGAGCAGATTTGCGTTCAATACAAGAATTATTAGGACATAAAAACCTTTCAAGTACACAAAGGTATACTAATATTGATATAGCTCAGTTGAATAATATTTACTACTCTACTCACCCATTAGCAAAAAAATAATAATATTTAAATATTAATCTAACTTGAAAAGTTAACTACAACATGTTATAAATAAGCACTGATGGTGAAAGCTATTTTAATGTAAATGTATTTTTTAGATTAAATGACTATTTATATTAATCTGGCGGATGTAGCTCAATTGGTTAGAGCATCAGATTGTGGTTCTGGAGGTTGCCGGTTCAATCCCGGTCATTCGCCCCATTTAATTATGGGGCTTGTAGTTCAGTGGTAGAACGTACTGCTTATAACGGTGTTGTCGCAGGTTCAATTCCTGCCAAGCCCACCATCATTTAAATTATAGAGGAATAAACAATGTCAAAAACAAAATCGAAAGTCGCATCAAAAAACAATCCTGTAACCAGAGAACAAGCCAAAGATTTCTTTTTTCAAGGAAAAAAAATTAAACCAGTAAAGTTAATTGGTTATGAATCTACTTTTTTAGCTGCTGAATATGATAGTACAGGAGATTTAGTATTAGGACTTGATGGGAAACCAATATCATGGAGAGTCGCAAGAAGTATTAAATAAATTAAAATCCAATGATTTGACGAATAATAAAATCATCAATGGAGAGATGGCCGAGTGGCTTAAGGCGCACGCCTGGAAAGTGTGTTCACGTTTTGCGTGACAGGGGTTCGAATCCCTTTCTCTCTGCCATTAGTATGAAAAAGCAACATTTTAGAGCTTGTGTAGCAATGACATTGTTAATAAAGTAATTTATGAAATCTTTAAATCTTTGCTTTGCATATTGGGTTCATAAATAATTACCTTGATAAGTATTTACTACTTTTTTCTTGCAACTATTTATATTTTATAGTAATTTTTAATAAATAATTAAGCTATAATGAAGTTATATTGTTAACAACTAAGCAATTTGGAGATATAGCAGAAAATTTAATATCTATACTTTATAGGCTTATGCTATATAGACTTATAGCACGAAAATGGAAATGTAAAGCGGGAGAAGTTGATTTAATTTGTTCTCGGGGGAAAACGTTGGTTTTTATAGAAGTTAAAGCTAGATCTAATCCTAATATAGCAGAAATAGTTTCTTTTAAACAACAAAAAAGAATTAAAAAATCTGCTTTATATTTTTTAAGTATATATCCTAAGTATTTTAATTATGATATTAGATTTGATTTAGCTATAATTCAAACATTTAAGTTTCCCAAAATTATTTATAATGCATGGAAATAATATAGCTTTCTATCAAGTTTATATGGGGCCATAGCTCAGTAGGATAGAGCAAGTGATTCCTAATCGCTAGGTCGGAGGTTCGAATCCTCTTGGTCCCACATATCATATACTCATCAAACTTTCAAAAGTTGACGTCGTCGCTTTAGAACTGCGTTGCTCACATACGTCAAGTATGCTGCATTATTATCTATTCCCTTCGCTGCTAGCTCTAAATAAATTTAATCTCTAATTAATTCTATTTTTATGAGAAGAAACAATATTTAAACAAGATTTAATCATAGATCTTTCCAATTCCGATACGTCTATACATTGAGCAAATGATAAAAAAGTAAGTATAGTTTCGTTTAGTATTTTTTTTTGTTTTTCGTAAGATTTTACATTTATAGTTTGCAAATTATGAAATCTGTCGCATAGTTTGATTAACAACTCTTCTTTATTATTTTTAATCCACATTTGTTCTATCATTTCCGCAGAACTAATTTCTTTATCTTGCTTAATTTTAGTTAATCTCTCAACTCCCTTTGCAATTCTATCTCCAAACCATACTCTTATCATTTCTTCAGTTACTTCAGTATCTTCAATAATATCATGAAAGATAGCGATAATGATTACCTCTGTATCAAAGATATAATCTGCAACTATTTCCGCTACTGCAAATGGATGAGAGTAAAAGGGTTCCCCCGATTCTCTTGTTTGATCGGCGTGATACTTTTTTGCATAAAACATAGCTTTTTTGATTGCAAGAATATTTACTTTCGTATCTTTTTTTAAATTTAAGGCTTCTAATTTTTCAATTAATTTACTTGAGTATTTATCTACTTCGATAGTCATAAAAAATATTTATCAAAACTCTAGATAAAGAATACTATAAAAAAAATAAAAAATAATTATTTAAAAAAATAAAAACTTAAGAATAATTTTATTGTTGCTATTTTAACTTTTTTATATTATCAGAGTTTTCACATAAATACCATTTTTCCGCAGGAAGTTCAAATTATACAGCAATCACGTACTTTGATAAGGCTATACAACTAAACCCTAGTTACCCAAAAGCATTGTACTATAAAGGACAAGCGTTGTATCTTTTGAAGCAATTTAAAGAGGTGATTAATTGGTATAATTCAATAGAACATATTTCTGAGTATAGTTCATCAATATATTATCACACGGGATGTGAGTACAAAAAAAATTCTGAGATAGAGGTTACCGGTGACTCTATGCATCACGAATATTCATAATAAATTTTGTCTTTATGAAACCCCGATACACGAAGTAAAGGGTTCATAAATTCACTTGCTAACCAAATCTCCTAGTAACAATACTCCTATCTAAATGATGTCATATAATAAAAATATTTCAATTAAACAAAACTCTAAGTTATAATTAAATTATATACAAAAAAATATAAAATTATGAAAAACAATAACGATACCTATTTATATTCAGGGGAGGATATAGTTATTTCATTAAATAATTTAAATAATAAAAATACTTATAAAGTAGAGAATCCGATTGGTGAAAACGAGAAATGGATAAAGACTCAAATTAAAGATATAGTGAGTAATATTAAAAATGAAGAAAATATAGTTATTCCAATTAACATAGACAATAATCATTGGGCTGGATTAGTTTTAAAAAAAAATGCTGGGATTATAGAAGCTCACTACAATGATCCTTTGGGAAATACGATGCAAGATAAAAATCCAATATTACATAGAGAACTTTTGAGCAATGGCATTGATTTAAAAAATATTCATGATTATAAACTTACTCAACAAGACAATCCTTATGATTGTGGTCCTTGTACTGTTCTTAATTTACATGATCTCGCTGAAGGCAATAAACTTCGTAATAGCGATAACATAAAAGATGCTATTTCAAAGCAAAGGAAAGATTTAGCAAATTTAACAAAAACAAATCTTTCATCATCATTATCATCTGCTCATAAAGTAGAAACTTCTGTTGATAACGATGAATTGTCGATGACAATAGCAATTAGTGACGCAGCGGAAAAAATTAAAAATAGAGAAAACAACGCAATAACTATTCCAATCAAAACAGGAAATGATTTGGTGCAATTAGTGTTAAAAGATAACAATGGTGCTATAGAGGTTACCTATGATGATCCCTCTGGAAAGTCGATGAATGAAAAAGTACCTGAATTATATCAAATACTTTTGAACAATGATATCAATCCAGCAAATATTCATGATAATAAATCTGTCCAACAAAATGCTAGTCAGACTTTGCTATCTAATAAAGAAGATAATGCTTCAATTCAACCTATAACTCAACAACGTCTTTCTTTGGCTAATGGAAGCCAAGAAACAAAAAACATTCATGAGAATAAATCTGTTCAACAAAATACTAGTCAGACTAATTCACTATCTAATAAAGAAGATAATGCTTCAATTCAACCTATAACTCAACAACGTCTTTCTTTGGCTAACGGAAGCCAAGAAACAAAAAACATTAATTTTGTTAAGCTGCTAGTAAATAAAACAGCAAAATTATTTAAAAAAGTCTCTAACTACGTTAGTACGCTTTTTTCGGGTAGAACTGAACAGCGAGGTGACCAGGGTGTCAGCAGAGAAGAGATGCAAAAATCATATAATGCTAATAAAAAAATCAATAATCTTGATTTAAATGAAAAAATCGTTCCTCTTACTAAGATAAGATATAAAAACCCAAACAAATCAATTAGTAGATAAAATTTTTTTCAATATTTTTAAATAAATAAAATTTTTAACATATTTCATTATTTATATGTATAATTCTCATATAAAAAATGAAAATATTATTATGTTAAAATTATTATCAAGTGTATCTAATTTTATTAAAATTAATACAACTATAGGAATAATTTTGCTAGCAGTTAATGCTGCAAAAGCTGAAAATTTAGTTCCATATAGCTCTACATTAGAATTTTCTTTTAGAAAAGGTGTGAAAAGGAATTTGGGAGAAATAGATTATATGCTTCCTTTCTATGAAAAAAAAGACAATTTATTAATTTTAGATTTAAAAACAAAAATAGATAATAGTAAAAGTAAAGAATTAAACCTTGGTTTAGTTTATAGGTATATTTATAATGATAAAGCAATATTTGGAATTTATAATTACTTTGATTATAGAAAAACAGGTAATAATTTTAATGTAAAGGGTTGGACAGGAGGAGTGGAAGTTCTGAGTGAATACTTAGATGGAAGGGTCAATTTTTATTTACCTCAAAATAAAACAAAAAAAGTAAAACAAGGAACAAAAAAAACAGTACGTATACAAGGGACTTCAATTTTTGGCATTTCAGAAGGAAATACATATGAAAGAGCTTTACGAGGATATGATGTGGAAATTGGTTGTCCTCTTTTTGGTTTCTCAGAAAAATTTAATAATATATTAGGTACAAGAGTGTTTGTATCTAAATATGATTTCCGAAATAAGGATACTGATAAAGTAGCTGGAACAAGATTTAGGTTAGAACAAAAATTAGGACATATTGATGTTGGCAAACATGGACTATATTTTTCTTTAAATGCTGCAACTCAATATGATAAAATAAGAAAAAGACAAAATTCTATTGGCCTAAGCGCTAAACTTATATTCAACAACGATAAAAAGCAATCAAATTCTTTGAGATCCAGAATGATGGATACTGTAATTAGAGATATTGATATTGTCACTACTGCAAAAAAAAATCCTGATAGTTCTCATAATTTTATTATGAATGGCAAAGAAATAAAAAATATATATTTTGTAGGAAATGCCGATTCTAGTTATCAGGGAGATGGGACGAAAGATAATCCATTTTCTATTGAACAATTTAATAAACTTGATACAAGCCATGCAATAATAGTTACATCTAATATAGATACTAAAAAAGGAGGAAAAATATTATCTTCAGAGCAATATGAGAATTTAAAAAACAATCCTCAGGTAATTATTGCAAAAAAAGAAATGATTTTATCAACAGGAGAAGAAAATCCAATAAAAATTGTTATAAATAGCCATAATGGTGTCCATATAACGACTGATGCAAATATTTTAAGTGAAAACATTATATCTAATTCTGAAAGCGCGCAAAAAAGTATACAATTAACAAGTGCTCCTATTGTAGAAGCTAATGCAACGATGCTAGAGCAAATAAGCAAAGAAAATATTCAACAAAACACTGAAATAACACAAGAAAATGGGAAAAATGTCAAGTATGTGTTATATGATGGAGCTAGAGTACGTATAGAAGAACAAATCTCTTCTGAAGTAATTGCATCCCAGCCAGTGCAGGTGGTAGAAAATAATCCAGAACATGAGGAAAGTGAGGTACGGGTAGTAGAAAATAATCCAGCGCAGCAAGAAGCAGTGGGCGAACGAGAGGAAATAGCAATACAACAGGCTCTAATTGAAGGCCATCAGTCAGAGCAGGGTAGTGAAGATCAACGGCGCATAACTGAAGATACACAAGAACAATTAGAAAGTAATGATGATAGACAAGAAGTAGACTTAAGTTTAGAGAATCTAAGTAATGATTCAGAAGAGCAAAGTCAACATGGAAGTGATCCACAGCCAGAAGAGGAGGAAGGCAATAATCAACAGAATCAACGACAAGAAATGGAAGTATCTTTTACCTCCCAAAGTCTAGTAGAAAGAGAGGCAGAGAATCAGCAAGAAGACTATGGGAATTTAGTTAATGAGGAGCGGGTGCAACAACAAGAAGGAGTGGAAGACTTAGATTTAAATGATTTATTTAGACTAGAAGATGATTCACAATCACTAGGGGAGGTTCAAGAGCAAAACAATGAAAACAATCAGCTACTGCATGAAGTTCAGTCGCAGCAAGAGGAGCAAAATAATCAACAAGCACAGCAATTGCAACAGGGGGATATTGGGCAACAGGACGCAAATATTCAATTACCAGCAGAGATGACTCAGCCGCAGGTAGTAGAGCAGCATTTACAACAGCAAATAGAACAGGAAACCGATGTAGATTTAAGCAATCTTTTTGCAGAGCCAAAAAATCAAGATAATCTAGTCCAACAACAAGAAGATGTAATCGGATTTGATTCAGGAGTAGATGTAAATAGTTTATCTGATTTAGATAAAGAGATTTATAATTTGATTTTGGAAATAGGAAATAATATTAATGTAGGTAATGACCCAAACAATAAGTATTACAAACAACAAAAGTACTACGAAGTAGCAAAGAAAATTCATGAAAATATTGTAAAGAATCAAGGTGTTGATAAATGCAAAGCTATATTAGCTAGTGAGCACATAATGTCATTTATGCACCTAGGGACAGAAGATATGGACTTAAATAATCTAAAAAACAAATGGAAAACATGGTTAGCGACTAATCCAACGTATATTACTGATAATACATATAATACAAATGATAATGATGTAGCTAAATATTTAGTTTATGTTCATACCGCTTATAAAAATGGTGAATCATTAATGCAAGAGACTAATGATTTATATAATATAGTTAATAATGCTGAAAATGTTGGAGCAGTGAGCGGTAGTAGTTTAAGAGATCGTACAATCGCATTATCTCTTTCTAAATTAGAAGAAGAATATGGAGTAGTTGATGGGGATAAAGCGTTGGAAGTTGTTAAAAAGATAATTAAGAATAAATTAAAAGAATGGGGAGAAAAAGTGGATAATGAGAATCTTGTTCAGAGTAATGCGAAAAACTATATAAACCATAAATATTATAGGGCTTATAGAAGTGTAATTAGAGCCGAAAATGAACCTGATTTTTATGTAGATAAAGTATATGGAAAGATTGATTATAGATCTGCTATGGGATATGTATTAAAGGCTCTAGTAGATACCAAGGAAATAAAAAACAATCTAAAAGAGAGCCACACTGATATTGTTTCAGTAGAAGTATTTAAACGACAAAAAGAAAATTTAGAAACATTAATAGATGCTTTAAAAGAGAGTCAGATAGGTCATAGTCATGGTGATGATAATGAATTTATGGATAATATTTCTTGTCCTCATGGTACTTTTAATATGGTAGTCAGTTCAGCCACATTAAAACATCGAAAAGTAAATATAAGAGATAGCGTTTCTAGTGAGGAACTTATGCAGAGTCTAGGATCGCATGCTAAAAAAATCTTAAATAGAGATTTAGTAGCTGTGAAAGATCAAATAATTTTAGAACATAAAAAATTAAATACTACAAAAGATTCAAGCAATCTTAATGACCAGATTAACTATGCAAGAAATGATAATAACTTCAATTTTTTTATTCCTAACGATACTATAAGTACTGAGTATAGTAATTTTTTGACCAAAGTAATTCAAAATGCTAATGACGAATATTTTATATATAATCATCCAGCCTCTTCTAGATTAGTTTCTGAAGATTTTTTTAAGAAAAGTATAAACTGTTTTTATAATCTAAAGATAGATTAATTAATTTTTGAAGAGCTTTAAGTGATGGGTAATATGTTTTGGGATTCATATTTTGAAATAAAATATACAGAAATACTTACTAAAGACGTGCAAAGCAGTAAAATGGATAGATTTTAGTAATTAAAGCCTCTGAAAGAGAGATGTAAAAAGTTATAAATATTTATAGCAATCCAGAGTCTGGTAGTAGAGATACTTTTTTCTCTGACAGTAAGTGTTAGGAAATGCTTGCGGTAGTAACCAAATGTATGGTATCATCATATTATATGAAGGACCAAATAGAACATTTATCAGGTACTGTAGAGAGGATAGTTTATCATAATCCTGAGAATGGATTTATTATTTTACGAGTGCATGTTAAAGGGGGTAGGGATTTAGCAACTGTTATAGGCAGCGCTCCTGCTGTATCAGTGGGAGAGTATATACAATGTAGCGGTTTTTGGCATAATGATCGTACTCATGGTAAGCAGTTTAAGGCTAGTTTTTTAAAGCCATTGCAGCCTAATACTTTAGATGGAATCGAGAAATACCTCGGTTCTGGTTTAATTAAAGGAATAGGACCTCGTTTTGCTAGAAAGATAGTTAAGGCATTTGGTGAAAAAGTGTTTGATGTTATTGAGGGAGAACCTGAGCTTTTATCAACTATTGCAGGAGTTGGTAGTGTAAGAGCACAGAGTATTTGTGACAGTTGGAAAGATCAAAAAGTTATACGTGAGATTATGATTTTTTTGCAATCTCATGGTATAGGTACAGCTAGGGCCACTAGAATTTATAAGACATACGGCGCTGATGCCATTGAGATAGTATCTAAAAACCCATATCAATTAGCTAGAGATATAAGAGGAATAGGTTTTATTTCTGCTGATATTATAGCTTTTAATTTAGGTATAGAGAAAAATTCTTTACTTAGAGCTCAAGCTGGGCTGTCTCATGTATTACTTGAGGCTGCGTCAAATGGACATTGTTATTTACCTCAAGACATATTAATACAAAAAAGTCAAAAATTGCTTGAAATTGATCAAGAAATAATAAAATTTGCTATAGAAAAAGAAGTTGCAAATGATTTTTTGGTTATGGATACAGCAAATCAGGATGACGCTATATTTTTGCCTTATTATCATTTTTATGAAAAGTATATAGCTAATAGTTTATTAAGATTAATTAAAACATTAGTACCTACTACTTCTACTAGCAAATGTATAGAATGGGTAGAATTTTTTTTAGGTATACAATTAGCTGACAAGCAAAAAGAAGCTATAAATTTAGCATTAAACAAAAAAATTATTGTAATAACAGGGGGGCCTGGGACTGGTAAGACTACATTAATTAATTCGTTAGTTAAAATACTAGAAGATAAAAAAATACGTGTTAAACTTTGCGCTCCTACTGGGCGAGCAGCTAAACGTCTTAGTGAAAGTACTGGGATAAGGGCGGTAACGATTCATAGATTATTGGAAATTGATGTTGTACATGGAGGGTTTAAACGAAATGAATATTATCCGTTACTATGCGATTATCTTATTGTAGATGAAATGAGTATGGTAGATGTGCAGTTATTCTATTCTTTGCTAAAGGCATTACCTAAACATTCCTCCTTAGTATTAGTTGGAGATGTAGACCAGTTACCATCTATTGGAGCTGGTAAGGTATTACAAGATATTATTGAATCTAATGTTGTGCCGATTATGAGATTAAATGAGATATTTAGACAAGTAGCTACCAGTGATATTATCCTTAATGCTTGTAGAGTTAATAAGGGCCTACTACCTGAAAAGCCATTTACTAATGGTAAATCTGATTTTTATTTTATTGAAGTAGGAGAAGAGGAGGAAATTATAAACAAAATAAGCACTATGGTTAAAGATAGGATCCCTAATAAGTTTAACCTGCACCCTGTAAATGATATACAGGTATTATGCCCAATGCGAAGAGGAAACATCGGTGCAAAGGCACTTAACATCGTTCTTCAAAAGCTATTAAATCCTAATTGTAGTATAAGTATTACTAGATTTGGTGAAACTTTTGCCCTTGGTGATAAAGTGATGCAGATAGAAAACAATTATGATAAGGAAATATATAATGGAGATATAGGTGTTATAAACAATATCAGAGAGCAAGAGCTTCTAATAGATTTCGATAATAGATGTGTAGTGTATGATTATACAGAACTAGATCAAATAGTCTTAGCGTATGCCACTACTATACATAAGTCCCAAGGCTCAGAGTACCCAGCTGTTATTATTCCAATAACTATGCAGAGTTTTATGATGCTAAGACGAGAGCTTATCTATACTGGCATCACTCGTGGTAAAAAACTTGTAATCATAATAGGTCAAAAAAAAGCTTTAGCTATAGCTGTAAAAAATAAGGATAGGGTGCAGAGATACTCTAAATTAAGAGAGTTGATCAGTTTGCAAATGGATTAAATGAGAAACTGTTGCAAAGAGATAGAAAAAAGAAATAGTATAGAAATAATGAACAATATTATAGATCAATTTATTGATGTTTTAAATAAAAAAGAGTATTCTTTCCAAAATTTGAATATTTTAAAACAAAATTATTCTGATATTATACGTATTTCTTATCAAAGGAATGTTGATTTTATAAAAAGTTTTAAAGAAAAAATGATACATTTTTTAGATTCATATGAAAAATTAAGTACTGAAGGAATACTAAATCAACTCAACGATATTGAATTTTTGTTATCACTAAAATTACGGTAACTATATGATCATATTGGGTATAGATCCAAGTATTAATCACATCGGTTGGGGAGTTATTAAAATTAATAATAATTCTATAGAGTATATAGCTAGTAGTACTATATATTTGCATCCTGCGTGGTCAGTTCCTAGTAGATTAGCTAAAATAGCTAATAAAATTAAAGAAATTATTGATACTTATTATCCAGAAGTTGTTGCAACGGAAACGGTTTTTATTGATAAAGATGTTTTTAGCGCGCTCAAACTTAGTTATGTTAGAGGTGTTATAATGGCTGTTGTTGGTCAATGCAAATTATTATTATGTGAATTTGCTCCTACTACTATAAAAAAGAGTATTACAGGTTCAGGAAGAGCTAGTAAAGAACAAGTAAAGCTAATGGTAAAAAAAATT
This sequence comes from Rickettsiaceae bacterium, assembly GCA_963676335.1. Lineage (GTDB taxonomy): Bacteria > Pseudomonadota > Alphaproteobacteria > Rickettsiales > Rickettsiaceae. Next base: position 605,139 of record OY781057.1, read on the forward strand.
ATACCTCAAGCTAAACCAGAAAGTTCCGATGAAGCAGACGCTTTAGCTATTGCTTATTGTTGTTCTGTTCATAATCAATCTGTAGCAGTAATGCATAACGTTGACTATCCACCTGAACATATCGTGTCATTTCATAAAAACAATAAATTATGCAACAAGGATATATAAATATTTCAACTTATTTTAATTTATCAAAAATGCAAATTGTTCCACAGCATAAAATTGCTTATTTGAGTTGGGGAGATCATAATAATGACAATATTGTTATATGTGCACATGCATTAACAAGAAACGCATATGATTTTGCAAAATTAGCTGATTATTTAAGTTCGTATTTTAGAGTTATTGCTTTTGATTTTGTAGGTCGTGGAGATAGCGATTGGTTAATAAAAAAAAAGTGTTATAATTATGACGTTTACTTGAAAGATAGTATTAACATTATTAAATTTTTTACTAAAAAGAAGGTACACTGGATTGGTACTTCAATGGGTGGAATAGTAGGAATGATGCTTGCCTTCCATGGCTTTATTAAAACTTTAGTATTAAATGATATAGGGCCTTCTGTTTCTGCCACAGGACTTAATAAAATAACAAAACATATAGGTAATAATGTTGCATTTGGTAATAAAGATAAGGCACAACAATACCTAAAAAATATATACAGTCAGTTTGGTATAAAGAACAAAGATTGGCAATTTTTTACTGAACATAGTATAAAATTGAATGAATTTGGAAAATATCAATTAAATTATGACTCAGGAATATCTTATGATTTAAAAAAAAATATTAAAGAAGATATTGATTTATGGCATTTTTGGGACAAAATACAGTGTCCCATTTTACTACTACATGGAGAAAAATCAGATATTTTATTGCCCCACACTGTTGAAGCTATGAAAAAAAATAAAAAAATTTCTGTTCATACTGTTAAAAATGTAGGTCATGCTCCATTCCTATCTGAAAAAGAAGAGCTTGATTGTATAAAAAATTGGCTATTTCTAAAATAAGTATGAATCCATAATAAAGAATAGTTATGGCATAAATAAAAACTTGAAAAATACGAAGCTAGACTTCAAAAAGCGCTAGGAGCGAAGGTAGCAAGTAGCGCAGCATACTTTTGGTATATGAGCAACACAGTTCTAAGAACGCAGTTCTAAGAACGCGGTTCTAAGAACGCGGTTCTAAAGCGATGCCGTCAATTTTTGAAATGTGGCGAGTATATGATTTATATAGTTACCGTAATTTTAGTGATGACAAGCCAATTAAAGCAAAAATTATTGAGATAATCCAAAATCTTACTACTACTTTGGATTCAGGCCAACCTAACTTTTCAAAATGATGATGTATCGGAGCCATTAAAAAAACCCTTTTTCCACAAGAAATTTTAAAATAATAAACTTGAATAATAACCGACATTGCTTCTATAACAAATATTCCACCTAGTATTGCCAATACTATTTCATGTTTTAAAATAACACTTATTATTCCAAGAGTTCCACCTAAAGATAAACTACCAGTATCTCCCATAAATATTTGAGCTGGTTGAGAATTATACCATAAAAATCCTAAACAACTCCCTATAATTGAAGAACATACAATAGCTAATTCCGCCGTATTAGGAACATATATTAAATGTAAATATTTAGCATATTTCTCTCCACCTACTAAATAAGCAATTAAAGCAAAGCATCCAGCAACTATAGCTACTGGCATTATAGCAAGACCATCTAATCCATCTGTTAAGTTAACTGCATTAGAAGCACCAACTATAACACATATAACAAAAGGGATATAAAAGTAACTTATATTTATTAATGCATTTTTAAAAAAGGGAAAACTCAAGTAAGTAGCATATCCACTGTTATCGGAATAAATTATCATAGATGAGGCAATAATTCCTATTGCAACTTGAATAATTATCTTTTTTGAAGCGCTAATTCCTTTAGAATTGTTTTGTACTATTTTTAAATAATCATCTACAAATCCTAAAATTGAAAAAGATAACATTATCAATAATACTAACCAAAAATAAATATTAGTAATATCAACAAATAGTATACAACTAAATACAGTAGTAAAAACAATCATAATTCCACCCATTGTAGGTGTTCCTGTCTTACTTTTATGACTTATAGGACCATCTTCTCGAATAGGTTGTCCCTTTTTTTGCAAATATTTAAGTTTTGTTATTAATTTATTTCCTATTAAAAAAGATAATATTAGACTAACACTCATTGCAATTCCCATACGAAAAGTAATGTAATGTAAAAGATTGGCAATATGTGATGAATGAATGTATGGTAGTATAAAATTATATAACATTTTTTTTACTTAAATATTTTACTATATGATACAATCTCATACTTCTGGATCCCTTACATAAAACAACATCTTGATCTGATATCATATCATCTATAGAATTTAATGATTGGTCTACGCTATCAAAATGGATTTTATCCATTGGCAACTTTTTATATAAATTTTTCATTAATTCTCCTATAGTAACTACCTTATCAACTTTAGCATCTAATAACCATGGCAAAACATCTAAATGATATTTATCAGAATCTATACCCAACTCTTTCATATCTCCTAATATAGCAATTTTATTTTTGGCTTTTTTGTTTTTTAATCGTAACAATGCCTCTTGTAATGTTACTGGACTAGAATTATAGCTTTCATCAATAATAGAATATACTTTCTTTCCATCATTAATATATATTATATTACCACGTCTTTGCACATAATCAAAACTGGCTAATTTTTCAGAAATATTTTGCAAATCAAAATTTAGTAAATCGCATAGTAATAAAACAACTGCTATATTAGTAGCCTTTTTAGGTCCAACCAATTTCGATACTACATTAATTTTTTTACCAAGAACATCTAATACTATTTTTGATGTTTCAGAATCATCGCTATATGATAGTATTTTACTACTAGATGAGGTATGATATCCAAAAGTATAAATTTCTGTTATTCCCGTTTCTTTTAAAAGGTTGTATAATTTATCATATTCTTCTATATCATGAGAGATGATTGCTGTTTTTTTACCAGATAATCCTATAAAAATTTCTGCTTTAGAATAAAGTATTTCCTCTAAATTATTAAAATTTTTTAGATGGACAGGGGCAATATTATTAATAATGGCTATATCTGGTTTAACTAATTTGGATAATACAGCTATTTCTCCTGTCATACTCATTCCCATCTCAAAAATAGCAAATTCTGTTGATTGATGTAATGATGCTAAATCAAGAGAAATTCCTAAATAATTATTAAAACTATATCTACTGGCAAAAACATTTCCTAAAGAAGAAATAACGTGCTTCATCATTTCTTTAGTTGTAGTCTTACCGACGCTTCCAGTAATACCAATAAATTTAGCATTAGAAGAACTTCTTTTATAATGTGCCAACTTTAGTAGAGCTTGATAAGTATCAGGAACTAAAATAATTTTATTTTTAAAAAAATTATTAAAATTTTCATTAACAATTACAGCACTAGCTCCCCTATGTAAAGCATCTTGAACATAATCATGCCCATCTCCATTATTACCTTTTAAAGCAATAAATAAATCTCCAGGTTTAACATCTTTGGAATTAAATTGTAGTATATTAGTATTAAAACTATAGGGAATATCTATATCTAATGCTTTTGCTAATTTTCTATTATTCCAAATAAACACACTAATACCTGTTTCTGATTTATCAGAAGAAAATAATTATTCGTAGAATTCTTATTTCTAATATTCAAACAAACAATATCAACATTAAGGCAATGTATCAATAGAAAAAATAATAAATGATTTTTATTTTGTTTGTACTAATTTTTCAAAAATTACTTGATCTTTTGGAAGGCTTTCTGAGGAATCATTAACATATGTCACTAATGATATATAACCTACTCTAAGAATTTCTTTTTGAATATTAAGAAGGGCTTCTTGTTGCATTCTTACTATTTTTTGATCTGTATCTTGTTGAATTTTTATTAATGAATTTTTTAATTCTTCTTCTTTTAAAGATATAATTTTATTACTGACAACTTGAGCTTGATTTAGAGCTTCATTTTTAAGTTCCGGTAGGATATTAATTTTTTTTTGACAATAAGTAATTTGTGAAATTACTTCTTCTTTTAGTTTTTGAATATCCTCGATATTAAATATTATTTTATCAGTCTTACTTTTCAACACGGAAAATACTTGTTGTTTTATTGGCTTAAATGCTAATAACCAAAATAGTACAAAACAAATTAATATGCATAAATTTTCAGTTAACATTTTTTAATCCTCTATTAATCATTAAAAGAGTTATTTTTATCTATTTTACATCTTAAATTATAAGGATACTATATAAATTATAAGAAATAATTAGTTATCTCAATGAAAAAAATTTTTTTATACACAATATTAGTGTTCTTACTACCAAATTTAAGTATAGCGTTTAATAAAAAAGAGAAAAATAATTTCACTACATGTATTCCAACTAAAATTTTTTTTGATGATTATGAGCCTAAAAATTTTCCTCCTACTAATGATTTAACAAGAGCATCTGCTTATAAAAGCGAGACAAAAGGAAAAATAATTATTTTAAATGGTAAATTATTGGATAAAGATTGTGTCCCAATAGCAAATGCTAAAATTTATTTATGGCAAAAGGGTATAGATGGTAAATATCATTATGAGCTTTTACGTAGTAATTTAGGGCAAGAGTATAAAAAATCTCTTTTTGATACTTTTATAGGCGCTGGAACTGCAGTTACTGATAATGAAGGAAATTTTAAATTTATTACCATTTCTCCTCTTTCTACAAAAGGAGATTCAGCTAATTTTAACATTAGAGTTTCACATGTTTCTTTAGGTCAGTTACAAACTAAAATTTATATGAAAGATATTAGTTTAACTAATAATATATTTACCATTGTCATGCCTGGGATAGTACCTAATAAACGATATTAGTTTATTTTTCTAAATTAGATTTATAACGCTGAATAAAAAAATGAGATAAAACTTTAATAATTCCAGCGCTTGGCATTGCTAATAATACTCCTATTAAACCAAAAAATTTAGCCCATAACATTAATATAAAAAAAATCCATAGAGGATGTATTCCTATCTTCCTTCCAATTATTTTAGGTGTCAAAAAATAAGCCTCTAAGACGTGTCCTAAAATATACAATAAAATTGCATATAGTATTTCTATACTAAATCCATATCCTATATAAGATATTAGGATAGTTAAAGAAGACATAAAGAAAATACCCATAAATGGAAGTATTATACTAAAACCTGACATTAGTCCTAGTAAAACATAGAAATTAGTATCAATAATCCATAGGCCCAAAATGTAATATATTGCAAGAAGTATACAAATATTAAATTGCCCAGATATATATGCAAATAAAACAATATCGATATCAGTTAATAATTTTATAATAATTTTTTTGTTATTAGGTGGAATCAATTGTTCTAAAGTATTTAAAATTTTAGGCCAATCTCGTAAAAAGAAAAATAAGCTTATCGGAATGAGGATAAGTAGATAAGCAGTTTTTATTGTATACTGCCATAAATTATTTATGACAGATTTTATAGAAAATAAAAAGTTACTAGTTATATTATTAGTTGTACTAAATACTATATCCAATATAGGTACATTGATAATAGGTATTTTAGTGGTTAATAAAAATATAGATTTTGTTTGAAAATATTCTTGATATTGAGGTATTTTTAGAAAAAATTGTGTAATTTCTTTATATAAAAGAGGAAAAACGCTGAATGATATGATAAATACTATTAGTACAATACTAAAAAATGTTAATAGTACAGCTATGTTTCTTGACAGGTGTAATTTTTTTTTTAAATAATTTATTACTGGTTGAAAAAGATAAGCTAAAACAAATGAAATTATAAAAGGGGATATTACATCTCCAGCAAAACTAACAAGAGTACTTATTATCAACAATAAACTAATAATAAAACCATACTTTATCATGCTCCAGTTAAGATATTATATAGAGTATATCCTTCATCACTAATACTATAACTTAATCCTTGCATATAAAATTGTTCTGCTAATTCATAGTCTGATGCATAAGTAGAAATTTGTACTAAAGCACTTCCTATTGTCCTATCAATATCAAAACTATTTATAGATTCTATTTTTGATAATTTTGAGTATAGAACGTTATAATCAGTTTTATTGTATATATCTGTTATCATAGAAATTTTACGTATAGCAGTTTCTTTATTGGATCCCTTTAAATTCGAATCTGCGTATAATTTTATATTTTCCTTATTTGAACCAGTATGTTCAGTTATAAATTCTTTAATAAATTTATGAGTTATTGCATATGTATCTTTTTCAGGGACGTCGACAACATAAGAATAATTTTTAATACTAGGAGCAACGTTTTCATTATTATCTAGAGTAAAATTTTGCACACTCATATAACTAGCTCCAGAGGCATTTGTTTTATAGTTGCATATTAAAACTGCCACTTTATAAAATATTTTATCAGGAAATAATTGTGCTATATCTTTATACTTTATTTTTAATATATCTTTATACTGAAATTTATTTTTCAATTCTATGAAATTTTGCAATAAAAGAAGCTTATTTTCTATTAAAAATGTATTAGCTTGCTTCCAATGTTTTATCCATGGAAAGTCTAAATCCCACATAATTAAATTACTTCCTCTTTGTAGTACTGGTATTATTAGATATAAATACGCGATAGATTTTACATCTTTCTTACTATTATTAAATAATAATCTATTTACATCTTCTTGATAATATGAATAGTTAACTGTAGCACTATAATGAATATCAGTACTTTCCTTATTACTAATACTAACAACATTAAAAACTGGTTTTAGAATATTATAAGGAATTTTATTTATTTCTAGATCATAAATACCTAGCTTATTAGCTAATAACATTAACACTCTTCTTTTTCCAATGTCATTAGCTTTAATTTCAGATTCATAAGAATTGTGACCATTTCCTTCAATAAATATGTTTTTTAATTCAAACTGATTACCTATATTTTCAGCATTAACACCATTTATAAAAGAAAATAATATTAATATTAAATAAATGCGATACATAAAAAAAATTATTTACATTTTTTAGATACACAGACAAAAGAAGGATCTAACAACCTATCTTTAATTTTGTACCCCATTTGCAAGACATCAATAATGACGCCACTTTCATATTCATCTGTTTCTTTTTCGCTAATTACATGATGAAGATTATAATCAAATTTATCTCCTTTATTGGGAATAATTTTCTCTATACCATGTTTATGAAAAGCTTTTTCTAGTATATTTTTTGTTAACTCGACTCCTGTAATAATATTTTGCATTTCTACAGTAATATTTGCAGGTTTATGTTCTAATGCCATTGTTAAGTTACTCATAACAGTAATTAAATCTTTAGCGAAATTAAATATAGCGTAACTTCTGGTGTCTTCTAGCTGTTTTTCATATCTTTTTCGAATATTTTCACTTTCTGCTACAGCACGTAATAATTTATCTTTTAAATCTTCAATTTCTTTATCAGCTTCATTTTCTTCTTGAATATCTGATGTAGCATTAATTTCTGTTTCTAATTCTTCTTTTTCTATATTTTCAATCATACTTTAAAAACTTATTTTAATATAATACTTTTATATGTAATATATTTTCAATACTATATATTTTCAAGTTCCATAAAAAAAATAATAATATGCGCTTATTAGGACGTAAATTAAATGAACTTAGGAAAGTTGAAATAGAAACTAATATATTGTTGAATGCAGAAGGTTCTTGTCTAATTATGTGTGGAAATACTCAAGTAATCTGTTCAGCTACTATTGATAAATATATTCCTCCATTTCTTAAGGGAAAAGGTTTAGGATGGTTAACTGCGGAATATAGCATGCTTCCACGAAGTACAGTACAAAGGATGAAAAGGGATAGTAGCTTAGGAAAGATAAATGGCAGGGCTCAAGAAATTCAAAGATTCATAGGTAGATCTTTAAGATCTTGTCTTGATTTTGAATTATTAGGAGAAAGGCAAGTTATTATTGACTGTGATGTCATTAATGCTGATGGAGGGACTAGAACTGCATCTATTACTGGTGGATATATTGCTTTATATATTGCTGTTATGAATTTATTAAGTACAAAGCAATTAAAAGTTAATCCAATTAAACAACAAGTAGCAGCAGTGTCGTGTGGAGTTATAGGAGGTAATGTTATGGTGGATTTAGATTACAAAGAAGATAGTAATGCCGATGTAGATGCCAATTTCGTTATGACAAATGAGAATAATATAGTTGAAATTCAAGGAGGGTCTGAAAAAAAAGTCTTTACAGAATTGCAATTGAATGAAATGCTAGATTTAGCAAAAGAATCTATTCAAAATTTATTAGTTTACCAAAGACAAGCTTGTAATAGTATATAAAATATTTATGAATGATTTTTTTTTTGATAAAATTTTAGTAGCAAATCGTGGTGAAATTGCATTACGAATAATGAAGACTTTAAAAAAAATGAATATTAAATCTGTAGCTATTTATTCTGAAACAGATACAAATGCTTTACATGTACAATATGCAGATGAAGCCTACTATATAGGAAGTTCTCCAGCTACTGAAAGTTACTTATCTATTAGCAATATCATTTCTGCTATCAGAGCTAGTGGAGCACAAGCCGTACATCCAGGTTATGGGTTTTTATCAGAAAATCCAAATTTTGCAGCTGCTTTGAAAAGAGAAGGAATTATCTTAATAGGTCCTAGTGCAAATGCTATAAAAAAAATGGGGGATAAGATTGAAGCTAAGAAGATAGCGATAGCTGCTAATATAAATACTGTGCCTGGATATATAGGCACTATCAACAAAGAATCAGTAGCTATTAAAATTGCAAAAAATATTGGATTTCCTATTATACTCAAAGCTACCGTAGGCGGAGGGGGGAGAGGAATGCGAGTCGTTTATAATGAAGATCAGATGATTACAGCATATGAAAGCGCTAGAGCGGAGGCAAATAATAGTTTCAAAGATAGCAGAGTTTTTATTGAAAAATTGATTGAAAACACAAGACATATAGAAATTCAAATTATTGCAGATCAATATGGTAATGTTGTTTGTTTAGGAGAAAGAGAGTGTTCTATTCAAAGACATCATCAAAAAATCATAGAAGAAACACCTAGTTGTGCAATTGATGAAGAAATTAGACAAAAAATGTATTCGCAAGCACGTGCTTTAGTTCAAAAAGTAGGATATTATTCAGTTGGAACTGTAGAATTTATTGTAGACAAAGATCTAAATTTTTATTTTTTAGAAATGAATACAAGATTACAGGTGGAGCATCCTATCACTGAATTAGTAACTGGAATTGATTTAGTAGAAGAGATGATCAAAATTGCAGCTGGACAACGTTTATCTTTTTCCCAAAAAGATGTTAAAATAACTGGGTGGGCATTAGAGTGTAGAATTTGCGCAGAAGATCCGATTCGCGGATTTTTACCTTCAAGTGGACGAGTTACATGTTATACTGAGCCTCCTAAAAATTCTTGCATTAGAATTGATAGTGGAATTACATCAAATAGCGAAGTAAGCATGTTCTATGATGCTATGATTGTTAAAATATGTTCTTGGGGACAAAATAGAAAAGAAGCTATTAATTTAATGAAAACAGCTTTAAGTAGCTTTGTAATTCAAGGAATATCTCATAATATTAGCTTTTTAGAAACTTTAATAAACCATCCACGTTTTATTGCCGGAGACATTAGTACTGAATTTATTGATCAAGAATATTCTGTGGGTTTTGCTGGAGCTCAACTTACTTCTGAAATTACAGAAATATTTTTAGCAACTGCTACTTATATTTCTTTACGTGAACAATTTCGAGCAAGTTGTATTAGAAATCAAATAATAGACTACTCTGATAAAATCAATACTAGATGGATTGTATCTATTGATGATAGACATTTTCCAATTTTAGTAAGAAAAATATCTGATGGATATAAAATTAGACAAGGGGGAAATAGGATATATGTTCGTAGTAATTGGCAATTAGGAAGTAAATTATTTACTGGAGTAATCAATGAAAATAAGTATAATGTTAAAATAGAGAATATTATTACTGGATATAAACTAACACATAGTGGTATTACTGTAAAAGTTTATGTGCGTTCTCCACGTGTTTCAGAATTAGAATCAATTATGCCTAAAGTAACAAAAAAACAAAATTGTAATACATTATTGGCTCCACTAAGTGGGCAAATCCTGGCTATTAAAGTAAAAGTTGGAGATGTTGTTTATTTGGGACAAGAGCTTTTTATTTTAGTAGCTATGAAAATGGAAAATATAATTGTATCTGAGTGCGAAGGGGAAGTTGAGCAAATTTATATAAAAAAAGGAGATCAAGTGAGCACTGGGCAACAGTTACTAGATTTTGTATGTAAGATTCATGATAACTAAAGTTAAAAAATTTTAAATATGAATATTGTATTATGTCAAATCTATATAAAAATGGACAAAATTCAAAACTTACAAAAATAAATAATATTGTAGATTTTGATGTAGTAGTAGTAGGAGGAGGACATGCTGGATGTGAAGCAGCTGCTGCAGCCGCTAGATTAGGAACTAATACAGCTTTGATAACTTTAAAAAAACAAAACTTAGGACAAATGTCCTGTAATCCATCTATAGGAGGAATCGCTAAAGGAATATTAGTAAAAGAAGTAGATGCGTTGGAAGGGGTAATGGGAAAAGCTATTGATCAAGCATGTATTCATTATAAAACATTAAATGAAAGCAAGGGACCAGCAGTTTGGGGACCTAGAGCTCAAGCGGATAGGAAATTATATCAACAATCAATGTTTAATATCATCAGTAGTTATCCAAATATTACATTAATTATTGGGTCTGTGATAAATATTATAGTACAAAATTACAAAGTGACTACTTTAGTTTTATCGGATGGGAGTCATATTAGATGCAAAAAAATTATATTAACTACAGGAACATTTTTATCTGGAGTTATGTATACTGGAGCAAATAAAAAAATTCAAGGTGGACGTATAAACGAATCTCCTTCTAATGAATTATCAATTACTTTGAAAAATTTTGGTTTTAAGTTACAAAGATTAAAGACTGGAACCCCTCCTAGAATTGATGGAAATTTTATAGATTTTTCTAAAACAGTTGAGCAATTAGGAGACAAAAATCCTATACCATTTTCAGAATTAACTGATAAAATTTTATTACCTCAAATTAAGTGTTATATTACCAATACTACTGATCTAACTCATGATATCATACGCAAAAATTTGCATAAATCAGCTATGTATTCTGGGCAAATTCAAGGTATTGGTCCTAGATATTGTCCTTCAATAGAAGATAAGATAGTTAAATTTCCTAATAAGGTATCTCATCAAGTTTTTTTAGAGCCAGAAGGTCTTGATAATAATATATTTTATCCAAATGGGATTTCTACTTCCTTACCTAAAGAAATTCAGTTTGAAATGGTAAGAAGCATTCCTGGATTAGAAAATGCTTTAATAACTCAGCCAGGATATGCAATAGAGTATGATTTTATTGATCCTAGAGAATTATGTCCTACATTAGAAACAAAGAATATAGAAGGGTTATATTTTGCGGGTCAAATTAATGGTACCACTGGCTATGAAGAAGCTGCTGCGCAAGGAATTATAGCTGGTATTAATGCATCTTTAGCCATACAAGAAAAAGAAAGTTTTATTTTAAGTAGAAGTGATTCCTATATAGGTGTAATGATTGATGACTTAATTCACAATGGAGTAACAGAACCTTACCGTATGTTTACTTCTCGAGTAGAGTATCGCTTAACTATTAGACCAGATAACGCTGATTTAAGACTTACTGAACGTGGGGCTATTATCGGATGTATAAGCGAGGCTCGGGAAAAAATTTTTAAATCTAAGCTTGAAAAAATAGACAATGCTCGTAAATTATTAACTAATTCTTTAATATCCACTACTCAATTAAAAAACAACGGAGTTACTATAGCTCAAGATGGTAGCTACAAAAGTGCTTTTTATTTATTAGGAATCGGAGGTTTTAATCCTAGATTGATAATGAGCCTGTTTCCTGAAATAAATATATGTCATTATGATACAATAAAAGATAAAAAACATATAGAAATTGATATTTTACGTCTTCTTTATATTGAATCAAAGTATGCGGCTTATTTGAAACGTCAACAGGAAGATATATTATTATTTAAACAAGAAGAAAATCAAGTTATTCCTAAAGATCTGGATTTTAATCTAATTTTAAATCTATCTACAGAAGTAAAAGAAAAATTAAAAATTCATAAACCCTCTACACTAAAAGCTGCGAAACAAATTTCTGGAATAACCCCTACTGCGATTTTATCTATAATAATATATTTAAAATGCAATGCGATGAATTAAGGTGTAGATCTTCATTTTCTATATACGAAAATAGAAAATTCTGCACCTGAGCTATTTATGATTCCAAAATATATTAATCCAATAAAAGCATGTAATATGCGGTAAGGAAATTTTTAAATAATTTTTTTATTCTTTTTATTGGAAGTAGTTTTTACTTTATTTCTTGTTAATGGTGTTGATGAAAAATATGTATCCAACATATTTATCATTTGCATATCTCTAGTTTTAGAGCTTTTAGCTCCTATGATAACTCCTATTAGATGTTTATCATTACGTTTAGCAGCAGTGACTAAATTATACCCTGATGGTTTAGTATATCCTGTTTTAAGTCCTTCAGCTCCTTGATATTTTTTTACTACATGATTGTGAGTATAGTATGTATTTCCACGAAATTTGAATTGAGTTTGTGCAAATAAGTGATAATATTGTGGAAAATTTTTTTTCAATGCTAATGCCAGTTTAGCCATATCTATAGAAGTAGAGTATTGACATGAATCATGCCATCCAGAGGCATTACGAAAATTTGTATTATGCATTCCAAGTTTACGTGCGCTAAAATTCATCATTTTAGCAAATTTTTCTTCTGAACCTGCTAAATTTTCTGCTAAAACAACAGCAATATCATTAGCCGAAATTATAATTAATGAATTAATCGCGTCTATGGTTGAAATTTTTTCTCCAGCTTTGAGTCCTAATTTTGTAGGAGACATATGTGCCGCATTTTTAGAAACCTTTAATTGAGTATTCATAGTTATTTTTCCTTCTTCTATAGCTTTAAAGGCTTGATAAATAGTCATTAATTTAGTTAATGAAGCGGGTTTAATTTTCGTATCTGCATTATGTGAGTAAAGTATTTTTCCGTTTTTAGCATCTACTACTAAGCTTGCTTCTATTGGTATAGATTTAGAATGTTTAGCTGCATAAATATCTATGCAATTAAAATAAGAAAGAAAAAAGAATAAAATAATTTTTAAATTGAAAAATTTTTTCATATACAGTTAATATACAGTAGATCAGTTATGATAGTTATAAAATGTAACTTTTAAAAAGTCAAAATTATTTAAAAAATTTAAAATGATTAGTAAGTGTTATTATATAACGATTTTATTATTGTTAATGAGCTGTTCGGAAGAAATAAATTTATCATCTTCGGTTCAATCGCATATAGATCAGTATATTAAAATTAATAAAGAATGTAAGGAATCTGCTAAGAAGAAGGAAGAAACAGAGAAGAAGGAAGAGGAAGAGGTAGAGAAGAAGGAAGAAACAGAGAAGAAGGAGGAAGTAGAGAAGAAGGAAGAAGTAGAGAAGAAGGAAGAAACAGAGAAGAAGGAAGAAACAGAGAAGAAGGAGGAAACAGAGAAGAAGGAGGAAACAGAGAAGAAGGAGGGGTATTCAAAAACTCCAGATATCAAAAAAGCAAGTTCTGAAATTATCAAAAATAGTATTTTTACTATTAGACCTACAGATATTGTTTTGGGGGATTCTAAATCTAAGGTAAGAGTGTTAGAATACTCTTCTTTAGTTTGTCCTCATTGTGCATACTATCATAGTAAAGTATTTGATCTCATTAAGAAAAATTATATCAATACTGGAAAAATTGCTTATATTATAAGAGAATTTATTACTTGCAAACAAGATTTTGATGGATCAATCTTAGCTAGATGTATTGGTAATGACAAAACTATGGATATATTGCAAACATTATATTTACAACAGGATAGATGGGCTTATAATTATAAGTATAGAGATACTTTAATTGAAGTAGGGGTGCTTTTTAATATAAGTAAAGCTAGGTATGAGGAATGTTTAAAGGATGATAACATAGCAAGTTTGTTGATCAATAATTCAAAAGAAATTGGTCGATATCCTGGTTTTATTGGAGTTCCTAAATTTTTTATTAATGAGAAGGAGTATAATAGTGCTTATTCATATGAAGAGTTATCTAAAGCTATTGAATCTGAGAGTAAAAAATAATTAAGCTAATTTTTAAAATATGGTAACAAATAGTGAAAAAGATTATTGTAATGAGACATGCTGATGCTGATGCTGATTCTAATGATTTTGAGAGAGAATTAAATGATTTAGGGATAGAGAAAGCATCAAAAGCAGCATTGTTTGTGAAAAAGCTAAATATAAATAAAGTGCTATGTTCTTCGGCTAAAAGGACAGTGCAGACTTTAAAACTTTTAGATATTAGCAACAGGGTTGATTGTGAGTTTATTGAGAAATTATATACAACAGACACTAAAGGAATTTTTCAAATTATAAAGATTCAAAGCGATCAGTATAATAACATATTGATTATAGGGCATAACCCAATGTTGTACGAATTTGTATTGAAATTAACAAACAAAGATGTTGGTAACTATAAAGTTTCTTTTTTAAATAAGAAGATGATGCCAGGTAATGTAGTTGTTATTAATTTAGCAAGTGTATTTAGTTGGAAAGATGTAGAAAATACAGAAAATAATTGTATAGAAGATATTTTCTTACCATAAGAATGTGAATAATTTACCTCAGTTATCAGCGGCGGATCCTAAAACATCTGTATGGGTTTCTGCCTCTGCTGGTACTGGAAAAACAAAAGTATTAACAGATCGAGTACTAAGGCTTTTATTAGACGGTGTGAGCCATGAGAAAATATTGTGTTTAACATTTACTAATACCGCAGCTGATGAAATGTTATGTCGTATAAATAAGAGCATTGAAAAATGGTTTACAAGTGATATAGATACTACTATTAAAGATTTAGAAAAGTTATTAGGGAGCCCTCCTAATGTTCAACATATTACTAGGGCTAGAGGATTATTTTCTGTATTATTTAATAATTCGAATCAGATAAAAATACAAACAATACATTCATTCTGTCAAGCAATTTTGACTAAATTTCCTATCGAAGCTAATATATCTCCTAATTTTAAAATTATGGATAATTTGGTTGCGCCGCAGATTGTTTGTAATATCGTTAAAGAGTTATTAACCAATTCTGATGCAATTATATCTGAAACTATTCAATTCTTTATTTCAAATTTTCATGAATATACAATTAAGGATTTAGTTTATGAAATTATAGCATGTAAGTATAAATTTCAAAATTTATTATCTCAATATACATCAATAGAAAATTATATATCTATCATTATACCAAAAATTAATATAAATGATATTATTTTAAATTTTTTGAAAACCTTAAAAAGGTATACATTTATTTTTAATAAAGAACTTGAAAATTATGTATGTTTACCAATAGAAGAGCAAATTAATAAATTTGATATTTTAATTAAAATATTTCTTACTGAAAAAGGAGAGCCAAGACAAAAAATATATACTAAAAAATTTTCAGAAGAACATCCAGAATTTGTATTGATTTTAGAGCAAATACAAAAAGAGTTAATAAAAATTGTAGAAGAGATAAAAAATTTTAAAACAATTTTATTTACTATGCATCTTTTAGGATTAGCTATACATGTCATAGACAAGTATGAATTTTATAAAAATTTGCATAATTATCTTGATTTTAATGATTTAATTTACATAACTCAACATTTATTCTCTCAAAATGCAGCAAAAGAAGTGGGATTATATAAACTAGATGGTGGAATTGAGCACCTATTAGTTGATGAAGCGCAAGATACAAGTTCAGAGCAATGGAAAATTATTAAAATATTAATTTCAAATTTATGCTCAAATAATAATGAAAGGAATAAAACTATTTTTGTAGTTGGGGACGATAAGCAGTCAATTTATAGTTTCCAAGGAGCAAACTTACTAAGTTTTTATGAAGCCCAAAAAAATTTAGCAGATAATATGCATAATGTTTCTCGGGCATATAAAATGATTGATTTAATATATTGCTATAGATCTACAAAAGCAATTTTAGATTTTGTTTATTCTCTTTTTGACCATATCCAACAAAATATTTCGTGGGCATTCGAAAATAAAAATACTAAATTAATTAGTAATAGGCCAGAGGATCCAGGTAGAGTAGAAATATGGCCTATTTTTACTAATCCTAAGGAAAAAAAAATATTTTGGCCCATTGTGTCTGATCAAGAATTAGATATTGTTTCTGCTAGAAAAGCTATGGCTCAAAAGATAGCACAATATATTTCTGATTTATTGAAAAAGAACATTATTTTACCATCTACGCAAAAATGTATAACGTGTAATGATATAATGATACTAGTGCGTAAACGTGATGATTTTACTTTAGAGCTTATCAAGCAAATAAAATTCTATAAAATAAAAGTTGCTGGTTTAGATCGTATAAATCTAAAAGAAAATATAAGTGTATTGGATATAATGTCTATAGCAAAATTTATTATTACTCCATGGGATGATCTTAATTTAGCTGGATTGCTTAAATCTCCGTTTATAGGAATAAGCGAAGAGTATTTATATAAGTTATCTATAAATCGAACTTCATCTATATGGCAAAAACTACATGAATATGACGTTGAAATGTATGATAAATTAATAGGATTCAAATTACTTTATTCTAAAAGTAAGAATTTATTTGATTTTTTTTATACTCTTTTGGAAGTATCAGATTATCGTAAATGTTTATTAAATTTTAATGGAGAAGATAGCGAAGATATTATTGATGAATTTTTGCGGATAGTTCAATATTTTGTTGATACTATTGGAAATAGCTTACATGAGTTTATTACGTGGTTTGAACAAAATGATCTTGAAATTACTCGTAATTTAAAAAATATCACTGGTATTAAAATAATGACAATTCACAGCGCTAAAGGGTTAGAGTCAAATGTTGTAATATTGGCTGATAATACAAATATCCCTGCTTCTGTAGATGAATTGTTATGGAAAGAAAATATGATTTTATGGCCTGGAAGATTGGTTAATGCAAGTAAACAATATAAAAAAATTAGAGAAGAATATAAATTACACCAATTACAAGAATATTTTCGTTTGTTATATGTGGCATTAACAAGAGCAAGAGATTATTTGGTTATTTGTGCGTATACTAGTCAAACAAATATTATAGATGAATATTGTTGGTATAGTATTATTAAAAATACAGCGAAATTTTTTTTTGTAGAAGAGGATTTTTTTTCTGAAAAAGAAAAAGCTTTAGTTTATCAACTAGGGGAATTTAAATGTTCATAAATCCAGAATTAGAACAACTTATATTTAATTTATCCTATGGAAATGAGTATCACGTAGAAAATTTTATTGTTGCAGAAAATAATTTATATGCGTATAAATTAATTTCTTCTTGGCCTGATACATGGGGAGTAGAGCCGTACAAAAATACGATATTACTTATTGGACCTAAATATTCTGGAAAAACTCATTTAGCTCATATATGGAAATATAAAGCTGATGCTATTTTTATTGATTCTATTTCTCAAATTAATAGTATTTATGATAAATATTCTGCTTTTATTATAGAAAATATAGATTATAATTGGAAAGAATTAGATTTACTTTACGCATTTAATTGGTTGAGCGAAAATAATAAGTTTGCATTATTAACAATGAGTAGTAGTACAATAGATATATATACAATAGCTGATTTGGTTTCTAGATTAAAGTCTTTAGTTATAGTAAAAATTAATTTACCTAGTCAAGAACAAATTCAAATTTTATTAAATCGGTATTTTTATAAATATAATTTAATGGTGTCGAACCAAGTTGTTAATTATTTATCTTATGTTTTACCTAGAAATTTTAGTGTAATAGTAAGAGTATTTGATATGATTAACAAAATTTCTATGAAAAAGAAACAAAAAATTACATTGCCGTTTGTAAAAAATATCATTAAAGATTTTTTTGAAAAACATAAAGTATGATAATATGTTAAAATTTAAAAATAAGCTTATTAAGCCTTTGCCCATTATTAAATTATTTCCCAATTTTTTAACTCTATTATCATTAATAATAGGATTAAGTGCTATTAGATTTAGTATGAATGAAAAATGGGAAAAAGCTATTTGGTGTGTTGTGATAGCTTCATTATTAGATGGATTTGATGGAAGGATTGCAAGATTATTAAATGCTTCTAGCCCTTTAGGAGCGGAGCTAGATTCTTTATGCGATATGGTGAATTTTGGTGTGGTACCAGGATTATTATTGTATTTTTGGGCATTGCGTTATTTTTACTGGCCTTCTTTTGCATGGGCAGTAATATTATTTTATGTTGCATGTATGGCAATTCGTTTGGCAAGATTTAATATAAGTATAAAAAATTTTCGAAATGATAAGATGATGAAGTATTTTTTTACTGGGGTTCCTGCTCCTTTGGGAGCACTGTTAGTTATGACTCCAATTATTATTGATTTTGATCTAAATAAAATTTTGCATATTTCAATGAAAGATTGTATATTGGAAATAATTGTGTATATAATTATTGTTGCTATACTAGTAGCTAGTAGGTTACCAACGTTTTCTATAAAAAATATTAAAGTATCTTCTGAATATGTGTGGATTTTTTTGTTATTTATTACTTTAATTTCAGTAATGTTGATTATATATCCTTGGTATATTTTACCAATTCTTGTTGTACAATATGTTATTAGTATACCAGTGAGCGTTATTTATGCGTATAGAATGAATAAAAATAAGTCACAGTGATGCGGAATAAAATAAACAAATATTTACTCTTGATAGTTATTCCAATAATTGTATTTTGTGGATATGTATATACTTTAATGTTTGCTGAAAGTACGGACAATGCATATATTGATGGTGATATATCTTTGATTAGTCCTCAAGCCAGTGGGGTCATAGAAAAAATTTACTGCATGGATAATGAAAAAGTAAATAAGGGGCAGTTATTAGCACAAATTAAAGAAGAAGATTATAAAATAAAAGAAATGCAAGCAAAATCTGCTATTGCTATTGTGAACTTTGAGCTTGAGTTAAAAAAACAAAATATTAATTTACAAAAAATAGAGATAAAGAAAATAGAAAGTGCTCTAAAATCAGCAGGAGTAGATTCTGTTGCTGCTGAAAATAATTTCAAACGTATAATTGAATTAAAAAAAGATAATTTTAGTAGTAATAAATCATTAGATGCTACTAAATCAGATTTGGAAAAGGCGAAGTTTAATTTAGAAAAAACTATTTTAGATTTACAATCAGCTAAAACAAAACTTTTATCCCTAGAATTAGAAAAAGAAATTACTTTAGCTAATTTAGCAAAAACACAATATGTTTATGATGAGATGGCTTTAAAGTTGAAAAACACTAAAATTATTTCTCCAGTAGATGGGATAATAGCAAATAATAACTTGAAATTAGGTAATTTTGTAAAAGAGGGAATGCCTGTATTAACTATAGTTAATACAAAAAATATATATTTAAAAGCAAATTTTAAAGAAAATCAAACTGCTAAAATTATTCCTGGTATGAAAGCTGAAATTTTTATTGATAGTTTTCCAAAAATAAAAATATTGGGACAAGTGCGTTCTGTGTATCCAGCTACAAGTGCAAAATTTAGCTTAATTCCTTCAGACAATGCTACAGGAAATTTTACTAAAGTGGTGCAACGTATTCCAGTGTTAATTGATTTTATTGTTCCCAAAGAATTAGAAGATAAAGTATCCGTAGGAATGTCTACTTATGTAAAAGTATATTTAAAATAAATTAAAAAATGATATCTGTAAGCTAATTTTTTAATAAAAGTAGAAAATAATTATGTTAAAAGCTATTTCTAAAAAAAATATTCGTAAAAATTTTGGAAAGATTACCACTATTACTCAAATACCTAATTTAATAGAAATTCAAAAACAATCATACGATTGTAATTTTTTGCAACGACATTTGCCTCCTGATTCAAGAGTTAATAAAGGATTACAAGCTGCTTTGAAAGCTATATTTCCTATATCTAACAATTCACATACTGCAGAAATAGAATTTATTAAATATGAAATTGATCCTTTAAAATATGAAGCTTTAGAATGCAAACATAAAGGTTTAAGTTATTCGGCTCCATTAAAATTGACATTACGATTAATTATTTGGGAAATTGATGGATATACTAAAACAAAAGAAATAAAAGGGATAAAAGAACAAGATGTTTACATAGGGGATATTCCTTTAATGACTGAGCATGGTACCTTTATTATTAATGGTATAGAGAGAGTAATTGTCTCTCAAATGCATAGATCTCCCGGAATATTTTTTGATCATGATAAAGGAAAAACTCATTCTACTAATAAATTATTATATTTAGCTCGAATTATTCCATATAGGGGTTCATGGTTAGATTTTGAATTTGATAGTAAAGATTTAATGTATTTTCGCATAGATAAGAAACGTAAATTACATGTAACGACACTTCTTCGCGCACTTGGAATGAATACTGAAGAAATAATGAGCTATTATTATACTTCTGTACTTTATACAAAAGTAGATTCTCAATGGATTGTAAAATTTATTCCTGAATTGATTATTTCTCATAATTTAACGCAAGATTTAATAAATGCGGACACTGGAGAAGTTTTATTAAAAGCTGGAGAAAAAATTAATTTAAGAATAGCAAAAAAATTGATTAAAGATGGTTTAGTTAATGTTTTTGTAGAGAATAGTATATTATTGGGAAAATTTTTAGCGGAAGATCTTTATAATTCCAAAGGAGAGAAAATTTCTGGTATTGGAGTTGAAATTACGACAGAGGTATTGAAATTATTAATTCAACATAATATCTCTAATGTTAAGGTATTATTAATTCATCAAAACAATGGACCGTATATTCGAAATACATTATTTGTCGATAAAAATTTTGATCAAAATAGTGCATTATCTGATATTTTAAGGATCCTTCGTCCAGGAGAGCCAATTTCTATTGAAGCTAGTAAGGCTATATTACAAAATGCTTTTTTTGATACTGATCGTTATGATTTATCAGAAGTTGGAAGAATAAAACTTAATGCAAAATTAGATATTAATGTTCCAGAAACACACACTGTATTAACCGTTGAAGATATTAAAAAGGCAATCAAATTATTAGTAGAAATACGTGATGGTAAAAAGGCAGTAGATGATATTGATCATTTAAGCAATAGGCGTATTCGATCTGCTGGAGAGCTGGTTGAAAACCAATTCAGAGTTGGATTGGTTCGGATACAAAAAGCAATTCTTGAACGAATGAATTCTACAGATGCTGACAATTTAATGCCATATGATTTAATTAATTCGAAATTATTGGTGTCAGTACTTAAAGAATTTTTTGGAACTTCTCAATTATCTCAATTTATGGATCAAACTAATCCTTTATCTGAAGTTACGCATAAAAGACGTATTTCTGCTTTAGGTCCTGGAGGAGTTAATAGAGAGCGTGCGGGGGTAGAGGTACGGGATGTTCATCCTAGTCATTATGGAAAAATTTGCCCTATCGAAACTCCAGAAGGTCAAAATATTGGGTTGATTAATTCTTTAACTACGTATGCTAAAATTAATAAGTATGGTTTTATTGAAACTCCTTACCGCAAAGTAATTAACGGATGTGTTACAGATGAATTTATTTATTTATCTGCGGTAGAGGAAGGGAAGTATAAAATTGGTCAATCTACTCTTCCACTTGGCGAAGATGGAAAAATTTTAGA
Source organism: Rickettsiaceae bacterium (assembly GCA_963676335.1). Classification (GTDB taxonomy): domain Bacteria; phylum Pseudomonadota; class Alphaproteobacteria; order Rickettsiales; family Rickettsiaceae. The sequence goes on from OY781057.1 coordinate 627,160, forward strand.
AGATATGGTAAATTGTAGATTTGATTGTGATTTTATTTATGTACCTCCTGAAGAGGTAGATTTTATTGATATTAATCCTGTGCAGGTGGTATCAATTGCAGCTTCTTTGATTCCATTTTTAGAAAATGATGATACTAGTAGAGCACTGATGGGATCTAATATGCAAAGGCAAGCGGTGCCATTGATTAGAAATGAAGCTCCATATGTTGGTACTGGGATTGAAGAAATTATTGCTAGAGATTCTGGTTTAAATATTATAGCAAAAAATGATGGTAAGGTAGATCATGTAGATGGATCTAGTATTGTTATACATTCTAGTAATGACAAAGATAAACATCCTTTGGTTGAAATATATAAATTAATAAAATTTCAGCGTTCTAATCATAATACTTGTATTAATCAGAGGCCATTTGTTAATGTAGGTGACAAAATAAAGAAAGGAGATATTATAGCTCAAGGGCATAGTATGGATAAAGGTGAAATAGCGTTAGGAAAAAATGTTTTAGTAGCTTTCTTAGCTTGGAGGGGATATTCTTTTGAAGATGCTATTGTTATTTCAGAAAGTGTGGTACAAAAAGATTTATTTTCTTCGATACATATTGAGGAATTTGAAACGGTAGCAAGAGATACTAAATTGGGATCTGAAGAAATTACTAGAGATATACCAAATGTATATGAAGAAACGTTATCAGATTTAGACGAATCTGGTATTATAAATATTGGAACAAATGTTAAGTCCGGAGATATTTTAGTAGGAAAAGTTACTCCTAAAAATGAAGTTCCTGTCACTCCAGAAGAAAAATTACTACGCGCAATTTTTGGGAATAAAGCATCTGATGTTTCAGATTCTTCTTTATATGTTCCTCCTGGTGTAAGTGGTACTGTGGTTGAAGTAAGAGTATTTTCTCGTAGAGGGGTGACAAAAGATCAAAGAACTCTTGTTATTGAGCAACAAGTAATTGATAATTTAATAAAGGATAGAGAGAACGAATTAAAAATAATTAATGAATTTGTTTTTAACTATTTAAAAAAAATATTATTAGGTCATACTATTATTACTCGTGGTTCTAAGAAAGAAGTTATTGATAATAATTTGTTAAATACTGTACCTAGAGAACAGTTATGGGAATTTATCGTAGAGGATGAAAGTGTAAATTTAGAAATTCAAGATTTAAGAGTTTATTATGATAAAACTCTAGGAGAAATAAGTAAACGTTTTGCTAATAAAATTGAAAAAATACAAATAGGCGATGATTTACCTCAGGGGGCATTAAAAATTGTAAAAATATTTGTTGCTACTAAACATAAATTGCAGCCTGGTGATAAAATGGCTGGACGACATGGTAACAAAGGAGTAGTCGCTAAAATTGTACCTCAGGAAGATATGCCATTTTTAGAAGATGGCACAGTAATAGACGTTATATTAAACCCACTAAGTTTGCCAGCTAGAATGAATATAGGGCAGGTATTAGAAACACATTTAGGTTGGGCTAGCGTAGGATTAGGAAAAAAAATTTCTAAACTGATAGATAGCTTAGATAGGGATATTAATGTTTTTGATATTAGAAATTTTGTTAAGAAGATTTATAAAGATTCTAAAGTAGGAAAGCAATTAGATGAATTATCAGATGATGATTTTTTAATTTTATGCAAAGGCATGTGTTCAGGTGTGTATTTTTCTAGTCCAGTATTTGATGGAGCAAAAATTTCGGATATTAAGGAAATGCTTGAATTAGCTGGATTAGATAAAAGTGGACAAGTTAATTTAATTGATGGTCGTACTGGAGAATTTTTTGACCGCCCTATAACTGTAGGATATAAATATTTATTAAAGTTACATCATTTGGTTGATGATAAAGTACATGCACGTTCTATTGGTCCATATAGTCTTGTTACTCAACAACCTTTAGGTGGAAAATCTCATTTTGGGGGTCAAAGGTTTGGAGAAATGGAATGTTGGGCTTTAGAAGCTTATGGAGCTGCTTATACTTTATTAGAGATGTTAACTGTTAAATCTGATGACGTGATGGGAAGAATTAAAATATATGAATCTATAGTTTCTGGAGATAGTAGTTTTGAACATGGAATTCCTGAATCATTTAATGTAATGATTAAGGAACTAAAATCATTGTGCTTAAATGTTAGTTTGCAACGGTATTAATCAATAATATAAATTATTTTAAAATATATGAGTTCTTTAAAATTTTTAAGTAAAAGTGAATGTCAAGAATTTGATTTTATAAAAATAAACATTGCTAGTCCTGAACAAATTAGAACAGAGTCTTTTGGAGAAGTAAAAAAACCTGAAACTATCAATTATAGAACATTTAAACCAGAAAAAGATGGATTATTTTGTTCTAAAATATTTGGTCCCGTTAAAGATTATGAGTGTTTATGTGGAAAATATAAAAAAATGAAGTATCAAGGAATTGTTTGTGAGAAGTGTGGAGTTGAAGTAACCCAGTCTAAAGTTCGAAGAGAGCGTATGGGCCATATTGAGTTGGCCACTTCTGTGGTCCACATTTGGTTTCTTAAATCGTTACCTTCAAGAATTAGTATATTATTAGATATTAGTTTAAAAGATTTGGAACGGATATTATATTTTGAGGCTTTTGTTATCATAGATCCAGGAATTTCCAATTTACAAAAAGGAATGTTATTAACTGAATCAGATTTAATAAAAGTTCAAGATGAATATGGTAAAGATGCATTCTCTGTTTTAGATGGTGCTGATGGAATTAGAAAATTATTAGAGGATCTTGATTTAAAGCAATTAAAAAAGGATCTACATGTAGAATTAAAAAATAATACTTCTGAAGCTAAACGCAAAAAAATAGTAAAAAGATTACAATTAATTGAAGATTTTCTTGGATCAAATAATAATCCTGAATGGATGGTATTGACAGTATTACCCGTTATTCCTCCTGAATTAAGACCTATGGTTAGATTGGATGGTGGTAGATTTGCTACTTCTGATCTTAATGACTTATATAGACGCATTATAAATAGAAATAATCGTTTAAAAAGGTTATTAGAATTACAAGCTCCTGACATTGTAATAAGAAATGAAAAAAGAATGTTGCAAGAGTCTATAGATGCTTTATTTGATAATGGACGACGTGGTAGAGTTGTTAAAGGAGCTAATAAAAGGCCACTTAAATCTTTAAGTGATATGCTTAAGGGTAAACAAGGTAGGTTTAGACAGAATCTTCTTGGAAAAAGAGTTGATTATTCTGGACGTTCTGTTATTGTTGTTGGTCCAGAATTAAGACTTCATGAGTGTGGTATTCCTAAAAAAATGGCTTTAGAACTTTTTAAACCATTTGTTTTTGCAAAATTAGAACGAGATGGAATTGCTACTACTATAAGAGCCGCTAAGCGTATGGTAGAGACTGAAAAACCTGAAGTATGGGATGCGTTAGAACATGTAATAAAAGAGCATCCGGTATTATTGAATAGAGCTCCTACATTACATAGGTTAGGAATTCAAGCATTTGAACCTATTCTTATCGAAGGAAAAGCTATACAATTACATCCTTTAGTGTGTACAGCTTTTAATGCTGATTTTGATGGAGATCAGATGGCAGTTCATTTACCTCTTTCAATAGAGGCTCAAATGGAAGCTAGAGTACTTATGATGTCTACTAATAATATTTTAAATCCTGCAAATGGAAAGCCAATTATCATTCCTGATAAAGATATAATACTTGGTTTATATTATTTAACTTTAATGTTGAATAATGAACCTGGGGAAGGGAAAGTATTTGATAATATGACAGAAATTAATTCTGCACTATACTGCAAATTGATAAGTATACATAGTAAAATAAAATACCGTTGCAAGATATTGGATATAGATAATGTATTTAAGAATGCTATTATTGAAACCACTCCAGGTAGATTAAAGTTAAAAGAATTGTTACCTGAGAGTCCTCATATAGATTTTAAATTAGTTAACAAACTGCTAAATAAAAAGAATATTTCATCTATAGTAGAAAAAATTTATCATTATTGTGGGCCAAAAGCTACTGTATTATTTGTGGATAGTATAATGAGATTAGGATTTCAGTATTCGTTTAGCTCTGGAATGTCATTCGGTATGGATGATATGATTGTGCCTGAAACTAAACAAAAACATATTGAAGTTGCTAAAGTAGAAGTGATGGAATTTGAATCCCAATATGCTGAAGGTTTGATTACTTATGGTGAAAAGTATAATAAGATTGTTGATGCTTGGTCTCGTTGTACAGATAATATCACTAATGATTTAATGCATCAAATTGCTTTAGGGAATGTTAATGCTGATTCAAATCAAAAAAAGATGAATGCTATTTTTGTTATGTTTGATTCTGGTGCTCGTGGTTCTCCAACTCAAACAAAGCAAATTTGCGGTATGAGAGGTTTAATAGCTAAGCCTTCTGGTGCGATTATTGAAACTCCAATTATTTCTAATTTTAAAGAAGGTTTAACGATTTTAGAATATTTTAATTCTACTCACGGAGCTAGAAAAGGATTGGCGGATACTGCTCTTAAAACAGCAAATTCTGGATACTTAACTCGTAGATTAGTTGATGTAGCACAAGATTGTATTATTAAGGAAACCGATTGCGGGACACAGAAAGGGATTACCATTAATAGTGTTGTAGATAATGAATTAGCTATCTCTTTGTCTGAGCAAGCTTTAGGGCGTGTTGTAGTACAAAATGTGTATAATCCACTTACTAGTGAAATTATTTTAGAAAGTGGGGACATGATTGATGAGGAAAATATAGCTGAAATAGAGGTTGCTGGTATTAGTAGCCTCATTGTTAGATCGGTATTAACTTGTGAATCTACTGAAGGCGTGTGTTCTAAATGCTATGGAAGAGATTTATCGACAGGAAAGTTAGTTTCCTTAGGAGAAGCAGTAGGAATTATTGCTGCTCAATCTATTGGAGAACCTGGTACTCAATTAACATTAAGGACTTTTCATATAGGTGGAGCTGCTAATAGACGTATTGAGATTTCTTCGATAGAAGCTAATTTTAGTGGAATTGTAAGATTATTGAATTCCAATATAATTTATAATTCTGAAGGAATCCAAATTATAATGAGTCGTTCGTGTGAAATAGCTTTAGTTGACGAGTATAAACAGGAAAGAGTAAGACATAAAGTTCCTTACGGAGCAAAAATATTTGTTAAAGAAAATGATTATGTAAATAAAGGAACTAAAATAGCTGAATGGGATCCGTATACAATACCAATTATTAGTGAAAAATCTGGTAAAATTGCACTACGAGATGTCGTAGAAGGTGTTTCTGTGCGGGATATTACAGATGAGGCGACTGGGATTTCTAGTAAAATTATTACTGAAGCAAAGCATTATAGCCATACTATAAATCTTAAACCAAGAATAGATATAGTAGATGATGAGGGAAATTTGGTTAAATTATTAAATGGTACTGATGTAAAATATTATTTACCTGTAAATGCTATTTTAGCTTTAGAAGATGGAGTTAAAATAAATGCAGGAGATTTATTAGCGCGTATTCCAAAAGAGTCAACTAAAACAAAAGATATTACTGGTGGGTTACCAAGAGTAACTGAGTTAGTAGAAGCAAGAAAACCAAAAGATCCAGCGATAATAGTTGAATTAGATGGTAAAATAGAATTCGGAAAAGATTATAAAACAAAACGAAAAATTATTTTACACCCTCTAGATAACTCTTCTCCTATTGAATATATAGTGCCTAAAGGCAAGCATATTTTAGTAAATGAAGGAGATCTTATAAAGAAAGGAGATATTTTAGTTGATGGGGATTTAGCATTACAAGATATTTTAACCATAATGGGAATTGAGGCTCTTGCTAACTATATTTTAGAAGAGATTCAAACTGTTTATCGATTACAGGGTGTAAAAATAAATAATAAGCACATTGAGATAATTGTTAAGCAAATGTTACAAAAAGTTGAAGTTACTAATTCTGGAGATACAACATTTATTATAGGAGAAAAGGTTAATAAACAGGAATTCAAAGAAGTTAATGATTCTCTAGTTGCTCAAGGATTATGTCCAGCCAAAGGACATCTCATTTTACATGGTATTACTAAATCTTCTTTGCAAACAAGATCATTTATTTCTGCTGCTTCATTTCAAGAAACAACAAAAGTATTAACTGATGCAGCTGTCCGAAGTAGCATAGATAGGTTAACTGGTATAAAAGAAAATGTTATTGTAGGTCGTTTAATTCCAGCTGGGACAGGTCTTTGTGTCTTTAATTATAGAAAGATAGCTAATATAAAAGACAAAGAAATAAACAAAGATTTAACAGTGGAATAATTTATTAAAATTTATTGAAATTATAGTATTTAAGTATACTATAAAGATATATGATTTGATGTGGTATTTTCAAATCTAGTATGCAGTAAATAGTGTCAAATATGAAAATAGATTGTTCAAAAGTTAGTAGTCAATCAATAATTAATGCAGTAGCAGTAGGTATTCCATGTATGGGGCATAAAGTTGGTATTGGACAAACTCAGTTAGGTATAGAATTTAATCAAAAATCATTTAGTGTAGCAGCTGCTGTTACTAATACTTTTGTGGCAACCAAATCTGGAATGGCATTTTCAAAACCAGGATTTGGTATATCGGCAAAGTTTAATTTTTAGATAAATTTGTTTATAAAATTTTGAGCAGATAAAAATCTGCTCAATTATTTTTTAAATTTAATAGGTGACATCTATGAAGTATAATTTTTCTGTTTTTTTGGTTGTTGGTTGTACAACGGATATTCTTTATAAATCTAATACTGAATTCAGGAAAGCTTATGAAAAGCAAGTAATGGATAATGAAATTGGAACGCAAGAAATACGTGATAGACTGGATAGTAGTAAGAATGGCCCTCCTAGTAGAACGAGGCCTATTATTGGTCCTACTATTCCTGTTCCTTATGTTCCTACTCCTCGTATTCCAAAATGATATAAATCCAAATATTTATGTTCTTTATATGTATAGTTTAACTCGATATGCTAGAGACGGAGTTATGCTATAAAGCATAAAAATTTTAAACCTGTCTCTACCATATCGGAGTTAAACTAATATGTTAGTAGATTCTCATTGTCATTTGTGTATGATAGAAGGAGATTTAGATACTATAATCTCTAATGCAAAAGAAGCGGGTGTTCATTATTTATTAAATGTTTGTACAAAACTTGATGATTTTCAAAATATAAAATTAACTTCTCAAAAATATAGTAATGTATTTGGGTCTGTAGGTATACATCCAAATCATAGCAATGAAAATAGTATAACTTGCGAACAATTATGCAAGTTTGTACAACAAAATAATAAAATTATTGGGTTTGGAGAAACTGGTTTAGACTATTACTACAGTTATTCCCCTATTACAGAACAGAAAAAAATATTTATAGAGCATATAAAGGCAGCTCAAAGTGAGAAACTACCTATTATAATCCATTGTAGAGACTCTGATTTAGATATGATAGAAATATTATCATCGGAAATGCGCAATAAGCCATTTAGTGGAGTAATTCATTGTTTTACAGGTTCAAAACAGTTGGCATATACAGCCTTAGATTTAGGATTGTATATTTCAGTTTCGGGGATTATTACTTTTCCAAAAGCTTTAGAATTACAAAATATTATTACAACTTTACCTATAAATAGATTATTAGTTGAAACGGATTCACCATATTTAGCTCCAAATCCAATGAGAGGGAAGCAAAATGAACCTAGCTTTGTAAGATTTATTGCAAAAAAAATAGCACAATTAAAAAAAATAGATTTTTCCGTAGTAGAAAAAGTCACTAGTAATAATTTTTGTGATTTATTTAAACTTTCTCATTTTTTGTGATTTGTATTGATTTTTTAAATACAATAACTTACACTTATATATATACAAGGAGATAATGAGGATTTATGAAAATAACGCATTTAATAATAGCTGTTCTTATTGTCTGTAGTAGTAATGCTAGAATATACGCTGCTACTCAAACAAACCCTACTAACCAAGTTTTAGAAAAAGGAAAAAGTGAAAGCGAGTATCAAAAAATAATAGATGCATATAAAAAGCACTTAACTCAAGTAAAAAAGAATGTAAAAGAAGAAATAATCAAATTTAGAGAAGAAATTGCTCAGTTAAATAAACAAAAAAAAGAAAAATATAAATATTTATCCCAAGAAGCTCAGGCATATTTAGCTAAAGAACAGCAATTTAAGAAGAAATTGCCTTTGAAATATAGAAAAAATATAAATATTTCCCAAGACGATACTTCTAATGTTAATAATCAGGTAGAAAATAAAGGAGAATCTAGTACGGAATAAATTTATTCTATTTTTAAAAACTATTTATCAGCATGGAGGAATATTCAGATCAGCTTTTAACTAAATTAGAAAAATTAAACTCCATAGTAATAAAAAAAGTAGCTATAGAACAAATTATAAAAGCTATATGTTACGATAAAAACCATCATGCTGATCAAAAACGAGATACTGGGGAACCAATATCATTCATCTTTTAGTTATTCTCATCCTTTAGCTGTTTTTCGGAAATAATTGATAATATAAATATAACATATGTAGAACCAAACTTAGGTTCAATAACATATGTAAGTGTATATGGATTAGAATTTCCAGAACCAGTTTTGGATGCATCTAAAATTGGTAATCCATAAGCATTAGGAAAATCATCTATTTTTTTTATATTAATACCAATATTTTAAATATTAATTTTGAAATAGAATATGTTAATATTTTTGACAGATCAAATAATATTTATTTTGAAAGTAGATTATTAAATACCATATTATTATATATAAAAGAAAAAATATGTTTTTATGGATATTAATAATTTTACACAAAATGCTCAACAGGTTATTGCTAAAAGTCAAGTTGAAGCTATAAGGAATAACCATCAGTATGTCATGCCTTTACATATACTAAAGGTCTTAATTTCAGATGAAGAAAGAGTAGTTATTAGTTTATTAGATTCTCTTGGTTGTAATTTGATGAGTTTAAGAAAAGATGTAGATTTGCAGATGCATAAAATTCCTAAGGTTTTTACTCAAACAAGTAGTCAAATATATTTTAATACTGATTCCATTAAAATTATAGACAAAGCTCAAACACTTGCAAAAAAAGAAGGGGATAGTTTTGTTACGGTTGAACGACTAATGGAAGCGTTAACATATGATGATAATGAGGTAAAGCAAATTTTATCTAACAATAACATTAGCAATAAAAATATTACTGATGTAATTAACAAGATGAGAAAAGGACAGTCTGCAAAAAGCTCTTCTGCAGAATCAACTTATGACGCTCTTAATCAATATGGGCGCAAAGTTACAGATTTAGCAAGAGATAGAAAGTTAGATCCAGTAATAGGAAGAGATGACGAAATTAGACGTACCATACAAGTTTTATCTCGACGAACTAAAAATAACCCTGTATTAATAGGAGAGCCTGGAGTTGGTAAAACTGCTATTGTAGAAGGATTAGCTCAGCGAATTATAGGAAGAGATATTCCTGAATCTTTGCTGGATTCGGAAGTGTTTGAGTTAGATATGGGGGCGTTAATTGCGGGAGCTAAATTTAGAGGCGAATTTGAAGAAAGATTAAAATCTGTATTGAATGAAATTAAAAACTCTGATGGAAAAATTATTTTGTTTATAGATGAAATTCATTTACTAATTGGCGCTGGAAAAACAGAGGGCGCTATGGATGCTGCCAATTTATTAAAACCTTTGTTAGCTAGAGGAGAGTTGCATTGTATAGGAGCAACTACTCTTGATGAATATAGAAATTATATTGAAAAAGATGCTGCATTAGCTAGACGATTTCAGGCAATTTATATAGATGAGCCAAATATAACGGATTCTGTATCTATTTTACGTGGAATTAAAGAAAGATATGAATTACATCATGGAATTAGAATATCTGACAATGCCATTATATCAGCTGTTACGCTATCAAATCGATATATTACAGATAGATTTTTACCAGATAAAGCAATTGATCTAATTGATGAAGCTTCAAGTAGATTAAAAATTGAAATGACTAGTAAGCCAGAAAACATAGATGAATTAGATCGAAAAATTATTCAAATAAAAATTGAAATAGAAGCATTAAAAAAAGAAAAAGATGCATTGTCTAATAAAAGATTGCAAGAATTACAAGAAGAGTTAAAGAAAATAGAATCTTTATCATATGATTTATATAGCAAGTGGCAAGCAGAAAAAACACAAATACAGTCAATACAAAAAATTAAAGAAAATTTAGAAAATGCAAGAATTAATTTGGAACAAGCAGAACGCCAAGGAAGTTTAGCTCGTGCTGGAGAATTAAAATATGGAATTATTCCAGAATTAACTACTAAACTTAAGCAAGCTGAAGAAAATACTCAAAAACATTTAATTAAAGAAGTAGTTACTGAACATGATATAGCTACAGTCGTTTCTAGAATTACTGGAATTCCTATAGATAAAATGCTTACAAGTGAGAAAGAAAAATTGCTCTCAATGGAGCAAAGTCTTTGTCAAGGCGTAGTAGGACAAGAGGATGCCATATCAGCAGTAAGTAATGCTGTTCGCAGAGCAAGAGCTGGAATACAGGATTTAAAAAAGCCTTTAGGATCTTTCCTGTTTTTGGGGCCTACTGGAGTTGGAAAGACTGAATTAACTAAAGAATTAGCTTGGTTCTTATTTAACGATAAGAATGCTATTTTACGAATGGATATGTCTGAATATATGGAAAAGCATACGGTATCTAAATTAATTGGCGCCCCTCCAGGATATATAGGATATGAACAAGGAGGATCCTTGACAGAAGCAGTTCGCAGGCGTCCATATCAAATAATTCTTTTTGATGAAATTGAAAAGGCTCATCGTGATATATTTAATATACTATTACAAGTATTAGATGAAGGAAGATTGACTGATAGTCATGGCCGAACTGTAGATTTTAAAAATACCATTATAATTTTAACTTCAAATTTAGGTGCTGAAATTATGTCTTATAATTCTTCCAAAGATACAAATTTGGTAAGAGAAGAGATAATGAAAGTAGTAAAAAAAGTATTTATGCCTGAATTTCTCAATAGATTAGATGAGATTATTCTATTTCATAGACTATCCATATCTCATATGTACGAAATAGTAAAGATTCATCTAAAATATTTAATAGATATTTTAAAAAATCAGCAAATTATTCTTTCTTACGAGGAAGAAGTAGTTGATTGGTTGGCTAATAAAGGATTTGATTTAGTTTATGGTGCTAGACCATTGAAAAGAGTTATACAAAATTATATTTTAAATAATTTAGCAAAAATATTGCTTAAAGGTGAGATAGAAGGAATAGTCAAAATAAAAGTTAAAGTCGTTAAAGGAATTTTAGATATACAAGTTATAAAAGAAAATATAAATTTAACTAGTTAAAAGGTGTTGTATCACATATATAATGTTTAAATATTATTTTTATTTATTTATGTTGTAAATGTACTTAAAGTGGCTATCATGTATTTAATAAAAGATTTATATATAGAAATGGTAGAATGTCAAAAGAAGATATAATTGAGTTTAATGGTGTTGTAACTGAGGTTTTTACTAGTGGAAAGTTTCGTGTACAACTGGATAATGGACATGTAATAATTGCGCATGGGGCTGGAAGACTACGTAAGAACCGCATTAGGATTTTAATTGGAGATAAGGTTATGGTAGAGATGACTCCATATGATTTAACTCAAGGGCGCATTATGCAACGTCTTAAATAATTAATTATTAATCATGTGCAAAAAACCTAATCTTCCAATAATATTAGCATCATCTTCGGTATCTCGGGCTATGCTTTTAAAAAAAATACACATACCTATATCTCAAATTATTACACCTAATATAAATGAAATTCCGTTACATAATGAACTTCCTAATGATTTAGCTAAAAGGTTAGCCAAATCAAAATTGGAAGCCGCTTTATTTAAGACTGAAAAAGGGTATATAATTTGTGCAGATACAGTAGCTGCAATTGGACGTAGAATATTACCAAAAGCTGAAACCGATGATGACATAAGGAATTGCTTAAATAAGCTTTCTGGTAGGAGGCATAGAGTTTATACTGGAATAGCAATTGCAAAAAAAATTAATCCTCAAGAAATTATTATTAAACAAAAATTGATCCAAACGGTTATAAAATTTAAAAGACTCTCTTTAGAAGACATTAATCTTTACATAGATTCGAAAGAAGGAATAAATAAAGCAGGAGGATATAGTATAGCAGGTATTGCTGAATGTTTTATACAATTTGTTAATGGTTCTATATCTAACGTTATTGGGTTACCTTTATTAGAAACACGGAACATTCTTATCTCTTTAGGAGTCAAACATGAAATCTCTATAAAATTCTAATATTTTCAATAATCCGGGAATTCTTGAAATATAGAAGAGTCTTCTATACTATTTCCTATGACTTCTTTAATAGGCACTTGATCGTTAAATTGTTGTTGAGGCATATAGATATTTTCATGTTGTTGAGGTATATGAATGTTTTCAAAAGAAAATGTTTTTTCAAATGCTTCTTGTATTTTTTGAGATGCAAATAATAATTCTTCTTTTGCAAACATAGCCTTTGCTAAATTAATAAATTCATCACTTGTAATTTTATTAGTAAATGCTATATCTATGAATTTTTCAAGTAATAGATTAAGAGAAATTGGAGTTGTTGATGGAAAATTTTTATTAATAAATTTTTCTATTATTTTTTTATGTATTATAATATCAGATTTACATATTTCTTTATATAAAGGTTTCCAATCTACGTTTTCTAGAGATGGGATGATTTTATCATTAAAGTAATTGTTAGGAGATGATATAATAATGAAGATCAACACTTTATCAATTAGCTCTGTATTTTTTGATAGTAATGGGGCATTAGTCTCATAAATATGGGAAATTAATGCATGTGTTTCTTCGAGTTCTGGACATATATCAGTAATAGAAATTGATTTATTTGGAGATAAGGGGTTTGCAATACTTTCTTTGATAAAATAAAGGGCTTTAGTAACTGAATATTTATTAATATTAGTGTCTATTAACCCTAATTTTTTTATGTCATTTACGTCTATTTCTTTGGAGTGTAAAGATGATAATTCGTAAATTTTTTTATAACAACTATCAATATCTACTATGGTTTTAAATTGACTATACTCAGTTCCAAAAAAATCTAAAAAATTAGTATCATAAAATTTAAGAAATTCATTATTTTCATTACTGTTCTTTACATGAATACAAAATTCAAAATCATCTTGTGTTCCCATCAAAATTTGTTTATTTAAATTTTCATTCTTATTTTCGCCCTCTATTTGAATTAGACAAGTAAAATTAATTCCATGATTATTGTGTGGATTTTTTTCTAAGTTTGCCATTGATTCTTGGGGTTTAGGTATTGTAGATTTTTTACATGCAATTTCGGTTTTTTTCATTTTTATGTTAGATAGACTTGTTTGAAATTCTTTATACAAAGTAACGTCTGTAATCGAATCTATTGGTGTGTTTTGGTTTAGCAAATTAAGTATTTTAAGTGATGAAATATTGAATAGAGAATAATTCCAAGACACATCATCTTCTTGCAATTCTATTCGTTTGTCATGCATATACTGAAAAATTTTTATAGAAGCTGTCTTTAATATATCAGTAGAAGATTTCTTATTGGCTATATTAAATAAATTTATAATGCAAGCGATATTATCTTTAAGGTATAAAAAATTTTGATAAAAAATTTCTTTCTTTCCTTGGAATAGTTCGTTATCTAGATACTCTTCTATTATTTTTTGTTCTTGAAGGTTTAGTAAAAAATTATCTCTAATATGATTATATTTTTGAATAATGTCTTGTGGAATTATTGTGTTATTATCATTTGCTATTTTAATAATTAAATTTAATCCTAAAACTGAATCTATGATTTTTTCAATGGATTGTTTTTTAAAATGCTGTAAAAATGTTTTTTGTTCAACTGTATTTAATCCACTTATTACAATAAGTCCGCTTATTGCATAATGATAAAAATAATAAGGAATCATAAAGTCTTCATGAAAATCCTTACCTTCTGTATAAATATAATATATTTTATTTATTATAGAATCAAATAAATTAAAAATTTTGTCTTCTGTATCGAAACTATTTAACTCATTTGAAATACCATATGCCGAAATTAGATATCCTTGTTTAATAACAGGAGAGAATATAGGTGATAAAATTTGGGGACAGATTTCTGTTATTAACTGAATTATTTCTTTTGGAGAAGATTTTTCATGTAGGATTAAAAATTCTACTAAATTAATATTGCTTATTAATTTTTTAATTAAAAACTTAATACATGTTTCATATTCATTAATTGTTGTTTCATTATTTGATGATACAAGATTAATATATTGTCTAGAAGTATAACTAAGTTTTTCTAATATATTCTTCATGTTATTTGTTTGAAATTTTAAATTTATTTTTTTTGTGGTTTATTATATAATAAACTTCTAGAGAATTCATATCAACTAAAAATAAAGTATTTTTAAAAAAATCTATTATGCAAAATCAAATAAAGCAACTATTGCCATTTAGTATTGAGAGTGAGCAGATATTACTTGGATCTATCCTCCTTAGAGGAGAAATTATAGAGGAGATAGAGGAATTTTTAAAACCATCTCATTTTTATGACGAAAAACATAAAAAAATTTATGCAACTGTGCTTACACTTTTTAATAAAAAACAAAACGTCAACGTATTATCTGTTTATGAATTTTTGAAAAGTGATGTGGAAGCAGAAATTACTTTAGATTATTTATCTCCATTAACTAGTCTTTCATACGCTATTCCGTATACTTCTGTAGTTGATTTAGCTCGTAATATTCATGAATATGCTATTAAAAGAAATTTAATTATTATAGCACAAGATATGATTAATAATGTGCAAAGTTTTAATTTAAATTATTCTTCGTCAGAACAAATTGTAGATATTGAATCTAAATTATTTACCTTATCTTCTTCAGGACAAATTGGAAAAAATTTTATTTCTTTAAATCAAGCTACTAATGATGCAATTGAAGCTATAGATCGTGCACGTAAACATCCTAATCATATTACTGGAATTTCAAGTGGTTTAATCGATTTAGATAAATTGTTAGGAGGATTTCAAAAATCAGATTTAATAATTGTTGCAGGGCGCCCATCTATGGGAAAAACTTCTTTTGCTATTAATTTAGCTCTTAATGCCGCAAAGAACAAAGAAAAAGAAACAGTAGTTGGTTTGTTTTCATTAGAAATGTCAACGCCTCAGATAGTTACAAAAATGTTATCGATTAACAGTGAAGTAGAATTGACTCTGCTAAAAACTGGATTGATGAGAGAAGAGCAATATAATCAAATTAGAATTCAAGGAGAACAATTATCAAAATTAAAATTGTTTATAGATGATACAGCTGCTCTTTCGTTGTCAAATATTAAAAGCAGATCTAAGCGTCTTAAAAGACAGCATGGGTTAGATATTTTAGTTATTGATTATTTGCAATTGATCCATCCTAATAGCAGAAGAGACTCTAGGGTGTTAGAGATTTCAGAAGTTACTCAGGGATTGAAAGCTTTAGCAAAAGAGTTAGATATACCAGTTATTGCATTAGCTCAGTTATCTCGTGCAGTTGAGCAAAGGCAAGACAAGAAGCCAGTGTTATCAGATCTAAGAGAGTCTGGTAGCATTGAGCAGGATTCAGATATTGTAATGCTTTTATACAGAGAGAGTTACTATCTTGAACGGAATACACCTAAATTCGGCACCGAAGATTATATCAAGTGGGAAGAGAGCATGCAAGAAAGCAAGGATACAATTGATATCATAATTGCTAAACACCGTAATGGGCCAGTTGGAACTATAAAATTAAGCTATCTAGATATTTATTCTAAATTTAGTGACTATAGGCTTAATTATTAACTTACAACAAACCTAAATTTTTAGGTTTTGCATATTGTACCCATAGATCTATCAATAGTTTGGTAATTACAATTGCGGAAAACATTGATGCAAAAATACCAACGCTTAACGTGACAGCAAACCCTTTAATAGTACCAACTCCAAATATATATAATAATATTGCTGCAATTAAAGTAGTAATATTTGAATCTAAAATAGTTGAAAAAGCAGAACGAAATCCTTGATGAATAGAGTAAATATTAGAGGCTCCTTTAAGTAATTCCTCACGGATATGTTCATAAATCAAAACATTTGCATCTACAGCCATTCCTATAGTTAATATAATACCAGCAATACCAGGTAAAGTTAAAGTCGCTTCAAATAATGACAGCATAGCCAAAATATAGACCATACCAAAGATTAATGCGATATTGGCGAATATTCCAAATATTCCATAAGTCCATATCATAAATACTAATACACTTATAAAGCCGATAATTCCAGCTTTTTTTCCAGAAATAATAGAATCAGCACCTAAACTAGGTCCAATAGTCCTTTCTTCAATTACTGTTAATGGAGCAGGTAATGCTCCAGCACGAAGCAATAGAGCTAATTCATTAGCACTATCAATAGTAAAGTTTCCGGTAATAATTCCATGTCCTCCAGGGATAGGTTCGTTAATTTTAGCAGCACTTATCAATTGATTATCTAACACAATAGCTATTCTTTTTCCACTATTATTCTTTGTTATTTCTGCAAAAATTCTACTACCTAAATTATTTAGCGAAAAAGAAACTACTGGTGTTCCTTGATTGAAAGTGGCTTGAGCGTCAGTTAATGTCTCCCCCGCTAATAAAACATTTTTTTTAATTACTACTGTTCCATCTTGATTACTTACTATAGTCGAATCAAGAGGTATTTTTCCTTCTTTCATCTCAGAGTAAGTTGTATATTCATCAATGAAGTGAAAGGTTAATTTAGCCATTTTACCAAGAACAGATTTTACATAATTTGGATCTTCTGTACCTGGCATTTGAAGTAAAATATATTGATTTCCTTGCCTTTGAATAGAAGGTTCCTGAGTTCCAGTGCTATCCACTCTCATTCTCACTATTTCTATAGATTGATCTATAACTTTATTTTTTAATTCTAGAATACGATCCTCGGTATAAGTAATAGATATTTTATTTTCTACATTTGTTATTTTAAATCCTTGATCCATGTCTTTTATTATTTGTCTTGTTTGATCAATTTTTGTAGCATCCTTTAAAGTAAAATTTACAACATTATTACCTATAGATAGTTGCTGATAATTAATTTTTTTACTTCGTAGTAATTTTCTTAAATCATTTACTAAATTTTCATATTGATTTTTAAAATATGTATTGAAGTCAATATCTAATAAAAGGTGAGATCCGCCTTGTAAATCTAATCCTAAATGAACTCTATTATTACTTTTTTGACTATAAAAGTTAGGTAATGCTATGATTATAGCAGCAACAGTTATAATTATAGTAAAGATTAATTTAAATTTAGTGTTCACTTTTTTTCTTTGCGATTTAATACTGTAAGAATGCTATTTTTACTTATTTTTATTATAGTATTTTTTGATATTTCTAACTCAACTGTTCCATCGTCATTGAGTTTTTGTATGGCTCCATATATACCAGAATGTGTTATTATTTGTTCTCCTTTTTTTAAGCTTGTAATTAATAATTCATGTTGTTTTCTCTTCTTATCTTGAGGTCTAATTACTAAAAAATAAAAAACAACAAAAATTAATAACAATGGTAAAAAATTTACTAAACTAGATGTAATGCTTTGAATTACCGATGTCGCTTGACCGCTGCTTGTTGTTGTAGCCGTATTTATTAGTGACATATTGCCATATTTTTAATGTTAACTAGTAAAAATTAACATATTTTCTTTGTTTAAGTCAATTAAAATACTTTATAAAAATAGATTTATAATCTATTATGAATAATAGTTATAGATTTGTTATTTATAAAAAGTTATAAGTGCATGCTAGCAAAAAAAAATATTTATAATTTAATTATAGTCGTTATTTGTTTAAAATTTAATGTTTGTATATCAGAGACTTTAGAAGATGCTTTAATTTCTGGGTGTAAAACCAATCTAGAATTTAAAATGTCTCAGCAAGAGTTCTTAAAAAATATAGAAGTTTTTCCTAAGGCTATATCAAAAGGATTTTTGCCAAAAATTTCTGCTGAATTAGATTTGATAAATAATACGTCTAAAGCTAGTACTGTAAAAAATGCTAGTAGAAATAAAAATTTTCAAAAAAGAATAACTATATCCCAACCTATATTTAGTAGCGGTCAAGCTACTACTGAATTATCTTCAGCTAAAGCTCTTTATGGATATTATAAATGGCGTTTTAATGCTGAAGAGCAAAAATTAATATTAAAGTTTGCAGAGGCGTTTTTAGAATTTTATACAATAAAAGAAAAATATGCTTTAACTGAAAGTAGTGTAGTATTTGCTGAAAAACAACTCGAATTTGCAAAAACAAAGTTAAAATTAGGAGAAGATACCTCAACAAGTGTAGCTATGGCTGAAGCAAAGTTATCGAAAACACAAGCAGAGAGGATGAGTATTTTTAGTAACTTACAAAAAGTTAAAGCAGAATTTAAAAACGTTATAGGCTTTGAACCTACTAAAGATTTAGTATTTCCTGATATACCAGGTGAATTACCAAAAACATTAGAAGAATTACTCTTACAATCAAATAAATTTAATCCAGAAATTTTAGCCGCTAGAGCAATTGTAGAAGCAAGGAAATTTCAAAAATTTTTATCGATCGCCAATCTGTTACCTACAGCAAATCTAAAAGCTAGCGCTGGAAATCAATTCTTCTACCCTCCAGGAGGAATATTTTCTCAAAATGTCAATAATTTTTCTAGTACAGTTACTATGTCTGTCCAAATACCTATTTTAAGTCAAGGTGGAGCTGAATTCGCAAATTTAAGAGAAGCTAAAAGCGAAGCAAGAAAATCTGTCTATGAGTTAGAAAATGCCATTAAATCAATAAATTCAAATAGCATATTTATATGGGAATCATTTAATGCTTTAAAATCTTCTTTAGAATATTCAGATAATGCTGTAAAAGCTTCAGATTTAGCATTAGAAGGCGCTAAAGAAGAATATGCGCTTGGGAGCAAAACTTTACTTGATGTGTTAGATGCGCAAGAACAATCTTATTCATCAAAAGTTAAACAAATTGAAACTAAAAAGCAAATAGTCTTAACTGCATTGCAAATGAAATTATTAATGGGGAAACTTACAGCTAAAAATCTGAATTTAAAAATTAAATATTTTGATCCTGATGCGGAATTTCGTAAAATAAAATTTATTATAGGTTAATTATGCAAGAAAAACAAAATCTTGAAGATGTTATTTATAACATTAAGCAGTTAATTTCCCAAAAAAATCTTGATAATGAAGAAGAGGAATTAAATCAAGATGAAGAAGAAGTGTTAAAATTAACGAATGTTGTAGATTTTAAAAAACAAAAAAATATTCAAGATATTAAGTGTAGTGAAACTTTTACCGATTTAGATAAGGAATTATCTGATGCAACAGTTATAGAAATAAAAAAAACTATAGGTAAATTACAAGAAACAATTAATACGGTTACTAGCGATTTTAAAAGTAAAACAATTGAAGAATTGGTATTAAAATTAATTAAACCACATATTATAAATTGGTTGGACGATAACCTATTAAATATAGTAAAATCTATAGTAGAAGACCAAATTAAAAAAATAGTTTCTAAGCAATGAAATTAATTATTTCATTAATTACTGTATTTTCTTTTGAAGTAAATGTTATTGCCTCTGAATTGCCAGAAAATAGCAAAATTGAAGTAACTACTCAGGATAATGAGCAAAAGTCTTCACAATCTTTCATAGATACAGGAGGAGTAAAACTTCCTCAAGTTCATTCTAAAGAAAATATAGAATTGGAATTACCAGATATAGCTATCCCAGATGATAATGGTGATAAGCTGCCTAATGTGGTTGCCAAGGATACTGCAGAAAAGGTAGAAGGTGATAAGCTGCCTAATGTGGTTGCCAAGGATACTGCAGAAAAGGTAGAAGGTGATAAGCTGCCTAATGTGGTTGCCAAGGATACTGCAGAAAAGGTAGAAAGTGATAAGCTGCCTAATGTGGTTGCCAAGGATACTGCAGAGAAGGTAGAAGGTGATAAGCTGCCTAATGTGGTTGCCAAGGATACTGCAGAGAAGGTAGAAGGTGATAAGCTGCCTAATGTGGTTGCCAAGGATACTGCAGAGAAGGTAGAAGGTGATAAGCTGCCTAATGTGGTTGCCAAGGATACTGCAGAGAAGGTAGAAGGTGATAAGCTGCCTAATGTGGTTGCCAAGGATACTGCAGAAAAGGTAGAAGGTGATAAGCTGCCTAATGTGGTTGCCAAGGATACTGCAGAGAAGGTAGAAGGTGATAAGCTGCCTAATGTGGTTGCCAAGGATACTGCAGAGAAGGTAGAAGGTGATAAGCTGCCTAATGTGGTTGCCAAGGATACTGCAGAGAAGGTAGAAGGTGATAAGCTGCCTAATGTGGTTGCCAAGGATACTGCAGAGAAGGTAGAAGGTGATAAGCTGCCTAATGTGGTTGCCAAGGATACTGCAGAGAAGGTAGAAGGTGATAAGCTGCCTAATGTGGTTGCCAAGGATACTGCAGAGAAGGTAGAAGGTGATACGACTAAAATGGTTGCCAAGGATACTGCAGAGAAGGTAGAAGGTGATACGACTAAAATGGTTGTCAAAAAAAATATAAATATTAATAAATCTCAACAGTATATAAATACCACAGACGAAAATACTAAATTTATAAATGATGAAGTTGTAAATTTGTTGTTACCTAATGATGAAGTAGTATTAGGAGCTTTAACTGATAAGGAGTATATAGAATTACTAAACTATTCTGAATATATTAGACTTTTTTGGAATAATTTTTATAGAAACCAACAAATCCCTAGTGAAATTTTGGTACAGAAGTTTTTAGAAAATTATGATCTAAAATTTCATAATAAAATTGCTGGAGCAATAAGTTTATATCCTAATTTATCTTGGTGTGGTCTTAAACAAGATGCTTTTAGAGCCGTTGCTAAGAATGATATTAATAGTTTAAGGGCAATTATTGATAATACTAATAGTATTCTTACCTCTAGAGATAGTGATGGTGATACATTATTGATTAAATCAGTGAAATTAGATAATTATAATTTAACCAAATTTCTTTTATTTAGAAAAATCGATGTATTAGCATATAATTTCAATAATGAAACAGCGAATATTATAGCTCATAATAATCAGTATGATAATATTATTAAATTGTTGGATGATTAGAAACATATATTTTAAGGTTGCGATCTATGTCACGTATAAAAAATAAACCATCTGTTTTGAAAGATTATTATCCCATAGACAGGTAAGACTATTTAATAGAGTTTTTATATGAGGAATAAAGGCAAATTTTAATAGAATTATGACTTTTTGCAAAGAAAAAATGTTAAACAACATTCCTTCGCAAAAGTTCTGCCTATGTTATTTGGTTAGATTAGCAACTTATTTCCTCCCTTGCGGTTCGATTTTCTTTTTCTCTACTATGCCTTTTTGTGTCGTATCTACTGCGTTCAACTTGCTAGTTTCTTTAAGCTTGTTGCTTAGATCTTTTAGATTTTTACCATCTTCCTCAGGCAAACGCAAACCAACGATGGTTGCTTTATCCATTCTTTCTCTTATTTTTTCTAATTTAGTCTTTAACTCTTTTATAAGGTTTTTTTCTTTCTCATGTCCTCCTATTTGTTTTGGAATGGGTGCTGCTATTTTCTTATTCTGTAAGTTTAACTTTGGAGCAATGGGGATGTTTTGATTAGGTATTGACATATTCGGAGCCTCAGAAGATTTTTGTTCTTCTTTATTGTTAGGAACATTATTTCCTCTTACTGCCGGTTCGGTTTTTTCATATTTTGCCACATCCTTTATTTCAAAATGCGTTTTAAGATATTTATTACAAAATTTCTTAATGGTATTTATAAGTTTCTCTATTGTAGAGGGGCCAGTCATTTCAGAGAGATTGTTTAAAAGTTTTTGGGACAATTTTTTCTGTTCTTCTTCTTCATAGTTAAAAAAATGACTAACAAACAGCTTTATTTCCTTAAGCGTCGCTTCTTGACAAGATTTTTTATCATCTGGAAATTGATTATTTGCTACATTTATACCTTCCGCTAACTTTATTATATTTCCCTCTATATTTTTTTTTGATATAGAATACACCTATTAATTAGTTTAATTCTAACTTTTATTATATCACTAAAATTAACGTAAATATCTAAATAGTTGAGAAATTTGATAGTTTTCAACTATAGGGTTTAAAAAGAGATTTTATGGTATAACTTCTCTGAAATGAGTTATAGAATACGTGAGCAAATTTCAAAAAGAGGTAGGAAGGCGAAGATCGAGCGGTGAGATGTATTTTAAACGTACGTTGAGTTGCGCAGTATTTTGGAAATCGACTCACACAATTTTTGAAATTGGCCGAGTGTGCATCTCATCAATTTAATGTAAAAAATCTTTAGCATTGCTGATGCTAAATTAAAATCTCTTTCTTGTTGTTCCTGCTTACATACCGCTGCAAAAAAGTATTGTCTTTAGCCGATTTATTTATTATCCTATGAAAATAGTATTATTGAAAAAAATTCAATCATGAACGATAAAGCGAATTTAAGTATCTATCCTTTGTTCATGGGATTAACTAAACGTGAGCAGAGAGGATACTAATATTTCTAGCATAAAGAAAATTTCGGAAGACGAATATGCTGATGTTACTGTTATAGGAGCTGGGCCAATAGGATTATTTGCTGCTTTTCAAGCTGGGATATTGGGACTTAAGTGTAATGTTATTGAGACATTATCTTTCGTAGGAGGACAATGTCAGGCATTATATCCAAAAAAAATTTTGCAAAATATACCAGGGCATTTTAATATAAAAGCTAAGGATTTGATAGTAGAGTTATATAAACAAGCAGAACAATTTAATCCTCGATATTATTTAACAACTACAGCTAAAAATTTAGAAATTTGCAATAAAGGATTTAAAATAAAAACAGATAAAAACATTATTAATACAAAAACTATAGTACTTGCTACTGGAAAAGGTATTTTTAGTTATAATAAGCCTCAAATTAAGGATATAGATCAGTATGAGAATAAATCTATTTATTATTCAATAACTAATCCTAAAATTTTTCATCAAAAAACAATAGTAATTATAGGAGGAGGAGATAGTGCATTAGACTGGACAATTAATTTATCATCTATTGTGCAAAAAATTTACTTAGTTCATCGAAGAGAAGAATTTAAGTGCAGTTCTGGTATTTTGATAAAGCTTCAAGAATTAATAAAATTGGGAATTGTAGAGTTAGTAGCTCCATATCAATTAAAAAATATTATTGGTAAAAATGGACAAATTGAAGCGATAATTGTACAAAACGCATTAGGGCATGAAAAAACGATAATTGCAAGTGCGTTACTTCCATTTTTTGGTTTAAAAACAGAAATTGGACCTATACAAAATTTGGCAATAAATTTAAGGCAAGGATATATTGCAGTAGATAATGTTACTTATGAAACTAGTATTATGGGTATATATGCTATAGGAGACGCAATAGATTATAAAGGAAAATTAAGACTACTTTCTATCGGATTTGCAGAAGCGGTTGTTGGAATGCATAATGTATACAAATATATTTATTCAGAAAACTCTAAGTTTATTCAATATTTTAATTAAAGAAGGCTCAGGTGATAAATAATAAAATAATTGATGGAAAATTTTATTCTGAGCAATTACTTCAACAGTTAAAACAAAAAATTATTGGTTCTAATATTGTACCTACATTAGCAATTATTATTGTTGGTAGAGACCCTGCAAGTTTAATCTATGTTAGAAATAAATTTAATCAAGGAAGAAAGATAGGTATAAGGGTTAAAATTTTAGAATTTTCTGAAACTGTTTCTCAATCTGAGCTGGAGATTACTATAAAAAAAATTAATAAAAATTCTGAAATTCATGGAATAATTTTACAATTACCATTACCGAAGCATATAAATAAGAATACACTAATTCCATTAATAGATGCCAATAAAGATGTTGATGGTTTTCATCCAATAAATATTGGAAATTTGTATTTAGGATTAGAGAGTAATTTTATCTCTTGCACTGCTTTATCTTGTTTACATCTGTTAAAAACTGTATTTTCTAATTTAGATGGTAAGTATGTAGTGATAATCAGTCACTCTATTATAGTTGGAAAACCAATTGCAGCACTACTATTACAACATAATTGCACAATTACTATTTGTCATTCTTATACTCAAAATCTAAGTATACTATGTAAGCAAGCAGATATTATTATAAGCGGAATAGGGCATCCTAAATATATTGATGCTAGTTTTTGCAAACAGGACGTAGTTATTATTGATGTAGGCATTAATCGAATTAGTGCAAAAGATAACGTGTATATAGTTGGTGATGTCGATTTAGAAAAAGTACTACCTTATGTCAGACATATTACACCAGTACCAGGAGGTGTAGGACCTATGACTGTTGCTTACTTATTATATAATACTGTGAAAGCTTCAAAAATTCTTTAATGTTCATTTGGCTAATTGTTTTTTTTCTGAATAATGAAGAAAAACAATTGCAGAAAGAATAATTATTGATCCGTAACATGTTGCAACTAAATTACCTGAGATGTGCAATATATAACATATTATAGATGTAAATATAAATTCTAAGTATCTATAAGGAGCTAAAGCTGTGACATCTAATAATAAAAGAGCTTTTAAAATAAACAATGAAATTAAATTTTCCTCAATACCTAGACTACTAATGATTATTAATTGTTTTAATGTAATAGGAACCCAATAATATATAGCTAAAGGAGCAGAGATCATTGTAGAAAAAGCAGCGGAATAAAATAACATTCCTATCGTTGTCTCCTGAATAATGAATTTTTTATTGATAATATCAAGTATTGCAAATCCAGCTGCTGATAAAATAAAAGTAATAATATATAAATTAAAATCATGAGGCGTTATTGCTACTACAATACCAATAAAACCAAGAACAATAACTACCCATCTTTGCCAAATAATATTTTCTTTTAAAAAAAATGTACTTAAAATTAATGTAAACAAAGGAATGGAAAAACTAATTACAGAAGCTGTTGCAATAAAAACAAATTTCAAGCCATAACTCCAAGCTGTGATAGATAAAAATAAAATTCCTCCTCTAGCGAAATGTATGAAAATGTTAGAAGTTTTAATTACTGATTTTCCATTAATTAATATAATTGGTATTAAAATAGCTGAGCTAGATAAAGATCTTAAAAAGATTATTTGAAATATATTTAAAATATTTACTATATATTGAGTAGTAACATTATTAATGATGGTAGTTAAAATACTAAGTATAAACCATGATATGCCAATAAAATAATCGTTTTTTTTATACATAGGAAACTATTGCTATTATAGAATAATAAATAAAAATTATATTACTTAAAATTAAGATTTATAGATGGGTGGAGTTTGAAAATGATAAAACAAAATTTATACAGATTAAATGTAGGAATGATGATAATAAATAAATTTAATGATGTATTTATTGGAAAACGTATTGGAGGTACAGAGTATTGTTGGCAAATGCCACAAGGAGGGATAGATAAAGGAGAGTCTCCCAGACAAACAGTAATGCGAGAGATGAAAGAAGAAATTGGATCAAATAATGCTTCTATTCTTGCAGAAAGTAATTGGTATTACTATGACATACCAACAAATCTAATGACAAAATCATGGGATAAGAAATTTTGTGGACAACAACAAAAGTGGTTTTTAATAAAATTTTTAGGAAATGATTCGGATATTAATATTAATACAACGGTTCCAGAATTTAATGAATGGAAATGGAGCCATGTTTCTGAATTACCTAAAATTGTTATATCATTTAAAAAAAATATATACATAGAAGTAATTAAAGAATTTGAATCTTTTTTTATGTCAAAAAAGCAGTAATGATATAAGTGTATATTGTTGGTAGAATGAAAATTATAAAATGAATAGTGAAAAATGAATAATTCGATATTAATAATTTGTATAAGTTTTTTAATTATAAGCGGTTGTGGATATAATAAACCCATGAGAAGCACTGAATTCGGTAATCCTGTTATTACTTCATCAGATATAACTCTCAAAAGGAAAGAAAAAATGGATGATTTTTCTTTTGTTGTAAAATATTATCCAAATAAGCAGGCATATTTTTTAGTTCTTTCTTATATAGGAGATCAATATAAATCCCAACTTAATAAAAATACTGAATTGAAGTTTTTAATAAATAATTCTTATATCATGTCTCTAATGCCAATAACAGACAGTAAAATTATTGCATATATAATAGATCCAGTCGAAGCTGCGAAGTATGAAATTAATTATTCAATTACTGAATCGCAATTATATGACATTACTTATGCAAATGATGTTAGTGTTCAATTAATATGTATAGATAAAATTTTATCCGGAGAATTTACATATCTTTTTAGTTTTGATCCATTGAAAAAATTTATGAAGCAATTAGTCTATTGACAATACAAAGACATATTAGTATTCTTTATAGAAATTTCGCATGGTCCACAATTTTTCCTATTATATAGATAAATTAAGGAACAGTACATTTAGACATATCTTTTGGCCAGTTCGCTCTCATGAATTTATAAAATTTTTTCCAATCGCATTTTTAATGTTTACTGTTTTATTAAATCAAAACATTGTAAGGGATATTAAAGATAGTTTAGTCATAACATTAATTGGTCCTGAAATTATAAGTTTTATAAAACTGTGGGTTGAAATGCCTTTAGGGATTATATTTATAGTAATTTATACCAAGATATGTAATGTTACTACTACGGAAAAAGCATTTAGATATATAGTTTGTTTTTTTTTATCATATTTTTTTTTATTTGGTTTTGTAATATTTCCTAATCTTGATTTTATTCATCCTCGAAATTCTTTAGTACAAAAGTATATTGATTCTTATGTGCATTTAAAGTGGTTTATTATTTTATGGTCAAAATGGTCAATAGTATTATTTTACGTTATGGGAGAATTGTGGCCAGTTATAATATGTAACTTATTATTTTGGCAATTAGCTAATAAAATAACAAAAACAGAAGAAGCTAAACGATTTTATTCATTTTTTTCATTATTTGGGCAATCTAATTTGTTAATTTCTGGCAGTATAATTATGTATTTTACATCTCAAAATCATATTTTTTTTGGATTGTTTCATAATAGTTCATGCAAAACGGAAATTACTCTAAAATCTCTTGCTTTAATTATTTTAATTACTGGAATTGCATTACTTAGTCTTCATAGATTTATAGAATATAAAATTCTAACGGATCCTAAAAATTTTTTATCAAAAATAACGCCTAGTACAATTAAAATTAATGTATTGGATAGTTTAAAAATGATAGTATCTTCAAAATATCTTTGTTTAATATGTATTATTTGTATATCTTATAGTATGTCAGTTAATTTAATTGAGGGATTATGGTTTTCAAAAGTAAAAGAAATGTATCCAATACCAGAGCATTTTATGCGATATCAAGGTAAGGTTATATTTTATACTGGTATAGTAACCTTGATATTATGTGTAGTAGGAAGTAGTATTGTAAGATATGGTGGATGGCTTTGGGGAGCAATTACTACTCCTCTTAGTATTTTAATTGCTGGTGGAGCCTTCTTTACATGCGTATTATTACAAAACCATCTAGAAGTGTTTTTTAATTTTTTAGGAGTTAATTCTTTATTAGCTGTAATAGTATTTATTGGTGGAGTACAAAATGTATTGGGGAAGGGAGCAAAATATGCATTGTTTGACGCTACTAAAGAAATGACATATATTCCATTAAATACAGAAATGAAAACAAAGGGAAAAATTGCTGTAGATATGATAGGAGCTAAAGTAGGAAAATCTTCTGGAGCATTATTTCAGTTTCTAATTTTTACTATTTTTCCACAAACTACATTTAATGATATTGCTGGAGTGTTAATGACTCTATTTATAATAATTTGTTCGATATGGATTTTTAGTATCAATCAATTATCAAATGAATATAGTAAAGCACTACTAACATATTCAGATACTTAATTTTTATTTTTTAGTAATTTTTTCTACAGCATCAGCAAGTAATGATTCTGCATTTGAGTACCTTTCTAGCAGTCTTGTGGAGATAGTTTTTAATATAGTACGAAAATTAGCTAATTCAATAATTTTATCTGCAAGTTGTTCTGGCTTAATTAAATGTTGTTGAAATACCCATCCCATATTTCTTTTAGCAAAGAAAGTGGCATTAAGTAGCTGATGATTTTGTGATGCATTTGGTAATGGGATAAAGATTGCTGGTAATCCTACTGAAACTAATTCAGCAATCGTAGAAGCTCCTGCACGACATATAGTTATATGAGATTTTGTATATTTTTCACCAATATCGAAAAAAAATTCACAAATTTCATGAGGAATATTTAAATTAGTATATAATTTTTGTAGATACGGAGTTTCTTCTTTGCGTGCTTGTTGTATTATTTCTATTAACAAATTTGGTTCCTTAATTTTTGCGAGCTTGATAGCGCTAGGAATTAATTTTGCAAAAAATCTTGCACCTTGACTCCCTCCTACAACTAATAATTTTAAAAATTTATCATCAAAATTTCTTGTAATTTGTAAATTTTTAATATCTGCTCTAATTGGATTTCCAGTGATATTAATTTTTGGTTTTTGACCTGGAGGGATATTTGCTGTATCAGGAAATGTTATCGCTATTACTCTTGCATATTGTGAAAAGTAATAATTAACTTTACCAAGAAATGAGTTTTGTTCATGTATCATTATTGGTATATTAAGAATTTTAGAAATAAATAATAAAGGAAAAGTAGGATATCCACCAAATCCAACAACTAAATCAGGCTTGGTTTTTAACAAGAATATTAAACTATGTATAACAGCAACAAAAATTTTCATACAAGAAAGAGCCTTTTCTAAAAACCCCTTATTTAAGGAGGAGGAAGTAATGAAGTATACTTTTTCACTTAGATTATGTATATATTTTTTGCATCTATTATCTGTAACTAAATACGTAGTATGATTACGTTGTTTTAATTCTTCGCTTAATGATAAAGCTGCAAATAGATGCCCTCCAGTTCCTCCTCCAACTAATACAATCACAGACATAGGTCATAATATTTTTTTAAATTTAATTTATAAGTAATAATTTTAAAATCTTTTTTAGTTATAGATAGCAATACTCCAATTGAAATACTAACTGCTAATAAAGAAGACCCACCATAACTTATTAGTGGCAAAGTCATACCTTTTGTGGGTAATATATACAATGAAACTCCCATATTAATAATAGACTGCAATGCAAATTGAATTAATATTCCAGAACCAACAAAAATAATAAAACTATTTTGTTGCCCTATTATAATATAAAAATTATATATCACTATAAAAAAAAATATGGCAGTGATAATTATGCAAAAGATTCCACCAAATTCTTCCCCAGCAACAGCAAATATAAAATCTGTATGAGAATCTGGGATAAATTGTTTTATTTTTCCTTCTCCTGGGCCAACTCCATAAAATCCGCCATTATGAAAAGCGCCAACAGCTTTTTCTACTTGATAACTCATGGAAGAATTATTTAAAAATCCATCAATTCTTTCAGCGACATGTGGAAGCCATAAGTAGCAAATAATTAATGATATAAAACTTATTGTAAAAAATAATATTCCAAATATCAATGGAAGGCCAGTAATAAACAATTGCCCTATAAATGACATAGAAAGCAGAATAAACATTCCGATATCAGGTTGTTTAATTAAGAAATATGCAATAATTATATACAATGTTGTTACTGATGTTATTGTAAAAATTTTCTTTATATTTTTTAAACTCATTATCCATCCAATAACAACAGCAAATAATGGTTTTATAAGTTCTGATGGCTGTATTGATATTATGCCAAAACTTAACCATCTTTTTCCTCCTTTTGTTTCATATCCAAATATTGGTACTAGAATCATTAAGATAAGAAAAAATAAAAAACTTATTAAACAAATTTTTTTTAAGCTTGATAGATCTAAAATTGATAAAATCACTATAATTCCAATAGAAAAAGATAAGTATAAAATTTGCTTATTGATAAAATAAAATTCTTTTACACCTACCCGATTTGCTATAACAGGACTAGAAGTTGTAACAAGTATAAGACCAATAGAAATGAGCAATAATACAGAAACAATCGTATATTTATTTAAACTTCTCCACCACAAACGAATAAAATTCATTTCAAATATCTAATTCTGTAAAACTTATTCTTAATATTTTATAACACTTAATACCGCTTATTGTGTTTACTTCTACTAGATCCCCGATTTTTTTACTTATTAATTCTTTTGATATAGGAGAGGATATAGAAATCATTCTTTTTTTTATATTAGCTTCATATTCTCCAACAATATGATATTTTAATTTTTTATCAGTGTCCATGTCTATTAATTCAACTGTCGCTCCAAATTTTACAATATCTCCAGATAATTTAGATATATCTATAATTTCAGAATTAGCTAATTTATTTTCTAATTCTAAAATTTTACTTTCTAAGATACTTTGTTTTTCTTTTGCTGCTTTATATTCAGCATTCTCCGATAAATCTCCAAATTCACGAGCTACTGCTATTTGGGATATTACTAATGGGCGTTCAACATTTTTAAGATTTTTTATTTCAATTTTTAATTTTTCGTATCCATTTAAAGTAATCGGAAATTTATTCATAATTTTACTAATTAACTTTTATGTGTTAAATAATCATATATAAAAAAATAAACAACTAATCAATAATATTTATTATGGCTGAAAGTTATTTATTTGAATTAAAACGCAAACTCTTTCACTTTTGTGGTATTATCTTTCCTATAATATACTATTTTTTGCCTACAAAAACAATGACTATAACATTGATTATTGTCACATCTATAGTTGTTACTATTGATATAGCTAAAAAATTTAATAAAAAAATACAAACTTTATTTATACATATTTTTACTCCAATTATGAGACATAAAGAATTAACATTTAAGACTGTTTTAACAGGAGCTAGTTATATGGTAATCGGATTTATGATAACTTGTATTCTATACCCTAAATCTATTGTTATCGTTAGCTGGTTTGTATTAATAATATCTGATTCATGTGCAGCTCTTGCTGGTAAAAAATTAGGCCGAATGATTCATGGGTACGGAAAGTCTTTATTTGGAAGTACAATATTTTTATTAAGTAGTTTTTTTATTTGCGCTATAGTTAATAGTTATATGTTTAATAATTTATGTATCTATAATTTAAGTATTAGTTGCGTTATAACAACTATATTAGAATTTTTTAGTAAAAAGATGCCTATAGATGATAATTTATTAATACCGATATCTTTTAGCACTATATCTACGTTACTTTCTTTATGTTAATAGCTCCAAGTTTCTTTCAAACTATAAGAGAAAGAATTAATATTGTTGATATTATTAGTAAAAAAATAGCTTTGCGTCATAGAGGAAAGGATTATATAGCTTTATGTCCTTTTCATCAGGAAAAAACTCCATCATTTACAGTAAACCCATTGAAACAATTTTATTATTGTTTTGGTTGTAACGTTTATGGAGATGGAATAAAATTTATTTCAGAGTTTTCTAACATAAGTTATAAGGAAGCAGCTATTTTATTAGCAAAAGAATATAGCATAGATATACCCTATCTTGATAAGAAACAAGAAGAAGCACAATCGGAGATTGAGACTTTATATAAAATTAATCAACTAGCAAGTAATTATTTTTACCAAAACATTACTGAACACGCAACTCAATACCTAAAAAGTAGAAATTTAGAAAAAAATGCTATTAAAAATTTTGAAATAGGTTTTGCTAAAGGTGATGGTAGTTTAATTAAATTTTTAGAATTAAATGGTATCTCATTAATAATGATGGTAAAAGCAGGATTAATTAAAAGAAATGAAAATGGGATTTATGAAATTTTTAGGCAACGAATTATATTTCCTATTATTAATGTACAAAATAAAATTATAGCTTTTGGTGGGAGAATTATAAATAACGGATATCCAAAATATCTCAATTCTCCAGAAACTATTATTTTTAAAAAAAATGAAACTTTATATGGAGAACACAAAGCTATTATTGCGAGCTATAAAAATAAAAGAATTATAGTTGTGGAAGGATATATAGATGCTATAGCTTTACATATGTCTGGATTTGAAGAAACTGTTGCAACATTAGGAACTGCAGTTAATGTTAACCATTTAATTAAATTATGGAAAAGTGTAAATGAAATAATCATATGTTTTGATGGAGACTTAGCAGGAATGAAAGCTATAAAACGCATTATTGAATTATCTTTGCCTTTAGTCAGTGCTATACAAACGATTAGTTTCATCTTATTATCAAATAATCAAGATCCAGCAGAAATACTTAAAGATTTTGGATATGTTTTTTTTGAAAAATTATTAGAACAACGTTTGTCATTATCTGAAATAATTTGGTATTTAGAAACTAAGGATTGTAAAATAGATACAGCAGAAAATAAAGCAATTTTAGAAGTAAATTTATCTAAATATGTAAAAGATATTAACGATACTATATTGAAACGTAATTATTTTCAATTTTTTCGTGATAAATGTTGGAAATTATTCCACGCTAAAAGCAAAAAGCAACAGCCGATTGCAATATCTAATAAAAAAAATACATTGTCTACTTTAACACAGTATGATACAAAACGTTCAGAAGAATTAATTTTAACTTTTATTCTTAATCATCCTGAAATATTAAACGATGATTATATACAAGAACAACTTACAAATACTATTTTCTTTATAGCGGAATTAGAAGAATTTAAACAATTTATATTGTCAGAAATAGTTGATTTTAACAATATCGATGCATTCTATTTAAAATCTAGGTTAGAAAATACTATCTTTTGGGAACTATACAATAAATTAATTAATGAAAAATGGGTTCAGTTTTATTTGTCATTATTATCAAACGATATTACTCCTAATATTTTATTTAAATATATATTAAAGCACTATTATTTACTTTTATTAAAAAGAGAGTGGTGTATAATATCCTCTAGCATAAAAAATTTTTCTGATTTAGAAAAATCTAATAGTTATCAACAAGAAATACGAAAATTAGAAAAAGAACTTAGTAGTTTTACTTTTTTAACAAAAGACATTTTGCCATTATGAATGAAAAGAAACAAGTTAAGAGATGTAATAAAAAGCAAATTTGGAACTCTGGCTTTCTTGGAGAATCAAAAGACATTGAATCTGAAAATATAACGCGGTTTGTTGATTTTGGAGACGATGTAGAGGATTTAAAATTTGATTTAGATATTGAAGATGAAGTTAAAGCTCCTATATTTGAACCAAATGAAGAAGCCTCTGTTGCTGATAAAGAGATATTCTTAACAGATGATCCAGTACGATTATATCTAAGAGATATGGGAAATGTTGGGTTATTATCTCGTGAAGGAGAAATAGAGATTGCACAAAAAATTGAACAAGGAAAAATAACAATGCTTAAATTTTTGTGCACTAGTCCATTAATGCTACGTAGCTTGATTGAATGGCATGACTTATTACTTGATAATAAAATTATGTTACGAGAGTTAATAGAAATTGAAATCAATAACTTTGAAAGTAAAACTTATTCTAAAGAAGAAGATTTTATTGATCCAGATAGAGAAGAAGAAGAAATAGTTAGATCTTTAGATTTTATTGAAGCTCAAATGTATCCCAAAATTATAAAAGAAACCCATTTGATAGCTGAAAAAGCCAAAAAAGTTTTATCTTATGTTCTAAACATCAATTTAGATAATAAAAATTATGAACAAGATAAAGGATATATAGATTTAACAGATTCATTGCTAGAATCTATAAATAAAATTCATTTAAATGCTAATCGAATACAAAAAATTTTACAAAAACTTTATCAATTAAATAAAAGTATATTATACAGCGAAACACAATTAATAAAATTAGCTGAAAAATATAGTATTCTTAAATTCGATTTTTATGAAGAATATAATCAGCTTCCTATTGAAAAAGTATTTACTTGGTTAAGTACAAAAAAAGAAAATTCTTGGCAAAATTTCTTTAATAATGAAAAACAAGAAATTGAAGAAATAATTTCACAATTACAAGAAATAAATACCGAAGTTCAACTTCCATTAATTCATTTTAAAAAAATTGTTAATCAGATTCAAAAAGGAGAAAGACAAAGCGAACAAGCTAAGAATAGTATGATCCAAGCTAATTTACGTTTAGTAATTTCAATAGCAAAAAAATACGCTAATCGTGGAATGTATTTTTTGGATTTAATTCAAGAAGGAAATATTGGATTAATGAAAGCCGTTGATAAATTTGAATATCGTAGAGGATATAAATTTTCTACTTATGCAACTTGGTGGATTAGACAAGCCATTACAAGATCAATTTCTGATCAAGGAAGAACTATTAGAATTCCTGTACATATGATAGAAACTATTAATAAAATAGTTCGTGTATCTAAACAAATGTCGAATACTCTTGGACATGAACCATGTACATTCGAAATTGCTAATAAATTAGGATTGCCAGTAGATAAGGTGTATAAAGTTATGAAAATAGCAAAAGAACCGATTAGTTTGGAAAATCCAGTAGGAGATGAAGATGGAAATGCTTTAGGCGATTTTATTGAAGATAAAAGTGCCTTATTACCGTTGGACGCGGTTATTTCTTCTAATTTAAAAGAAAGTACAAGATCTGTATTAACTGCTTTAACGCCTAGAGAAGAAAGAGTATTGCGTATGCGTTTCGGATTAGGGGGGACCCCAGATCGAACATTAGAAGAAGTTGGACAAGCATTTTTAGTTACAAGAGAAAGAATTAGACAAATAGAAGCTAAAGCATTAAGAAAGATGAAACATCCTACTCGATCTCGTAAATTACGTAGTTTTATCAATAATACAAAAATTGATGATTCTAAAAGTTCCTAATCTATATTGGAATAAAGTAAGTTTTTTAAAATCTTTAAATCTTAGAAACTTACTTTATATCTGCGTTGAGTTAATTAAAGATAGTGATACTTTTATTAGAAATAGCTCCTGAGTTCTTCTCTAATTTTTCAAAATAACGTAACCCCAATATAAATCCTATAAATATAGGGATCATAATTATCAGAAGTCCCAAAGAACCAAAATATCTATTTAAATAGACAAATCCAAATGATGTAACAATATATGTCAATGATCGAGATAGAGCATACGCAAACCCTACATAAGTAAATCTCTTAAATATAGGAAAATATTTATAAAATATTGCTGTTGCTGGAGCTGAATCACATGCAAAAAAGATTACTAGGCATTGCAGTAAGAGAACTCCTGTTTTAGTTTCAAAATTATTTAACCAATACGGACAACTTAAAATTAGTATAAATGAAATACTACATTTAACTTTTAAGATAAATAATGGATAAAATTTATAACTTAAAACAACAAATAAAAAGACTCCTAATAGTTGAATTATTGATACAATAAAATTATTTTGAATAATTTGTTCTGGGGTATTATGAATGCTGTTTTTAAGAATATTTCCACAATGTATATAAACAAAATAGAAGCATAAAGGCCACATACAATCCATTAAAAATAAGTATAAGGCAGTTTTTTTATTAGCTTTTTCTTTCCAAAGAATATGATTGTTTTTTACTTGGGAGATATTTAAATTAGCTTTTTCAATTACATTCATTAGCTTTTCTTTTGCATTAGCAAATTCTGGAGTTTCCTTAAGACGCGTTCTTGCTTTTGCTCCAATAAGGGCAATAGTAGCTCCAATCCAAAAAGCTAATCTCCAATTTAATCCATGAGAGGTAACAAGAGATGCTACTCCCAATGCTACTGATGTTCCAATTGAAACGACGAAAGCGAGAAGAGCTACACTAACGTATCTTATTGGAGGTTTAAGACTTTCACTTAAACAAAGTTGAGCGCCTGTTATCTCTCCCATAGAAGACATTCCTTGTATGATACGACATATAGTTACTATCCAAGCAGCTGCAATTCCTATTTGAGAATAAGTAGGAAGATTTGCCATTATTAGACAAGAAATCGCCATCATTATTGTAGTAATTATTACTGTTTTTTTTCGGCCAATGTGATCTCCTAACAATCCAAAAATAAGTGCGCCAAATGGTCTTAGAAGATAAGTGGAACAAAATGCGAAAGCGGTTAATAAATCTGTAGTGTAAGGATCGGTTTTAGGAAAAAATAATGTATTAAGGAATACCGCCATATGTACATATAGCATAATATCAAAATATTCTAAAAATGTTCCTATTGTTAATAACCCAACAGCTTCTTTTTGTTCTTTCGTTAATTTAGTTTGCTCTTGTTTCATATTTTTATTAAAAATTAATACTTTAATTAAAAATATCTTAATTAAATTTGTAATGCAACTTAATTGTTAAAATATTTACTATTAATGAGTTAATAATTTAGGGTATAATAGATTAATTAATTGGAGTTTAATATGTATTCAAATAAATTAATTACAAAATTAGAAATGCTAAATGAAGAAGCTATAAAGAAAGTAGATATAGAGCAAATTAATAGAGCAATATATTATGCTAAAAAATATCATGCTAATCAAAAGCGAGATTCTGGAGAGCTATTTTATTCTCATCCTTTAGCGGTAGCGGAAATGGTTAGTGATTACCTTTTCGATACAGATGCAATCATAATTGCCATACTGCATGATATCGTTGAAGATACTGATGTAACGGTTGAAATGGTAAAAGAATGGTTCGGAGATAATGTTGCAAAAGGAGTTGAAGGGTTGACCAGAGTTAAATTATATGGAAAGATTACATCTGTAGAAATAATAGAATCACTGTGGCTCCAGGGAGATAAAAAAACACTATTAATTAAACTATGCGATAGATTGCATAATATGCAAACTATTAGCGCTAAATTGCAAATTAAGCAAGAAAGAATTATACAAGAAACTATTTTAGAATTTTGGCTTTTTGCTCAATATCTGGACATCCCTATTCTAGAAAAACTAATGTATCAATCATGTATAAAAGCTAAGAATATTGAACTAAAGGAACCTCATTTTTTTTTAGATAATTCTTAGAATCTTTTTCTAGTTTTTCAAAATGATATACTCCAAATATATAACCAACACTTATTGGCAGAGAGATAATGAGTAATGCATATGTATTGAAATATTTTGTAAGATAAACAAGCCCAAATGAAATGATAAAATACATCATAGCTCTAGCAAATGCATGAAGTAAGCTTGCATAAGTAAATCTTTTTAATACAGGAAAGTATTTATACAAAATAGGTCCAGCTGGTACATCATCAAAAGCAAATAAAACAGCAATTGATTGGATTATACCCAAGTGAAATGAATTAGTAACCCTTGCTAATAAGAATGGGGACGCTAGAAGAAAAATAAAAAATAGTGTAAATTTTATTTTAAGAATTTTTAATGGATATATTTTATAACTTAATCCAGCTAATACAAAAAGCCCTAAAAAATCAATTATTGAAATAATAAAATTATGACTAATTATTTCTTCAGGAGATATATTCATATTTTTAAGTATATTTCCACAATGCACATAAGCAAAATAGAAACAAATAGGTCGCGTACATTGCATAAAGAAAAAAGCTAACATTGTTTTTGTATTAGTTTTTTCTTTCCAGATAGGATGTTTTTCTAATAGTTTGGGATTTTCTTTGGCTTTTATAGTTGCTTTTTGGATTCTGCGTTTAGCATCTACAAAATCTGGTGTTTCTCTAAGAGTAGACCGGGCTAAAACCCCAATTAAAGCTATACATGCTCCAAATAAAAATGCTATTCTCCATCCATAATCAGACTTAATAGCTAAATTTGCAACACCTAAGGCTATACTTGTACCAATAGCACTAAATACAGTAAGTAAAGCTACTACAGGATATTGTATAGGAGGCTTAGTAATTTCTATTATGTATAATTCTGAACCAGTACTTTCTCCTATACAAGCCATTCCTTGTATAATTCTACATATTGTAATTATCCATGAAGCTGTTATTCCTATGCTTGCATATGGAGAAAGAGTAGCAATTGTAAAACATGAGATAGCCATCATAAATATTGTAATTGTAACTGTAATTTTACGTCCTAAATGATCCCCTATCCATCCAAAAAACAAAGCCCCAAAAGGTCTAAAAAGATAACTCGAACAAAAACTAAACGCACTAATTAAAGAAGTCGTAAATGGGTCAGTTTTAGGAAAAAATAGTTCATTAAGAAGTACCGCCATATGTACATATAGCATAAGATCAAAATATTCTAAAATAGTCCCTATAGACAATAACCCAACAGCTTCTTTTTGTTCTTTCGTTAATTTAGTTTGCTCTTGTTTCATATTTTTATTAAAAATTAATACTTTAATTAAAAATATCTTAATTAAATTTGTAATGCAACTTAATTGTTAAAATATTTACTATTAATGAGTTAATAATTTAGGGTATAATAGATTAATTAATTGGAGTTTAATATGTATTCAAATAAATTAATTACAAAATTAGAAATGCTAAATGAAGAAGCTATAAAGAAAGTAGATATAGAGCAAATTAATAGAGCAATATATTATGCTAAAAAATATCATGCTAATCAAAAGCGAGATTCTGGAGAGCTATTTTATTCTCATCCTTTAGCGGTAGCGGAAATGGTTAGTGATTACCTTTTCGATACAGATGCAATCATAATTGCCATACTGCATGATATCGTTGAAGATACTGATGTAACGGTTGAAATGGTAAAAGAATGGTTCGGAGATAATGTTGCAAAAGGAGTTGAAGGGTTGACCAGAGTTAAATTATATGGAAAAATTACATCCGCAGAGATAATAGAATTACTTTGGCGCCAGGGAGATAAAAAAACACTATTAATCAAACTATGCGATAGATTGCATAATATGCAAACTATTAGCGCTAAATCTCCACCCCAAATAAAAAAAATTGTAGAAGAAACTTTTAAAACTTTTTTAATACTGGCTATATATCTTAAAATATATACAATAGAAGAAAAACTAAGTAAGCTATGTTATCCATATTTACCAACTCAAATTTCCCAAAGTTCCGATATAGTGAGATTTAAAGAGGTTGATAGTTTTCAAGTCCTTTCTCTAGCTTTTCAAAATGAAAAATCCCCAAACCACAACCAATATTTATCGGAATCAAAATTATTAGCAATCCATAATTTCCAAAATATTTAGTTAAGTATATAATACCAAAAGAGGTAATAATATACATTAAAGCGCGAGAGAACGCATATATAAGACTACTATATGTGAAACGCTTAAAAACAGGAATATGTTTAAAAAAAATTGATACTGCTGGAACAGTATCAACTGCAAATACCACAATAAATACTTGGATCAGGAATAAATAAAATGGATTTTGTACATTATTTAATAAATATGGACATAATAAAATAAAAGTAAAGAATAACATTAATTTCACTTTAAGAATTTTTAATGGATGTATCGTGTAACTTAAAAAAGATATAAATAATAGACCTCCTAATTGAATTATAGAAAGAATAAAATTTTGATGAATTACTTGCTCAGAACTATAACCAAAAGAGCTTTTGAGGATATTACCGCAATGAATATAGGCGAAATATAAGCATATAGGCCATACACAATTTATTACAAACAAATAAAACGTTGTTTTTTTGTTAACTTTTTCAATAAAAATAGAATTTTTATCTAATGTTCTTTTATCTATTTTTGCTTCTTCAAACTTATGTAAAAGTCTACGTTTTGCATCAACAAATTCTGGAGTTTCTCTAAGAGATGTTCTAGCAACAGAACCAATTAATGCAATTCCTACTCCAAACCAAAAAGCAATACGCCAATTTAACCCAAAAGATGTTACAAGAGATGCCATACCAAGAGCACTTACTGTGCCAATCACAGAAGCAATCGCGATAAATGATACTACTGGATATTGCATGGGGGGTTTTGTAATTTCAGTTAAATATAATTCCGCTCCTACTATTTCTCCTACAGATGACATTCCCTGAATTATACGGCATGCTGTTATAAGCCAAGAAGCAGCGATTCCTATCTGACTATACGTTGGCAAATTAGCCATAAGTATACAAGAAAAAGCCATCATTGCTGTAGTGATAATAACAGTTGATTTTCGACTGATTTTATCTCCTATGTACCCAAAAATTAAAGCTCCAAAGGGTCTAAAAACAAATGTAGAACAAAAAGAAAATGCGGACAACAATAATGCGCTATTAGAATCAGTTTTAGGAAAGAATAGTTCATTAAGAAGAAATGCCATATGAACATATAGCATAAGATCAAAATACTCAAGAAATGTACCAATTGAAAGCAACCCAACAGCTTCTTTTTGTTCTCTCGTTAATTTAGTTTGTTCTTGTTTCATATTTTTATTAAAAATTAATATTTTAATTAAAAATAGCTTACTCAAAATATTAATGCAACTACTTATTAGAAACAAACGAAATTAGTTTAAATTATTGGATTGTAATTTTAATAATGGTTTGGTATACCTAACTATGGATGGATGTCCGAGCGGTTTAAGGAACCGGTCTTGAAAACCGACGTACAAGCGATTGTACCGTGGGTTCGAATCCCACTCCATCCGCCCCCACATAGTTAGAACATTCCCTTTATTGTAAAATAAGATATAGTAATGGTGTTTACAAAAGTAAGAATAAAAAAATAATTCAATATTGTTTCATTATGAACACTTTTTAATTTAGAAGTTGCTGTTTGTGCAATACAGACAAATGAATTTATAATTCCATCAAATATTTTATTTTCTATTTTGAAGCATAATTTTGCTAGCAAGAATATATTATCAATAAGAATAAGAGAATAAAATTTATGCAGATATCTTTTACGTAAGAAGAAATTGAGCGATCTTAATAAGATAAGTAGGTTTTTATTATTAATAAATAGCACATATCCAACACTTCCAAGGATACTATATAGTAAAGGAAGTAATGTTATTATATAGCTATTTTGAACAACATTAGTTTGAAAGACAACAGTTCCTAGATATCCAATATCTTCTAATATAGATATACCGTAATAACAGTAAATTCCACTAAAAACTACAAAAAAAGATAATATACAAGAAGAATATACCATAATTTTAGGAACTACGAAGTTTATAGTAGTTTTTATATTTTCTTTATATATTATAGTTCCTAACTTTGTTAGATATGTTGCGGTTAACAAGGTACTAAATACAGGTAATATAAATACTAAATTGTTATTGCTATATGCAAATAATAATATTGAATCTTTAGAATAATACCCTGAGAGTGGAAAAATACCAACAATAGATAATGCTCCTATGCAAAATAACACAAAAGTACTTAGAAACTTATGGTATAATACTCCTGAATACTTTAGAGTATTATATTTAGTATTGTAAATAACATTACCTACTGTAAAAAATAGTAACGCCTTACTAAAGGCATGGGTTACTAAATGAAAAATAGCAGCTTTATAAGAAAAAATTCCACATGATAAGAACATATATCCTAATTGACTACAAGTTGAATATGCAAGTACTCTTTTCATATCAGTTTGAACAATAGCTATTCCAGCGGTAACTACACAAGTTATCATTCCTAGTATAGTTATTAAATTTGATACCATTTGTGTATTATGAAAAATTAATGAACAGCGTGCTAATAAGAATATTCCCGCTGTAACCATAGTAGCGGCATGTATCAAAGCAGAAGCTGGAGTAGGGGCTTCCATTGCGTCTGGTAACCATATATGTAGTCCAATTTGTGCAGATTTTCCGGCGCATGCAACTAAAAGCA
Source organism: Rickettsiaceae bacterium (assembly GCA_963676335.1). GTDB lineage: Bacteria > Pseudomonadota > Alphaproteobacteria > Rickettsiales > Rickettsiaceae. The sequence goes on from OY781057.1 coordinate 669,179, forward strand.
ATATTCCAGCTAAATCTATGACTGATAAACCAAATACACCAGAATCAATCCAAGATAATCCACTTGCTGCTTTAAAAATAATATCAAAATTAGTAGTATTGCAGTAGTTACTCAGTAAAATAATTGCTAATATAAAACATATATCTGCTACTCTATTTACAATAAAAGCCTTAAATGCTGCATAAGAAGCTGCTTTTTTTTGATGCCAAAAATTAATTAATAAGTAAGAACATACCCCAACCCCCTCCCATCCAAAAAATAATTGAATAAAATTATTCGAAGAAACGAGTATTAACATACAAAAAGTAAAAAAGGATAAATAAGCCATAAATTTATTAAAATTTACGTCATTAGTCATATATCCTATAGAATAGGTATGAGTTAAAGCTGATATAACAGCAATTATTACCCACATCAAAGCTGTTAATTGATCAATATAAATTCCCATATTTACTTCAAACAAGTCAATACTAATCCATTGAAATAAAATTTGATAATCTTCGGATATTAAACTATGTGTATTATTAATTTTTAAAAACATCAATATAGATAAGACAGCAACCAAAGACATTGATATACTAGATATTATTCCAACACTTTTTTTTGTTAGATAGCTTTGGAAGAAGTAACAAATTATTGACATCAATAAGGGTAAAAATACTATGCAAATTGCCATTTTTATTCTTTTAATGTATTAAAATCTTCTATTTGAATAGAGTTTCTATAATGAAAATAATTCAATACTAACGCTAATCCAATAGCGGATTCTGAAGCAATATTTGTTACTATAAATATAGTAAATATTTGCCCACTAATCTCTTTTAAAAAATATGAAGCGGCTATAAAATTAATGTTTACTGCTAAAATCATTAATTCAATAGATAGTATAACAGTAATAATATTTTTATTATTTAATAAAATCCCTATTACTCCTATACAAAATAGCATAGTACCAATTATTAAAAAATACTCTAATCTAATTTCTTGTATTATCATGAAAGAATTTTATTTTTTATTTTTACTAATCTAACAGTACCTGTAGTATAAATTTGCTTATTTTGTTTTTTTCTATTTTTTAATTTATAAGATATTATAATAACACATCCTATAGTTGTTATTAACAATATTATTCCTGTAATTTCAAAAGGAAGTATAAAATTAGTATACAATACGTCTCCAATTGAATGAGTATTTGTTTGTACGTCTGAATTAGGTAATATATATTGTACTTGATGCATATTAACTTTTTTAATACTAGTAAATATTACAACAAATAAATCAATAATTAAGAATATTGTAATAAAAATTATTATTGGATATTTATGGTATTTTTCTTTTTTATGCTTAATTAGATCAGTATCTAACATCATTATAATGAATAAAAATAAGACTGAAATAGCTCCTGCATAAATGATTATTATACTCATTGCTATAAATTCAGCTTCAAGTAAAATAAACAATCCAGATGTATTTAAAATACAAAAAATTAACCAAAATACAGAATATATAGAATTTTTACTTACTATTACGCCTAAAGCACTAAGTAATAGCAAAGAAGAAAAAAAATAAAAAAGAAAAATCATAATTTTTTTTCCATAATAATTCCATTATTAAGTAACTTTTCTTTGTTATATGTCAAATTTTTTCTACATGATGTAGCTAATTCAAAATTAGTACTTTGATTTATAGCCTTAACTGGACAAATTTCTGTACATAAGCCACAATAAATACATCTGCTTAAATCGATATCAAATTTGACAACTTCTTGTTTCCTATCATTATTTATTATAGACTCAATTTTGATTGCTCGTATTGGACAAATTTTTTCACAAGACTTACAAGCAATACATTTATTTTTCCCTTCTTGATTTACTTTTAAAAAGTGTTCTCCTCTAAACCTTGAACTAACTTTATTTTTTTCATAAGGATAGTTAATAGTAACTTTGGATTTAAATAGGTATTTAAACGTTGTTAATAAGCTAGAAGCTATATCACATAAAAATAAAGACTTAATACATTTATACATAAAATTTATTGAATAATTAATTCTATATTTTCTCTAAAAAATAATAAAACAGACATTAAAATTAGCCAAAACAGAACTAATGGCAAAAGTACTTTCCATCCTAAGGACATTAATTGATCATACCTATATCTAGGTAAAGTAGCTCTTATCCATATAAAACAAAATAGCAAAAAAGAAGATTTGATTATAAGCCATCCAATACCCGGTATAAATGATAAAAATTTTAAATTAAATGGTGGTAAATACCCACCAAGGAATAATATAACAGTAAGACTACTAGTCAAAACCATATTTATATATTCTCCTAAAAATAATAATGCAAATGCCATAGAAGAATATTCGACATTGTATCCTCCTACTAATTCGGAATCAGCTTCGGATAAATCAAATGGGCATCTATTGGTTTTAACAAGCATTGTTATAAAGAATACTGCTCCCATTGGCAACAGCAGTAGATTTAACCATAAAGGTCTGTTTTTTTGAGCTTCGACAATATCAATTAAATTTAATGAACCAGTAACTAAAGTTATAATAACAATGATTATTCCAGCTATCAATTCATAGGATATAATTTGAGTAATTGCTCGAATCGAAGCCAAAAAAGCATATTTTGAATTACTTGCCCATCCAGCAATAATTATACCGTATGAAGATAATGAAAAAACCGCTAAAATATAAAGAATTCCAACATTAATATTTGCTAATACTAATTTGGAATCAAATGGAATAACGGCCCATCCAATTAGACTTAAAACTAATGTTATGACAGGTGCTAAAAGGAATAATCCTTTATCAGCATCTTTTGGAATAATAAATTCTTTAGTAATTAATTTAATGGCATCTGCAATCGGCTGTAATAATCCTAAAGGACCAACGACATTAGGTCCTTTCCGCATTTGTATAAAAGCAACTAAACGTCTTTCTATGTAAGTTAAATACGCACCAAGAAACAATAAAGGAAAAATGATAAATAAAACTTTAAAAACAATGCTCATATATCATTCCTTTTTGAAAAATTATATTTTAGTTAAGCTAACATAATTATTCTTGAGGTTTTTAAAAATTGAAAGCTCATGATAACTTACAAGCTTTCAAAATTTCTACTGAATTAAATTTTGTATAAATGATAATTTGAGTCCCAAAATAAACACTGTAGCTTTATGTGTATGTTTTTGTAAGCTATCCTTGATAGGTAATAATGAATTTCCTTTTGCTTGAACAAAATTAATTTCAGCATAAGGTAATAGTCCTTCTGCTAGTTTATATTCTGTCCCAAGGGTTATAGCTTGAAGTTTATTTTTATAATTATTTGTATTTAAATAAGTTAAACTAATTCCTGCGGGACCTTGGGTATAAGCAATACCAGTACTATACATATTAGTATTTCTTCTTTTGCTATTAATAGCTTTTGAAGTAAAGCTTTTTCCAAAATCACCATATGATAGAGAGTAAGAGAAATTTCCTAAATTTAAAATTGCTCCAACATTATATCCTTTCAGATTTTTTAATTTACGATCGCCAGTTAATTTTTCTTTTGTAGGTTTAATTTGTTCTTGAGTAGCTTTTCCAAACTCACCAACTATAGAAGATTTAAGATCAACTCCATCTTCAATATTATACTCATGAGATAGTCCTACAACTACAACATCTTTTGCAGCTATTTTTACTGTATATCCTCCAATTAACCCAACATGATCACTTTCAGCTGGAACAACTAATTCTTGAGATATATCTCTACTAATTTTATATTGACCATTATTAGAGGTATCTGGAATATAACTTATACCGAACTGTAGTCCATTGTATTTAGGAGTGTAATATGTAATATTACGAGCTGCCTCTTTAGGTTTTTTGGTAGTATTATATGTTGAAACCCCACTTACTGCTGGAAAATCATATGTAATAAAATCCATTCCAAATTTATCTTCTGGATTTAATTTAGCATATCTGGACCAATCATCCCCTGTAGCTTTAGCGATATCATAAGCGTTAATACTCATAGTAGAAGCAACATTAGGTGGAGATCCAAGCTGAAATATTCCCCATTCATCTTCTATAAAAATATGGGAATTATTGTTTGAGCTGCCTCCAGAAAGTAATTGCGTAGTTTTTAAAACTATCCTTCCGCCATATTTTAAATCGGTATCTGTGGTATTGCTAATTTCTAGTTTAACATTAGCTGATGAAAAAAACACAGGATTATCCTTATTAGCTGATCTATTTTTTTTATCTGCTTTTAATTTTTTTTGATGACAAGAAGCTGATTGAAAATTAAGCCCTCCATGTATTTTGGTTTCTAGCCCTGCGCATGCGTATTGAGCTAAAAATAAAGGCAAAAATAATAAAATTTTTTTAAATCCATTCATACAAATTAATCTATATATAATATAATTATATTAAATCATAAAAAGATATTTGAATTAATAATTATGTATATATTTTTTAACAATTTTAAAAGATCTGTTGTTATAAAACAACAGATGTGTATGGTGCATAGTATTTCTATGAAATTATACAAATAATACTTATTGTTATAAGTAATATTATTATAGGGTAAAGAAGAGGTAAATATATAATAGAAGTGCTTTCCCATAAAACACTTGCAATAAAAGGAGCTGGGGCTGATAAAATTAAAGATCCGATTGAATGTGATAAACTAAATATTCTATAACATACACCTATTTGTAAGCGGTTTTTAAAATATATTTGAGCAGGAACACTATAAAACGGCATAAATATAGCAACCATAAACAAAGTTATGACTTTAATTTGAGCGTTAGCCAAATACAAACAAATTACTACAGATAAAATTAAAAGAATAATACAAGAAATTAGCATAATTTTTCGTGGTGAATATATATCACTTAATTTTCCAGCTATAATACTTGTTATAATAAATAGTATGAGCATGAAAAAAATGCAAATTTTCATATTTATGCTCGTGTTAATATGCAATATATTATGAATGTATGCAGGAAAGAACAGTATATAAAAACTATATAGCCCTCCCACAGCCCCAGTAATAACTATTCCTATAGATAATAATTTAAAATAATTAACTATTATTTGCTTTATAGATAACTTTGATAGTAATAAATAGCTATCAGATTTTTGATAATTTGTAAATTCAACACTTTCGTACCAATAGAAACGAAAAAAAAGGATTACAAAACCTAAAAATCCACCTATAGCAAAGTTGTATCTCCAATTATAAAAATTATACTCCACTAATATGCAGGATGCACTAGCTAATAAAACTCCTATTTGGGTACAAGCAGTAACGATACCATTACTAAAGTACTGCTGTTTTTTGCTTACTTTTTCAGTTATATATATACGGATACCATCGCTTTCTCCAGCTAATCCAGCTATTAAAAGCATACGAAGTAGTAATAAACATATAGTAGAGAATATTCCTATAGTATTATAATCTGGTAATATAGCAGTCAGGCCGCTGGAAATAATGAAAATGATAACAGTAATTTTTAATGTATAGCTTCGCCCATAGATATCTCCAATAGTACCGAAAATAATTGAACCTATAGGCCTTGCAACTGCTGAAAAAGCAATAACTGCAAATATTTGTAATATTTGTAGAGAAATATCTGAATTAGGAAAATAATTTTTAGCTAATACGCTTGCTGATAAACCAAATAGCGCGTAATTATAGTACTGAATTATAGTAGTTAAAACGGGTAAAATGTAAATAGATTTCAATAAAATCAACCATATCTTTGAAGAACTATAAAAAAACAAGCATACTTAAGTTTTTTCTAAAGTATGCAAGATTTTTAAAAAGAATACGTAATTAGCCAGACATTTGATTTATTACAAATTTTTCTGTTTCTTTGCTTATTTTAAATACTATAGAATTTTGCTCAACATACTGCTGCGCTTGAATTATATCTACAAAGCCTCCTTGATCGTCTTTTATAGCAATTACAGCTTTTTCAATAATATTTGCATTAATTTCTTCAGCGGTAGCATATACAGGTTGTCCAGAAGTTTCAGTAGGAAGATATACCCCTCCTTCATATTCTAACTCGTCAGGTGCAGCAAAATACACCACTGGCAAGTATCCTATAACATCACTATCCCCACTATTATAAGTAATTTCTATAGTTCCATCTTTTCTTACTCTAGCATTTTCCGCTCTACCAGCTCTAACTCCGTCATCGACAATTGTTCCCATAGTAAAAGCACGTGCTATTTGAGTAAATGAATTGAAATCAAGATTCATTATTTGTTCTGCAGAACCATTTTTCCAACTAAAGTTAAGAGTGTTTAAATCAGGGTCTAGAGCTTGCATTTTTCCGTCTGCATCAAAGGTAACGTCTCCAGCTGCAATTTGACCATCATCTCTAGAAGTAATAAGTTTATCTTTGTCAGCAAAAACTTCCATAGCCCATCTATTAGTGTCTAGCTTTAAAAAGCCAAAAGTGATTATATGATTTTCATTAAGACTATCAATAACCGAATATGAAAACTTCCATCCGGATCCTTTCATATGATCAAGATCTATTTTTCCTTCCGCCATATTAGGGCCAGCTGTTCCACCTTCTGGATTATAAGTATTTTTCTGTGGAGTATTTAATGTATCTGCATCGTATTTTAATCCAAGTTCCTTAAAAAAAGCAGAAACCCCATTAATTTTAGCATTAGCACCAGTTATAGTATGTCCAAAACTTCCTCCAATTGTAGCAGTTCCTGGAGACAAAATTTCAATAAATCCAGGTGCCGCTGTCTGTATTACATATGCTTTGTCGTTTTCTACAGTAAGCCCATCAATATTATTGGTTGCTAATCCACTAAACATAATTGTGTCATTAGTTTTATAATTGTGATGAAGCGGCATATTTATCTTTAAGCGATTAGAATCCTTAGTAGTTGTAAATAGTTGGAAATCAGTTCCGGTCTTTTTTTCTACTCGAATTTGGAGATCTTTGGAATTGACGTTGTGGGCTTGAAAAGTATTAGGAATGCCTGTGATTGTGAAATCTGTCCCAGGTGTTGTAGCGCTAACTTTATAATACCCATCTGGAATAATGTCATCTTTATTTTGAGCAATCCCATTATGCAATCCAGAAATAAACACCCAATCATTAACAACTACTTGATTAGATAAAGCTATGTTTGGAATTACACAAGTTGCGTTTTGGCTTTGCGTAAAAACAAGAGCTTCGTTATTTGATGTAACCGTATCATAATGCTTTGTCATGTCGACTCTTTGCCAGGTGAATGGATTTGGATTATCCCCTCTAATGTAACTTGTGGGGTATTTTTTATTATTCAAGAGATCTTGAATTGCGGTTTGAACGGAAGGTTGGGTTGCTCCAGGAGCAGCAGCAGCAGTAGTAGCCGTATTTGTAATCAAATCTTTCGTAGTTTGAGAATAAGCAGCGCCACCACCCCCAACCCAAGTAGCAACAGCGGTTTTAGCCGCAGTAGCATCAGCGCCAACAGCAGCATTTTTAGCCTCAACAGCAGCTTTGTATAACTCATAGGGAGCTTTAGAATACACAGCAAAGTGATCGTTATCTATAACTTGAACGGAATATTGACCGTTATCTATCTCTAAACCAGCAATTTTGGTAAAACCATTAATTTCTACATAATCTCCATTTAGTAATCCATGATTATGAGCTGGGATAATGACTTGCTGCGCATTCTCTCCTAATAAATCCATATTTATTGATGCATTTTTTGCTTGATTTAGCCCTCCTGTTGCTATACCTGTAATTTTAATATTTGAATTTGAGAGCGCCGCACCGAAATCCAACTGTCCATTTACAAGAGTTGCTTTTATTCCAGATTTTTGCGCAAGCTGAGCCTTAAGTGAATCTAAGTTATTGAAACGCATAACGCCTTCAGCGGCATCTTGAATGTCTTCTAATTCAAGCTCTTCTACAAAATGACCATCTGAGTTATTTTGAAAATTTAAAGTGCCTTTCCCATCTTTTAAGCCAATATATAAACGTTTGTTTGCTCCGTCTCCTCGAATATCGGCGATAAGCCCATCAATAGCATTTAGTTTTTTGCATAAATCATTAAGATTTTGAAATTTATTATCCGTACTACTATTAGATGAAGTATTAAATTCAAGGCTTGTTTGCGTTCCATTGACGACAACTATTAATTTATGCCCATTTGCAACACTTTTCCCCGAGCTATAAGTACTAAATGTAGTTGTAGGATTATCAATCCCACAAATACCTTTATTATTATTAATATTATTATATGGACCAATTTGACGAGAAGATGTGATTCCCCCATATTCGCAAGTATATTCTGCTTCTGGTTGAGTGATTTTAATTTTTATCTTATCTCCAATATTTAGAGTTCCAAAACCTCCTTGCTCTGGAACAATTAAAGAGCCTTGCCCCGCAAGTCTATTTAAACTATTTGAATCTGAAGTTATGGTGATGACTTGTCCAGGGCCTCTTAAGGTTTGAGCATCAGATTTTAAATTACCGCCTAAAAATTGCAACTTAGAAGTAGCTTGTCCTAAACTATTTCTAGGCAATGATATAGGGGCTAAATCACTACTTTTTCTATTATTTTCAATTTTATATCCTAATAACAAATTATCATTTAAATCTCTATACATACCTTGATTATCTACTCTAAACGACGCTCCAGTAACAAAACGAATGCTATCGTTTGGTCCCCGAACTGGAAGAAATCCAACATCTCTTCCAGAGCTATAAACAGATATATCGCCAGGATCATTAGTTGTGACTAATTCATGATTAGCGCCACTAAGATGTAATTCATCTTTGCTTTGTATTCCACCACCATTAACAGTGTCTCCATTTTTTACAATAAAGGATTGAAAATTTGAAGTAACATAAGGAGTAAACGGGACTACTTTATTACTTATATTGCTAGATATAGTTTTAATTTTTTTATTTCCTGCTGACAACGCAGATACTGATGACTGATCCATGATTAACTCTATTTAAAATTTGTATATTTTTGTATAATAATTATATAGCAAAAACTATACCATATCAAATTAATAATTATCTAACATTACAATTTAATTAGTATTACTCCATGTCCCGAATTGCAATTTTATCAATAAAAAATTTGCTACATAATTTGCAAATTGTAAAAAATCATACATCTTTATCAAAAATTATCGCAATGGTTAAGGCAGATGCATATGGTCATGGTATTGAACCTATTTCTTTAGCCCTTGAGAAACACGTTAATATGTTTGGAGTAGCGACTATAGAGGAAGCCTTAAAATTACGTAAAATTGGAATTACTATACCAATTTTGCTTACAGAAGGTGTCTTTACACAAAATGAATTAAGAATTGCTGCAAATAAAAACTTACATGTTGTTTTTCACAGTGCTGAACAAGTAGATTTACTTAAAGGATTATCATTTATCGTTCCTTTGCAAACATGGATTAAAATTGATACTGGGATGGGAAGATTGGGATTTGCCGCTAAAGAAGTTAATTACTTTTATAATAAACTACTAAATAATAATCAGTTAACTAAACCAATAAGAATTTTATCCCATTTTGCTTGTGCAGACGATTTCAATCATCCTCTTAACCAACAACAAATTGAAGTTTTTCAAAACATCATTACAGATATTAAGGGAGAATATAGCTTATGTAATTCTGCTGCAATTTTTCAATTTCCTCAGTGTCATTATAATTTTGTTAGACCTGGCTTAGCTTTGTATGGAGCTTCTCCTATTTTAGGAAAGATGCCAAATGATTTTAATTTGAAGCCTGTTATGACTATTAAATCAAAATTAATAGCAATACATTCCGTTCCTAAAGGATCTTCAATTGGATATGGAGCTAGATATTCCTGTGTTGAAGATATGCTAATAGGGGTAGTTGCTTTTGGCTATGGAGATGGATATCCAATTACTGCTAAAGACGGTTGTCCAGTTCTTATAAATAATGAGATATGTCCTCTCGTAGGACGAGTATCAATGGATATGATTACAGTGAATTTAAGATTATGTCGTAATGCTAAAATAGGAGATTCCGTAATATTATGGGGAGAAGGCTTGTCCATAGAGAACATAATTAAATTTACAGCTAATTCTTCTTATGATATAATGACTGGGATAAAAAATAGGGTAAAGAAATGTCTAGTATAAAAATAGAATATATATTTTGTAATATTGCTATTATTGGTAGCGGAGCAGCTGGATTAGCAGCTGCTGTGCATCTATCTAAAAATATATCTTCAGTAGTAGTCATTACTAAAACACACCTATTAAATAGAACAACTTCATTAAGGCAAGGAAAAATTAATGTAGCCCTAGATACCTTGCAAAACAATTGGGAATCTCATAAATTCAATTCTATTAACGCTAGAGATGGGTTAAGGGATTACGATTCTATAGAAATTTTATATAAAAATTCTCATAATGCTATTAAATTTTTAGAAAATATAGGCGTTAAATTTGATCAAAATATATTGAGCGAAACTATTCAAGCAGCACTTTATTGTGAAGCACAAAAAAATAATGTTTTGATATTAAATCAACATTTTGCTCTAGATTTATTATTAGATGAAGAAAACTGTTTTGGAATATTATGTTGGAATATGTTAGATGGAAAGATCGAAGCATTAATAGCAAGTAAAACTATTATTGCTACAGGTGGATATAAGGAAATATATCCTATTACTTTTTCTATTGGTTGCACAGGTGATGGTCATGGATTAATTATGCGCGCAGAGGGACAATTACAAGATATGGAATTCACCCAATTCTATCCAACTGTAATAGATAAAACAGAAAAATTAATTACAGAATCATCATTTTTAGGGGAAGCTTATTATTCTATTGGTGGAATCCCAGTTAATAATAGCTGTCAAGCGATAAAGATAATTAATAATGCAGAAACTATAATTAATAACTTATACGCTATAGGAGAAGCATCTTGCCTATCAATACATGGCGCAAATAAATTAGACTATAATGACTTATTAGAAATAATTGTGTTTTCTGAATTAGCCACAAAGCATATAATATCAAATCATAATAACATTACCGTTACCAATAACATTATTCAAACAGAAGTGAATAAGTGTATTAATGCATTTGTAGAAAAATTTAGAAAAGAAAACGATTTAGACTTAAACTGTATTAAAAATAAAATGCAAATCATTAATCAAAATTATGTAAATGCATTTCGCACAATACAAGGTTTGCAATATGCATTGCATGAAATAAATATTCTATATCAACAAATCAAAACCTACAAAATATCAAATAAAAATTTAGTTAATAATAATGAACTATTGCTTTATCTTGAAATTGAAAATTTATTAATATGTTCTTTATCTACAATACATAGCGCTATATACCGTAAAGAGAGCAGGGGGACGCATTATATAGAAGAATTTCCTGCTTGTAATAATATAGAATTCGTGCATCATAGCATTATTAATTTAAATAACAACTATATCAAAAGATCGGTTAGATCAAAAAAGTCATAATTTAATAAGATAATCTGGAATAATGTTACAATTGTAACAAATTTTTTCTAATTTATTTAGCTTGTCTTGAGCATTAGGTATGTCTGCTAAAAGACTTCCTGTATTTCCAGTTAATACCAGCCCTCCTTTAATATTAAAATTATGTGCTCCAAGGATATCCGTATATAAGGTATCCCCTATCATTAAAATTTTATTCTTATCTAAAGGGCCTGTCTTAGCATACGCAAACTCAAATATATTTGTTTCTGGTTTTCCAAAATATGCAACTTTTCCACCCATTCTTTCATATTTTTTAGCAAAATATCTAGAGCACATATATACATCTCCATCAACTATAGCTATAAAATCTGGATTAATACATAAGGCTGGAATATTATTTTGAGCAGCTATTTCTAGCGCAGTATCGAATATTTGCAAATCACTATTTTGTCGTAAAACAGCAGAAATAATTAATCTGTCTGCTTTCCTTATATCCTGAGTAATATGTGCATTTTTAATTCCTTCTAGCAAAGTAGTATCTATTTTTTCATCTATGTAATATAGATTTGATTGACGAGAACTGTTTAAAAATACTGATCTTATTACTTGTCCTGAAGTAAATACCATATCATCATCTACATTTATAAAAGCATCTCTTAGTTTTTTTTCAGCTATGATTGGTAATCTAGAGCTATTTGTTATAAAGCATGTTGGTTTAAGTTTTATTATAGTGTTGATAGTTTCAGCTACTCCCTCAAAGGCATATGTTCCTGAAAAAATCACACCCCATAAATCAAAAAACACTGCATCATATTCAGATATGATATCTAAGATATTGATTACTTTCTTAAACGGATTACACATGTATGTTTAATATTTTTTTAACAACTTAAAGAAAATATTATCACTTTACTTTATACTTAGCAACCACTATCATAACCTCGAGAGAATATATTTTTTATTTCATAGTAGGATAAAATTCATGAATGACGTAGATGTTGTGGAAAATTATGATGCTCAGTCTATAAAAGTTCTGAAGGGACTCGAAGCTGTAAAGAAAAGACCAGGAATGTATATTGGAGATACTGATGATGGTACAGGATTACATCATTTAGTATATGAAGTAGTAGATAATTCAATAGATGAAGCATTGGGTGGGCATTGTAATAAAATTGAAGTATTTTTACACAATGACACGAGTGTTACAGTAATAGATAATGGTAGGGGAATTCCTGTTGATACCCATTTAGAAGAAGGCATAAGTGCTGCAGAATTAATTATGACCACTCTTCACGCTGGAGGAAAATTTGATCAAAATACGTATAAAATTTCAGGAGGACTGCATGGAGTAGGCGTATCTGTAGTTAATGCGTTATCAGAATGGCTGGAATTAACAGTTTGGAAGCATAATAAAGAATACTTTATGCGTTTTAATGAAGGTAATGTTGAAGTGCAACTAGCAGTTAGCAAAGATTTTACAGAAAAACAAGGAACTTCTATAAGGTTTAAACCCTCTATTAAAATATTTACAAATATAGAATTTGTATTATCAACTTTAGAACATAGATTAAGAGAATTAGCATTTTTGAACTCAGGGGTAACGATTATATTATGTGATGAAAGATTGCCTGAGACCAAAACAATACAATTGTATTACACTGGAGGAATAATAGAATATGTAAAATACTTAGATCATGGAAAAACTGCATTGCATAAAAGTATAGAAATTAACAGTTATGATCAAGAAAGTAAAATTTCAGTAGAGGTTGCATTACAGTGGAATAATTCATATTACGAAAACATTTTATGTTTTACTAATAATATACGTCAAAAAGATGGTGGAACCCATTTAGCAGGCTTTAAGACAGCATTAACTAGATTAATAAATTATTATATTACTCTACATGATATTAATAAAAAAAATAAAGTTGTTATTACAGGAGATGATGCTAGGGAAGGATTATCTTGTGTCGTATCAGTTAAAGTACCAGATCCTAAATTTTCATCTCAAACTAAAGAAAAATTAGTTAGTTCTGAAGTACGTACTGTTGTAGAAAGTCATGTTTACGCTAAGCTTTTGACTTGGTTTGATGAACATCCGCAAGAAGTTAAAATTATTATTAATAAGATAACAGAAGCAGCAGTAGCTAGAGAGGCGGCTAGAAGGGCTAGAGAGCTTACTAGACGAAAAACAGCTTTAGATATAGCTAATCTTCCTGGTAAATTAGCAGATTGTCAAGAAAAAGATCCATCAAAATCAGAATTGTTTATTGTAGAAGGAAATTCAGCAGGAGGAAGTACTAAGCAAGGTAGGGATAGAAAATTTCAAGCTGTATTGCCACTCAGAGGAAAAATATTAAATGTTGAAAAATCAAGACTTGATAAAATTTTAGGATCAGAAACAATAGGAACGTTAATTACAGCTATTGGAGCTGGGATAGATGGGGACGATTTTACTATAGAAAGAGTAAGATATCATAGAATTATTATCATGACTGATGCTGATATCGATGGTTCTCATATTCGTACACTATTATTAACTTTTTTTTATCGATATTTAAAGCCCATAATTGAATATGGATATTTGTATATTGCCCAGCCTCCTTTATATCGGATTAAGCATGGTAGTAGCAAAGAAATATATTTTAAAAATGATTTAATGTTAGATAGTTATTTAATAGATTTAGTTTCTGATAAAATCAAAATTGTTACAGAAGATGTTGAGCTTTTAGGAGAAGATTTGCGTAATGTACTTAAAGATATAGCAAAATTTGATCAAAAAATTCAACAAATGGGGAAAAAAATTACTCCTCAAATTTTAGAATTATTGACTTTAAGTGGAGGGATTCAACATGATCTATGTGTCAATGAAAATATTGCTTCTGAGGTTAAAGATTATATCTTAAACAAAATTTCTAAAATTAATGATGATACAACTAATGATACAACTAAATTGAATTTTAGTTTTGAGAATAATAAATTACATTTTTCTTATAAAAAACATCAAGAAAATGAAGTACACACTGTTACTTTAGAGGATTTAATGGTTCCTGAAATTCATCAATTAATTAACATAGCAAAACCATTAACGAACCTTTTTAAGAAAGAAATTAAGTTAATTTTTAATGATGAAGAAAAGATTATATTGCTGCCCTCACAAATAATAAGCATTATTAATAAAATTGCAAAAGTAGGAGTTGCTATACAGCGTTTTAAAGGATTAGGGGAGATGAATGCAATGCAGTTATGGGATACTACATTAGATCCTAAGAAAAGAAGCTTATTAAAAGTAACTTTACAACATGCTGAGGAGGCCGAAAGAACTTTTACTATGCTAATGGGTGATGATGTTGAGCCTAGAAGAGATTTTATTCAACTAAATGCATTAAATGTTGCAAATTTAGATGTGTAAATGATGTAGCGATTTTTTTAAAAATATTCAATCTCCATTTTTGTTTGTTGTAAAAGATGCAAAAAATCTGCAGTTAAGAATAGAGATCCGGTAATAATCAAATTTTTATTATTTGGAACTGCTTGTATTGCAGAGAGTAAAGAATCAAATGATTTACTTGGAATATTTGTAGGAGAAATAAGTTGCATTAATTTATCAGCAGAATAACTCAAAGGTTCGGATTTTACATTTACTGTAAAAACACATTCTGTGATATCTTTAAAATAGTTTATAAATTCATAAGCATTTCGATTTTTAGTCATACCTAAAATTATATATACAGGAGTATTTAAATTAGTCCGTATCCAATGAGATACTACTTGGGCTCCACCGCTATTATGAGCGCCATCAATCCATATTTGCACATATTCTTCTTTCTTAAATGGTTTATTTGCGTTTTGCTTATTAGAAGTTAATAACTTGCAATCTTTTTGAGGTATTTTTTGTATACGTGCTGGCCATTTAGTATTGGTAATACCGAAAATTATATTTTCAATACAAATATTATAATGCTTATTTAGCTCAAATAATACTGCAGCAATAACTGTAGCACAATTTATTATTTGATGGTCTCCTAATAAATTAGGTAATGGTAAATTTAGCGCATATTCTTTACTAAAAAAAACGAAACTTTCTTTTCTTTTGTTAACACCAAAATCATAACTAAAAGCAATACTTCTGCTATTCTTAGCATCGCAAAAACCGAATAATACATCGAATACTTCATCAATTTGGCTACTGATAATACATGGTACGGATGATTTAATAATTCCAGCTTTTTCTCCAGCGATAAATTTTAAATTAGGACCTAAATACTCCATATGATCAAATGAAATTGGAGTGATTATTGTTAATAATGGATTAGATATAACATTAGTTGCGTCTTCCCTTCCACCCATTCCAGTTTCTAGGAATAAGATATCAGCGTTATTTTCTGAAAAAGCTATAAAAGCTGCTGCAGTAGTCGCTTCAAAAAAAGTGGGTTCTATATTGTGAATTTCTGCTACTAACCTAACTTTTTCACAAACTTGAAATAAATAATCATCGCTTATTTCTTCAGATGAAATTAAGATACGTTCATTAAAACGCAATAAATGTGGAGAAGTATATGTATGAACTTTATAACCAGCTTTTTGAAAAATAGCATGCAAGTAAGCAACAGTAGATCCTTTGCCGTTGGTTCCTGCTACATGAACTACTGGAGGAAGTTTTAAATGCGGGTTTCCTAAATAAAACAATAAAGTATTTATTCTAGATAAGTCATAATTTATGTTTTTTTTCCAAAGAGGGATAGGCCAATGCGGCATGATAACCATACAAATTATACCAATATTTGCAAAATTAAAATATTTCTGTTTCCTATATAGTATAGATTATTTAAATTATCTAATAAATCTTGATTCTATTTAGCAAATCTTATATTTTAATGGAAACATTAATTTTTTATCGTAGTCATGTATAAAGATAATATTAATTTAATTAT
Organism: Rickettsiaceae bacterium; assembly: GCA_963676335.1. Classification (GTDB taxonomy): domain Bacteria; phylum Pseudomonadota; class Alphaproteobacteria; order Rickettsiales; family Rickettsiaceae. The sequence continues at coordinate 685,597 of OY781057.1, forward strand.
TGCTGTAGCTTTATCTATACTAATAATAGTAGGATGGCAGCTTTTATATGAAAGACCAAAGCTTAGCAAAGCATCTTATCAAGAAAATCATCAAATAAATACTACTAAAATTAATATTGCAGAAGATACAAATATCTCTCGTAATGCAGCAATTATGAATTCTAATAGAGTTTATATTAAAACATCTAGATTAACTGGCTCTGTTAATTTACAAGGGTTACGTTTTGATGACTTGTTGTTGTCAAATTATAAACAGAGCATTGATTTAAATAGCAATAATATTGAGTTATTATCTCCATCTAATACTCAAAATGGATATTTTTTAGAATTAGGTTTACTTAGTAGCGATACTGAAGTTCCAAGCGCTGCTACTATATGGGAATGTGATAAAGATGTGATAACTTCTGGGGAAGTGGCTACATTCACTTGGATTAACAATAAAAATATTAAATTTACTGTAAATATTTCTGTGGATGAAAACTATCTTTTTACTATTACACAGAAAGTCTTTAATAACTCTAATAACCCAATTACTACTCAATCATATGGTCTTATTAATCGCAATTATACAAACGAAGAGATAAAGAAAAATAGTACTATAGTTCATCAAGGAGCAATTGCGGTACTTAATAAGAGTTTAAAGGAATATACTTATGAATCTATTAATGAAAAAAAAGAAGAGCAGCTATTTGATCAACAAATTAATTGGTTAGGAATAACAGATAAGTATTGGCTTACAGCATTTATACCTGATCAAAATATGAAATACAGCGTTAATTTAAGATCTATTATAATTAACGGATATAACAAGTATCAAATTGATTTTATAGGAGATAAACAAAGCGTTGCTGCTAATAGTGAGTTAGTACTTACATATAAACTTTTTGCAGGAGCAAAAGAAGTTACATTATTGGATAAATATGAAAAAGATGATTCTATTTATTTATTTGATCGAACAATTGATTTTGGGTGGTTTTATATTTTTACTAAACCAATATTTAAAATATTAACTTTCTTTTATAAGTTGTGTGGTAATTTTGGCATAAGTATAATGATAGTGACGGTTTTGATAAAAGCTTTGTTATTTAGTTTAACTAGTAAGTCTTTTAAAACCATGAAGAGATTAAAAGATCTACAGCCACAAATTGATAATATTAAAAATTTATATAAGAATGATTCTGCTAAGACGCATCAAGAGATCATGAATTTATATAAGAAAGAGAAAGTTAATCCTTTCTCTGGATGCTTGCCAATTTTGATTCAGATTCCTATATTTTTTTCAATTTATAAAGTTCTTAATGTAACAATAGAAATGAGACAGGCTCATTTTTTTGGATGGATTAAGGATTTATCTGTGGAGGATCCAAGCAATGTTTTCAATTTATTTGGGCTTATAAATTGGCAACCTCCTGTTATTTTACATTTAGGTGTATGGCCACTATTAATGTCTTTTACCATGTATTTACAACAAAAAATGAGTCCTCCGCCAACGGACCCTATGCAAGCTCAAATGATGAAATTTTTACCACTTATTTTTCTTTTTATGTTTAATAATTTTCCGTCTGGGTTATTAATTTATTGGACATGGAGTAATATTTTATCTATAGCACAACAGTATTTTACCAATAGAACTACTAAATGAAGATAATGTGAAAAATATTAAAACATTTATTATTGCTGGGGGCTCAGGTACAAGATTGTGGCCTTTGTCTAGACTATCATATCCCAAGCAATTTAGTAAAATTATAGATAATAAGAGCTTATTACAAAGGGCATTGATATTGAATAATCAATTATCTGCACCAATAATTATTACACATAATGACTATTTATTTTTAACATTAGAGCAAACTAGAGAAATTAATATAAACTGTCAAATTATACTTGAGCCTCAGGGAAAAAATACTGCGCCTTGTGGAATTCTTGCGGCATTAATTGCGGTAAGAGATAACTATGATTATGTAATTCTTGCGCCTGCGGATCATTATATTAACGATTTAAAATCTAATTATATTAAAAATATTAATGAAGCTATAGAATTAGCTTTTTATGATAAAATAGCTATGATTGGAATAATTCCCAATAGTCCTCATACTGGATATGGATATATTAAAGTTGGAAATAAAATTAATGTTAATACTTTTGAAGTAGATGAATTTGTAGAAAAACCAGATTTAATAACAGCAACTAATTATATCAATGAAGGAAATTATTTTTGGAATAGTGGTATTTTTATCTTTAAGCCTAATGTATTGTTGAAGACGGCAAAAGAGCTAGAGCCTGAAATGGTGAATAATGTTAAATTATCTTTACAAAAGGCTCAAACAGAAAAAGGAGTTACTAAATTATCTTTAAGGGAATATGAAGATATAAAACCTAATTCTTTTGATTATGCATTTATGGAAAATATTCGTAACATAGGAGCAGTAAAAGCTGAATTTGAATGGCATGAAATTGGTAGCTGGTCTGGATTATCTGAAATCTTACTTAAAGATGATAATGATAACAATCTAATAGGAGATACATATGTCCATGATGTAACTAATTCCTATATAAGTAGTACTAATAAATTGGCAGCAATTATAGGAGTCAAAGATTTAATAGTAATAAATAATGATGATACTCTATTAGTTGTACATAAATCTAAGACAGAAGATATAAAGAAAGTTGTTAATGACCTTACTAAATTAGGACGTTCTGAAGCATTGAAACATAATATTGTATATCGTCCTTGGGGATATTATCAAATTATAGAAAAATCGAAATTATTTTTAGTAAAAAAAATTAGAATTTATCCTAAACATAAAATATCTTTACAATATCATACGCAGAGAGCGGAACATTGGGTTGTTGTACAAGGTGTAGCAGATGTTCAAGTAGGAGAGAAAATTCATCAATTATCAGAAAACGATTCTATCTATGTGCCTAAGGGGATTCAACATCGTATTAGTAATATTGGGGAAATTGATCTTGATATCATTGAAATTCAGACTGGATCTTATCTAGAAGAAGATGATATATTTCGTATTGATGATGATTATGGAAGAAAATAATTAGTTATATAAAAGTAAAACTTTAGCATGATTAAAACAGCATTAACTGGGGATAGACCTACTGGTCCTTTGCATATCGGACATTATGTTGGATCTCTACTTAACAGAGTTAAATTACAACATATTTATAAACAATATATAATGATTGCGGATATACAAGCATTAACAGATAATTTTGCTAATTCTGATAAAATATGTGATAACGTTTATGAAATAGCTTTAGATTACTTAGCAGTAGGAATTGATCCAAATAAAACTACTATTTTTATCCAATCAGAAATACAAGAATTAATGGAATTAACTATATATTTTTTAAATTTAGTTAATATTGGTAGGTTAAAACGTAATCCTACTGTAAAAAGTGAAATATATCAAAAAGGATATGGAGATGAAATTCCTGTTGGGTTTTTATGTTATCCGATAAGTCAAGCAGCGGATATTTTAGCGGTTAAAGCTGATATTGTGCCAGTGGGAGATGATCAGATTCCAATGATAGAGCAAACTAATGAAATTGTACGTAAATTCAATAGAGTATATAATTCCACATATTTAAAAGAAGTAACACCTTATTTAAGCACAACTCCAAGATTACCAGGTATAGATGGTAAGGCTAAAATGAGTAAATCACTTAAAAATGCTATTTATTTATCTGATTCAACAGAAGCAATAAAGCAAAAAATTTTTTCTATGTTTACTGATCCTCAACATATCAAAATTAGCGATCCAGGAAAAATAGATGGAAACATGGTCTTTACTTATTTAGATGCCTTTCATGAAAATAAAGAAGAAGTTGAAGAATTAAAAATTTCTTACCAAAAAGGAGGATTAGGTGATACTAAAATTAAAGAAATTTTAAACGATACTCTACAAAATATTATTTCTCCCATTCGAGAGCAACGAAATAAAATTAAAATTAGTGATATAAAAGATATTCTATATCATGGAACTCAAACTACAAAAATTTTTGTTAAAGAAACAGTTTCTAACGTTAAAGACGCTATGTCAATAAAATATTTAAATTAAGAAAGTAATTGTTTATAGAAAAATAATAACAAATATTGAAATATAGTTATATAAAACGTATAATTACGCTAAAATAAGTGTAATTATTACTTTTTTAAAAATTGAACAAAAATGAAAACTTATATATACTTATAAGTGATTAGTTTTTATAACTATACATAGATAATGTAAAAATGGTATAAGGTAAGGATAAATAATTTTTAGATATTCATTAAAAAATGTGAAAATTTCATGATCCAAGAAGGAAACGAAGAAGATAAAATTGATAATAAAAAAAAATTAAAGTGTTCTTTTTGTAATAAAAAGCAACATGAAGTAAAGAAGCTTATAGCTGGTCCTGATGTCTTTATTTGCAATGAATGTATAGATTTGTGTGCAGAGATTTTACGAGAAGAGCATAAGGCTAATTTGCATGGTTATAGTGTCAATATTCCTACTCCTCATCAAATATATAATATGCTAAACAATTATATAGTAAAACAAGATCAAGCTAAAAAAATATTATCTGTAGCTGTATACAATCATTATAAGAAACTAAATCATCTTGATCAAGGTAACGGTGATATCGAATTGTCTAAATCTAATATATTAATTCTTGGTTCAACAGGAACAGGAAAAACTTTATTAGCGCAAACATTAGCTAAAATTTTAAATGTTCCATTTATAGTAGCTGACGCTACTAGCTTAACCGAAGCTGGATATGTAGGAGAAGATGTAGAACATATTATACTGAGATTATTACAAGCAGCAGATTATAATATCGAAAGAGCGCAGAGAGGAATTGTATATATTGACGAAATAGATAAAATTTCTCGTAAATCAGATAATCCATCAATTACTAGGGATGTATCTGGAGAAGGTGTGCAACAAGCATTATTAAAATTAATGGAAGGAACTAGAGCTTTTGTTCCGCCTCAGGGGGGTAGAAAACATCCTCAACAAGATTTTTTACAAATTGATACTACTAATATTTTATTTATTTGTGGAGGAGCATTTACAGGATTAGATAAAATTATTCAACAAAGAATTTCTCAAAATTCAATAGGGTTTGGTGCTAATTTAAAAGATAAAAATAACTTTAGTAATGAAAATTTATTAAACTTAGAAGTAAGTGATTTAATCAAATATGGTTTAATTCCTGAATTCATAGGAAGATTGCCAGTTATTGCAAAATTAGAAGATCTAAATCAGGAGGCTTTAATTAATATTTTAACAAGACCTAAAAACGCCCTAATAAAACAATATCAAAAATTATTTAACTTAGATGAAATTGATTTAGAATTTGATGATGAGGCTCTTAAGGTTATAACAGAAAAAGCTATTGAACGAAAAACTGGTGCAAGAGGGCTTCGTTCTATCTTAGAAGAAATTTTACTGGACACTATGTTTAGTATAAATGAAGATACTAAAGGAATGAAATTTGTTGTCAAATCGTATATCAATAAAAACAATGTTAAAACATTGAAAGTAGTTTCTAAGCTCAATAAATATGCTACTAGTGCTATTAAAAGGAAATTTGCATAAAATAAAAAAAGGATATTTTAACAAAAAAAATATTTTGAAATTTTTGTTAAAATGTTGTAAAAAGTTCTTGACTTTAAATAAGACATATTCTAGTATTAATGAATGCGTTATGCAAAAAAGGCTGTATAAAAAGTTAGATAAAAAAATAAATTAAATTTTTAAGAGTGATACTACAAAGTTAACTCTGTATACATTTGCTGATTTTAGCAGTTTAAATAACAAAAGGGCGTTTGATGGATGCCTAGGCACTAAAAGGCGATGAAGGACGTAATACGTTGCGATAAGCTTCGGGGAGTTGCGAATAAACTTTGATCCGAAGATTTCCGAATGGGGAAACCTACCTATTTTATAGGTATCATGTAGTGAATACATAGCTATATGAAGCGAACCTAGCGAACTGAAATATCTAAGTAGCTAGAGGAAAGGATATCAATTGAAACTCCGTTAGTAGTGACGAGCGAACGCGGATCAGGCCAGTAGCTTTAGAAAAATAACTAGAACAACATGGAAAGGTTGATTATAGAAGGTGATAATCCTGTATAGGTAAAATATCTAAAGTTCTTGAGTAAGGCGGGACACGTGAAATCCTGTTTGAAGATGGGGGGACCACCCTCCAAGCCTAAGTACTCTTTAGTGACCGATAGTGAACAAGTACCGTGAGGGAAAGGTGAAAAGTATCCCAAAAAGGGAGGTAAAAAGAACCTGAAATTAAACGCCTACAAGCAGTCAGAGCAGTTTGAAGTTTTAAGTAATATTTATATTGTTTAAGGATTTATGATTGTGATGGCGTACCTTTTGTATAATGGGTCAGCGAGTTAATTTATCGAGCAAGCTTAAGTCGTAAGATGTAGGCGTAGCGAAAGCAAGTCTTAATAGGGCGTTTATAAGTTCGATGAATTAGACCCGAAACCGAGTGATCTAGCCATGGCCAGGCTGAAGGTAAGGTAATACTTACTGGAAGGCCGAACTCATTAATGTTGAAAAATTATGGGATGAGTTGTGGCTAGGGGTGAAAGGCCAATCAAACTCGGATATAGCTGGTTCTCCGCGAAATCTATTTAGGTAGAGCGTTATGCGGTTACCATTGAAGGTAGAGCACTAGATGGGCTAGGGGATCCTACAGATTTACCAAACTCAACTAAACTCCGAATGTCAATGAGTATAGCATAGCAGACAGACTATGGGTGCTAAGGTTCATAGTCGAAAGGGAAACAGCCCAGATCATCATCTAAGGTCCCTAAATCATGACTAAGTGTACAAGGATGTGAAAGAACCAAAACAATTAGGAAGTTGGCTTAGAAGCAGCCATCTTTTAAAGAAAGCGTAATAGCTCACTAGTCTAAATAAGTTTTTTTGCGCCGACAATGTAACGGGGCTCAAGTCATGTACCGAAGATGTGAACTTGTGATTTATATCACAAGTGGTAGCGGAGCGTTCCGTAAGCCTGCGAAGGTAAATTGTGAAATTTGCTGGAGGTATCGGAAGTGAGAATGCTGACATAAGTAGCGATAAAGAACGCGAGAAACGTTCTCGCCGAAAGTCCAAGGGTTCCAGCGTAAAGTTAATCTGCGCTGGGTTAGTCGGCTCCTAAGATGAGGCCGAAAGGCGTAGTCGATGGGAATCAGGTTAATATTCCTGAACCTGGAGGATGTGACGAAATTAGTAAGTTGTGTGTGCTGAATGGATATCTGTGCATGCAGTGAATAGTTTCCTGGAAATAACACCTCCATATAGACCGTACCCCAAACCGACACAGGTGGACAGGTAGAATATACTAAGGCGCTTGAGAGAACGATGCTGAAGGAACTAGGCAAATTGCATCTGTAACTTTGGAAGAAGGATGACCTATTTATGGATCAAACCATTTATAGGTGGCACAAAGCAGGGGGTAGCGACTGTTTAATAAAAACACAGGGCTCTGCAAAATCAAAAGATGAAGTATAGGGTCTGACGCCTGCCCAGTGCTGGAAGATTAAGAGGAGGAGTGCAAGCTCTGAATTGAAGTCCCAGTGAACGGCGGCCGTAACTATGACGGTCCTAAGGTAGCGAAATTCCTTGTCGGGTAAGTTCCGACCTGCACGAATGGCGTAACGACTTCCCCACTGTCTCCAGTATCGACTCAGCGAAATTGGATTCTCCGTGAAGATACGGAGTTCCCGCGGTTAGACGGAAAGACCCCGTGAACCTTTACTATAGCTTTGCATCGACATTAGAAGTTAAACGTGCAGGATAGGTGGGAGACTATGAAGTAATGACGTCAGTTGTTATGGAGTCTACCTTGAGATACCACCCTTTTAACTTTTGATGTCTAACTGAATCCCTTGAATCAGGGATCGGGACTATGCATGGTGGGTAGTTTGACTGGGGCGGTCGCCTCCCAAAAAGTAACGGAGGCGTACGAAGGTTAGCTCAGGTTGGTCGGAAATCAACTTTTAGAGTGCAATGGCATAAGCTAGCCTGACTGCGAGTCTGACAAGACAAGCAGAGACGAAAGTCGGTCATAGTGATCCGGTGGTTCCGAGTGGAAGGGCCATCGCTCAACGAATAAAAGGTACTCCGGGGATAACAGGCTTATGGTTCCCAAGAGTTCTTATCGACGGAACCGTTTGGCACCTCGATGTCGGCTCATCACATCCTGGGGGTGAAAAAGCTCCCAAGGGTTTGGCTGTTCGCCAATTAAAGTGGTACGTGAGCTGGGTTTAGAACGTCGTGAGACAGTTCGGTCCCTATCTGCCGTGGGTGTAGGAGATTTGAGAGGATCTGCTTTTAGTACGAGAGGACCAAAGTGGACGTACCTCTAGTGTACCAGTTGTTGTGCCAATGGCATAGCTGGGTAGCCAAGTACGGAAGGGATAACCGCTGAATGCATCTAAGTGGGAAACCCTCCTCAAAACTAGATCTCCCAATTAGAGCCGTAGAAGACTACTACGTTGATAGGCCAGGTGTGTAAGCATGGTAACATGTGTAGCTGACTGGTACTAATAGCTCGATTGGTTTATTTTGCTAAATCGGTAAGTGTTTACAGTGCTAAATTTGTAGTACAAAATAGTTTATTTTTTATCTAATTTTTATGTTGTCTTAAAGTTTTATTAAATAAGTATAGTTTAGTATATATTTATATGATTAGCTTGGTAGTTATAGCATAAGTGAAACACTCGATCCCATCCCGAACTCGAAAGTGAAACCTTATAGCGCTAATGGTACTATGTTTTTAAGCATGGGAGAGTAAGTCACTGCCAAGCTTATCATATAAATACTTATTCTTTAAGACGCTTGATAAATATCAAGCAAGGATATTGTTCAATATTTCCAATTTATATAGAGTTGGTAAAGTGGACAATTACTTGCCGCCCCATTTAAGAACAGCAACGTGCCCTATTAAGGCATTAGGCTCAAGATAACTTCCTTCATCTGCTTTACAACTTCTATAGAAAAAAACTTGATATAGATCAGAGTAGTTAGATCAGAGTTTTATGCATAGCATGATGGTACATATTATTTCTACCCTTATTTCGTTTATCCTCAAACCTTCTAAATTCAAGATTTATCAGCCTATTATCCTATCTTGAAATCCAGAACTGGGCCAATTAATACCATTTTTTACATTAATTTTATTGGCAAAATAGTCAGTGAACCCCTCAAAAAACTATTTATACCTCTCATTTTTGTCGTCTATAACGCCTCCAAACCAATTATGTAAATTTTCGTGAGCTAATACGTGTTTAATTAGCGTCTTATCTAAAAACTTATTAGAAATATAAAAAACCATTTCATCATTTTGTAATCTTGTCCCACCTATCCCGACTTCATTGAAAGGTAAAAAAAGAAACGCAAAAATTTGGTTTTTAGAATTACTATCCTTTTCGAAAAAATTATATTATACTTTTATAATCGCAGATAAGTGTTTAGTATACTCCCTAATTATTTCTTTGTTAGGAGTATTAAAAAAATCAATTTTTTTTTCTTGTTGATATCTTCACAGAGGGCATTAACATACCTAAATTTCATAATATTTGTATTTCCAGCTAAAAAAACACTATTTTGCAAATCTTTCATCGAAACGTTGAGATTTTGTACTAATGAACCTCCAAATCTGGTGATAATTTTTATATTTTTTTTTTACAAACCATTTTATGTGAATTTTCTGCTTTACTTGTGAATCCAGATTTTTTAGGTATATCCATACCATATGTCCTAAAAATACAAATCAATCTTTATCAACAAAAGATTGGTGAGTATTAGCTTCGTATGTTTTTGCATTTACTAATTCGTATTCAACGACAGTGTTTTCACCGTTATTCCTAACGTCTACTTTCTGTATTTGTTCCCCAGCGTTTGTTCCCCAAATGTGATTAGGAATATACAATATCTCATTCCCACGTATTTTATTAGGAAATTGGCCTATAATTTTCAACTTGTTATTTTCGTGAATTATGGTATAGCTAATTTCAGAATAACAAACATTACTAAGCAAAAGTAGTATTATAAATATAACTATCTTACTCATTAAAGAGTACGGATTCAATTTTAGTTAAAGGTACCCCCGTACTTAGTAAGTAATTTGCAAGATATTTGAGAACAAAACTGATCAATTTTATTCATATATCGTTTTTATTTTATTAAAAAATTAATATATTGATTAAATATATCTTAATTAAAATTTTAATACAAGTACGAGATTATTTTTTTCAACTTAACTAGTTTTTTTTATATTCATATCCTATACTAGAGATATTATAAATAGATTGATTATAAATAGAGGATATATATAATGATGGGATCTTCAAATAATTTTTCTCCAAGTGATTGGGAAAAATTTACATATAACATTCAACAAATAAATGATAAATATCAACAGATATTTTTACATATCTTTCATAACAGTTCAACTTTTTTGCAGAATGCATTTTTTAACGCTGATTTTTCTCAGCAAGCATGGGGAGATTTTCACTCTAAATCCTTAATGAATCCAGAAAAAATGATTTCTCTTTGGATGAATTATATTAATAGATTTCAAAGTTTAATCAATAACATTGGTCAACGAACTCAAGATAAAGATGTTTCTCCTTTATACCAAGAATCCAATAAAGATAAAAGATTTCAAGATCCTACTTGGAACGAAAATATACTTTTTGATTTTTTAAAACAATTTTATTTAATGACAAGTGAGTTATGGAATAATTATATAGATGAAATTGGCAAAGAAACTCCATATCATGCATATTTAAAATTTTATTTAAAACAACTCATAGATGCATTTTGTCCATCTAATTTTATATTAACTAATCCACAAATATTAAAAGAAACGATTGTTACTAATGGGAATAATATCATTCAGGGATTAAATAACTTATTGCATGACTTACAAGCATCTCCTGGGTTTTTAAATATAAGCCTTACAGATAAGTCTAGTTTTAATTTAGGTGAGAATATAGCAACTACAAAAGGTAAAGTTGTTTTTCAAAATAAATTAATGCAGTTAATTTGCTATAAGCCTAAAGAACAAATTTATTCAACTCCTATTTTAATAGTCCCTGCATGGATAAATAAATATTATATTCTTGATTTGTCAGAAGATAATTCGTTTGTACGTTGGTTGGTGGAAAATAACTTTCAAGTGTATATCATTTCTTGGGTTAATCCAGACATTAGTCATAAGAATATTGTATTTGATGATTATGTAACTGAAGGAATAGTAACGGCGTGTAACTTTATTAAAAGCGCAGGATTCGATAATATTAGCGCTGTAGGATACTGCTTAGGTGGTACGCTATTAGCTATAACTTTAGCATATTTTAAAGCAAATAAGATTAATATTATTAGTCGTGCTACATTTTTTACAACTTTACTTGATTTTCAAGACCCAGGAGAAATAAGTATTTTTATTAATGAACCAACTATTAATGCAATAGAGCATGATATGAATAAAAAAGGCTACTTTGATGGTAGATATTTATCTGGTACCTTTAGTTTGTTAAGGGATAATGAGTTAATATGGTCATATTTTGTTAATAATTACTTACTAGGAAAAACTCCACCACCTTTTGATATTCTATATTGGAATTCTGATTCAACTAACCTTCCTCCTGAAATGCATAGTTTCTATTTAAGAAATATGTATTTAAAAAACTCACTTAAAGTTCCAGATGCATTAACTATTGCAGGAGCTAAAATTAATTTATCCAATATAGATATTCCTACTTTTTTCTTATCTGCCAATAATGATCATATTGCTCCTTGGGGATCAGTATACAATAGTATGAAATTACTTGGTAGTCAAGATAAAACTTTCTGTTTAAGTAAAGCTGGCCATGTGGTAGGGGTGGTAAATCCTCCAAATAAGCCTAAATATTCTTATTGGACTAATAATGATATTTCTGGTACTAATCAACAATGGTTTAAATCTGCTAAAGTACAAGAAGGATCTTGGTGGCCTTATTGGTTAGAATGGCATAAAAAATACGTTTCCAATTTAGTTGCTACTAAAGGATCTTATGAAAAAATGAAAGAAATTGAACCGGCACCAGGTAGTTATGTTAAAGTAAAATTATCTCATTAAAGTTATGTAGTAAAGCATAATGTTGATTTTTACTACGCAGCATAGTATATACTACACTGCGTAGTATTTATGAAATTTTAATGAAATAGAATGCGGTTTTTTATAAAAAATAACATTTATGCAATACAATTTGTTTAAACAAATTGTATACTCACCATACTTCAAAAGTTGGCGGCATCACTGATAACTGTATTTCTCACACACGTCAAAGTATGTTGCGTTACTCGTTCACTTCGCTTTTAGCTCTTTTTGAAGTCTGGCTTGGTATTCCTCTCAAGTTTTTCATTTACGCACAGTATAATTGGATTCTAATTGAGGCTATATGAAGGTAAAAATACCAATTTTATTTTAGATTTAGCGATAAACTCCTTAATTTTTTTAGATTTATTGTAGCTAGCTTTATCACAAATCAGATGTATTTTTTCTACTGGTTCTTGTTCTAGCTTATTGCAGCTTTGATAATACCTTTATATTTAGCATATTTCCTGCTTTATCATAATCATTAATTTATGCATAGTTATGCTAATTTTTAAAAATGCAAAGTCCTGGTAAGATTGCAAAATTTCATAATAAATTTTTAATACAATAATCTCAATCATTATATTAATGAGTTAAGTTTTTTTTAGTACCTTATAAATATAAGAAAATTAATATTTTGAGTGTAAAAGATATGACTTCGGTAATTAAATTACAAGCTCCGTTTGAAAAAATAAAACTTGCGAATGTTTCTCCTGATATAGCTTTAAGAAGAGCCATTATATTACAAGCGATAATAGATGCATCGAATGTAAGTGATACAAAAATTGCTAAAAAGATTGAAAAAGATGCCAAATCTTGGATTTTTGGTAATTCTGAATATTTTCAACGAATTTGTGAAGAAGCAGATTTAGATGTTAATATGGTTATTAACATGACTAATGATATCATCCAATTACATCAAGTAAGAAAGAGTAAAAAATTATCAGATAGATAATTCATGTTTTAAAATTTAGTTTTTGTAGTAATCGTAGCATTATAAAATATACTATTAGATAAATTTGATTTTAAAAAATTTGTATTAGATAAATTTGCGTTGGTAAAATCAGCGTTTTGTATTGAACATTCAGATAATGAAGCATTACTTAAATTTGTATTAATAAGAATGCTATTATCTAAATTTGTTCCTTCTAATGTTATTGCAGATAAATCTAAGTAAGAAAAATTCATATTAGATAAATCTTTTGTCATAAGAATACTTTTTTTGTCAGATAATGCATTAGTAGCAGTAAAACCCTTGCTATTAAATACGATTAAATGGTCTAATATACTATTGTTAAAAGTAACAGTAGTTGCAATGACTTTATTAATTAAACTACCTTTCATATTTACATTATCAAATTGACTATTTAATAAATCATTATTAATCCAAGCGACTTGAGAAAAATTAATTTGTTGAAATCTACTATCTTGTACTTTTATATTATACCATGTACTTTTGCTTAAATTATTATTGTTCCATGATGTATTATTTAATGTTGAATTCCATAAGTACATTTTTTGCATACTAGAATTATTAGAAACGAAATCACTAATACTAGAATTATTTATTCTAATATTATCCAATGTACTATCTTCTATGGCTATAGAATCTAAAGTACTTTGGCTGATTATAGTAGAATTTAATATACTATTTATGAATTTAATTTTATTAAATATAGAAGAGTTATAATTTGTTGAATTAAATATGCATTTAACAAATATTAAATTGTTAAATTTTGTATCATTTATATATGAACTACTAAAATCAATATTTGTTAATTCCATTCCTTTAATTTCGGATTCAAATATAGTTGCAGATATAAATTTACTGTTAGTTAAATTACAATTATTAATTGTTGCATTATTAAAAATAGCTCTTTCAAATATAGAAGATAAAAAATTAGAATTTGTTAAAATACTTTTAGTAAAGGCAGTGGATTCATAATAATTATTACTAAAATTACTATCAATTTGTTTAGTTTCCGTCAAATCAGCCCCAAAAAAATTACTATTAGAAATAGTAGCTTTTTGTATAGAAGCTTTTGTAAGGTCTGTACCTAAAAAATTTGCATTAGCTAAATTACTTGAATTAAAATTACTTCTTTGTAAATTACTATTTTGAAATATAGTATCTTTCCCAATAGCTTTTTCAAAGCTACAATCTTCTAAATCTGTTAACGTGAAATTAGTTTTATTCAAAGAACTCTGATAAAATACAGATCCTTGAAAATCAGCATTTTGAATACTCGCATTATCTAAAATAGCTTCTGTAAAATCCGAATCTTGTATAATTGCTTTATTTAAAATAGCGGAACTTAAATTAGCTTTTTTAAATGTAACACGGGATAAATATGCTTCAGTTAAATCTACTTCTGATAAATCCTCATTAGATAAATCGACACTAACTAATTTTAACCCTTTAAGGTTAGAACCGAATTTTTCTTTAAGATTTACTACTAGGTTCTCTTGATTTCTTATATTGATATAATTTTCTATCTCTTTATTAAGGGAGAAGCTAATATAGTCGTTATTAATTGCATAACTTGAAAATAAACAACCATGAACACTTACTAATAATATAGTAAAATAATTTAAATACTTATTCATTTGATTAAAGTTTTGTTTCTATACTAGAAATATTCCCATTGCCATCAGTAATAATTTTTTCTACTTCCAGCTTTGCTTCTTGAAGTTTTTTTTCACAATGAGCTCTAAGTTCTGCTCCACGAGCGAAAGCAGAAACGATTTTATCTAAAGTTTCTTGTCCTGAATCTATTTTGTTTACTATTTGATCTAATTCTTTTAGTGCCTCTTCAAAACTCATGTTTGAAATTGATTTTTTTTCTTCTATACTCATAGCAATTTCTAAATTAATAAAATAAATTTTATTAATTATAGGGTAAATTACTTGTATTATACAAGTAAAAACTAACAATTTAATATACTGAATGCTACTATAGCAATAGATGCATAATACTTAACATATAAAAAATATTATCATATATGATTAATGTAAATTCATTATTTAATGAATTGAGTCTTAATTTAGATTTAGAAACTTTATTACTTCCATCTGAAAGGGAGTTAGATAGTGTTGAGCAACAATTGAATAAATTTAAGAATCAGTCTTTTGATACCATATTTATAATAGCAACAGGTGCATCAGCATTAAATATTAAAGCTTTATTATCTAGTATTAATATCTTAACAATAAATTTGCACTTCGTTGATACCTTGGATGTTGGAACAATCAATCGCATCACATCCTTAGTTACAAAAAATAGTTTATTTATTGTGATAAGTAGATCTGGAAATACATATGAAGTTAATTTATTAACAGAATATTTTGCGACACGAAATAATAGCAATAATTTTTATATTATTGGTCCTACTGGCACAAACAAATTGAGACAAATTGCGTGTAGGTTTAATTTAAAACAAACAGAATATCCTAATTGTATAAGCGGAAGATTTTCCCCTTTGTTATATCCTTCATTGTTAGTAGCTGGACTAGTAGGAGTAAACATAATTAATTTAATTTGCACCGCTAAAGAACATTTAGCATCAATAGGTAGGGATTTGTCCAAAATTGAAAACAATGTAATAAATATTATTACTAACTGTCAGTTAGGTAGAAACAACATGATGATTATGTATTATGGCGAACAAATAAATGGATTATGTCAATGGATATGTCAATTGATAGCAGAATCTTTAAGCAAATCTGGTTTTGGTATTACTCCTATATTGATTCGAGGACCTATAGATCAGCATAGTTATTTGCAATTATTTTTGGAGGGACCTGATAATAAATTTTATTATATTTTAAATGTTCATAATATTATTCAGAATAGAAAACATAGTAATTTACTTATTGCTATGAATATTTGTTCAAGAACAGTAAATCAAGCTTTAGTTGATTTTGAAAAATCTGTGGTATATAATGTTTTAACTTATTTAAATGAAGAAGTAGTTGCTAAATACATTGTAGAATATTTAATTACAGTATTATGTTTAGCAAAACATTATAATGTTAATCCCTTTAATCAGCCATCTGTAGATCGAGTAAAAAAAATACTTCAACAGGAGTATTAGCTTTCTAGAGTAATAATTTTTTAGCTATATAGAGTTATTTTTTTATTATGATAAATAAATTTTTTGACAAAATTAAAGTATATAAAAAGATTGAATTTATCTTTATTTGTTTTCTAATTATTACATCTATTTTCTGTGCAGTATACACTTATGTTTTTATTGTAGTAAAACAACCGGACCCAAACTTTGCTGTAGGAATTATTTTAATTGATTTAGTAGTATTGCTGTTACTAATAGTAGTTATTGCTAGAGGTTTTATTTCTAGTTTTTTGAAAAAATCATTAAATAAATCTACACTTTATACTAAATTTATAACTATGTTTAGTATAGCTGCAGCTATACCAGCAATTACAGTTGCTTTATTTTCTACTTATTTCCTACATTTTGGATTACGAATTTGGTTTGATCAAAAGGTTAGCGCATCAATTAATCAATCTATCAATATTGCTAATGCTTATATCAAAGAAAATAATCTAGGACTTGCTCAAACTGCAATATCTATAGTTGATGATATTGATAAAATGTATTATAAACTTCTTAATAATAATAAATTACTTGAAGAGGTGCTAAATGGGCAGGCTGAATTTAGATCTTTAGATGAAGGTATTATTTTTCAAACAACAACTAAAACCATACTTGCAAAAACACGATTAACATTTTCTTTAGCGTTCGCTCAAATCTCTCCAGAATTATTAAAAAAAGCTGATAAAGGATTAATTGTAGAAGTTAATCCTGGACCTGATCTTGAAAAAATTCGCGTTTTAGTAAAATTACGAAATTATAGTAATACATATTTATTAATAGGAAAACTTTTAGATACACAAATAATCGATTATGTAAATCAAACATACGATGCTGCAAAAGCATATGAAAATTTAAGAAAAAATATTAGCAAGATTCAAATCAAGTTTTCTATAATTTTTATTATCATTGCATTTTTATTAATTCTAGCAGCTATTAGTGTTGGTATCTTGTTTGCTAGTAAAATTACAATACCAATACAAAAATTGGTAGAAGCTACAATAAAAGTCAAAAAAGGAAATTTACTGGTTCATGTAGAAGAAAATCAAACAAACGATGAAATTAATGTTTTAATTATTGCATTTAATGAAATGATACAGCAACTTAATCAACAACAACGTGATTTAGTAATAGCTCAAAAAACAGCAGCTTGGGCTGAAGTTGCTAGAAGGATAGCTCATGAAATTAAAAATCCACTTACTCCTATACAATTAGCAACACAGAGGTTGCTTAATAAGTATAAGGATCAAGTTGAAGATCCAATAATATTCACTAAATATATTGATACTATCTTACGTAACACTAAGGATATTACCCAAATTGTAGCAGAATTTATCTCTTTTGCTAGTTTACCTAAACCATATTTTGTTAAATGTGAATTTATAAGTTTTTTGAAAAAATTAGTTGAATCTAGACAAATGATTAGCGAATCTATTAAATATGATTTTAAAACAAACATAGAGTATATATATATGGTTTGTGATAATGGACAACTTAATCAAGTAATGACAAATCTTTTTAAAAACGCTGAAGAATCACTGTCAAATGTAGATAGAGCCGGTATAATCGAGGTTATAGTTAAACAAGTTGATCAAAAGATTTTTGTATTAATAAATGATAATGGAGAAGGGGTTAAAAAAGATTTGTTAAATAACATAACAGAACCTTATATTACAACAAAAGGTAAAGGAAGTGGCTTAGGTTTGGCTATTGTAAAAAAAATTATTCAAGATCATTATGGAGAAATTACAGTAGAAAATATAACTCCATATGGAGCTAGTGTTATTTTAAAATTTGACCTAGCACAATTAAATGCTAAGTTGTTAGTATAAAGAAAAATTTTTCTATAACCATATAATATAAATATTAAATTGTATGACAATTAATGTTTTGGTAATTGATGATGAAGCGGATATTAGAGATCTAATTACTGATATTTTACAAGATCAAGGATTCGCTGTCCGAGCAGCAGCAGATAGCGTTAAAACTTTCTCTCTTTTAAATGAGAAGTTACCTCATATTATAATATTAGATATTTGGTTACAGGGTAGTGAAATTGATGGATTAGGAATCTTAGAAATTATAAAAAAACATTATTCTCTGCTTCCAGTTATTGTTATCAGTGGACATGGTACGATTGAAATAGCTGTAAAATCTATTAAAATAGGAGCATTTGATTATATAGAAAAACCATTTACACAAGAAAAATTATTAATATCCTTAAAAAGAGCATTAGAAGCTAGTAAATTAAAAAAAGAAAATATTGATCTTAGAAAGATGTTAGGTACAACACTGGAGTTAATAGGAGAATCTCAAGGAGTAATAAAATTAAAAAATGACATTACCAAAGCGGCTGCTTCTACGGGACGTATTATAATTTCTGGTCCCTCTGGAAGTGGAAAAGAGTTAGTAGCTAAATTAATTCATAAAAATTCATTTAAAAATAACGCTCCCTTTATAATTTTTAGTCCCTCAGGTTTAGCAGATAATCAAGTAAGAGATGAATTATTTGGAATATGTACTTTTGACAATAATGAAACAATTGTATTGAGACGTACAGGGTTACTTGAGCTGGCAAATGGTGGAACTCTATTTATTGATGAAATATCTGATTTATCTTTAAATATACAAAGCAAATTAATAAATTTTTTACAACACCAATCTATAGAAAGACATAAAAATAAATTTATTAAAGTTAATGTTCGTTTAATTAGCGCTACATGTTTTGATTTGCAAAAAAAAATTGAAGAAAAAAATTTTAGAGAAGATCTGTACCATAAATTGAATAATATTGTAATAAAAGTTCCAACATTAAAACATAGAAAAGAAGATATTCCATTATTAATTGAATACTTTACGAAACAAATACTTAAATCATTTAATATAAGAAGAGAATATAAATTCTCTGAAGAGACAATAGCGTATTTGCAATCTTATAATTGGCCTGGGAATATACGACAAATGAAAAATATTTTAGAATGGGCAATTATAATGACTATAGCTAATAATGATCAAAATGCGATTATTCATCCATCTATATTACCACAGGAAATTTTAAAAAATTATTCTTTCACCACAATAGATACTAATTTAAATGTTGTATCTATGCCATTAAGAGAAGCAAGAGAATTATTTGAAAAAGAATATTTAGTATCACAATTAAACAGGTTTAATAATAATATTTCAAAAACAGCTGATTTTATTGGAATGGAGCGTTCTGCTTTACATAGAAAATTAAAAATATTAAATATTAATTTAGATAGTTTTGATAAATTTCATTTTTCTGAAGAAGAAAAAATATCGAAATTAATATGAATTTATCTTCCTACTTGTATTTGACTTATAATTGGATATTATTAGAGGGTGTTTAATTTAAAAAAAATATAAAAATCAGATGCCTACAATCAATCAATTAGTAAGAAAAAAAAGGGAAAGAAAAGTAGCTCCTTCTAAAGCGCTAGCTTTACAAAAAAATCCATTTAAAAAAGGAGTCTGTGTTTTAGTAAAAACAATAACTCCTAAAAAACCAAATTCAGCTTTAAGGAAAATTGCTAGGGTTAGACTTACAAATAAAGCATATGTTAACGCATATATACCAGGAGAAGGTCATAATTTGCAAGAACATTCTGTTGTCTTAGTTAGAGGAGGTAGGGTTCCTGATTTACCAGGTGTGAGGTATCATATTGTAAGAGGCGCATATGACACACAAGGTGTTAAAAATAGGAAACAAGGAAGGTCTAAATATGGTGCTAAAAAACCTAAATAATTAAATAAAGGAAAATTATGTCACGTCGATGTAAATCAGTAGAAAGGAAAATCATATCTGATATAAAGTATGGTAGTATCCAGTTATCCAAGTTTATTAATAGTATTGTAAAATGTGGTAAAAAATCACTAGCGGAAAGAATAGTGTATGATGCTTTTGCAATTTTAGAAAAAAAGCATAAAGTTGATCCATTTGAAACATTTAATACAGCGATAAAAAGTGTATGTCCTTTGTTAGAGGTTGTCCCTGTAAGAGTAGGAGGATCGAATTATCAGGTTCCTTCTCCAGTACGAGAAAAGAGAGGAAAAACTTTAGCTATACGATGGATTATCAAAGCTGCTAAAAAACGTTCAGAGAAAACTATGATTTTAAAATTAGCAGAAGAATTATTTGAAGCTTCAAATGGACGTGGAGGATCAGTAAAAACTAAAGATGATATGCATAAAATGGCAGAAGCAAATAATGCTTTTGCGCATTTTAGCGTACGTAGAACAAGAAATGGTTAAAAAAGATATGTCGGAAAGTTTAAAAGATACTCGTAATATAGGCATTTGCGCCCATATTGATGCAGGTAAAACTACTACAACTGAGAGGATTTTATATTATACAGGAAAGTCATATAAAATAGGAGAAGTTCATGAAGGCGCTGCTGTTATGGATTGGATGGAACAGGAGCAAGAAAGAGGTATTACAATTACTTCTGCAGCTACTACATGCTATTGGAATGATAAGAGGATTAATATTATTGACACTCCTGGGCATGTTGATTTTACCATTGAAGTTGAAAGGTCTTTAAGGATATTAGATGGAGCTGTCGTTGTATTTGATGGGGTAGCAGGGGTAGAGCCACAATCAGAAACTGTATGGCGTCAAGCAGATAAATATAATGTTCCTCGTATATGTTTTGTAAATAAAATGGATAGGATGGGAGCTAACTTTTTTCGTTGCGTTACTATGATTTCTGAGCGCTTAGGTGCAAGGCCCTTGGTTACTCAAATTCCTATTGGGTTAGAGGATAATTTTAAAGGTCTTATTGATTTGGTAAAGATGAAAGCTATCATTTGGAAGGAAGAAACTTTAGGAGCTGAGTATGTATACACAGATATACCTAACGATATGCGCAAACAAGCTGATGAATATCGTATTAAATTGTTGGAAACTGCAGTAGAAGTGGATAATGATTTATTAGAGAAATATTTATCTGAAAAAGAAATTATGGAAGAGGAGTTAAAAAATTGCATTAGAAAAGGAACAATTAATGCTAATTTTATTCCTGTATTATGTGGAAGCGCTTTTAAAAATAAAGGTGTGCAGCCTTTGTTAGATGCAGTAGTTGATTATTTACCTTCTCCTATTGATATAGGAAAAATAAAAGCTATAGATGTTAAAACTGGACAAGAATTTGAAAAAATAATTGATACAAAAGAACCTTTTTCAGCTCTTGCATTTAAAGTAATGAATGATCCTTTTGTAGGTTCTTTAACTTTTATTCGCATATATTCTGGGCTATTGCAAACAGGGGACACAGTAATTAACACTGTTAAAGATAAGAAGGAGCGTATCGGACGAATGTTATTGATGCATGCCAATGAAAGGGAAGATATAAAAGAAGCTGCAGCAGGAGATATTATTGCTTTGGCTGGATTAAAAAATACAACTACTGGGGATACATTATCTGATCCTAATAATTTAGTAATTTTAGAAAAAATGGAATTTCCAGATCCAGTTATGGAGGTTGCAGTAGAGCCTAAAACTGCAGCTGATCAAGAAAAAATGTCGGTAGCTTTATTTAGATTATCATTAGAAGACCCTTCATTCAGAGTCTCTGTAGATAAAGAAAGCGGACAAACTGTTATCAAAGGAATGGGGGAGCTTCATTTAGAAATTATAATTGATAGAATGAAAAGAGAATTTAAAGTTGAAGCAAATATTGGAGCACCTCAAGTTGCATACAGAGAAACCATTACTAAAAAAGTTGAAACAGATTATACACATAAAAAACAAACTGGCGGCGCAGGACAGTTTGCACGAGTTATTCTTGTGTTTGAACCTCTACCTGCAGGGTCTGGATTCCAATTTGAAAATAAAGTTGTGGGTGGAGATGTCCCAAAAGAGTATATTCCAGGTGTAGAGAAGGGATTGTTAAATATTAAAGAAGGAGGAATATTAGCTGGATATCCAGTAATTGATTGGAAAGCCACTTTAATAGGTGGTGGATTTCATGCTGTAGATTCCAGCACTTTAGCATTTGAAATTGCTGCTAAAGCTGCTTTTAGAGAAGGCTTACCAAAAGCCGGAGTATGCTTATTAGAACCAATTATGAAAGTAGAAGTAGTAACACCTGAAGAATATATGGGTAATGTCATTGGAGATTTAAGTAGTCGACGTGGGCAGATTGAAGATATGGAATCAAGAATGAACGCTAAAGTGATATTTGCTAAGGTGCCTTTAGCTGAAATGTTTGGATATGTTAACACATTAAGATCTTTATCTCAAGGAAGAGCTCAGTATACTATGTTATTTTCTCATTACGAACAAGTGCCTCCTAATATATTAGAACTTATAAAATTTAAGGGGAAATAATTTAAGGGAGAATGATTTTATAAAAATGCTTAATATAGAAATAACGTATCTTTCACATGGAAAAGGTTTAAATTTACCAGTGTATGCTACAGAGGGTAGTGCTGGTTTAGATTTAGCTGCGGCTGTTTATGATGCTGTTATTATAAAACCTACGGAGCGTTTAGTAGTTCCTGTTGGAATATCTATAGCTTTGCCCCTAGGATATGAAGGACAGATACGATCTCGTTCTGGTTTAGCTTATAAAAATGGGGTTATTGTGTTAAATAGTCCTGGAACAATTGACTCTGATTATAGAGGTGAGATTAAAGTAATATTAATTAATTTAGGACAAGAAAGTTTTATTTTGAATCGAGGAATGCGTATAGCGCAACTTGTTATCGCTAAATATGAATCTATTAATTGGAAGTTGGTTAAAGAGTTGCCTGATACTCAAAGAAGTAATAGAGGATTGGGATCCAGTGGTGTTTAATGCAAAT
The DNA here is from genome assembly GCA_963676335.1 of Rickettsiaceae bacterium. GTDB lineage: Bacteria > Pseudomonadota > Alphaproteobacteria > Rickettsiales > Rickettsiaceae. Next base: position 708,715 of record OY781057.1, read on the forward strand.
AAGACAGGTAATTGATTATGCCCAAAAAAAATTATCAACAACTTCAGGGTTAGAAGCGAGAATATTATTATCTCATACTTTAAATACTAGCATAGAGTCTTTATTAAGTAATTATTATACTACAATTTCGGTAGATGTTTATAATAAATTTCTTCTTTTATTAGAAAGAAGGCTAAATTTTGAACCTATTTCATATATAATAGGGTATAAAGAATTTTTTGGTAGACAATTTAGTGTTAATAATCACGTATTAATACCTAGACAAGATTCGGAAACTCTTATTGAAGCTGTGCTTAAAGACTTTAATAGACAAGATACTTTAAAAATTCTTGATTTAGGAGTAGGTAGTGGGTGTTTACTTATTACATTACTATGTGAATTAGTTCTTAGTTATGGAGTAGGGGTAGATATAAGTTATGCAGCTTTGGAAGTTAGTTTTTTAAACGCTAGTAATTATACTGTATCTTCAAGAATAGAGTTATTACTTGGAAATTTATTTGATAATTTAACAACGGAAAGAAAATTTGATATAATTATATCTAACCCTCCTTATATTGCATACGATCAAATACATTGGATGTCTAAAGAAACTTTATTATATGAACCACATATTGCTTTGTTTGCAAAAATGAATGGACTGGAATATTTTTATAAAATTGCAATGCATGCAAAATCTTTTTTAAAAGACAATGGATATATTTACCTTGAAATAGGGCATACTCAATTAGAACAAATAATTACAATGTTTAAACTTCAAGGATATAACCTTATAAAGGTATACAAAGACTTATCTAAATATAATAGGTGTTGCTGTTTTTCTTATTAATTTTTTTTGACATAATTATAAGTTTGCTATAAGATTGAGGAATGTTTATTAAAAAAATTTTAGGGGGCGTAGTTTAGTTGGTTAGAATATCTGCCTGTCACGCAGGAGGTCGCGGGTTCAAGTCCCGTCGTCCCCGCCATCAATCTTAAATTTTTATGTTATGGGTCGTCATGTTCCGGTATTATTACATGAAATGTTACATTATCTTTCTCCTAAAGATCATGAAATAATACTTGATTGTACTTTTGGTGCTGGAGGATATGCTAAAGCTATTTTAGATAGCTCACTCTGTAATGTAATATCTATTGATCAAGATCCTGACGTTATTTCGTATTCTGAAGAACTTTCTGTTCAATATCCCAAACGTTTTACATTTATATTAGATAATTTTTTAAATATAGGATACCATTTAAAAGGACAAGTAGATGGTATAGTTTTAGATCTTGGAGTATCGACGTTACAGTTAAGTAATCCTGATAGAGGATTCTCCTTCCAGAAGGAAGGAATATTGGATATGCGTATGAATAAAATTGGTTTAACTGCTAAGGACTTTATAGAAAATGTTTCTGAAAAAGATTTAGCAGATATTATATATAAATACGGTAATGAAAGACACTCTAGAAAAATAGCTCAACAAATTGTTGCTATTCGAATAAAGGAGCCTATTGTGTATACTACTCAATTAGCTAATATTGTTAGAGAATGTGTAAAACATAGAACACGTATTGATGCTGCAACCAAAACATTTCAAGCAATTCGTATACATTTAAATCAAGAATTAATAGTTTTGCAAAAAACATTAGAACAAATACCAAAATTTTTGAAAATAGGAGGAAGGGTAGTAGTAATTAGTTTTCACTCTTTAGAGGATAAAATCATAAAGCAAAATTTTATTAATAACTCTAATAAAAGAATTAGTCAATCTAAATACCACAAAGAGGCTATCCTCAATTATGAAAAAAAAATTTATAAAATCTTGACAAAAAAAACAATAGTTCCTAACATGCAAGAAATAAAATCTAATGTGAAATCTAGGTCTGCAAAACTAAGAGCAGTTTTAAAAATAAATGATTTGAAACTATGAATTATTTTAAACGATATAGTTTTATTTATTTTCTCTCTTTTTTGATAATAATGATTATTGGATATGGTTTACTTACTTTAAAAAATTTAGTTAAAAACTTGCAACAAGAAGTTAAGTACTTACAAAAACAAATTGATTTAGAAAATGTCAAAATTAATTTAACAAGAGCTGAATTAACCTATTTGACTAATCCAAATAGGTTACGGGTATTAGTAGATAAGTACCTTGATTTAGAAGAGATAACATTGTCCCAAATTGATAATAAAAATAATAAAAATTTAGTAATAATCAATCAGGAAGGAGTTGATCTTAATTTAAAAGTAAGATATAAGCATAAAAATAGAATTCATCTTAAAAATATTGCCACTCAAAGAGACGATCTAAATAGGCATATGTGATATATGTTTAAAATATTTTTTGCTTTATTTAAATGGGAAGAAGACGTTAAGGCTATTAGCTCTAGAGTTATCTTGATAACGATACTTTTGTGTATATTATATATTATAATTATATGTAGAATTATTTCTTTAACAGTACATTCTGATTATCAAATTGATGATGTTTTTCCTTTAAGGAAGGATATTTCTTTTAGAAGAGAAATTATTGATCGCTCAGGAGAGTTATTAGCTATTAATCTTCCAACTGTAAGTTTATTTTCAAAGCCTTATGAAATTACTGATATTAAGTCAGTATCAAATAAATTAGCAAAAATATTACCAAGTGTATCATTAGATAAGTTATTAAAGGATTTATTTTTGGATAAAAAATTTGTTTGGATTAAACATAACTTAACTTTAGAAGAGCAGAAGAAAATTAATCAATTAGGTATTGTAGGAATTTATTTTAAAAATTGGCAAAAACGATTCTATCCATATGGTAATTTATTTTCTCATGTTTTAGGTTATGTAGATATTGATGGAAATGGTATTTCCGGTATGGAAAAAAAACTAAATAATATATTAATCAATGAACAAGATTCTAAATTACAAATCACTATAGATGCAAAACTACAAAATATAGTGAGTGAGGAACTAGCTATAACGATTAAAAAATTTAATGCTTTAGGAGGAGTAGGTATAATTGCGGATGTAAATAATGGTGAAATTTTATCTTTAGTTAGCAAACCGGATTTTAATCCTCATAATCCAGGATATGAAAAAAAAGAAAATTTATTTAATAGAGCTAGTTTAGGAGATTATGAATTAGGTTCTATTTTAAAAACTCTAATTATGGCAATTGGTTTTGATACAGGAACAATTGATATGAATGATGCTTATGAAATTAGTGATTTTAAAATAGCTAATTTTCACATTAAGGACTACCATAAAAAATATGGATGGCATACTGTTTCAGATATTTTTATACATTCATCTAATATTGGTACAGTACAAATTGCTTTAGAAATTGGACAAAACAAAGTTAGAGAGTATTTTAATAAATTAGGGTTGTTCTCACAATTATCTTCTTTAGAAATTGCGGAAAAGGCTCATCCTGTTTTTCCTCATGGTTATCGATGGCAAGATATAGAGTTAGCAACTATTTCTTATGGATATAGAATATCTATTAGTCCACTTCATTTTGTACAAGCTATGATTCCTGTAGTTAATGGAGGATATTTCTATCCTTTAACATTATTAAAAAAAAAGGATTATCCTAAGCAAGTGGTTTTCAAAAAAAATACCTCTAAAAACATGAATCAATTATTACGTTTAGTAGTTTCCAATGGAAGCGGAAAAACTGCTGAAATAGATGGATATTTTATTGGAGGTAAGACTGGTACAGCTAATAAAATTATAAGCAAGCATTATAGTTCTAAAAATAATCTTTCGTCTTTTATAGCCGTATTTCCAACTATTAAACCCAAATATATTGTTTTTGTTTTTTTAGATGATCCTAAGGGTATTAAGGAAACTTATGGATTTTCTACTGCTAGATATACAGCTGCCCCAACAGCAAAAAGAATTATTCAACGAATGCTAATAACTTATAACATGAAGCATTATATTAATTCCTCTACTTTACAAGAAGTGAAAACAATAAAATATAAAAATGAAGATAAAATTTAATTTTTACAAAAAAAATACTTAAATTGCAAAATTTTTATAAATTAATAAATGAAGTTAATATTACTAATATAAGTTTGGATTCTAGAAAAGTGCAATTAGGCGATGTATTTATTGCTATTAAAGGATTTACTTATAATGGAAATGATTATATCGAGGATGCTTTTAAAGCTGGCGCTAAATTAGTTATTAGTGACGAAATAGTTGAGTCGCCTTATGGAAATGTAATTAATGTTTCAGACGCAAGACAAGTATTAGGAGAGCTTGTTACTATATTGTACCCTAATTTACCTAAATATTTATTAGCTGTAACTGGAACTAATGGTAAAACTTCTATAGTGAATTATTTTCAACAAATTATAACATTACTAGGGCATAAAGCAGCAAGCGTAGGAACTCTAGGTATTAATTCTCCAGTATCTATATGTGATTTACCTTCATCCAATCTCACTACTCCTAATATAGTAGAATTAAGGAAAATACTTAATAGTTTAAGTAACGTTGTAGATTATGTAGCTATAGAAGTTTCCAGTCATGCTATTGCACAAAAAAGAATTTATAATATTCCTTTTAAGGCTGCCGCATTTAGTAGTTTTAGCCAAGACCACTTAGATTACCATGATACTATGGAAGATTACTTATTAACTAAATTATCGTTATTTAAGGATAATTTAAGTAAGGATTCAAAAATAATTTTAAGTAAACAGGTAGAATTTTTTTCTCAAGTAAAAGAAAATTTTAAATTTATGAATAATGTAATAACTGTGGGGGAGGGGGGAAGGGTTAATATTTTACATATAGATAATAGTTTATATGGACAGTTAGTTAATTTTAAATATAAAAATAAAATCTATAATTTTAATACAAATATTTTAGGAAAATTTCAAATTGTTAATATTTTGATAGCGGGTGTATTAGTGGAAAGTTGTGGAATAGAATTTGATATAATTGCAAATACGTTTCAAAAGTTAAAAGGAGTAGTTGGAAGGTTAGATCGAGTTTATAATAATAAAGGATTTTATATTTTTATAGACTATTCGCACACACCAGGCGCATTAAAAAATGTATTAATAGAATTAAATTCGATAAAAAAACACGATGGAAGAATTATAACTTTATTTGGTTGTGGAGGGGAAAGAGATATTTATAAAAGAAAGATTATGGGGCAAATTGCAAGAAATTTTTCTGACATTGTAATAATAACTGATGACAATCCTAGAAACGAAGATCCTAACTTAATCAGGCAAGAAATTCTTCGTGGTAGCAGTCAAAATGCTATAGAAATTCCAGACCGATATGCTGCTATTAAGCATGCTATAGAAAATATAAGAAGAAATGATATTTTACTTATATCTGGTAAAGGACATGAAAATTATCAAGAAATTGGTAATGATAGATTGCCGTTTAATGACAAAGAGATAGTATCCAATTTATTGGGTATGAAAATTTAGTGAGACATTAATGCATAAACTTAGTTTATTGATATTACTTTTTTTTGTTTGTAGTTGCGCTAATAATAATACCAAAGTGTTGTTATCAAATATTAATAAAGCCGCTCATAAAAAATTTTCAGCTAAAGATGCTGAAATTATTGTTTTGTATGGGTTGCCATCTAATAATAATACTTGTTTACATAACCAAGATTATGTAAAAACATTAAATAATATACATGATAATAATCAAGTAATACAAAAAATAAAGACTTTTAAAGGAAATATTGACCTACAACAAAAACGATATAAAATTAAACAAATTTTATTTGAATTAAATAAAAAGTATAAATCCTTAAAAGGTAAAAATATAAAAATGCTTCCTTTATTACAGCCAATGTATAATCCTATACTTACTAGTAAATATGGAAATCGGTATTTAAAAAATTCTGTAAAAAAACACTCTGGTATAGATTTATATAGTAAATATAATGATGTATATGCTTCAGCTTTTGGACGAATTACCTTAATTGCTAGATTACACGGATATGGAAATACTATAATAATAGATCATGGAGGAGGAATTAGCACAAAATATGCACATTTATCAAAGATAACTACTATCCATGGTAAAAAAGTAGTAAAAGGAGAAAAAATTGGAATTCAAGGAATTACTGGAAATACTACTGGAAAACATTTACATTTTGAAATTATATTAAATGGAAAGGCAGTAGATCCTTTGGATTTTATTAAGTATGATCACTATTGCATAGCTAAGTAGTTTCTTATTAATCAATTTTAGTTGATTAAACTATATCAAGCATTTATTATAAAATAATATATTTGGCCAGATAGCAAAGTGGTAATGCAGTAGACTGCAAATCTTCTATACGCCGGTTCAATTCCGGCTCTGGCCTCTCTTAAAAAAATGCATTTTAAATATGAAAAAAATACTAAAAATTATTTTGTGGTCAATCTTATTTTTAATTTTAGGATATAGTTTATGTTGGTATGTATTAATGCTTAGAATTTCTAAAAAAATTAATGCTGACTATTCACAAAAAGAATTATTTCAAAATACCCTTTTCCAGGATTATAAAATAAAATTCGACAATGTTAATATAACTGGATTTCCTTTTAAATTAGCTTTAAGGATTAATGATTTTCAAGAAGAAAAATCTACAATCCTAATTTCTCATCAAAATCCTTTAATTATAGGATATGATATTTGGAATCAAAAAATATTTATAGAGTATACTGGTGTCAGTATTGCTGAGTTTAAAAATTTAGAATTTGGTTTTGGTAAAAAAATAGTTAGTAACGCGGCTTATAGTTTTAAGTATCCAATAAATCTTAACTTTATTAAAACTTTAATTAAAAAAAATCTTTCAATAGATTTAATTAAAAATCTCAATCAATTAAAATTTACAACAAAGGATATTAAAGTTTACGATTTAGCTACTAATGATTTATTAATTAAATCTTCCTTAAATAAATATAAATTTAAAATTGAAAAATGGGGAGATGGAAACTGGCCTCAAAAATGTGAATTTCTTAATTCTGTTAATATAGAAAAAGCAGAAAATACAGGGTTGCTAACTGCTCCAATGAGTTTAATTTATGGCATGATAGTTGATCTAGAGTTAAAAGAAAATTTAAAAGGAAGATTAGATCTTTGGGGTAAAGATTGGTCTAATTTATGGACAATTTTGTCGCATGCAAAAATAGAAATAGATGAAATAAATTCAGATTCATTAATTACAAAACAAGAAGCAAAATTTTACTATTACAATAATTGGAATAATGAACAAGATTTTGATTTAAAAATAAATTTTTCAGGAAAAGTTAATCCCAAAACTGGATATGCAAAATCAAAAGCTCAATTTTTCAATATAATATTAATGAATAATAGTTTTTTTCCTTGGGCAAATACTTTTTTAAAGTTAATGTCTTATTTTATGGATAAATACGCAACTCAAATTGATAATACGAAAAATATTACCGCAGAAATAGATTTCAGTAGTTCTTCTTCTAAAGAAAAACCACAAATCTTTTTGAAAAATTTTACTATTACAGCCGATACTATAGGTATTATGCTAAACAACGAAACTAAAATAAAATCAAATATTGAATGGGATACCAAAGGACAATTAGCTATATATGATTTTTCAAAAATAACAGACTTTTTATATGATAACTTTTTATATGATAGTGAATTATCTTTTCATATTAATACTCTTGTAAAAGATGCTAATAAATTATTCTTAAGACAAGCGTCTTCTATTCCTGATTCAAATTCGAAGGATTTATTATATAATTATGAAGCTAGAGATAAATTGATTAATTTAAAAATAGGAGCAATAAACGTAACAGATCTAGGAGAGTTATATTATAGAGTGCTTTATAAGCAAATTGAAGCTAATACTGAATTTAAAGATTCCAAATCTATTGTTAAAAAATTTAAGGAAATTTTTCCTTCATTAGGGGAGCATCTATTAAAGAATAAATAAATATGGCAATTCCTTACCATAATATTAACCCTATTATTTTACCTCTAGGACCTTTAGCTGTATCTTGGTATTCTTTATCTTATGTAGTAGGAATTCTTTTAGGGTGGAAGTACGCAAATTTAATTACAGATAAATATAATTTAGGTATTACAAAAAAACATTTTGAACAATTTATTAATTGGATTATTTTGGGAATAATTATTGGTGGGAGACTCGGTTTCGTTTTATTTTACGATCCAATAAAATATTTTAAAAATCCAATTGCAATTTTAAAAATTTATGAAGGAGGGATGTCGTTTCATGGGGGTATAATAGGAGCTTTAGTTGTAACATATATATTTTCCTATATTAATAAGTTAAATTTTCTGACTTTGTGTGATGTACTGTCTACAATATCCCCTATTGGACTTTTCTTAGGACGTATTGCTAATTTTATTAATGGAGAATTATATGGACGCATTACTAATGTTCCATGGGCTATGGTTTTTCCTTATGGAGGTCTTTTACCACGGCATCCTAGTCAAATTTACGAGGCTTTATTAGAGGGAGTATTATTGTTTATAATCATGTTTGTTTCCGTATATTGTTATCGAACAATATTAGTAAGAGGAATAACTAGTGCAATTTTTCTTATTAGTTATAGTACATTTCGTTCTTTTGTGGAATTTTTTAGAGAACCGCATTATGAAATAGGATATTTTACTGCAGGGCAAATTTTATCAATACCGTTGTTTATTTTAGGAATATATTTGATTATTCAACGTAAACTATTTAATAGATGATATTTTAAAATTTATCTATAAATAAAAACATTATTTATGCACTTGCTTTTAGAGTTCTTTACTAATATATTTTTACATGAGGCCCCTTCGTCTAGAGGTTAGGACAGCACCCTTTCACGGTGTAAACACGGGTTCAAATCCCGTAGGGGTCACATGTTTTTATAGATATACTGCTTTTATTTAAAAAATTGTTATATGAAGTCAAACTCCGAAAGGAGCAAGGAGTTACAAAATCAAGCAACGGAGTGTGTTAGACGCACATGAGTAGCACAGAGTTGGTGAAACCCGAACATAGCCAATTTTTGAAGTGTGATGAATATATTTGGGGCGTAGCCAAGCGGTAAGGCAATAGACTTTGACTCTATCATCGTTGGTTCGAATCCAGCCGCCCCAGCGTTTATTTGTTATTTATCTTTTTTTGAGAGGGGGAGGGGACGGGATCATATCCACCTGCACAATAAGGATGGCATTTACATAGACGTTTTATTATCAATTTAATCCCATTAATATTATGTATTTTTATTGCCTGCTCAGCATATACAGAACAGCTAGGATAAAATCTACATGTTTTTCCAATTAATGGAGAAATAAAATATTGGTATAATTTTATTAAAATTAATAATGTTTTTAACATTTTTTTAAATATTATTTGAAGTAACTTCATGATTTGATTTTTTATTTTAAAAATTTACTTAATGCTCCTTTAAATAATCCTTTGGGATTAGCATTTATTTTCTTCATCATTTCATGTGTTTGTGTAAATTGTTTTAGTAATCGATTTACTTCTTGTACAGATGTACCAGATCCAGAAGCAATACGTTTTTTACGTGAACCATTAAGAATTTTAGGATCTTTACGTTCTGATTTATTCATAGATTTGATTATTGCTTGTTGCTTATTAAGTGCATCTTCGTTCATGGATAATTGCTCTTGAATATTCCCCATATTAGGCAACATTTTTAAAATTCCACTTAATCCTCCTATCTTTTTAATATTTTGTAATTGATCAAGATAATCATTTAAATCAAATTTACCTTTATTAAATCTATCAAATGATTTTTCTGCAGCTTCATGGTCGATATTTTGTTGCATTTGTTCTACTAATGATACTATATCACCCATACCTAAAATTCTTGAAGCTAACCGATCTGGATAAAAATGTTCTAATCCTGATAATTTTTCACTAGTTCCAATGAATTTTATAGGTTTTTTAGTAATATATTTTGCACTTAAAATAGCTCCCCCACGACTATCTCCATCCAATTTAGTTAAAATAAGACCGCTAACTTCAATCTGAATATTAAATTCTTGAGCGATATTTATCGCATCTTGTCCTGTTATTGCATCAATTACTAATAAAACTTCTTGTGGATTTATTATTTTTTTTATATCTTTCAATTCTTGCATCATTGTTTCTTCAATATGAAGTCTACCAGCGGTATCATAAATAATCACATCATAAAGTTTATTCTTGGCAAATATTTGAGATTGTTTCACAATTTCTAAAGTTTTTTTTGAATTAGATTCAAAATAATCTATAGAAATAGAGCTTGCTAGTTTCTGCAACTGCTTTTGTGCCGCCGGACGATATACATCAACAGATACTAATAATATTTTTTTATTTTTTTGTTTTAAATTTAGAGCTAATTTGGCACTCGATGTTGTCTTACCACTACCTTGTAAACCAACCATCATAATGTTATTAGGTATATTATTTAGTATCAATTCATGATTGTCTTGATTATGTTCTAAAATACGTACTAATTCATCATTAATTATTTTTATTATTAATTGCGCTGGAGTTATTGATTTTATAACTTCTTGGCCTAAACATTTTATTTTAATTCCCTCAATAAGATCTTTAATTGCAATTAATGCAACATCAGCTTCTAATAGAGCTATTCTAACGTCACGAAGTGTGCTATTTAAATGCTCTTCAGTAATAACTCCTTTGTTTCGTAATTTATCAAAGATTTTATTAAAATTGCGTGTTAATGTATCAAACATAGCTTAAAAATATTGCTTAAATTCAGTAACAATAATATATTAACCTTAACATAATGTACATAATTAAATTTTGCCGCTATAGCTCAGTTGGTAGAGCAATACATTCGTAATGTATGGGTCGGGGGTTCAACTCCCTTTAGCGGCACCATTGTTTCCTTTTTAAGGTAACAAATTTTGATTCGTTTTTTATAGTAAAGTTGTTGTTATCAACTGAGATATGATAAATGTAGTTATAAATTGGAATCAATGAATTTTATTTTTGCTATAATAATTATTATTCTTTAAATATTGTCATTATTAAAAATAAGTTATAAATGGAAAAGTTTTTAACACGTAGAGCTACCGTAGAAGCTTTAGAAAAAATACTATACGAACCTATCTCTGTATTAAATCATGGATTTATTAGAGTTATTGATTATATGGGGAACGATACATCTATAACACAAGGCGCACGCGTTTCGTATGGAAAAGGCACCAAATTGATAAATCAAGATAAGGCTTTAATAAATTATTTAATGAAACATAATCACACTAGTCCATTTGAGATGTGTGAAATTAAATTTCATGTTAAATTACCTCTGTTTGTAGCTAGACAATGGATTCGTCATCGTACTGCCAATGTTAATGAGTATTCTGCTAGATATTCTATCTTATCTAAAGAATTTTACTTGCCACAAAAACAAAATATCGCTCCTCAATCTACAACAAATAAACAGGGACGCGATTCTAATCCAATTTCAGATTCTTATGCAGAAGAAGTGTTATCAGTGTTAAAAAATGATGCAATCCAATGCTATGATCATTATTCAATGTTATTGAATGAAGATGATCAAGGTAACATATTAGATCAGAATCGCACAGGAATAAGTAGGGAAATAGCAAGAATTAATCTCAATTTAAGCTATTATACTGAATGGTATTGGAAAATAGATTTACATAATCTACTTCATTTTCTAGAATTAAGGACTAACAAACATTCTCAATATGAAATTAGAGAGTATGCACAAATTATGCTTGGTATAGTAGAAAAATGGGTACCTTTAGTATATGAAGCATTCTTAGAACATCGTATTCATGGAGTTAAATTGTCGCGTAGTGCTTTAAATATCATTAAACGTATGCTTCATGGAGACAAAATAGATCAATCAAGTAGTAATTTAAATCCTAGAGAATGGAAGGAGATAGAATCAATGTTATCTTTATGACAAATTTACAAATACGGATACTATCCGCTGTGTTTTTAGGAAGTATTTTTATTGCATCAATTATTTATACAACCTACTTATACTATATAATCTTGGGAATAATTGCTATTGGAATGATATATGAGTGGTATAGGATTACTAACACTAAATATATGTATGTCATATTAGGATTGATTCTTATTCCTATATCTGTAGGGTGTATTGTTTTATTGCGAATTATTAGTTCAGATTCTAATTTAACGTTATTTTATTTTTCTATTATTTGGGTTGTTGACATATTTGGCTTTATTGGAGGAAAAAGCTTACAAGGTCCTAAATTAGCTCCTAAGATAAGTCCTAATAAAACTTGGTCTGGTTTAATTACAGGAGTTTTTGTAGCTACTATTGTAATTTATTTTGTTTATAAAAGTAATAAATACATGATTTCTCCTATAATATTTATATTACCTATATTAAGTCAGTTAAGCGATCTATTTGTTTCTATAATTAAACGACGATTTAATGTTAAAGATAGTGGTAAAGTGATTCCTGGACATGGAGGGCTTTTAGATCGTTTTGATAGTATAATTTTTACTGCTCCAGTGTTTTTATTTTCAATACTAGATAAGAATTAAAAATTATTTTTAAAAAAATCCACTTGCCTATAACTTAACGCTTCCGCAATATGTATTTTTTTTACCTTTTTATTTTCTTCTAAATCTGCAATTGTTCTAGCAACTCGTAATATTCTATTATATCCTCGCATAGAAAGTTTGAATACCGCAGCAGATTTATTAAGTAAATCTACTCCTTCATCATATGGCATAGCATATTCAATTAGCATTTGCCCATCTAATTGGCTATTAGTTCTAATTCCATACCCATCGTATCTTTCTAATTGAATATTTCGTGCAGCAATAACTCGATTTGCTACAGTAGCAGAAGTTTCATTGTTGCTAATATTTTTATTTGGTAATTCTACAGATGGTACAGATATATGCAAATCAAAACGATCCATAATAGGACCAGAAATTTTCATTAAATAATCTTGTCCACATTTTGGAGCTCTAGAGCAAGCTTTATCTGATTCTAATAAATATCCACATCTACATGGATTCATAGCGGCAATTAACTGAAACCTAGATGGATATTTAACATGATATCCAGACCTTGAAATTAGTACTTCTCCAGTTTCTATTGGTTGACGTAGGGATTCAATTACATTTGGAGAAAATTCTGGCAACTCATCTAAAAATAAAATACCATTATGAGATAAAGAAATTTCACCTGGCTTTACTTTCCTTCCTATTCCGCCTCCAACCATAGCTGCTAAAGAACAAGAATGATGAGGAGCGCGAAATGGTCTTATTTTAGTTAATTTTCCATTGGTAATTAGGCCAGATACACTTGCTATCATACTAGATTCTAAAATTTCTTTGCTTGTCATTTTAGGCAAAATACCTGGCATACGAAGCGCTAACATAGATTTTCCAGCTCCTGGAGGTCCAAACATCAACATATTATGCCCGCCTGCAGCAGTAATTTCTAGAGCTCTTTTAGCAGTTTTTTGATCTTGAATATCCGCTAAATCTAAATAATTTGGTTCTAAATTATCAATTTCTGCCACAGGTGGAGTTAGTACTTGGACACCTTTAAAATGATTTACTAAATCAAGTAAATGATTTACGGCTAATATATTGTCATTTCCAGACCAAGCTGCTTCTTTACCGTTTAAAAATGGACATATTAATCCTTTATTTTTTGCATTAGCTCCAATAGCAGCTGGGAGTGCTCCAGATACTGGTAATATGGAGCCATCTAGTGCTAACTCACCTAAAATAATATAAGCAGAGATTTCATTTGGTAACACATTTATACTAGCTAACAAAGCGCAAGCTATTGCTAAATCAAAATGACTTCCTTCTTTAACTAAATCAGCAGGAGACAAATTAATTAATATCTTTTTCACTGGTAAACCAAGTCCTAAAGCTGATAATGCAGCGCGAACTCTTTCTTTAGATTCAGCTATAGTTTTATCTGCAAGTCCAACGATTGTAAATGCAGGTATACCTTGAGAAATATATATCTGTACGTCTACATCAACTACATTAATACCATTAAAGGTTACACTAGTAACATTTGTAACCATCTTTTATAATACAAACTTAGCTAAATCGTTGTTTTTGCTTAAAAAAGAAATTTCTTTATCAACAAAAGCTGCATCAATAATAACTTTTTTATTTTCCATTTCGTTTGCAGAAAAACTTAAATTCTCTAATAATTTTTCCATAATTGTATGTAAACGTCTTGCTCCAATATTTTCAATTTCGTTATTGAATAATATAGCATATTCTGCAATACGATCGATACAATCTTTTGTAAATTCAATTTCTAGCTTTTCAGTTAACATTAAGGCTTTATATTGTTTTATTAAACTAGCTTCTGGTTCTGTTAAAATTTGCACCATATGTTTTTCTGTTATAGGATTTAGCTCTACTCTAATTGGTAGTCTTCCTTGTAATTCAGGCAATAAATCAGAAGGCTTAGAAAGATGAAATGCTCCTGATGCAATAAATAAAATATGATCTGTTTTTACTGGTCCGTATTTTGTAGCTACAGATGTTCCTTCTACTAATGGCAATAAATCTCTTTGAACCCCTTCTCTACTTACTACTCCTCTAGAAGTATGTTCTCCTTTTGAAGAAATTTTATCAATTTCATCTATAAACACTATTCCTTCTTCTTCTACTAATTTCAAAGCTTCTTTAATTATTTTATCTTCATCGATAAGTTTGTTAGATTCTTCATTTGTTAAAATATCTAGAGCTTCTTTAACAGTAACTTTTTTAATTTTAGATCTAGTATTTCCTAAAGTTTTGCTTATAACATCTCCAATACTTAAAATACTCATAGCTGAACCAGGCATACCTGGAATATCAAAGTTTGCACCAAACGATGGATTATCCAATATTTGAATTTCTATTTCTTTGTCATCTAGCTCATGAGTAACTATCTTGTTATAAAACGAATCTCTAGTTTCTGAAGCAGCATTTTTACCAACTAAAATATTTAATATGTTTTCTATAGCTTTATTTTTTGCTACTGTGATAATGTCTTTACGAGCTTTAGTTTTTAACATATTAATAGCCACTTCTACTAAATCTCTAATAATTGAATCAACATCTCTCCCTACATATCCAATTTCAGTAAATTTTGTTGCTTCCACTTTAATAAAAGGAGATCCAACTAAACGAGCTAGTCTTCTAGCAATTTCAGTTTTTCCTACACCTGTAGGACCAATCATTAAAATATTTTTTGGTAAAATTTCATCTTTAAGAAAGGACGGTACATATTTACGTCTGTAGCGATTACGTAAAGCAATAGCAACTGCTTTTTTAGCTTCATATTGCCCTATTATAAACCTATCTAATTCTTTAACTATTTGTTTCGGGGACAGCCCCATGTTGTGTATCATAAAGTTTTTCTATTAATATACTATGATTAGAAAATACGCATATATCTGCAGCTATATGCATAGCTTTAAAAGCTATCTCTTCGGCTGAGAAATTTAAAGAATTCTGTTTAAGCGCTTTAGCTGCTGCCAACGCATACATCCCACCAGATCCTATTCCAGCAATTTCATCTTCTGGTTCTAACACATCTCCAATTCCACTGATTAAAAAAATATTTTTATGATCTGCCACTAATAGCATCGCTTCAAGGCGCCTTAAATATCTATCAGTACGCCAATCTTTTGCTAATTCAACAGCGCTACGCAATAATTGATTTGAATATTTTTGTAATTTTGATTCTAGCCTTTCAAAAAGAGTGAATGCATCTGCAGTAGAACCAGCAAATCCAGCAATTATTTTATTATCGTTTAACGTTCTTAATTTTTTTGCTGTGCTTTTTATGATAGTATTCCCTAAAGATACTTGACCATCTGCAGCTATTACTAATTGATTTTTATAGCGTAAACACAAAATTGTAGTACCGTGCATACTATTATTCATATAAATGCTCTAATATATATATTATAATGTATAAATTATTTATAAATCATGTACATAAATTAAAATAATAACAAGATAAAATTTGAAGCTATGAAAATATATGCTATATACTGCGACACAAAAGATAATAAAGATATTTATGTTGTAAAACAAGGATTTAATTTTATAGCAGCAATATTTCATTTTTTTTGGGCTCTGTTTCAAAAACTATGGGGAATTTTTTTATTTGGAATTATCATTAGTGTAATAATAATTTACATGGAAGAGTATATACCTAGCACACATATTATTTTTGAATGCGTGATTATTCTGTTTTTTGGGTTTTTTGCTGATGATTTAATGGAATTTTATCTATTGAAGAAAGGGTATAAATTAGTTAGAATTATAGCAGCTAATAACGAAATTGAGGCTCAAAGTAAATATTATTTAACATTAGATGTTTTATAATTATTTGTTTTTTTAAAAAATTATGCATTAATTAATGATGTAAGTAATAAGTAAATTTTTATGTATGATGATAATAATATTTTTGCAAAAATTATAAGAGGGGAAGTAGAAGCTAAAAAAATTTATGAAGATAATAAAGTTTTAGCTTTTAATGATATTAGTCCTGTAGCTCCTGTTCATATTCTAATCGTTCCAAAAGGAAGATATATTGATTATGATGATTTTATTAATAATTCTTCCGAGGAAGATATATCCTATTTCTTTCAAAAAGTACTTGAAATAGCCAAAAAATATGGAGCTATAAATAACGAATTTAGATTAGTAACCAATAAAGGAAGTACTAGTGGACAAAGTATATTTCATTTCCATATACATATAATTGCTGGGAAGAAAATGTCTGGCCTAGTAGGATGAAAAAAATAGCTATATTAGGAGCTACTGGAAATGTTGGTAGACAACTATTATCAATATTATATGAACGAAATTTTCCTATTAACAAAATATATTGTGTAGCCTCTAAAGAGTCTTCAGGAAAAAAAATAAATTTGGGGAATAAAGAATTAATTATAAATTCATTAGAGGATTTGGATTTCTCTAATATAGATATTGTTTTTTCAGCGCTCAGTTCTGAAATTGCTAAAGATATTATTCCTCAAGCTGTTAAACATGGTTGTATAGTTATTGATAAAAGCTCTTATTATCGTCTTAATCCTGATGTGCCACTTATAATACCAGAAGTGAATCTTGATCAGTTGCTGATGTATAAAAAAACTAATATTATAGCTAGCCCTAATTGTTGCGTAATTCCATTAAGTATGGCTCTTAAACCTTTAGACAATATATCCAAAATTAAAAGAGTTATTGTATCAACTTATCAATCAACTTCTGGAGCTGGGCAATTAGCAATGGATGAATTATATAATCAAATTAAGTCTGATCTTAATCATCAAATTATTAAGTTTAATGTTTTTCCTAAAAAAATAGCATTCAATGTAATTCCTCAAATTGAGGACATCCTTGATAATGGTTATAGCGCTGAAGAAAACAAAATTTCTAAAGAAATACAGAAAATTTTTAATAGAGAATTACCTATTACTGTTACAGCAGTTAGAGTCCCTACTTTTATTGGACATAGCGCAGCTGTAAACGTAGAGTTTGAAAAGTTTTTATCTCTGAATGATGCAGAAGAAGCTCTATCTACTGCTAAAGGAGTGGAAATTATCAGAAATCATGATAAAAAAAAATATATTACTCCTGCAGAAGCGATAGGATATGATCAGGTGTTTATTTCTCGTTTGCGACAAGATTCTAGTTGCAACAATGCTATGAATTTTTGGCTAACAAATGATAATTTAAGAAAAGGAGCTGCTTTAAATGCTATACAAATAGCAGAAGCGTTAATGTAATATAAAATTAATACATATCATGTTGTCGCCTTTCGTTAAAATTAATGCTAAAAGTAAAATCGTTAAAAGTAAATTTTTATTACAGATTAAAAAAATTAAATAATTTTATGAAACAAATACCAATTATTGAATCTGTGATTAAGGATTTGAATCCTATGGAAGCAGCCTTATATAGATGTAAGCAAACATTTTGGATAGTTTTTATTTTTGCTTTTTGTGTGAATATGTTAATGTTGATCACTCCTTTGTATACTCTACAAGTTTTAGACAGAGTTTTGGGTAGTGGTAATCCGAACACGCTATTGATGTTATCTCTAATCATTGGAACAATTTATTTTGTTTATGGATTACTACAAATTGCACGTTCATTTACATTAATTCGTATTGGAGAATGGCTGGATACTAGAGTATCTCCAATATTGTTTTCTCACTCTGTTGCATCATCTGCAATGAAACAAACTTTAGGTGCTGGGCAGTTATTAAGGGACTTTCAATCTGTAAAATCTTTTGTAACTAGTACTGGAATTAATACAATATTTGATATTCCTTGGACTGTAGCATATTTAATAGCTATATTTTTAATACATCAATACATTGGGTATTTAACCGTCATTGGAGGGGTAATTATCGTTTCTTTAGCCATATTAAACGCAGTTGCTACTAATAAATCTTTGGGAGAAGCTACGGAGTACTCTATCAAAGGATTAAATCAAGCTGAAGTTGCTAGTCGCAATGCGGAAGCAATTGAAGCAATGGGCATGATGGATAATGTTGTAACTAATTGGCAAGATTTTAATAATGCGGCTTTAAGCAAACAGTCTGAAGCTAGTTATAGAAATGGTATCATTTCTAATATATCACGTTTCATTAGACATTTGATACAAATGATGGTTACTGCTATCTCAGCATATGTTATAATAGATACTAGTGGTAGAGATATGTCAACTGGAGGCATGATCGCAAGTTCTATATTGGTTGGAAAGGCTTTAGCCCCTTTCGATAACTCTATTGAATTATGGAAAATATTCAGTAACGCATTTAAATCTTATAAACGTATCAATGAATCGTTTAAAAAAAATTTAGTAAGAAATCAATCAATGCCGTTACCATGCATCAATGCTAATTTAAGTGTTGAAGATATATCGTATATTAAAGCTTCTGCTAATATAATGGATTTAATTAGTGCGCCTAAATTTATTCTTAAAAATATTTCTTTTACAGTTGATCCTGGAGAGATATTAGCTATTATTGGGCCTAGTGCAGCTGGAAAATCTACTATAGCTCGAATTATGTCTGGTGTGTGGAAACCTTATAGTGGAGCTGTAAGATTAGATGGAGGAGAAGTTTATAGGTGGAATAGAAAAGATTTTGGCCAATATATCGGTTATCTTCCTCAAGGGATAGAATTGTTTAATGGTAGCGTTAAACATAATATAGCAAGAATGTCGAAAGAAATTGATTCAGATAAAGTTGTAGAAGCTGCTAAAATGGCAGGAGCTCATGAAATGATTTTAAATTTTACTGAAGGATACGATACTGATATTGGTATCGCAGGATCTAATTTATCCGGAGGACAAAAACAGAGACTAGGTTTAGCTAGAGCTTTTTATGGAGACCCTAAATTAATTATTTTAGATGAACCTAATGCAAATCTAGACGAATTAGGAGAAATAGCTTTGTCTACAGCATTATTAGAAGGAAAAAAGAAAAAAATGGCTTTAGTAGTAATTTCTCATAGACCATCTGTTCTATCTGTTGCAGATAAAATATTGATCTTGCAAAATGGACAAATTGCTGCATATGGATCTAAGGAGGAAATTCAGCAAAAAATTAAATTATTGAATAGTGGTACTATACATATAAAATAAGAAATTTATGAATAATCCCAATCAAGAAAAAGATATAACTGAAGAGCAAAAGTCTAAATTAGAGGAGTTGCAGCAATTACTTTCTAAAATGCAACAAAAGCCAAAACTTAAGAAATGGCAAGAATGTTATATTAAAATAGTTAATTTTGTTTTGCATAAATTAACTACTGTAGTTCACTATATTGATCGTTTTATTAATTTTATTGTTAAGACAACTGATCCTGCGCGCAATGAAATAGTACAAGTTTCTAGAGGTCCAATATTATTTGGTACTTATGTTATAATAATATTTTTTGGTATTGGAGGGTTATGGGCTTCTTTAGCTCCGCTTGATAGTGCCGCAGTTGCTACTGGTACAGTTATTGCTAATTCAAAAAAGAAAATAGTTAGTCATCAAGAAGGAGGTATTATTAAATCTGTTTTTGTTAAGCAGGGGGATATTGTAAAAAAAGGACAACCTTTAATTGCTTTAGATGACATTAGGCCAAAAAGTAATTTTGAAGCAACATTAAACCAGTATCGTGTCGTATTAGCTACGGAAGATAGATTACTTGCTGAACGAGATAACTTAGAAAAGATAGAATTTGATCCATTTTTGTTAGAATCTAAGGATATTGATGAAGTTACTAAAATGCTTAGAACGCAAGAAAATTTATTTAAATCTAGACAAGAATCATTTAAATCCGCAATAGAAAACGGACATCAAAAAATTGAACAATATAAAAAACAAATAGAAGGTTACGAAGCTCGACAAGCAGGAGACAAGAAAAATTTATCTATTATTCAAGAACGTTTAAAATCTACAAGTAATTTATTAGCAAAAGGATTTGCTAATAGGACAACTTTGTTGGAATTAGAATCTCAAGAAGCTAGGTTAAAAGGGCAAATTGGTTCTACTGATAGTGAAATTGCAAGATTAAATCAAGAAATTATTAGAGGAACACTTGAAATTTCTAATATTAAAAGTAGTAAATTATCTGAAATTCTAAAAGAACTAAGGGATACGCAAGCACAAGTTAATGAATATTATCAACGATACTATGCTACTAAAGATGTATTAGAACGTATTATTGTACGTTCTCCAGTAGATGGAATTGTAAATGAGCTATATCAATATACTATAGGAGGGGTTATTCCTAGTGGAGGAGGGAATCCAATTGCAGAAATAACTCCTGTTAACGATACTTTAGTAGTAGATGCTAGAATTCCACGAAAAAATATTAATTCTGTACAGGTAGGATTAAAGGCCAAAGTGCGTTTTGGAGCATTTAAATCAAGGACTACACCTACATTTGATGGGGTTGTCGTATCATTGTCTCCTGATATTATAGTAGATCCTAGGGCAGGGGCGGGATTTGAAAATCATATGATGGCTGGAGATGGCGCTTATTATAGTGCAAAAATAGAACTAGATATGAAAAAATTTAATATAGCTGCAGAGAAACTTCATTTAACATTACATCCTGGTATGCAAGCAGATATACAAATAGTAACTGGTACTAGAACATTAATTCGTTATTTATTTGATCCATTTATAGATAATATGTTTAGAGCTATGAGGGAAAAATAATTGTAATTTAAAAATCTTTATATATGGAAATTAAATTTAATTTAACACAATATTTACCAATTTTTATTTTGGTGATAGTCTCTATTGTAATTTCTGCAATTACAGTAAGTTTTCCAAAATTATTGGGTCCAAAAAATAAAACGAAAAACGCCAATAAGATTATCTCTTATGAATGTGGATTAGATCCAATAGGAAGAGCTAGAGGTATATTTGAAATAAGATTTTATCTCTTAGCAATAATGTTTATTATTTTTGATGTTGAAATAAGTTTTTTAATTCCATGGGCAGTTAATTTAAATAAGTTAAGCTTATTTGGGTTTTTATCTATGATGATGTTTTTATTCATATTTATTATCGGTTTTTTATATGAATTATTTAATAGAATTAGTGATAGGTTATAACAAGCCCGCTATTCGCAAATGAAAACTTGAAAATACGAAGCGTGGCGAGTTATATGGAATATACGAAGCCAGACTTCAAAAAGAGCTAGGAGCGAAGGTAACGAGTAGCGCAGCATACTTTAACGTATGTGAGCAACGCAGTTCTCAGAACGCAGTTCTCAGAACGCGGTTCTCGAGCAACGACGTCAATTTTTGAAGTATAGCGAGTATTTATGTGCATGCGATAGCTAGTGCAAAAACTTTATTGGCTCCATTCTTTTTAAGTACTTGAGCACATGTATTAATTGTTACACTTGTAGTAATAACATCATCTATTAATAAGATAGTTTTATTTTCTATAGTACTTTTATTTAAAATAGCAAACTGATTGAGAGTAATATTTTTCATTCTTTCTTTTTTTGGTAAAAAAGATTGTGATTTAGTAAGTTTGGTTTTTATTAAAGTATTAAGTAATAGTGGTTTTTTTATAATGTTATGTAAAGCTTGTCCTAAAAGCTGAGTTTGATTGTAGAGCCTCATTATTCTTTTTAATTTATGCATTGGTACTGGAATAATTACATCAGATTGAATTAAAAAATCATGATAATTATTAACACATAAGTTCGCAAAGAAGGAAGCTAATCCACCTTTATCATAATACTTAAAATTATGAATGAGTTTTTTACTGAATTGATCAAAATGCAATAATACTCGAGTTTGATCGCAGTAATGTTTGTTTATTACACATTTAGCACAGTAAAACAATGCAGTATTATTAATACTAAATGGTCTTCCGCATATATGACAAAATGCTTCTTTAATAAAAGATAGATTTGCCCAACAATTAGGACAAAGACATAGATGGTCTTGTATTAATGTATTACAATTAATACAGCATAAAGGAAATAGGTAATTGACGGATTTATCAATTAATGCTTGAAAAGTTTTCATTTTATTTTTTTATTTGATATAATCATCATATTCTTCTAGGTTAAAAACATATAAAAAATAAATATTAACTATTATGACTAATAGGTTATTAAGTAGTATTGTACATTTTATTATTTGTATCTTTATTTACTCATATAGTTTAGCTGTCGATCTAAGACTTGAACTCAAGGAATTTGACAATCAAATAGCTTTTATATTTTTTCATGATAGATCTGTTCAACTAACTTCGAGTATAAATGAAAATTTTGTACTAATTAAAGCTGATGATACAATAAAATTAAATATAGTTAATAATGCTTTACTTAGTAAGTTTGCCTCTACACCAAAATTAAATAATGAGAACAATTCATTAGAATTTAGTATTAAAGGTAATTATAAATTTATTGGACATATAAATGGAGAAAAGTTAACAGCTGTTAAATTTAAAAAAATAGAAGATGAAAAAGACACTAAGTCATCTGAAAACAATATTACACAAGAAGAAACATCAACATCGTCAGAATCTAGTAATGAAAAAGAATCAAATTCAAACAAAATAACTTTAACAGTTAATAAAAATCAAAATACTATAACATTTCCTTTAGAAAATACATCTAATGCAGCTGTATTTCAACAAGAAAATGATTTATTTGTTGTTTTTGATGGATATAAAAAATTTACTATAGTTAAAAATAAATTAATTGACGGGTTTAGCCAATTAAATGACAAAAAAAACACTATCCTTAAAATTAAGCTCCCTTCTAAAAGATACGTTCAAAGTATTACAAATCAAAAAAAGAGTTTACAAATCATTTTAGATAAAATTCCTGTATCCCTTAAACATAAGATTAACATTAACGCAACAGAAAAAAATAAAAATATTATTTTGAATTTATCGAAAATAAAAATTAATAACCTTATTACGATTAATCAAGAAAACAGTAATGAAAAATTTATAGTCGTTCCAGTATCTATACCTGGGTTAGGAGTAGATGTCGAAAAAAGATTTAATGATTTCATTATGATACCTACGTCGCAAGGTTTAGTTCTTAAAATATTAAATGACAAAATAAAAGTTACTAATACATCAAAAACTATTAATGTTGCAGTTCCTATTGTTTCCCTTGAAAAGAAAGTAAATGTAAATTCATTAACTTTAGAAGATAATAATCAAACTTTGCTCCCAATTTCGGAGCAAAATTTAAATAATGCTACTTTTTTTAACGTTGAAAAAATACAATTTATTCAAAAAATATGTGCAAGCGTTACAGACGAAGAGTACTATATTAACTTTATTAATTTAGCGAAATTTTATTTTCGAAATGGGTTATATTATGAATCACTTGGAATGTTACAATCTATAAAAAGAAAACAAGAGGCTTTTTTTTTAAAAGATTCTTCCTCTGTATTTTTGATGGCAGTTAATTTGACTTTATTATTTCGCACCAATGAAGCTCAAGAAGCCTACATTACTGTATTAAATTCTTATAAGGATAAGATACCTTCTGAAATAAACTTATGGTATCAGTATAATCAATACTTATTAGGTAATATATCTAATAATATTACTTTTCTTGTAAATGTTAAAAGTTTTATAAGTGATTATCCCGATGATATATATTGGAAACTTGCATTAGCTGAATTAGATGCAGATGTACAATTAAATAATCTTAAAGCATTTGAATTATTATTACATAATTTAAGAACCCCTAAAAAAATAAATGATCAAAATAGCTTAGATTTTTTTATAGCTAGGTATTATCAAAAAAACAAACAAATAGATGAAACTTTGTTAATTTATAACAAACTTTCTAATCAAATTGAAGATCCTTATAATATGGTTAGATCGAAACTTAGTTTAATAAGAATATTGTATAATGATAAAAAAATTGAGTTATCTAAAGCAATTAGTGATCTTGAGAAAGCACGCTACAATTGGAGAGGGGATCAATTAGAAGTGGATCTATTGTTAACTTTAGCAAGTTGCTATAAATCAAATAAATCTTTAGTAGAAACATTACGTATATTAAATATAATAAAACAAGCTTTTCCTGGTAATTCAAATAATTTTTATATCACTGCTGAGATGGCAGAAATTTATAATCATATATTTCTACTAGGAGGAGAAGCAGATAAAATGGATCCTTTTGAAGTTGTATCTTTTTTTTATGAATTTCAAAATTTAATTCCTTCTGGAGTTGCTGGAGATAAGGTAGTATTGGGAATATCTAAAAAATTAATTATTCTTAATTTACTTGATACAGCTATTGATTTGCTTCAACATCAAATTAAATATCGTCTTACTGGTCAAAATAAAGCTATTACAGCTAATCATTTAGCTATAGTTTATTTATTGAACAATGAGCCTCAAAAAGCCTTTGATATATTACAAAAAACAGATAATGATAATTCTTCTTTTTCTGAATATCAATATAGACTCCATTTAAAAGCTAAAGCTTTAATGGATATGAAAAAAAACGAACAAGCTCTTAAATATTTAGAAAGTGATAATTCAGAAGATGCTATTTTATTAAAAAAAGAAATATATTTTTCTTCCTCCAAATGGCAAAATTATATTGATATCGCTGAGTCTCAAATTATTAAAGAAATTTATAATAAAACAACAGTTACTAATAGTCAGTCTGTAGGACAAGATATAATCAGGTTAGCTGTTAGCTATAATATGCTAAATAATGATATAAAGTTAAAAATGTTAGAACAATTGATTAATGAAAATAAACAATATATCCCTAATTTTCATTCTATAGTATCCATTATGGATTTTTTAATTAATACAAAAAAAATTCCAAGTTTTGCAGATTTAAATAAAGTAATTGATGTTAATCAAATAGAACAACTTATGAATAAACTAAAACAAGATTTGTTTTAAAAATATTTCTCTTTACTAATTTTTTAATTGATAATGGACTCTAAAACATTTCAGGTGAGCAAAAAGTTATTGTTTTAGAAGTAATTTTGGGAAAAATACTTTTTAAAAAAGGGTAAGCAACTATTTTCCCATCGAAAAATTTTATTTCTATTCCTATAGTAGCTAAATTAAAAACATTTTGCACTTTTCCAATTATTTTTTCTGAGTTATCAATTACAGTTAAATTGATTAAATCTGCTATATAAAATTCTTCTTCCGATAATTTTTTAAAATCTTCACGAAGTACATATAAAGGAATGTTTCTTAATTTTTCAGCGTCATTTCGTGTAGTAATTGTTTTTTCTTTACAAATAAAAAAACCTTTATTTTTGTGTAATAAACTTATATTGATAATATCAGTTTTATTTATGTATAATTTGTATGTAAAAATATTAGTTAATGGATCAGAAAAAGATTTTATTTTTAATAATCCCTTAATTCCAAATGGAGCAATTATTTTTCCGATAAGAATGTATAGTTGATTCATAAATTAATTGTATTTGTTTATAAATTAGTATATAAAAAAGTAATATAAAGGGCACCCTTAGCTCAGCAGGATAGAGCAACAGATTTCTAATCTGTGGGTCGGAGGTTCGAATCCTCTAGGGTGCGCCACTCATTATATTTGCTTTCAAATTGCTGATAAATCAAAAGGTTAATCTTGATTTCGTGCTAAATGTTTATACTCATTAAAAATAATATTAGTAGCTGATAATAGAGTATTGGATTTATATTTTCCTAATAGAATATAATATTCTATTAATTTTAGTAATCCTTGATAATGAGCAACTAATTCATTTTTATCTATCTCAATTTTTTTTATATTCCAATATGGATTATGGCTTAATGTTTTAACATAAACTAGTTCTGTTGGTATTATTGCAGGAATATTTCTAAATCCACCATTAAAAGCAATTAATGCTTCAATAATAAGCTGACATGCTATTCCGCTATTAATCTCCTTACTAGTAGGTAGTACTCCTGTCTTGTAATCCAGAATAGACATATTCCCTTTATTATCTATTTCTATTCGATCTGCAATAGCAGTAATAAAATATTGTTTATTTTTAATAAAAATTGAAAATTTTCCATGTACTTCTGAATATATTTTTTGTATTTTAATGCGTCTTTCTTCATCAAAATTTATAAATTCTTTTGCTATTGCTCTGAATTTACACATAAAGAATTTATGAAATTTTATATTGTATTTTTGTAAAATTTTTAAACTTATGTCTAACAAATTTTGATATTTATTATTGTTTTGATAAGCATTTGTGTAATTACTAATTGCTTCATGTAAAAAGATGCCAAACTGTAAAGAAGATGACTCTAAAATTAAATTTTTATTACGAGGTATATTTAATATATTTTTAATATAAAACCCATAAGGATCCCGTATTAATAATTCTAAATTTGTAGCAGAAATAGAAGTAGGGAACTTATTTTGATAATCTATAACGAATTCTTTATCCTGAGAATTAATTATGTTTTTAGAATTAATATTTTCAAAGCGTTTTTGATAGGTGGATATGCTATGTTTGCTAACTAATGTTATTAATTTTATTAAAAATCGCGAATCAGTAGTAAGTTTATTTTTTATTTTACTTGATCTAGTAATAAATACGTTTTTTCTGCTTAATAGCACAAAAAAATAGTACCATTCTAGATTAATTTGATTACTTAAAGTAGGTAAATTTATAATTTGCCTTATCTTATTACTTAACCATATATTTTCAGAGGTAGTAGATGGCCAAGTATCATCTCTACAATCTGCGATGATTATGTAGTCACTATCAAAAAAAATCGCATCTGAAGGTTTTATAGCAAACACACAACTATCTGGATTGAATTTATTCACGTAGTCATGAATACTAAAAAATTGTTTAAGTATTTTAGAATAATCTTTAATATCAATTACTCCAACTCTATAACTAGAATGTACAATTCTATTTAAAATTTCATAAATTTCTTTTTGTTGGTCCCATATTTTAGGACATATCTTTTCAGCAGTTTCTATATTGATTTTTAATAAATCTGTAAAATTTACTTCTTTTTGTTGACTTAAATTTAGAATAATTTTTATGCATTCTATTATGCATTTTTCAGGCTCAGATATATCTATTAATAGATGCAATACATTTCTTAAATTAGTGTCAACACTTACTTTTTGTAAAATACCTTCAATATTGCAATATTCATAATTTAAAATATATTGATGTTTTAAAATATTAAGCAATTTTGATACGGGAAAATTTTCGTCGTATATATTAGAAAGTAATAGAATAAATTCAATTGATTTACAATTCTTAATTGACCTGCTAAGCAAGTTATTTATAATAATATTATGCTTTAATAAATTGCTTTCACACATATCCACTAAACTAATATTATTTGTAACTATAACTATTTTTTTATTTAGAGCAATATCAGTGTGAATTATATCGTTTATTAAAGTTGATATTGTTCTAACTTCTGCAAATTCATTATCTACTACTATAGTTTTTATGTTTGTATTCATTTCATATAAATCAATTATACGATTATCTGAATTTATATGTTGCATTGGCAAAATATCAAAAATTTTAATATTTTTAAATAAATCTATATTTTGTGATAAGAAGTCTTTATGTATTGGAGGCAAAATTATGTATTTATTATCCAATTTAATAAATTCCTTAACAAAGGAAATGAATTTTTTGCCTTTAAATGCCATTCCAATTATAAATATTGGAGTAGCAATATTTTCTTTTTTTATTTTTGTAATTAAATTATCAAGTACCAAATTAGTGTATCCAATATAATCTATTTTTTGATGTTGAATTAAAAATTTTTGCCAGTATTCATATACTTCTAAAATAAGATTACTAATAATTTGCCAATGTTTGGCGTATTTTAAATTTTGTAGTTTACGTATTGATTCATGTATATCAATTTCTTCTACATATATTTCATAAAAAAGCTCCACCAATTGATTACTTATTTCCAAAGCTTGATTAAAATTTAAATTAAAATTTTTATATGATGTAATAAATTTTGCAAATAGTATCTTTTGTTCATGGATACTAATAAGTGCATTTGATGCATCTAAAGCACTGAATTCATTAAAAGTAATGATTTTAGGAGGTAATTGAATAGAATTATTTATAATAATTGCACGAAAAGATTCACATAATATTTTATTAGGAAAAACTATTTTTACTTGATCAAGTTTATAATACTTATTTACAATAAATTCTAATAAAGTACGTAAATATGGTTGAGTAGGTAATATATAGTAAATTCCCATAATTAAAATTTTATTTATTTAACTCTTGCCAAGAAAATACATTTCATGTATCTTATGTACTAGATTTAGTAAAACAATGGAATCAAATAGTGACAAAAATTATCAAATCCAAGTATAAGGCTAGTAGAAAATTAGGAGTAGCAATTTGGGGAAGTAGCAAAGATGCCTTTAATCATAAAAATTATCGCCCTGGGCAACATGGAGTAGGTAGTGGCGGAGGAGGTGGCGGAGGAAGTATGTCAAATTATGGCCTCCATCTAAAAGCAAAACAACGCATTAAAGCACATTATGGTCGAGTTAAAGAAAAACAATTAGTAAATATCTTTAATTTAGCAAAAAGAAAGAAAGGAAATACTGGAGATAACTTTATTTCATTATTAGAAAGTAGAATAGATGTTGTTGTATATAGATTGAATTTTTCTCCTACTATTTTTTCTGCTAGACAAATTGTAACTCATAAGCATATTAAAATTAATGGGAAAGTAATTAATACTCCATCTCAAAGATTAAAGGTTGGAGATATAATAGAATTAACAGATAAAGCTAAAAACATATTAAATGTAGCCGAAGCGTTGCAAAAACTTTCTAGATCCGTGCCTAATTATTTAGAGTTAGATAAAGATTCTTATTCCGGAAAATTTTTGAGAATTCCTTCTGTTAATGATGTTCCATTTCCATTTGATCCTCAAATTAGTACAGTAGTTGAATTTTATTCTCATTGAATATTTTAAAAATAAAATTGTAAAAAATATATATGTATTAATTATTTAGCAAATTCGTCCATTTAATGTATACTCACAATCATTCAAAAATTGATGACGTACGCTTGAGAACCTGCGTTATTCCACATACGTTAAAAATAAGATGCCGCTACTCATTCTCTTAGCTTTTTCTGGGCTTCGTATTTTCAAGTTTTCATTTACGCACAGTATAGGATAGTTTTCATTTCCTTTGTGGGTTTCATAATATATATTATGTTAAATAAGAGCAAAAAGGAAGCGTTATTTATCTGATCGCTTTAAATAAAAAGAAAATAACTTAATCAAATATATACAAATATACAATTTTATTATTATTTTTTATGTACAATTTAGTATTTATTGATATACTTCTAGCTAAGATTCAAAAATTATTATTTATGAATTACTTAAATGGTCAATAAAAAACAAACGTTTTTTGCAGCAATAATTGGAAATATACTAGAGTATTATGATTTTACAGTATATTTAGTATTTTCAGTTACTATTGGAAAAGTATTTTTCTTTACCAACTCCGAATTAGTTCAAGTGTTATCTAGTTTAGCAGTATTTGCTACTGGGTTTATTACTCGTCCTCTAGGAGGATTTTTCTTTGGACATATAGGAGATAAATACGGACGTAAAATTTCATTAATTTGCTCTATATTAAGTATGACTATCTCTACTTTTTCGATAGGCTTACTTCCTAGTTATAATCAAATAGGGATTTATGCGCCATTATTATTAATCATATTCCGTCTATTACAAGGATTATGCATTAGTGGAGAAGGAGCCAACACAGCAATTTTTATTTTAGAACATTATCATAACTCTTATCCTGGTTTTATATGTAGTTTAGTACACGGAAGTAACATTGTCGGAACATTATTAGCTGCTTTTATCGGAATAATGCTTAATACGTATGTTAGTGTAATTTTTGCATGGCGTATTGCTTTTATTATAGGAGGTATATTTGGTATTTTAGGTCTTTATTTAAGACTAAAAATTTCTGAAACTCCAGTATTTTTAGCTTTACAAGAAAAGAAAAAAATACATAAATTTCCATTATTATGCGTTATAAAAAACGCTCCATATTCGATGATTTTAACATTTTGTACAGGAGCTGTAGCAAGCAGTTTAGTATACCTAGTAAAGACTTATATTAATGTGTTTTATACTACTGTACTACACTTAGATAACATAATTACTTTATGGTATTTAATGTATGCATCAATTATTTTGATATTATCCATGCCTTTATTTGGAATTATAGTAGATATTATAGGAAAAAAAGTTATGATCATTCTTTCTTCTATCTTAATAACAATAATGATTGTTCCTACAATGTTTTTAATGGGATGTATAGAAAAATGGCAACATCTATTATCCATAACTTTATTAAGTATACTAGCAGGAGCAATATCATCTACTGCATACCCTTTTATTATTTCACTTTTTTCTGCAGAAGAACGTTCTTCTGGGGTATCATTTAGTTATAATTTAGGGATAGCTTTATTTGGAGGAACATCTCCTATTATTTCCCGTGCTTTAGTAGAAATAACAGGATTATTTTATGCTCCAGGGTTTTATATCATGCTCATTACTATTTCTTTTATAATAAGCCTGAAAATATTTTTACCTAAAGTACAACACTTAATTAGTAAATAAAATCCGTATTAATTTTATGACCCAATATATTTATGTTATGAAGGGACTTACAAAACATGTAAATGGTAGACAAATTTTAAAAGAAACTTGGCTTTCTTTCCTTCCTAATGCAAAAATTGGTATTATTGGTCCTAATGGAGCAGGTAAATCCACCATATTAAAAATAATGGCTGGAATAGATAAAGAATACAATGGAGAGACTTGGGCTATGCAAGGAATTAAAATTGGATATCTAGCACAAGAACCAACTTTAAATAAAGATAAGAATGTGTATGAAAATATACTAGAAGGGTTAAAAGAAAAAACAGATTTATTAGATAAATTTAATGAAATTAGCAATAAATTTGCTTTTCCACTTGAAGAAGAAGAAATGAATAATTTGTTAATGATTCAAGCAGAATTACAAGAAAAAATTGATATAGTAGATGCTTGGAATTTAGACCATGAAATTGAGATAGCAATGACAGCTCTTGGATGCCCGTCTAAAAATTTGGATGTTACTAAAATTTCTGGCGGTGAAAAAAGAAGAGTAGCATTATGTCGTTTATTACTAGAAAAACCAGATTTATTGTTATTAGATGAGCCTACAAACCATCTTGATACCGAATCTATAGACTGGCTAGAGCATTATTTGAAAAATTACAATGGCACAGTAGTCATTGTAACACATGATCGTTATTTTTTAGATAATATCACAAAATGGATTCTGGAAATCGATCGTGGGCAATGTGTTCCGTGGGAATCAAATTATAGTACGTGGTTAGATCAAAAAAGGCAAAAACTATTACAAGAATCTAAAGATGATAAGTCTAAATGTAAACAATTAGAAAAAGAATTAGAATGGGTAAAGCAAAATCCTAAAGCTAGACAAGCAAAAAGTAAAGCTAGAATTACAGCTTATAACGAATTATTAAATCAACAACATCAAAAAGTTAGTATTAATACAGCAACAATCATTATTCCTCAAGGACCTAGATTGGGAAATCTAGTCATTGAGTTTGATAATGTGTCTAAAAATTTTGGATCTAAGGCATTGTTGAGTAACTTTAGTTGTAAAATTCCTCCTGGAGCAATTGTAGGAATCATTGGCGCTAATGGAGCTGGAAAGACAACATTATTTAAAATGATTTTAGGTCAAGAAAAAATTGATAGCGGTATAATTAACATTGGGTCTAGCGTTAAATTTGGATATGTAGATCAATCTCGAGACCATTTAAATGATAAAAATAACGTGTGGGAAGAAATTTCAAGTGGAGTAGATGAAATTGAATTAGGAAATAAAACTATAAAAAGTCGTGCATATTGTGCAGCTTTTAATTTTCGTGGTCCAGATCAGCAAAAATTAGTAGGCCAATTATCAGGAGGCGAGCGAAATAGAATTCATATTGCAAAATTATTAAAACAAAGTTTTAATGTAGTATTACTTGATGAGCCATCAAATGATCTTGATGTAGATACACTACGAGCATTAGAAGATGCAATATTAGAATTTAATGGATGTGTTTTAGTAATTAGCCATGATAGATGGTTCTTAGATAGAATTGCTACACATATTATTTCATTTGAGAAAGATAACACAACTTGGTTCGAAGGAAATTATCAAGACTATCACAATTATGTAGCAAATGTTTTAGGTAAAAATGTTATTGATACTAAAGGACGTTATCGTAAATTTAGTTCTTAAACTATGTCAATTGGTGAAATTATAGTAGTTTTAATAGTTCTAATACTTGTTACAAAACCAGAAGATTTATCAAAATTATTTTCAATTTTTTATAAAATAAAAAAATATTTTAATAATATACATGAAGAAGTAGCAAAGTACGCACTAGAAATTAAGAAAGAAACAATAGAAATAACTGAAGAAGAAAAAATTAATATATATTTGGCACGTATTATAGATCTTGGATATAAGTATCAAGGAGAGTTAGATTTAGAAAATATAAAGCAATTCTATTATACAATAATAAAGAATAAGTATGAAGATACAAATAGAATAATTTAATTTAAATATTTATACTTTAGAAGAGGTATATTATGAGTGCTAAAAACTTTATTTACATTTTCTATTAATATAGAAAGTTGGCTTTGAGAACTTGATTCTCCACGAAATATTAAAGCTTCTTGAGTGTTAGATGCGCGTAATAACCACCAACCATTTTCTGTATTAACTCTTACCCCGTCAATATCATTAAATTTTATATTTTTTGATATAAGATCTTCCTTAAGTGTATTAATTATATTAAATTTATCATCATTTGAAACAAAAATTTTAATTTCGGGAGTATTATAAGTAAGAGGTAGTTCTTCTACTAACTCATCCAGGGTTTTGTTACTACTGCTTATAAGCTCTAATAGTCGCAAAGCAGCATAAATAGCATCATCATATCCGTAATATCTATCTGAAAAAAAAATATGCCCACTCATTTCTCCAGCAAGTAATGCATTAGTTTCTACCATTTTAGTTTTAATTAAAGAATGACCAGTACGCCACATAATAATGTTACCTTTAAGATTAGTTATGTAATCAAATAATGTTTGACTAACCTTAACATCAGTTATAATTGTTGCATTAGGATGTTTTTTTAAAATGTCTTTACTAAACAAACATAATAACTGATCTCCCCAAATAATATGTCCCTTTTTTGTTACAACACCTATCCTATCTCCGTCTCCATCAAATGCAACACCTAAATCATAATTATGAATTTTAACTGCGTTCATTAATTGCACTAAATTATTTGGGTCAGTAGGATCTGGATGATGATTAGGAAATTTGCCATCAATAATAGCATTGATAGCAAGATTACTATTAGGCAATTTTTTTATAAGAGTCTTTACAAGATCTCCTGTAGCGCCATTTCCTGAATCCCATATAACTTTTAAATTAGGAGAGATGCTAATGTCAGAAATTATATGATTAATATAACTAGATAGTATATCTCTAAAAGAAGTAATTTCTATTCTATTCAGATTCTTTAATTTTATATTTTCTTTATTTTCTAAAACCTGTAACCCTAATTTTTGAATATTTTCTCCAAAAAATGGGTTATTATTAAAAATAATTTTAAAACCATTATCATTTTTAGGGTTATGTGACCCTGTAATCATAACACTTGCAGATGGATTAAGTATTTTATCAGCATAATAAACAACTGGAGTAGGTACCAAAGAAATATTTACAACATTTACTTCTGCTAATAATAGCCCAGATGTAAATACATGAAAAATATCTGGAGAGCTTAATCTCCCATCATATCCAACTACACAAGTTTTTTTTCGTGGAGAAGTAGAAATAATTTTACGCCCTAAATAATACCCTATTAAATAAGCAGTTTCTAGCGTCAAGGTATCCTCAAACGCTCCACGAATATCATAGGCTCTAAAAATTCTTTTTTCTATCATTTTTCTATCATTTTTGAATAATTTTTTTCAGCAAAATTCCAATTTATTAAATGATTTAAGAATATAGTAATATATTCTTCTTTTCTATTACGAAAATCAATATAATAAGCATGCTCCCATAAATCACAAACAATAATAGGATGATATTTTTGAGTAATAGGCGTATCAGCGTTATCAGTTTTTATAATTTTTAACTTTTCTTTATCAAAAACTAACCAAATCCATCCACTCCCAAATTGATTTTGTGCACAATGTTGGAACTCTATTATAAAATTATCAAAATTATGAAAATCTTCTTCTATTTTTGATAGTAAATTACTACTAGGCAAGCCTCCTCCTCCTGTAGGACTAATCGAATGCCAAAAAAAAGTATGATTCCATACCTGTGCAGCATTATTAAAAATTTTTGTTAATCCAGGGTTTTTATATGATGCCAAAATAATGTTTTCTAAAGTAAGATTTGCTAATTCATTATGAAAAGTTAAATTATTTAAATTCACTATATATTGCCTGTGATGCTTTTCATAATGATATTCAAAATACTCAATAGATAAGTGAGGTAGGAATGAATCTTTTTCATAAGGTAATTTAGGAAGCACAAATGGTCCTTTGTGCTGATTAGCTATCAATGAATAAATCATAAGTAATACTCCATTTTACTAAACATTGTCATTATAATATTATTTGAATTTTTAATTTAACTATAACTTTTTTTGTGTTAATTAATAATATTGGATTAGATTGTTGAGTTACTAACTTGTATTTATTGTCAGTGCAATAAGATTTAAGACCTTTTATATCTAAAGATACAAGATTAATAGCGTCAATTTTAGGCATTTGATCAAATTGATAATTAATCTCCATTTCTAATATAGGATTTTTTTTAGAATCTATATCTGAACTTTCCAATGTCCATTTAACACTTGTAATACTTGAATTAATATTCAGTATTTTTATTACTTCTCTAATAAGCTTAAATGGATCTTGAGACAGAGCTTCATTTAATAATTGATCTTTAATAACAAAATTTATAAAATTGTTAAAATTTGCTATAGAAGAATATTTTTTCTTATAATTATTTAATGTATTATTCATATTTAGATAATACTCATTAATAATTTTAAGAGTATTTTTACTACTATATATGTCATATTGTAAGAATAGCGCCAATAGCAGTACTATAATAAATAGTACGATAAAGCTATTTATAAATAAAGTATTAATAAATCTCAACCTATTATATTTCCTTAATAAATTATAATATGCTTCATATTTAGGCTCTACCATCGAAGATAACACTATACCATAGTCTAGATCTATATTATCATTCAAACCTAATTCCAAGGTTGTTAACAACATAACGTTTGTTGATTTAATTGCAGAAGAAAGTAGTTGCTTAATTTCTTGAGAAGTTATAACTATTATTTTAATATTTAATTCACAACTATACTTATGACTAAATATACCAGCATCTTTAGCTTCTTGTTCAATTATGCCATGAATGTGCTCAACAGATTCAGTATGAGGATAATCAGCAGTTCTAATACCTTCTCTTTGATAAAACCAAAAACTCCTAATTTTTTTTCCAGTATAAATAAAAATTGTAATATCAGTGTCTTTGTAATTTATTATCCTAGTAGATACAATAATATTAAAAATATTTAAAGAAAAAAAATATATCCCTTGAATATATCCTTTTTGTTCAACTACATAACTTACTATTTTTTCAAATTCTTTAGAAACTTCAGTAAAATTAATATTTACATTAATATTATTTTCGTCTTTCTTATAAGAGCTGTACCCAACTATATTATTCTTTCCATATTGAGAAATAATAAATTGATCAATGTATTTAAAATTAGTAAAAGTTTCATAACTGATTTGAGTATTTTTTGTATCTAATATAAAAGATATACGGCTATTTTTTTTGTATTGGAGAATAAATTTTTTACACTCTTGTGTAATATCCCCAGAATCACTACATAAGCTATCTATTAGTTGATTATTTTTATCAATAATTAAAAATTTTATGTTTTCATCTGCAATGTAGATAATTAACTTTTGAAAACTTAAAGATACTATTCCTAATACTGATAAAATATTTGTTAAAAACATTTAAATTTATTAATAATAATGGTGGAGATAAAGGGACTCGAACCCTTAACCCCCTGCGTGCAAAGCAGATGCTCTACCACTTGAGCTATATCCCCCTACATATTCCCTCTATCCTACCAAAAACATTTATAATGTAAAAAATATATAAATACTCTTTATTTCTTTTAAATAAGTATTTCTACTATTTTTAATTTAGTAATTTGTTGTTTATGTCCATGCTTTCTACGATAATTTTGGCGTCTTTTCTTCTTAAAAACAATAATTTTGTTATCTCTATCATGTTCCAAAATAGTAGCAGTTACACTTGCTCCTCTTACTAAAGGTGTACCAATTAAAGATGGTCTGCTATAATCACCAATCATTAAAACTTCATTAAATTCAACACTTTCTCCAGGAAAACCGCAAATTTTATTAACTTTAATAACACTATTCTTAGTTACCTTATACTGACTGCCAGAAGTCTTAATAATTGCAAACATTCTATCTTATACCTTTTTATTCCTTTAATGAAGAATATACCAAATTAAAACCTAATACAATAAATTTTTTTCATTCTAGTAATTTTAATAAAATAGCCTTTAAAGATCTTTGAGTTTGTAAATTAATATTCATAAACGAAGTATACAACATATCTAATTGATTATTTTCATTCATGCAGCTAGTTAAATTATTAAGCCTCATACAGCCCATTTTTTCACCTAACGTTTCCAAAGCTACAACCTTTTGTTCTTCCATTTTTTCATTAGCACCTTCAACTTCTTGTATCTTCAATCGATATTCCGCCCTTAGAACAGCTAATTGATCAACCGATTTTTTCAATAAACTATACCCATCTGTTTGTTTTCCACTCTTAACTTTCCAAATTCCACCTATTAGATTAGATATAGCCTCAGAGTTAGGATCTATTCCACAATTAATACAATATCCTGGTAAAATCTCTATTAACGAATTTTTTAGTAAATTATCATTAATATAATTAGTAGTACTTTTACCATCATTATCCAAATTACTTGTTGTCTTAAAATCACCTATTGCTTCTTCTTGAAATGCCTCCCCAAAAACCATTTTACCATCATAATTAGAGTACGGACTAGTCATAAAACTATATATATCTCTTAATAAGCTATCTCCTAATTTTTTTAACAAATCATCAATAAACTCTAGTTTATCATTAACACCTAAACTATCAATTACATTAGACAGAAATTCATTACCCCTATTAATTAAATGCTCTATACCAAAATCTACCCATTTCATATACGAAATAGTATTCGTATTATTTTGAATAAAATCTTCAATTCCACTAACTCTATCCTGCAAGGTATTTATTTCATAAAACTCCCCTGCTTCCAACATTTCAGTTTTTAATGAATACATGCTACCAGTTGCTAACTTTTGTTGATTTTTTTGCATTTTAGCATTAATCGTTTTATTTAGGATATCCATGCTATATGTTCTAGCTTGGTCTGTATTAGAAATTACCATAATTCTTCTCCTCTGTTTTTTTATACATTAAATAATGACTTTATAAAAAAGTCCCATAATTTTCTTTGTACTCCTGAAATAAGCCATAAAGACTCATATTGTGTTCTTAACTGATTTATTCTATTTACAATGTCTAATGTATCAGTTCCAGCTTCGTTTTTCCATTTTACTGTTAAATTTTCATGTACATCGTTTTGAACTTTGAGTCTATTCTCATACTCTATACTATTTTCAATTAGACTATTTGTTGTAGCTTTACATAAACTATTAATCGTTATATTGCCACTGTTTCCAAATTTTACTGTTGGCTTACTATCCAACTGACTAATTTCTAGCATCACTTCTCTAGATGCATTTGTAATTTTATAATAGTGAGAAGCGTATGTTTTTGTTTCATTTTTATCCGATCCATTTGTCATAAGTTGATTATTGGCATTGGCATTGGTATTAATCGTTGCTCCTCCTACTAGATTCCATGAAATAATTTTATTATTCCCCCATATTCCACCTATTTTACATGTAATTGTAAGAGTATCTATATTATTTGACTCAAAATCAAATAATGCATTAAGTGGTTTTGTGGTATTGTTATTAGTAGACAATTTATTCATAATATTTTGTATCTGATTTGCAGTATCAATTCCTATTGCAATATCTGTATCTAAAACTGCAGCATTTTTAAATGTAAATATAGCTCCTGATATAGTCAGCGTATCACCATCTTGAGGTACACCATTCTCAAATTTTAATGCCAAAAGAGCTTTCTGGTTTCCAACTGAATAAGTTTTAGAAGTATCATTCATTTTTGATAGTTTAGCCATTGAAAGATTATTTGCTGGATCTATTGCAATATCATCTCTAACCTCAAGAGAATCATTTTTAAAAAAGTTATTTAATCCAAGAATATAACTTAATCCATTTTCAGAAGATTCATCCTGAATCACAATTCTATAGTTAGGAGATGTCGTTTTAATAGAAAAATAACCACTCTCTGCTGGATTATTATCCTCATCCACTACTGATACTTTAGCAAAATTACCTATATTTGCTTGCTTTTGTGTTATATAATCCCTGTTATTAATATAAGTAGCATTCGCTGTTTTTGCAACTAAAATTCTTTTATTAGTAATTTGTTTATTTTTTGGATCTACGTTAAAACGCACCCATTTCGTTTCTTCTTTTCCATTATCTCCCAAAATGCTTATTTTTAAATCTATCGTATTTTCTCCTGCATTTGGAAGGTTTAACGTTAAAATTGAATCTGTTCTAATATGGTCTCCTTGATCTATACGGATACTGTTAGGTAAATTAATGTTATTAGTAGTATTGATAGTATTCACATAAACTTCCAAAACATTCAATTGAGTATTAAAATCAGAACTATTATCTAATTCCAAACCAAAAGTTATATTATTATTTGCATCAATGTCATTAGTTCCTATCATTTTAATATCATTAAGTAAATATGATACGTTATTACTTGCTGTATTTTTAGTTTCACCCATTACGTATCGTGGTTGAGTAGGCTGGATATTAAAGTATTGATTAATTTCATCAGCGATAGTAGATAATGAAATATTGCCATTTCTACTATCTCTTATATTTAATTTATTAAAATCCAAACACAAAGGCCGTAATTCAAGACCATCTTCTCCTTTTACAGGTAACCCTTTATCATCTACTATTGAAATAAGTGTTTTTCCATTCTGTAATTGTAATATTTCTGTCATATCTACTTTATGACTAGATTTATATGTGGTCTTTCCAGGATAAGCACTACCTTTATTATGCACCTTATTTACCTGAGAAGCAATTTCCTTAGCTAGAGATTTTGTTAAGTCTATCTGTTTTGGTAATAAATTATTTTTTACATCTAATAGCCCACCAATTTTTCCTGAAGTAAACTCACTTCTTGCATCAAATTTTATTGTTTCTAAACCTCCGTAAGATAATTTCCATAAGTCATCACTATCCCTATCAATTGAAGCACACTCTCCTCCTGATACCAGAACCATCCCACTCGAAGTAGAAATTACAACAGAGTTATCTTTTAAAACGAATGCATTAATATTAATTAATTTTGCTAAATTTTTCAATGCTTCTTCTCTTTCGTCTATCAGCCCAGCGTTAAAATTGCTATCAGAGCCGATAAGTTCGGTGTTAATTCCCTGTATTTCTTTTAGTAACTGATTAATTCTAGTTATGTAACTATTAATTTCTTGACCTACTTCTAATATTAAAACATTCCCATTTTCTATAAGTCCTGAAACACATGTCTTCAATTTTTGTACAGATGATAAAAAAACTCCTAAATCGATTTGTTTATCTCCCGAACTTAAATCCCTTGCTGCTGATAAAAACTCAGATAAAGCTGCTCCAGGATTTAATTCACTATTTATATCGTTAATTGAATCAATAAAACGCGCTAAATAATTCGACTGAACTTCAATCTTCGAAGTAACACTACAACTATTTCTTAATTGCAAGTCAATAAAATCATCAATAGACCGCTTTTCTCCAACAATTTGGGGAATGATATTATCACCTGTTTTCAATCCTTTTATAAGCAGCTCATGCCTTGTAGCGCCAGGAATTGTAGAAGACGATAAATTTTTTTCTAAAACGTTAATCTGTTCACGTACTACATTAGTAGTATTTTTTACCATTTTTATAATATATTTTAATTTAAACTTTATTATTTATAGTTAAATAAGGCATAATTTGTGCCAATTTTTTATCTGATAATAAATTTCCTTTATTATTATATCCAATTTGATTTTTATACTGCAAGTTTAATTGTTCTTTTATATTTTTTAAAAATTCCATATTAATATCTAATTTTATTTTTATCAATACTTCATTTAAATATAGCTCTTTTTGTAAATTTCTACTTTGCAAAGCAAAGTCATCTAATATATTTTTACTAATTGTTTTAATCTCTTCAATATCTTTTATATTTGTATCGAAAGTATTTAATATTGCTAATAAATTTTGTTTTTTTTCTTGTAAAAGTTGCGCTTCTTTCAATTTATTAGCTTTCAATGCTTTATTTTCTTTTTGTAATAAGGCAACTAATTGTTTTACAGTATTTAATATCTCTAATAAAAATATTTGTATATCATCCTTTTTTAGTGCCATACAACTAATATATCATGAATCTTTGACATAATTCTATAACGTTGTTTTTAACATCATACAATTTTTTTCCTTCTATCGAATCAATGATTAAATTACCTATTA
Organism: Rickettsiaceae bacterium; assembly: GCA_963676335.1. Taxonomy (GTDB): domain Bacteria; phylum Pseudomonadota; class Alphaproteobacteria; order Rickettsiales; family Rickettsiaceae. The sequence goes on from OY781057.1 coordinate 750,080, forward strand.
ACTTAAATTCTTCCTCCTTCATTCCCCTGGTTGTACAAGCTGGAGAACCTAATCTAATACCTGATGTAATAAATGGAGAAGTAGTATCAAATGGAACACTGTTTTTATTACAAGCAATACCTAGTCCCTCAAGATCACTTTGTGCTTGTTTCCCAGTAATATTTTTATTACGCAAATCAATAAGCACCATATGATTTTCTGTTCCTCCTGTCAAAACATTATATCCATTTTTATATAAAATATCTGCTAATGCTTTAGCATTTAATATAACTTGATTAATATAAGAATAAAACTCAGGATTTAATGCTTCATAAAAAGCAACTGCTTTTGCAGCAATTACATGCATTAGCGGCCCTCCCTGTAATCCAGGAAAAATAGCACTGTTAATTTTTTTCCCAATATCTAGATTATCCGTTAATACGATTCCGCCTCTTGGTCCACGTAAAGTTTTATGTGTTGTAGACGTTACTACATCTGCATACGGAATAGGACTTACATGATGCCCAGTTACTATTAATCCAGCGATATGTGCAATATCTGCCATTAAATACGCTCCCACTTTATCTGCTATATTGCGAAACTTTTCAAAATTCAAGTTCCTAGTATATGCAGAATAACCAGCAATAATAAGCTGTGGCTTATGCTTATAAGCTAAATTTTCTATCACATTATAATCTATCAAATAATTTTTAGGATTCACATTATATTCAATTACTTTAAACCACTTTCCTGATAAATTTACTGAAGACCCATGTGATAAATGCCCTCCACTTTGTAAAGACATAGATAATATTGTATCTCCTGGTTTTAAGAGTGCCAAAAATACAGATTGATTGGCTTGAGACCCAGAATGCGGTTGAACATTAGCATATTGACAATTAAATAATTTTTTAGCTCTCTCTATTGCCAAAGTTTCAATTTGATCGACAAATTCACATCCACCATAATAACGCTTTTCTGGATACCCTTCTGCGTATTTATTAGTTAATACAGATCCTTGAGCGGCTAAAACATCTTTGCTAACAAAATTTTCCGAAGCAATAAGTTCTAATTTAAATTTTTGTCTTTGTAATTCTTTCTCGATTAACTCAAAAATACTAGAATCTAAGCTACTCATTTTTTTCTAAATATTTGATAATATAAATTCTACAGTTTTGTTAATACAATTCGAATCAATCGAATGTTCTAAATTAGGTATTACGTGTTTTTCAACTAAAAATCCATATTCTTGTAATTTTTTAAATGATAAATCCAAATATTTAAATTCTACTACACTATCCTCTTGCCCATGGATTAAACATATAGGAGTTTTTGAAATATAGTTTGGTATTCGAACCGGTGGAATACATACTCCAGAAAAAGAAATTGTAGCTGTTAACCTCTCTTCAGAAGATAAAGTAAGATATGTTGCTACCATAGCACCTTGAGAGAAACCAATCAAAATCAAATCTTTCCATTGTAAATTTAACTCATCAAGCTTTTTTTTAACTAAATCCATAATTTTAGGATATACACGACCTAATTCTTTATTTAACGCTAATAAATTAGTATCTTCTAAATTAAACCATCGATACCCTGTCATCGCCATATTTGCTTTTTCTATACCATTAGGTGAAAAGAAATGAACGTTTGGTAGTTTTTTTTGCATATATGGTACTAAACTCAACAAATCCCTTCCATCTGAACCAATTCCATGAAGCATTATTGCTAATTTTTCAGCCTTTATATTAAGAGGCTTGACATTTAAATCATTATCCATATTTTTTTCCTTTATAATATAAACAAAAAGAATTTATACAACATTTGTTACACAATGGAATTCGTGCTTTACAAATATATCTTCCATGTAATATTAACCACTGCCCTGCTCTTTTAAGCCATTGTTTGGGAATCCTTTCATTTAATTGAGACTCTATCTCATTAGGAGTATTCCCTCTAGCTAATCCTATCCTTTGAGATGAGCGAAATACATGCGTATCTACTGCTATAGTACTATTCCCAAAAAAAACATTCAAAATAACATTAGCAGTTTTTTTTCCTACACCAGGTAAAAAAATTAAATCTTTTAAGTTATCTGGTACTATATTATTATACTTGTTTATTAGTATTTTGCTAATATTAATGATATTTTTAGCTTTATTATTATAATAATTAATAGTTTTAACATACTCCTTTAGCCCAACTTCTCCTAATTGAAGCATTTTTTCTGGAGCATCATATTTTTCAAATAAAGGAGCAGTGGCTTTATTAACTATAATATCTGTAGTTTGAGCAGATAATACAACAGCAACTAATAAAGTAAAAATATTAGTATAATTTAACTCAATAACAGGATTAGGGTTACTTTCTTCAAATATTCTAAATATTTCACTTATTTGTTGCTCGTTTAATAGCATAAAAATTTAATTTACTATACTAATTAGATCTTCTATCTCTCCTGTACATAAAACGATATCTCCTCCTGCTTTCCAAAATTGCTTAGCAATAAATTGCTTAGCAATATTTGAATAAGAAGAACCAAATTTTGATAAAGCGCCCATACATATATCATCACTAACAATTGGCCCCTTAATTCCTATATCATTTTTAATATAATCCATTATAGATGGAGAAATAGTTGCAGGTAAGGCATTATCTAAGGCTGTGTAATTTACATGAGCTGTCATACATAATTGTATATTTGAATCCTTAGCTAATTCTTTAAATATATAAAAATCATTATTTTTTAATTTTTCTAAGGAATCTATAACTATTGGCAATTCTTTATGACTATCCACTTTTGCTAGACCATGTCCTGGTGCATGTTTAATACAAGATATTACTCCTACGTCTTTAAATGCGCGCAATACCTCCTTTGCTAAATCTATAACGATTTGAGGTTTGCAACTAAACGATCTATCCCCAATTACATCACTAGTTTCGGAATGACGTAAATCAACTACTGGTCCTAAAACACAATTTATATTTAAATCTAATAATTCTTTGGCCATTTTGTAATGAGACTCGTATGTAACTTTACATGCCTTTTCTTTACCGTCTTGTTCGTATAATTTTCCAAAATATTCTGCAGGTGGATATTTCTCTCCTAAATTAACACGTTGAACCCTACCCCCTTCTTGATCTACAGAAATTATACATTTTTTATGTAATTTTAATATTTCAGTAGTTAAATTTTTTAATTGCTCTTTGTTTTCGATATTTTCCTTAAATAATATTATACCATAAGGTTGATATTTTTGAATGAAATTCTTTTCTTCTTCTTCTAAAGAAGTCCCTTTAACCTTAATCATAATAAGCTTTTCAGATTTCATTGCTATTATCTACTAATGTTAAAGAATGGTGGGTTTGAGAAGACTTGAACTTCCGGCCTCACACTTATCAGGCGTGTGCTCTAACCAACTGAGCTACAAACCCCCCTAAAATAATTCATCAGAGATAAATATATCAAATATATCCAAACAACACAATATTAAAAATATAGAGAATAAAGATTCTCTAAGCATTATTTTATTTAAAATGAATAGGTTTAGTTAACGCTATACTTAAAACTTGCTCTGCAGTAGTTACTGGAATAATTTCTAAAGTATCTTTAATACTATTAGGAATGTCTTTTAAATCTTTAACGTTATCTTGTGGTATAATTACTGTTTTTATACCTCCTCTACTTGCAGCTAATAATTTTTCTTTTAATCCCCCAATAGCAAGAACCCTTCCTCTCAATGTTATTTCTCCTGTCATCGCAACTGTTCTTTTAACTGGAATGTTAGTTATTAAAGAAATTATAGTAGTAAAAATCGCAATTCCAGCAGAAGGACCGTCTTTAGGAACAGCCCCCTCTGGAACATGTAAATGAATATCATTTTCTTTATATTTCTCATATGAAACTCCAAAATATTCTGATCTTGATCTAAAAAAGCTAAAAGCCGTTTGAATAGACTCTCTCATTACTTCTCCTAATTTACCTGTAGCCTTAATTTCACATTTACCGGGAATATTTACCGCTTCTATAGAAAGCAAATCGCCACCAAAATCTGTATAAGCTAACCCAGTAGTTGTTCCAATTAAATCTTCTTCTTCAACAAAATTAAATCTATACTTTTTAGTTCCAAGAAAATTTTCTAAAAAATTACTGCATATGTTAACATGTTTAATACTTTTATCACTCAAAATTTTTTTCAAACTTTTTCTAGCTAAAGCCCCTATTTCTCTTTCTAAGTTACGCACACCAGATTCTTTAGTATAATATCGAATTATTTCTAATAAAGCTTCATTCTCGATACTAAATTCTGATTTTTTCAGATAATGCATTTTTATTTGCTTAGGAATAAGATGCTGTTTTGCTATCTCCATTTTTTCTTCTTCTACGTATCCAGATAAAAACAATATCTCCATCCTATCTAATAAAGGCCGAGGTAAATCCATAGAATTAGCAGTAGCAATAAACATTATATTAGATAAGTCATACTCTACTTCAAGATAATGATCTACAAAACAACTGTTTTGTTCTGGATCTAAAACCTCAAGCAAAGCAGAAGATGGATCGTTCCTAAAATCTGTCCCCATTTTATCTATTTCATCAAGTAATATAACAGGATTATCAGTTTTTGTTTTTTTTATTAAACTAATAATTTTTCCAGGCATAGAACCAAGATACGTTCTACGATGCCCTCGGATTTCAGCTTCATCTTTCAATCCACCTAAAGAAAATTTTGCATATCGTCTTCCAGTTGCTTCAGCAATAGATTTAACTAAGGAAGTTTTACCTACTCCTGGAGGACCTATTAAACATAAAATTGGTCCCTTAGACTTAGTCGATCTTTGGAGTATCGCTAAATATTCAATTATTCTTTCTTTAATCTTTGATAATCCATAATGATCTTTATTTAGTTGCTCTTCAGCTCTAACAATATCAACTTTTGTTTTGCTCTGTTTTCCCCATGGCATTCCAAGTAATGTATCCAAATAATTTTTTACAATGACAGCTTCAGCACTCATTGTATTCATCATCTTGTACTTTTTAAGCTCATGCTCTGCTTTCTCTTGCGCTTCTTTTGTTAATTTTAATTGTTTCATTTTTTTTAGTAACTCTGCAATTTCAGGCTTATCTTCTCCATCCCCTAATTCCTTTTGAATAGCCTTAATCTGCTCATTCAGATAATAATCACGCTGAGTTTTTTCTATTTGTTTCTTAATTTGCGCTTGTATAACATTATTAGTTTGAATAATAATAATTTCTTTGCTAATTAACTCCATTAAATCATGTATGCGTTTTAAAACATTCGTTGTTTCTAAAATTCTTTGTTTATCTTCTGTTTTACAAGAACAATGAGAAATGATAAGATTTGTAGCATATGCTGGATTTTTATAATCCATAATAGACTCTAAAACTTCCGCACTAATCTTTTTATTAATTTTTGAATATTCTACAAACTTCTCAATCAAGTTCATCAATATAGACATTGCATCCTCGTCAAGAACATTAATTCCTTTATCAGGTAATTCTTCAAATTTAGCGAACAGAATTTCATCAAACTCAGTAACTTTATTAAGGGTAACCCGATATAATGCCTCAACCAGTAATTTAATACTATTATTAGGAAATTTAATTACTTGTAGTATTTTTGCAACGACCCCTACACTATAGAAATCTTTTGTTTTAGGATTTTCTATACTGGAGTCTCTTTGAGTAACAAATATAATGTTTGAATTATTTTTAAGCGCTATTTCAAGAGAGTTTAAAGAAACCTCTCTTTCAATCAGCAAAGGAAAAATAATTTCTGGAAATAATACAACATCCCTAAGAGTAATTATAGGCAATTTGTCTTGTAACTTCATCTTAATTACTAATTCATTTTAATTAATCAGATAATACTGAAATAAATATAAATAGGCAAAATTTAAAACTTAGCAATGTGGTTAGATTAATAATCTCAATTATTTTTTCAATTTTCTAAATTTTTTTCTTATTTCCACTATAACATCTAAAGGGTTAGATCTTCAGGCGTATTTTATATTAAAGGCTACTATATTATTCATTCAAATCAAAATGGAGAATTTTTCCAGCGAGTATGCAATTCTCTATTTGTGGTCCAGTATATGCATGAAGATCACTTAAATCTAATCCATTTAAGTTTTCTTGTTGCATCTTAGCTATACAAAACAATTCATTTATTGAAACATTATTTAATTTATAAAAATTAGTTATTTTTTGTAAAAATATCTTATCTAATTTCTCTAAAGGTATAGCGCATTTTTCTGGGTCAAGAACGCTTAAAACGTACCCCATCTTAGTAAGCAAATCATTTCCTATCTTACTTATAAAGAGATTTATCATATCTATAAAAGTACTATTAACCTGTGGTTCGTTGTTAGTATAAAGATCCCCTTCATATTTCAATTGATATGGAAATCCTAGTGAAATATCTTTGTCTATACATTTAAACGTAAATTTAAAAAAACGTAGACATTTATTTACCCCTTCATTAATATACTTTTTTAAATTAGGAAACTTGTTGTCTATAAGGTCACTTATAATACCCAACACCATACTATCTTTAGAACAACTTTTTATAATTTCTAATGTATAAGGCTTAATTTTTTGAGATAGATGTTTAATAAGCTGCGAATTATCTAACATAAGATTTGAATTACGATTCATATCATTGTTAAAAAGCAATTTAAGCGCATATTTATAGTCAGACTCAGAATTTATTAGTTCTTTTTCATCTTCTAAAAAATTATCCTTAATCTCCAATTTATGATTTTTTATCACTACACTATAATTTTTTTCGCCTTTATTACCTACTTTCCAATAGCCATCAACAATATTTTCAAATTCTGATCTAACATCCTGTGAAATAATAAAATAGGGATCTGTCAAAATTTTTTTAAATATATTTTCGTTTATTTCTGGATCATTTTTTTTATTTAATATTGCTTGAAAATATTGCTGTTTGTACAATAAAAACATTTGCTTTGGATTGAGTATGTTATAAGTATCTTCAATTATAGGATCTAAATCTTTCTTAATCATCTCTCTTTGTGAAAAGAACTTAAATAATCTACCATTACCATCCATAAATGGATGAATACATAATAAATACCTTGTATATAAAAAGATATGCTCTATAATATCTTCTACGTCCTTAAGTTTGTTTAACTTCTGGTTATAATCATTCAACAATTTAGGAATGTATAAATCTTTTTCTTTTGCAGTCCATTCAGATTTTACAACTTCATCTTTAATAGTACAACAACAGGTTTCGCTTTGGGTAATTCTTTGAATTTCTTGTATATCAGATAGCGTTTCTTTTTCATTCTTACTTTTATGTATTTTATAACAAACTTTTAATATAGTAGAATAATAAAGCTCATCATAATCAAAAATATCACCATTAAACTCTATTGGATATAAACTTTTATGAATTTCTTTTAGCTCATTCCAAGTAATTGCTTTTTTTAACTTATCTTGTGTTAAATTATTTTGATAAGTTGTTTTTAATTTAGAAAGAGCAAGCGGATGTTGGTTTTTAACTAAATTTAACCACCCATAATTGTTTATTTCATCTCTAGATGCAAATAACATCCAAAAATTTTTACTTTTTAGAAAATCTTGCACTTCGGAAACGATATCTTTTGTTTTCATAAAAATACCTTCTTTATTATAAAAATAAAGTATTCAAAAATTCATTAAAGTTAAGAATATTTACTTATAAGTTTTGCGGAACATGTGATTCTACGTTATTTTTTATAGAAAATCATTTTTTGAGATTATAACATATAAAAAATAAAATACAAGGATTTTTTTTTATTTTCCAAAATTACGTTTTCTTGTATAAAAATTATTAATAGCGTCTAATAAATCTTGTTCATCAAAATCAGGCCAATATTTATCAATAAAATATAACTCTGCATATGCAAGATGCCATAAGGTAAAGTTACTTATTCTTTTCTCCTTTCCAGTCCTTATTAACAAATCTACATCCGGCATATCTTTAGCATAAAGATAAGTTTTGAATACATCTACATCAATATGATCTATCGGAACATTGTTTTTAACAATATTTTTACACGCTTCCACTATTTCATATTTTCCACTATAGCTAAAAGCAACATATAATTTCAGAAGAGTATTATGTTGTGTAAGCTTTTCTACATACTCAATTTTTTGTCTTAATCTAGAATTTAATCTAGTCAAATCCCCAATTACTTGAAGCTTAATATTATTTTTATGCAAATCATCTACTTCGTTATTTAAATAATGTATTAAAAAACCAATGATGGTATTAATTTCTGCATTAGATCTATTCCAATTTTCTATCGAAAGAGAATATATTGTTAAATATTGAATTTTATTTTTAATTGAATTAACAATCAATTTTTTAGCTGCTTCTAGCCCCTTTTTATGACCTATAGCTCTTGTTAAGTTGTGTTGTTTAGCCCACCTTCTATTTCCATCCATAATTACCGCTAAATGCTTTAAGGTACTATTCATAATCTTTTATTTCATATTCTGGCAAAGATATTCTAACTAATAATCCTCCAAGTTTACTACTTGAATGTAGTGTTATATTACCATAATGACCCAGAATGATTTCTTTACTTATCGTTAAACCTAACCCAACATTTCCTTTATTAGTTATATGTCTCGCATTATCAGAGCGATAGAATGGTTTAAATACTAATTCTCTTTCTTCTTTCTTTATACCAACACCATTATCTTCAATATCAGTAATAATTAATTTTTGTTGCTTATAAATACTAATCATTATTATTGAACTATAATATGAAGCATTGTTTAAAATATTAGCTATAGCTCTTTGTAATGTTTTAGTTTTTATAGACACAAAAAGGTTAGTTTCTATATCATGAATTAAATTCAAATCAGTCCAATATAGCTTGATTAATTCTATAAACCAATTGCTATAATTTATTTTTACACTTTCTTCCTGCCATTCATTGCGTGCAAAATCCAAATAACTATTAATCATTTGAGTCATACTGTCTACATCATTTTTCATAGAATCAATTTCTTCATGTTTAGTTGATATTAATTCTAATTGTAGCTTCAATCTAGTTAATGGTGTTTTTAAATCATGTGAAATCATAGCAAGCATTTTTGTTCTCTGAGATATATAATTAATAATTCGTTGTCTCATTTTTAAAAACGCATTCCCAGCTTGTCTAATTTCTTTTGCTCCAGAAGGTTTAAAATTATCATTACTTAATCCTTTACCAAAATTATCTGCCGCTGTAGTTAAAGCTAAGATTGATTTTATCTGATTCTTTGAAAAAGTGATTGATATACTTAATAATAAAAGCGTTAAAAAAATCAACCAAAGTGTAAATATATATGGAGTAGGATTAATTATTGGTTTTTTAGGTAGTCGAATTTCAAGTATTTTATTATCTAAATCAAAATAAATTACTATTTGCTTTTCATCAGGCAAATAAGTAAGAATACTTGGTATCAAAATACTATCTGCTATAGTCTGTTTTAGAATTTCTAACTCCTTAGGAAGAGGGGCTGAAAAATAATTTATTTCTTTTATGAATGTATATTTCAATTTTAAAAAATAAGCTACTCTATCAGCATAATTTGTATTAATTTTTATATCATGAATCAATAACTTAATTTGATTTGTAATGAGATTACTATTATAATAGGCAACATTATACCAATGTCTATCATAAAATAAATATGCTAATAATATTTGACTCATTATAGTAGGAATAATCATTATAGCCATAAATCTAATCATTAAAGATTTAGGAATTAGATTATTATAAATATAATAAGTACCCTTGGTGACGTATTGTTTTAATATATTTAGGATTTTTACTATCATCTTCTATTTTATTTCTTAATCTCGCAATTTGCACATCAATAGATCTGGAATTTAATTCACCCATTAATACACTTAATCTTTCTCTAGTTAAAATTTGATTATTATTTTGTAAAAATAACTCTAATAATTTTTGTTCCGTATCACTAAGATATATGTCCTGTTTATTTTTTGTGAGTTGTTTAGTTTTTTGATTATAGCAACAATTTCCTATATAAATATCATTGGTTTTTATTTCAAATTGAGCATACAAATCAATTAAATTTCTAGCACGTAATATTAATTCCTTAGGTTCAAATGGTTTAGTAATATAATCATCAACTTTTGATTCAAGCCCTTTAATACGATCATTAGTACTAGAAAGTGCTGTTAGCAATATAATCGGTATTTTAATATTTTGAGACTTTATTTTATTAGCAAACTCTAATCCTGTCGTATGCGGAAGCATAATATCCAAAATTAATAAATTAAAAATAAAATATTTAAGATATTTCTCAGCTTGAAAAGTATTCTCAGCCGTTGAAACTAAAAAATTATTGAGAATAAAAAGCTGTTTTATTAATTTTAAAATTTTGCTATCATCATCTACTATAAGAATATGTTGTCGTCTCATTATAAATCTAATTTAAATAATAATAATGGTAAAATTAGAATACCTTAGTAAATATATATGGTTCAATGGCGATTTTGTTAAAACATTTGATGCTAAAATTTCTGTTCTATCCCATAGTTTACATTATGCAAGCTCAGCTTTTGAAGGAGAAGCATCCTATCAAGGATTAGTTTTTAAACTCCAGGAACATACTGTTAGATTATTTCAATCAGCTAATGCGTTATCTATTAAAATTCCTTTTACTGTGGATGATATAAAGTCAGCTACAAAGGAGCTAATGGAAAAAAATAAAATTTTTAATGCTTATATTAGACCTCTAGTATGGTGCGGTAGTGAATCTATGCAGATTTGCTCACCTGATTTATCAAATAATATAATGATAGCATTAATTCCATTTAATCCCATTGTTAAGAAAAATTTTACACTTATGATAAGTGAATGGGTTAAAGCATCTCCAAACAGTATTCCTATTAATTGTAAAGTATCTGGAGGATATACAAATTTAATAATTTCTAAAAGAAAGGCGTTACAATTGGGCTATGATGACGCATTATTGCTTGACTGGAGAGGGTATATAGCAGAATGCACTTCTAGTAATATATTTTTTGCCAATAAAGATAAATTAATTACTCCTCTTCCAGATTGTTTCTTAAATGGCATTACTAGAAAAACTGTCCTTATGATTGCTAGTGAATTAGGTTTAGGTATAGAAGAGCGACACATTAAAGTAGACGAAATTAAAGATTACTCTGAATGCTTTATTACTGGCACCGCTTGTGAAATTCAACCAGTAAAAACCTTAGTTATAGATGAAAATAAAAATATTATCTTCAATAACCAAAATGTTACTGAAGCTATAATAAAAAATTATACTAAATTAATAGGAAAAATATGATTAAATTAAATGGAATTATTACCGCTATCATTACTCCTTTTGATAATGATAAATTAGATTTTAATTGCTTTGAATCTTTAATTATCAAACAAATTGAAACTCAAATAGATGGTATTGTTGTTGCTGGATCAACTGGTGAAGGAATGCTATTAACTAAAGAAGAATATGAACAATTGCTACATTGTGCTATCAATATAAGCAGAGGAAAGATACCAATTATTGCTTGTTGCTCTCATAGCAGCACTAGATATGTATTAGAATTAATAAAAATTGCAGAAAAAATGCAGGTAAGCGCCTTACTATGTACTGTTCCAAATTATGTTAAACCTTCTCAAAATGGAATATTACAACATTTTTATAACATCCATTCAAATACAAGCTTACCTATAATTTTATACAATATTCCTGGACGTACTTGTGTAGAAATGTCAGATGAAACAATAATAGAATTATCTAAATTACCTAGAGTTATTGGAATAAAAGACTCTGGAAACGATTTCATTCGCCCAATGAGACTAAAAATTCAAAATTTTTCTATACTAGCTGGAGATGATATAAATGCATTAATGTCATATGCACATGGGGCAATCGGATTAGTATCCGTCCTTTCTAATTTAGCTCCTAAAACTATAAAAAATATATACACTTCTTTTTCAGAAAATCGAGTTAAAGAATCTCTTGAATTACAAAAAAAATTATTACCTTTATATCAAGTGTTAAGTATAGAACCTAATCCAGTTAGCATTAAATATGTTATGTCTTTATTTAATTTATGCAAACCAGATATAAGGTTACCATTATGCCTTCCTTCCAATCAAAATCAAGAAATATTTATTAAAACTATTAATAAATTAAGGGATTTATTATTATAACTAATCTAAAATACTTTTATACTAGATCTCGTATGGAATTAACTGGTCTTCTAACACAAGGATAATGAAACAATTGTGTACTATCTGTTGGAGTAGCACCTACACAAGGACTTTTAACTTCATAGGGAATATTAGTAGTACATGATGTGTTAGATAGTAACATTATAAATAATGTAAAAACAATTGAACGCATAGTTATTTTTCTTTTATAGGGATTCTACTATAGATAGTAATAGAAAAAATAATAGAACACCACCTATTTATAAATAAAAAAATAATTTTCTTCCCTTAAGTATACTGCTCTTATTTGAAAAATTGGTATATAAAGTCAAACTCCGAAAGAAGCAAGGAATTACAAAATCAAGCAGCCGAGTATGCCTTAGACGCACATGAGCACAGAGGTTCCAGGAAACAACTTTTGAGAAGTGTTTGACGAAGTATATAATGATTGAAAAATTAATGAACCTCAATTGTAGCATCTAATGCTCCAGCTTCTTTAATACTTTGTAAAATATTAATTATATCGCGGGGCCACACTCCTAATTTATTTAATCCAACAACTAATTCATTTAACGTTGTACTAGATTCTAATATTTGAAGCTGTTTGCCTCTTTGCCGATCGATTGATTTTGTAATTAAATCTTGTGTTTTTTCTGGTAACGATGGATTATTAATATCTTCTTGAAAATTTTGATTTCCTCCTATTGTAACCATTAAATTTCCTTGGGCTATAGCAACTGGTCTAATTGTTACATTATTACCAATAACTACAGTACCCGTTGCTTCATTGATAACAATTTTAGCTCTATAATCTGGTTTTATTGTTAATTGCTCAATTTCAGAAATAAACTGCACTATATCTTTTTTGCGATAAGTAGGAATAATTATTTGTACAGTAGCAGGATCAATTGCAGAAGCAACATTTCCAGAAATATTACTATTTATTGAATCAACTATTGCAAGAGACGTACTAAAATCAGGAGAATGCAATGATAACCTTAAATTATCCAAAACAGAGAAATCAAAATCTAACTCTGCTTCGATAATAGCACCATTTTTAACAAATCCATTAGTTTCAACTCCAATATTTTTACTTTTTACATCTGATGACACAGGATTAAATTCAGATATTACCACAGGTCCCTGCGCAACCGCATAAACACTTCCATCAGCTCCTAGCAGAGTGGATGCTAATAAAGACCCCCCTCTTAAACTTTTTGCATCTCCTATCGTACTAACATTTACATCTATTCTAGTCCCTTGATGAGAAAATGCTGGTAAATTAGCAGTTACTGTAACTGTTGCTATATTTTTAGTTTTTAAATCTGACCCTTGTATATTAACACCTAACCTCTCTAAGAAATCTGTTAATCCTTTTTGTGTAAAAACTGAATTTTTTAAATTATCCCCTGTCCCATTTAAACCAACTACCAACCCTAACCCAACTAAAATATTGTCTCTTACACCATTAAATGATGCCACATCTTTTATTCTTGCAGCAGACACCCCCTGACAACTACATATACAAATATACGCAAAAAAAAATATTTTAAATATTTTTAACATAATTTATTGTTGCAACTGATTTTATTAACTCTAAAAATAATCTTCTAACATTATGATCTTTTATTCTACTAAACTCTTTAACTAAAGATAGTACTTCTTTTTCTTTTATAGAAGAATCTACATCATAGTCAAATGATTCATCTCCTTCAGCAAATGTCAAAGGAGTATTTATCTCCTCTTGGACTTTAGGAAAAAAATAGTCTATACTAGCTATTTTTAATATTTTAGCAAAATGATATAATCTACTACTAGATACTCTATTAATAGCCTTTTCATATTTCTGTATTTGTTGAATGCTTACACCACTAGCTTTAGCAACATCTTGTTGACTTAATCCTAATAATCGTCTTCTAATAGATATTTTTTCTCCTACAATTACATCTATAGGATCTATTCTTGTTGCAACTTCTAACTCTTTTTCATTTTTAGGGTTATCAACATCTATAGTTTTAACATCCATAATTACATACCTTTCTAATATTATGAATAGAATAATATTAGTATATCTATAAAAAAACAAGCCTTAATTGAAATTAATTATTAATTTCAATAAATTAAATTTTAATACTGAAAGTTACTTATTTTTAATCCTATATACACCATAGATATAAAAATTAATAATAAAATGTTTCCAAATTTTGAATATAGAGTAACTATATTTTTCAATTTTATAGGTAACTTAGAGTCTATACTAATAATTTGATAAAGTTTAGTACTAGATATAATTCTACCTAAAGGATCTATAAATGCAGATATTCCATTATTTGCACTTCGTATAAGAGGAATACCATTTTCTACTGCTCTTAATACTGTCATATAAAAATGTTGATATGGACCAGAAGAATTACCATACCATGAATCATTGGTTATATTAATAATAACATCTGCATTATTACTTTTTTTTCGTACCTCTTCTGGAAAGATAGCTTCATAACAAATAAGTGGTGTAATTTTAAGCCCCTTAAACATATCTAAGACAAATGTATTAGGTGTTTTTCCAGAGCTATAATCTATTTCTCCATTTGTTATTTTTTTTATTGGAATTATTTTTCTTAACGGCATATATTCCCCAAATGGTACTAAATGTTGCTTATGATACTCAAATAATATTTCATGACTTGTATTTATAGCATACATTGCTGAATAAATTTTATAGTTTTGATTATATTTAGTATCATTAACACCTCCTGTAATTAAAATGCTACTATCTTTAATTAAAGCAAAAGATATAGCATCTAATACATACGGTACTGTGTATGGCACGACTACTGCATCTTCAGGCCATATAATTATATCTGGAAATGGTTCGATATCATCATTACGAGATAATTTAATATGCCGTTCTAAATTTTCTTCAAAATACTTATCAGTCCACTTGAATTTTTGCACAATACTTGGTTGTACTATTCTAATCAAGATATCGCTAAATTGAGTTGAGTTTAACGATAATCTTATTATACCAAATATTGTAATTAAGAAAATAATAGATCCACTCATTATTAGATATTCTCTCCTTTGAGAATTAAATATACATGATAGGCCACTAAAAATGTATATAACGAAAAAACTCAACCCATAAACACCAAAAATACTAGCACTTTGTATTAAAACTGTACTAAAAGACAAACTATAGCCTAGTAATTGCCATGGAAAACCAGTAAAAATCCAAGAACGTATCAATTCAATAAATACCCAACAAATACTAAAAATGAAAAAAAAATTTTTTTTTAAATATTTATATATATACCAACTACTTACACCTACAAAAGCAGTGAAGATTGCTAATATTGAAGGCAAACCTATAATACTAAAAGGCGTAACCCACCAAAATTGTTCTATGTCTATAGTAAGCGCAATGCTGATCCAATATAAACTACTAATAAAGAAACCTAATCCAAAAAGCCATCCATAAAAAAAACTTTTTTTTGCTGAATCAGAGTGCTTAATATGATAAGCAATTATTGATAATGAAGCTAAACAAATTACTATAAAATAGGGAGCAAAAGCAAATGTAGTAATAACACCAGATAAAAAAATCGCTAACTTAGGTCTAAATTTAATTTTTTGAATAATTAAATTAAAGACCGTTTCCATATATTTTAAAATTATTAAGATCTTTAAAAATTCTTACATGCTCTTTATACTTTATTGAAGAATTAATGTCAAAAAATATTTTTAATATAAAATTCTCGATGTATAAACATATTACTATCTTATTATATGGGCTTATTAGCGGGATTACATTAACATTAAATGTTAGCACTATAAATTTTTGGTTAGCAAAATTTGAAATTGATAAAATCAAAATAGGCTTATTCGTTTCAGCAACTGCATTACCTTATGCTTTTAATTTTATATGGATGCCTTTATTAGAAAAGATTAAAAATAGGTTAAATGTATTAATAATTTTATTAATATTATTAGCTATTTCGTTATATCAAATGAGTACATTAACTCCTGAAATACATTTAAACAAAATAATGTTTTGGGGAATTATGATATCTTTATTTAGTGCTAGTAAAGATAGTATTTTAGGTGCGCTACGATCAGATATTCTTTTGCCAAAAGAGCAAGGTAGTACTTCTGGTGTATATATATTAGGATATAGATTAGGAATGTTGCTTATAGGGCCAGGGGCAATTTATTTATCCATTTACATTAAATGGCAACATATATATCAACTTTTAGTTATTTTAATAATTTTAATAACTATCTTACTATTCAAATTAACAATAAAAATTCAACCACTTAAAGGAAAAACTGTTTCTTCCATAAACTTTTTGAACACTGTATTAAAACCTATAGGAACTATAAAAATAATTATTGTCCTAATGTTATTTATAACTATATATCGTATGGCTGATAATTTAATTGTAAGCATGATTAATCCTTTCTTATTAGAAATTGGATTTAATGAAAAAGAAATAGCAATAGGAAAACTACTTAGTGTAATTAGTACTATATTTGGAGGACTAATTGCAGGAATTTTTATGATTAAAATATCTATTTATCAAGGTCTTAAATATTTCGCAATAATTCACGGAATATCCTATTTAATGTTCATAGAACAATATTTTTATTTTAATTCATTTTCTTTATTAGTTATTACTATTATTGTTACTAGTTTGACTAGTGGAATGATGTTTGCAGCTTATATTGCATTTATCACTTCTTTATGCGCTGGTAACTATAAAGCAACTCAGTACGCTATTTTTACAAGTATGATGGGAGTATCAAGAGTATTGTTTTCTGCGACTTCGGGTATTATACTACATTACACAGGTTGGGTTATTTTCTTTCTTTTAGGCGCTTTGAGCCTTATTCCAAACTTAATATTATTGCATTACATAAAAATTAATAAAACCTTATATTCATGATAGATGATATTCTCATTATAATTTATTTATTAACTGTCCTAATTATTGGACTATATAACCGTACTGGAATTAATTACATTTCTGAATATAGTTCAATTAAATCAGATTTTAAGATAAGTAGATTATCATTAATTGCCACTATCTTTGCTAATGCAGTTGGAGGAGGTACAGTTTTTGGTCTATCTGAAAAAGCATTTACTGGCACATTAGCTTACACTTATGGAGTACTATTTTCTGTTTTAGTAGATATTATTATAGCTGTTACCATAGTACCCAAGTTAATTAAAACTTATTCCGGAGCATTAAGTGTAGGAGAATTAATGGTCGCTAATTATGGAAATAAAGGAAAAATTATTACAGGATTTGCAGCTATATTTACTTCTATAGGATACCTTGCAGCTCAAATTTTAGTAGGGAGCTATATTTTTCAAAATATATTAAAAATTAACTTCACAGAAGGAATTATATTAAGCTACATTATAATAATAATTTATACTGCCGCGGGAGGATTACGCTCTATAATCGGTGTTAATTTATTGCAATTCTTTGCGATGATAATTACAATACCTCTAATTTCAGCATTAGGAATTTATAAAATTGGATTCATGAATTTTATTCATCAAGTCCCAACATATAAATATTCTATGATAACTAATCCAAACTTAATATATGAAACTATTGAAATAGCTATAGCTTTTTCATTAGCTTGCTTCTCTCCTAGTTTTATACAAAAAATTTTATTTAATAGAAATGAGATAGAAGTAAAAAAAGCTATTATAACAAAAAGTATAATTTATGTTTGTTTTATAACAATTATCACAATTAACGGACTAGTCGTTTTTATTCTACATAAAGAACATGGATCGGCACTAACTATCTCTTATTTTATTAGTATGATCCCTATTGGAATTAAAGGATTAATAATAATCGGTTTATTAGCTGCAACAATGTCTACTGCAGATAACGATTTAAATACAGCTACCAGTAGTATAGTAAATGATGTTATAAAACCATTAATGAATATTAAAAATCCAAATACATTACTATTAGCAGCTCAAGTAATTACAGTTATAGTTGGATGTTTATCGATATATTTAGCTATGAATTTTAACAATAATATTCTTGAATTAGTAATATTTATAAGTGGATTTTGGGCTCCTATGATTTTAGTACCTTTAATAGCAAGTTTTTATAATATTAGTATCTCTCACAAAGAATTTATTTATTGTGCTATATTTGGTATATTTAGCTTTACTTTATGGGAATTATTTATTCAGTGTCCCATTAAAGGAGTTTTTATAGGAACGTTAGTAAATTTAATTTGTTTTATTTTTTTTAAACTAAGAACAAAGCATAAATCCTTAAGAAGGGGGTAATTTATGAAAACTATAAAGCTAGTTTTTATATTTTATATATTAATACTTCTAAGTAGCAATGCAAAAGCGCTACAGGTTATTCGTGATGCAGAAAGTGAAAACTTTATTAGCTGGTAGAGTGGACAATTACTTGCACCATCCCTATTTAGAACCGCAACGTACCATATTAAGATATTGAGCTCAAGGTATAGTATAACTTCATGAGGTAGAGACATTTATATTTTTAAGAACAAAAGTAGCAGTATCTGAGAAGTCTGAAAATTCATGAATAACATTCCTAATTTTATACTTAATCTTGAACCAATAATGCTCAATTGGAGTTTTAGACGGCTATACCCCGCGTAGTAGCGTTTTGAGGCCTTTCATCCGCCACCTAAAGTAAGAGGACTTCCGGCCTTTTTGTTTAAAACATTTAAAGCACGATCTGATAGACCGTAATTTATTTGCTTTTTAGTTAATTATTACACCATTATGGAGGAACCTGTATCAATATACTGTATTGTTCCTGTAATATCTTTAGCGGCTTGACTAAATAAGAATGCTGCTGTATTTCCTACACAATTCAAATCTACTGAGCGTCTTAAAGGTGATTTCTGTTGAGCTTGATTTAACAATATATCAAAATTTGATATTCCAGAAGCAGCTCTTGTCATAATAGGTCCTGGGGATATTGCATTAACTCTAATATCAAATTCTCCTAAATTATATGCTAAATATCTTACCGCAGCTTCTAATGCAGCCTTAGCTACCCCCATTAAATCATAATTAGGAACGACTTTTGTACTGCCATGATATGTAACAGTCATAATACTTCCACCTTTTGAAATTAAAGGCGCAGCTAACTTAGCTAAGTTGATAAATGAATAACAAGAAATGTCTAAAGATTGTAAAAATCCTTCTTTGGAACAATCTATAAGTTTATTATGCAAATCTTCTCTTGGTGCAAAAGCAATAGCATGCAATAAAAAATCTAACTTTCCCCATTTCTTTGATATAGTACTAAACACCTCTTTAAGCTGTTCTTCATTTTGCACATCAAGAGGAACAATAATTTTACTTCCAAGCTTTTCTGCTAAAGGTCTAACATAAGATTCAGATTTAGCATTTAAATAGGTAATCGCCAGATCTGCACCTGCCTCTCTACACTTATTTGCACATCCATACGCTATGCTTTTATCGTTAGCTATACCTATAATTAATCCTTTCTTATCTTTTAAATCTACTATCATAATGTTTACTTTTTTTTATTAAATTATTTTTAAATCATTTCAAATGTACTTTTAGCTATTACAAATTCTTCGTTAGTAGGAATTATATTAACTAACATTTTGCTATTTTTAGCGCTAATAACAGAAGCGTGCTTTGAATTAAGCTCCTTATCTAAATATACACCTAACCATCCTAAGCGACTTATAATACGATGTCTTGCTGTTGCTGAATTTTCTCCTATGCCGGCAGTAAATATTATAGCATCACAACCTTCTAAAGTAACGCACATAGATACAATTTCACGCGCAGCTCTATAGCAAAATAAATCAATAGCCTCTAACGCTTCTGGTGCTTGAGATAGCTCTAGGTCCAGCATACTAGAACTAATTCCACCTGAAACTCCCCATAATCCAGATTTTTGATAGAGTAATTCATTAATTTGTTCTATTGTCCATTTCTTTTGTTCCATTAGATACAATATAACTCCTGGATCTATATTTCCGCACCTAGTTCCCATAACTAGCCCATCTGCTGCAGTAAAACTCAAAGAAGTTGCAATACTGACTTTATTATCCATACCACATATACTAGCTCCATTTCCTAAATGAGCCACAATTACTTTACCATTCGCTGTCTCTCCTATATAATTATCTAATACTTGACTTATATAAGCATATGATAATCCATGAAACCCATACCGTATAATACCTTCATTAGTTAATTCTCTTGGAATAGCAAAAATTTTAGAAAGTCTAGTACATGTATGATGAAATGCCGTATCAAAGCAAACAATTTGAGGAATATTCAAACCTAGTTGTTGAATTGTTGTTATCCCCTTAACGTTAAAGGGTTGATGCAATGGCGCCAAACATTCTAACGATACTAACTGTTCTAAAACTTCATCATTTACTATTGCAGGACCAGTAAATATACTACCTCCATGTACTACACGATGCCCTACTGCACATAGAACTATTTTTTTACTTTCTTCTAATTGAATAAGAAATTCTATAATAGCTTTTAAAGATACTTCATGACCTTTTTCCGATAATCTTTTTTCTTCTATAACTCGTTTATTATGATCCATTATTTTAAATCTAGGAAGTCGCAATACTTCTGATACCTTACCTTGATAAGCCATCTCAAAATTATTATGAGACGATAATCCAAAAATAGTAAACTTAATACTAGATGACCCTGTATTCAAAATTAAAATTGTTTTCATATTATTGCCCCCCCTATTCTATTTCGCGTATATAATAAAGCTAATGCACAAGATGCTAATCTGGCAGTTGTATTGCTAATTCTACTAGTTAATACAATAGGTACTCTTGCACCTAAAACAATTCCAGCAGCTTCTACACCAGATAACAAAGTTAATTGTTTATATAAAATATTACCTGATTCAAGATCTGGAACCATAATTATATCCACTTCTCCTGCTACTGGAGAACTTATTCCCTTAATCCGCGCAGATTCTTTAGAAATCGCATTATCAAATGCCAATGGACCATCTATTACAGCTCCTGTAATTTGACCACGATCAGACATTTTACATATTGCTGTTGCATCTAATGTTGAAGGAATTTTTTGATTTACTGTTTCTACAGCTGAAATTAATGCAACTTTAGGAGTTGTTAATTCTACAGTTCTAAATAAATCAATAGCATTTTGCACTATATCGCACTTAGCTGTTAAATTCGGATTAATGTTAATTGCAGCATCCGTAATATATAATGGTTTATGATAATTTGGTACTCGCATAGCAAATACATGGCTTATCCGCCTAGCCGTTCTAATTCCGCGCTCTCTGTTTACTACACAACTCATTAATTCATCTGTATGTAATTTTCCTTTCATCAATGCTTCAACTTCACCAGATTTTGCCATTTTAACAGCTATTTCCGCAGCTTCATGGCTATGCTCCGTATCAATTATTCTATATGGAGAAATATCCAAGTGCTCTTTTTCTGCTATATCTTTAATTTTACTAGCTGGTCCAATCAAAATTGGATCAATTAACCCCTCTGAAGCTGACAAAAATGCTCCTAACAAAGACTCTCTATCCACAGGATGAACTACTGCAGTTATAAGAGGAGCTAAATTACCCCTTTTTTTTATTAAGTCATTATACCATTGAGCTGAATCACATAATATTACATCTGGCAACTCAACAGCAAGCCTCTTTATTTTATTTATTGGAGCGATTACTTCAGCAACTCCTTGAATTACTTCTGTTCCTAACTGATTAACACAAGTGCATTCCAAAGTTAACCTATGTTTTTCCTGATTTCTTGCGATTACAGTTACTGTAGCAGTTATAACATCTCCTATTGTTACAGGTCGTAAAAATTTTAATGTTTGACTTAAATATATAGTTCCGGGACCAGGAAATTTTGTTCCCAAAATGGAAGATAAGACTGCCCCACCCCACATACCATGTGCTATAATTTTATGAAACATTTCACTTTTAGCGTATTCAACATCAAGATGTGCGGGATTTATATCACCAGACATTATTGCGAACAATTTAATATCTTGTTCCGTTAAGCTACGAACCACACTTGATTTATCTCCAATTCTAATTTCATCAAAAATTTTATTTTCTATATAATGACGCATACTTCAAACTATTTTTTAAAGTTAAATATACTTTTTATCCTTCATATTAATAAATTAAACCTCTGGTTACGACATGTCAATTTATTTATTTTATTTTAAAAAAATAAGAAAACAGGACCTTCGCAATAATAAAAAATATGCTATAAACAAAAGGAAAATACCATAAAAGTATGAGTACCAAGCTATATTATAATTTTTTGGAAATAACGTCAGGAAGGTATTCTGCGATAGCGTTATCAGATGTATCTGAGGCGCATTGTAAGCCAAAAGAGATATGGAAAGTTAGCAAAGATAATATATTATGGAATAGCGGTGTAATTATAGTTGATGATACAGTGATACAGAAGAATTGTCGTAAAAAATAGAGCTGGTACGATGGCGTTAAAAGGTTATAATTAGTGATTAAAAATCAATTATCGATTAGGTTAATACGTGATAGTGGAATTTCTTGCGAAAGTCCTGAAAAATTCAAATAAAAAATTAATAACTTTTATTGAGCTAGTAGAAGAGTAGTAAATGTGTAAAATTGAACACATTAAAGGTATACTTACCGTATTCCTCTAACGTATGGTTTTTGATTAAAAATTTAATTTAAGCCCTAATATACCTACAACAATCTTATGTTTTTGATTTTGTTTAGAATCTTTAAAATAAATTCCTTTAGTATTAATAAAACTAACTTCTGCATAAGGAAGCAATCCTGATATTCCCTTATATGAAGTTCCTAGAGTAACTGCATTTAATTTATTTTCATTAAAGTTAGTATTTAAATAAGTCAAGCTAAAACCAAATACATTTGGTACATAAGATATTCCAGCGCTATATATCTGAAATTTTCTTTTTCGATTATGGTATATATCTTTTGAAGATAAGCTTTTTCCAGCATTAGCGTAAGAAAGACCATATGAAAACTTATCATAGTTTAATATGAATCCTATATTATAACTCTTCAAATCATCTAATTTTTTATCTCCTGTTAATTTTTGATCTGATCCGACTTGCTTTTGAACAGCTTTTCCAAATTCACCTGTTAACGATGTTTTTAAAGTGGCTACATCTGAAATTTTATATTCATATTTGATTCCAGTAGTTACAAGGTTTTTAGCAGCTACTTTGATTTTGTAAGAATTTTTCCCATTTTTTACTTCCATAATGTTAGACATATCTTTGCTAATTTTGAATTTACCATTATTAGCAGTGTCTGGGATATAGCTTATGCCAAACTGCAATCCATTATATTTTGGGGTGTAATAAGTAACATTACGCGCTGCTTCTTGAGATGATTTTTCAGAAACCGCTCTAGGCACCGCTCCCAATAAAGGAAATGAATATTTTATAAACTCATACCCATAGTGAGAATGGGGATTAAGTTTAATATAATCACTCCAAGAGGTTTTTGTAGATTGAGTAACATCTAAAGCTTGAATTCTCATCGTAGTCGCTACAACTGGAGGAGATCCTACTTCAATTCTTCCAAATTCCCCTTCAATAAATATGTGAGAATTATTAGCACTAGTTCCAGTATCTAATTTTGTAGTGGTAGTTAAAACGACTCTCCCACCGTATTTAATATCCTGATCTGTTGTATTACTAATTTCCAATTTTACATTTGCTGAAGTACTAAATGCTAAATTTTTATTGTTGCTAGAAAGATTTCTCTGCGATCCAATCAATTTTTTTTGATTTCGAACCCCTGATTGAAAATCAAAAGCACCAGTAACTTTAGTCTTAAACTCCGCTAATGTCACCAAAGAAAAGTTAAATAGCAAAAAGAATAATAAAAATATTCTATAACTTATTTTCTCCATAAAAAATCACTCTATTTATATATATTAGAATTTTTTAATTATTTAATATAAATTTCCTATTTTAACCATTTATAAATATATTTTTTTGAAAGAGAATGTCAATATGACAAATAAATCACAAATTTATTTACTTTTCAAAAAAAATATATAAACATATTAATTAATAATAACATTAAATGAATTTTTACATAAATAATGTTTGAAAAACTTCCTCCAAATATATTGGTGATTGAATTTAATGAAATAAAAAAAAATTTTATAAGCAATATTATAGAGCGCTATTGGTTTAATGTTTTTAAATGCGCAACTCAAGTTAATGCATTTAAATTAATAGAATTACATAAAATTCATATAATAATTGTTAGTGTAGATTTAGCCACATCGTCTGAGGTGACTTTTATACAAAATCTTCGAAAAGTTTCTACTTTTTCTTTAATGCCGGTAATTTTTATATTTGAGAAAGATGAAAATGATGAAAATTTTTATAGTGAATACATTGCTCAAAAACCAGAATTAACTGAAGTGTTATTTAGATCTGAAATTTCTACTACATTAATGCCATCTATTAAAAGACTATTATATAATTCTAAACCAACTTTTCAAGATAAAATATTACAATATAAAAATATTGTAATTGATTTAGGTACTTATCAAGCTTTTCGCAATAAAGTTAAACTACACCTTGGACCAATAGAATTTAAAATTCTACAATTATTAGTTCAATCCCCTACAGTGATTTTCACTAGACAACAAATTATAAATTATGTTTGGGAAGGTGAGCCTAAAGTAGATATAAGAACTGTAGATGTGCATGTTAATAGGTTAAGAGGTGCAATAAAATTAGAAAATGAAAAAGAAGATTTAATTAAAACAATTCGATATGTTGGCTATTGTTTAATATCTCCAGATTCAGTATAATTGGAAAAGAAAATAAATTTAATTTTTTATGGCTAATCCATTACATCAATTTAAGATAACTTCTTTATATGATATAATTATAGGTGGCCATAATTTTAGCTTTACAAACTCTAGCTTATATATGCTATTAGCAATTATAGGCTGTTGCTTCATATTATGGATTGGTGTAAACACTCCTAGCGTCATTCCTACAAAAATGCAGGTGTTTGTAGAAATGATTTATGAGTTTATAGAAGGCACATTAGATAATACTGTGGGTAATAATGGAAAAAAATTTTTACCTTTATTTCTAAGTCTATTTTTATTCATTTTATTTTGTAATTTATTTGGTATGTTGCCTTATGGCTTTACTGTAACTAGTCAAATTATTGTTACATTTGTTTTAGCTATAATAGTATTTATTACTATTACTTTAGTTGGACTTATTAAACATGGGACACATTTTTTTTCATTATTCTTACCTCGAGGTATACCGGTATGGTTAGCACCTTTAATTATGGTTATAGAGTTATTTACTTATTGTTTTCGTCCAATTAGTTTATCTCTACGTCTTGCTGCTAATATGATGGCAGGCCATATATTAATAGAAGTTTTGGCTACTTTTGTAGTTATAGGCACTATGTATATTAAACCTTTACCTATACCTTTAATTATTATTTTAATTGGGTTTGAAATTTTTGTTGCAATATTGCAAGCATATATTTTTACAATTTTGTCTTGTGTTTATTTAAATGATACATTAAATTTACATTAAATAAATATTATTAATTATAAGTTTTAAAGAGGAACGTATGGATTATACAACATTTAAATACATCGCAGTAGGTTTTATGGCTTTTGGGATGGTAGGAGCTGCTATAGGAGTAGCTAATATTTTTAGCTCCCTATTGAATAGCATAGCCCGTAATCCAAGCTGTCAACAAGAAATGCAAAAATTAGCTTTTATTGGTGCTGGTTTAGCTGAAGCAATGGGACTGTTTTCTTTTGTTATTGCTATTTTGATAATCTTTGGTTGATATGCCAAATTCACTACCTCAATTAGATACTACATATTTTGTATCGCAATCTTTTTGGCTAATAGTTACATTCGCTATTATATATGTTTTTATTAGCTTTTGGTTTGTGCCTAAAGTACAAAATCTACTTTTTTTAAGAAAATCATATATAAAAAATTTAGAAAAAGATCTAGAAATACTTAAATGTAAGTTATCTGTTTTAGAAAAAAATTATAGTTCTAGTCTTGCTACAATCAACGAACAAGCAGATCAATTGAAGCAAAATGCTATCCATCAATTTGAAGTTCAAGCTCATGAACAAATAACTACAACCAAGCAAATAGTTGAACAAAAGATAGAACAAACCCGAAAAGATATAGCTGATTGGCAAAAAAACATGGAAAAAGATATTAAAGTGGTAGGATTTGAGTGTATAAAATATCTTATAAAAAAATCGACTGGAATTGATATTTATAATAAATAAATTTATGCAGTTTTTATTTTTTAGATTATCGTACAATAATAGCTCAATCAGCTCAGTTCTAGGTTAAAATAAAGAAATAATTGAAAGTTTATCGAAAACTAATCAAAACCAGACTTCAACAATAGCTAGAAGCGAAGAGAATCACAGTAGCCGCAGCATACTTTTTTTGACATAATCAGAACTTTCGCGATAATAAAAAAAATATGCTATAAAAATATGCTATAGGATATTAAAAAAAAAATATCATAAGAATATGTGCACTAAGATATGTAGTAATGAGTTTTATTATAATTTTTTGGAAATAACTGCAGAAAAGTATTCTGCGGTAGCATTATCAGATGTATATGAGACGGAATTATTTCATGACACAGTATCTAGATAGCTATCTGATGCGCACTGTACGCCAAAAGAGATATGGAAAGTTAGCAAAGATAGTATATTAGGAAAGAGCGTGTAATTATAGTTGAGCATAAACATAGTTATACTGCTCAAAATGACTAATTAACTCATGCTGTTTGTTGTTGTTCTGCAGTTAGCTTACTTTCACTACCTCCATGGCTGTTTCTAGCTTATTGCAGCTTTGATAATCTAGTATATGTTTGGGGTCTATAACGCCTTCGCAATTTCTGCATAGCTATACCCATCAGAACGCATTATTACTGCCTTAATACGATCTCTTACTCGCAAATCCATTTCGCCGTATTAATGTTTCTCTTTGCTCTTTCGTTAACATCTTTCTTGGCATAATACCTAGCACATTTCCTGCTTTAGCACAATTCTTAATTTACGCACAGTATATTTAGTGGAATTTCTTGCGAAAGTCCTGATAATATTGTGAGCAACCACGTTCTCAAGCAACGCCGCCAATTTTTGAAAGCGTTGCGAGATATCCCATCCCTCCTATTTTATCCAGAACTGAGCCCACCCATTTTAGATAGATTTCGTTTCCTTAAAAAAATAATATAACGCCGGAATGATTAAAAGGGTAAAAACTGTACCTATTATCATACCTCCAAATATAATTAACCCTATAGATATTCTAGCATTTGCCCCAGAGCCATGTGCAAATATCATAGGCACTACTCCTAAAACTGTTGCTGCAGTAGTCATTAGAATAGGTCTTAATCTTTGAGAACAAGCGGTAAGGATCGATTCTAACTTAGATTTACCTTCCTCAAGATTTTGATTAGCGAATTCTATAATCATAATAGCGTTTTTAGTAATTAACCCTACCAATGTAACTAAACCAATATTACTATATAAATTTAGTTTATTACCTGTTATTAATAATAATGCTAATCCTCCGATAATTGAAAAAGGTACAGAGAGTAATATTAATAACGCATCCTTAAAATTATTAAATTGAGCTGAAAGTACTAGATAGATAACCACTAGTCCCAATAAGAATGTTCCTAAAATTGAAGTATTTGATTCTTTCATATGTTTTGCTTCTCCTAAAAATTCCAATTGAAATTTAGTATCGTCTAACACATCTTTAGCAATATTATTTACTGTATCTACAGCTTTTTGCAATGGGAAATTTGATTGTAAACTTGCAGAAATTTCTATTTCTTTAAAACCATTATAATGATTATAACTTTGTACTCCTACTTCCTCTTTTATATCTGATATATTAATTAATGGAATCATCGACTTATTAAGATTCTTGATATAAATTGCACTTAAACTGTTGATATTATCTCGATCCGCAAGTGCATATTTTAGATTAATATCATAAGTATCATTACCAATTTGAAATTGACCTACTTTTTTTCCAGCAATTAGATATTGTACTGTCCTTCCTATGGAATCTAAACTTACTCCATAGTAATAAGCCTTTTCACGATTTATTATAATATTAAGATTAGGTATTGATGTTTTTACATCTCTTTCAATATTAAAAAATTGTGGAAAAGCTTCCATTCTTTTTATAAGCCTTTGCGATAAATTATCTAATAATTCAAAATCTTCAGTTGTTTGTAAGCTAAATTTAAATCCCTTCCCTTTGCTACTTCCACTAAACATCGAAGGTAATCCAAATGCATAAATTGACATTTGAGGTATTAAAAAAAATTTTTGATTTAGATCATTAACTATTTGTTCTTGAGAAACGCTTCTTTTAGAATAATCAACTAAAGTACTAAATAAAGTAGCAGTGTTACTTCCACCCCATCCAATTATTTCAAAATAATCTTTTACATATTTATTTTTTTGAAGAACTTCTTCAATAGCAATCATATCGGTTTCAGTCGTTTTCAAAGTAGATCCATCAGGACCATTAGCTGATATTTGTATTACTCCATCATCTTCTTGAGGAATAAATGTTTTTTCAATATATTTGAAACTTATTACTATTAATAATCCTATAATTCCTAATGCTAAAAATACAAATTTTTTATTATTAAATATTTGATTTAAAATTATTTGATAATAGTTGTTACATTGGTTTAAATAGTGATTTACAAAATTTGATACTTTATTGCTATTCATTTGCACACCAATTAATTGATACGTCAATGTTGGAGTTATTGTTAAAGCAACTAGACCAGAAATAAAGACACAAAAAGCTAAAGTCCAAGCAAATTCAGTAAATAATTTACCAATCATTCCTCCCATAAAACCTATAGGCAAAAATACTGAAGATAACGTAATTGTCATGGCCACAATAGCAAAGCTAGTTTCTTTAATACCTTGAATTGTAGCCTGAAAAGAAGACATCCCCTGCTCTTTATGTCTGCAAATATTTTCTAACATTACAATAGCATCATCCACAACCAAACCAATAGCCAGAATCATTGCTAATAAAGTAAAAGTATTAATAGAAAACCCTAATGCATACATTAAAATAAAATTACCTATTAGAGATATAGGAATTGCTATAATAGGAATTATTCCCAAATGCCAATGTCCTAAAAACAAACAAATAACTATTCCAACTAAAATTACGGATTCAAATATTGTATAAAAAATTGAGTTAATAGATGCGTTAATAGGAATAGAACTATCAAACGCTATTGTAAGATCAACTCCAGCAGGAAGCTTCATAGTTTTTAGTTCTTGACGTACTTGTTTAGATAAATCTAAGATATTAGCATCCGATTGCTTAATTAAACCTAAAGCAACCATTTTTTTTCCATTAAATTTTAAAATTACATAATCTTCATTAGGTTCTAAACGAACTTTCGCTATATCTCCTAATTTAATAAAATTGTTTTTTTCGTTGCGAATTATTATTTCGTTAAAATCCTGATACTGTTTAATGCTAGCATTAAGTTTTAACACAAAATTACGAGAACTAGTTTCCAATATACCAGCTGGATAATCTCTATTTTGTGCTAGTATTGCATTTTCAATCTCAATTGGAGTGATTTTATATTGATATAATTTTTCTGGATAAGGTTCTATAAAAAGATTTCGATATTTTCCATAAACTTTTGCATCTCCAACTGTTGATAAACTACTAAATAATGGTAGCACTGATTGATCAATAATTTCTGTCAATTTTGTGTCGTCGTATATTTTGCTAGTAGCAGCAAGCCATAGAGAAGGCTGGGCATCTGTATCTTGTTTTGTTACGGAAGGAGATTGCATATCTGTTGGAAAACATCCACTAATTCCAGATACCCTAGAACGCACATCATTTAGTGCTTCATTTAAATTAGATCCTAATTTAAATGAAATAGAAACGTAAGCGCTTCCTGACGAACTAGATGAATATACTGAATCAACGTTATTAATAGTTCTCACAGCTTTTTCAATTGGAGTTGCTACATTCTTTTCCATAAAAGAAGCATCTGCTCCAAAATAATTAGCACTTACGCTAATTTGAGGAAAATCTATTTTAGGCGTCCCTCTAACATCAAGTTTAAAAAAAGCTATAGCTCCAAATATCAATACAATAATAGCAGATACAACAGCTAGTACCGGTCTTTTTACGTATAATTCTGAAATAAACATTAGTCAATTATTTTTATAGTCATTCCATCAGACACTTTAGTTAATCCTTCAGATACTATTAAAGTATTTTCAGCTAAATTATTTGATGTAATCTCAATTAAATCATGAAATCGTAACCCTGTAGTGATGTACGCTTTATTAACAATATCTTTATTTCCAATTTTATAAACAAATTTTCCTTTATTATCCTGCAATACATTTTTTTCTTCTACTACTAATGCTTTATGAGGATTTAATCTTAAAGAAGCTTTAACTGTACTACCATGAACTAAAGAATTTGGAGAAATAATTAAAATTTTAACAATAAAATTACCAGTATCTGGATTTATGTTAGTAGATACATCATGTACATAAGTATCTATATTTTCTATAGCAACTTTTGTTTTTGTGCTAACAAATTTTAATAATTTTTCAGGCAAATAAATGAAAATTTGTTTTCTGTTGCTGTTTTTATCTGTTATATTAAATAAATAATCTCCTTCTTTGATATTATCTCCAACTTTGTATTTTATAGCCCCTAAATATCCTTCAAATGGAGCTTTAATAATCATATTATTATATTGTTCTAAATCTTTTTGATAAGAATATAAAGCATTTGTATATGCCTTTTTACTATCTTGAAAAACTTTTTCAGAGCACATACCTTTTTTATACAATTGAAAATCACGATTATAATTTATCTCATTAGACCGCATATTAGCTAAAGAGTTTTCCAATAACGCTTCTGCAATACTTTCATTTATTTTGATAATAACAGTTCCCTTAGAAACGATATCCCCTTGTTTAAAAGTTACATTATTTACAGTTCCTGATACTTTTGCAGAAAAATCCTTACTATCTATAGCAACACATTCTCCCATTGTGTCGTATAAATCATAAATATCCATCAATTGCACTTTCGATGCTTTAACTAAAATTTCTTTAGAAAAAGAAGAAGTGCATATTATTGCAGAACTTAAGACAATAATCAAAAAATTAAATATATACTTCATATTAATTCAATTAAAGTTAATGATATTCTTATAAAAACTGTTTTAAGTATAGTAATTTTTAAAAATTATAGTACTATTTAAGTATAATTTTTTTTATATATATATTATAAGTATCTGTTTTTTAGCATTACCAGCAGCTAATTTATATTTTAGAAAAATTCAATGAGTATTAGATGCAAACAATATAATTACTATACAAATAACTACATTTATCTATATTATAATGCTTAATTTAGTTCATAAAAAAAATAGTCAGGAATATGCTTAAATTTTTATTAGAATTAGGCCCAATTATCGTATTCTTTGCTACTTATAAATATTCTAATATTTTTATTGCAACATTATTAATGTTAATAGTAACAACTATATGCTTAATAATAAGTTATTTAATAGATAAAAAATTATCCATGGCATTATTAATTTCCGGGGGAATCTTATTACTCCTTGGTTGTTTAACTTTGTTAAGTGGTGATTCTAAGTTTATAAAAATGAAACCTACTATTGTATACATAATATTTGCTATTGCCTTATATGGAGGAATTATTAAAAATAAATTAATATTAAAAGAAATGTTAAGTCACTCCGTTAGTATGTCTGATATACACTGGTTGATTTTATCAAAAAGATTTTCAGGATATTTTATTTTTATGGCTATATTAAATGAAGTGATTTGGCGTAATTATTCTGAAAGCTTTTGGGTAAATTTTAAAGTTTTTGGAGCAGCTCCTTTAACTTTGGTTTTTATTCTTACACAAATGCCATTTATTTTTCACAATAGCAAAAAAAATATAATTAATAAAAAATAATATGCATAAATACCGTTCTCATCACTGTAATCAATTATCATTAAGGGATATAGATGCAATTGTAAAATTATCTGGATGGATACATCGAAAAAGAGATCATGGAAATGTATTATTTATTGATTTACGCGATCATTATGGAATTACTCAATTAGTTTTCAATGATTTGCCATTAATTTCATTAGTTAATGAAGCGAGAGTAGAAAGTGTTATTACTATAATTGGACGAGTAGTTGCAAGGGAACATGATCATATCAATGATACTATACCAACAGGTAAAATTGAAGTTTTAGTTCAAGAATTTTTTTTAGACTCTTCTGCAAATCAATTACCATTTTCTGTGAATTTAGATCAAGAAATTAAAGAAGAGATACGATTAAAATATCGATTTCTTGATTTACGTCGCGAAAAATTACATAAAAATATCATACTTAGATCTCAAGTAATTAATGAAATAAGGACATTAATGCTAAATCAAGGATTTCTTGAGTTCCAAACACCAATTTTAACTTCTAGCTCTCCTGAGGGCGCAAGAGATTTTTTAGTACCGAGTCGCTTACATCCCAAAAAATTTTATGCATTACCTCAAGCACCTCAACAATTTAAACAATTACTCATGGTTTCTGGATTCGATAAATACTTTCAAATAGCTCCTTGTTTTCGAGATGAAGATTCAAGATCAGATAGAAGTGCAGAATTCTATCAACTAGATGTAGAAATGTCTTTTGTTGAACAAGAAGATGTATTTGCCGCAATAGAACCATTAATGTATAAAATTTTTACTAAATTTTCTAACAAATCTGTATCTCCTACCCCATTTGTTAGAATCCCATATAAAGAAGCAATTTGTAAATATGGATCAGATAAGCCAGATTTGAGAAATCCTATAATAGCCACTGACGTAACTTCTATATTCAAAAATACTGAATTTGCTATATTCAGAACCGGTATTGCCAAGGGGCAATTAGTAAAAGCTATGCCTGTAACTAATACTTCTCTACTATCAAGAAGCTTTTTTGATTCTATGATCAATTTTGTCATACAAGAAGGAGGGCAAGGATTAACTTATATCCAATTTGATAATCATGGAGAAGCTAAAGGACCAATTGCTAAATTTTTTACTAAAGAACAGCTATATGCTCTGCAAAAAATAATCAATATCGATATCAATAATCACACAATATTTTTTATATGTGATAAATTACCTATAATAAATAAACTTGTCGATAAAGTACGTAAAAAATTAGGTATCGAATTAAATTTAATTTCCTCTGATAAATATGAATTTTGTTGGATTACAGATTTTCCTTTTTATGAATGGAATGAACAAACCAATGCTATAGATTTTAGTCACAATCCATTTTCTATGCCTCAAGGAGAAATGGATGCATTGTTATGTGCAAAAACAACACAAGATTTACTTAATATTAAAGCATATCAATATGATATTGTATGTAATGGATTTGAATTATCTAGTGGCGCAATTCGTAATCATAAACTTGATATTATGTATAAAGCATTTGAAATTGTTGGATATACTAACCAACAAGTAGAAGAAAAATTCAGCGGAATGGTTAAAGCTTTCCAATTTGGCACCCCTCCACATGGAGGTATAGCACCTGGTATCGATCGTATAGTAATGTTATTAGCAAACGAACCTAACTTAAGAGAAGTTGTTGCCTTTCCATTAAATCAACAAGCTCAAGATTTATTAATGAATGCACCTTCAGATATTAATGAGAAACAATTAAAAGAATTGCATCTTTTATTATTAAATAATACTTGATGATATAGACTACTCATAAATGAAAACTTGAAAACACGAAACCAGACTTCAAAAAGAGCTAGGAGCAAAAGGAGAAAGTAGCGCAGCATACTTTTGGTATGTGAACAACGTAGTTCTAAGAACGTAGTTCTAAGAACGTAGTTCTCAAGCGATGCCGCCAATTTTTGAAGTGTAGCGAGTATATCAATTTTATTCTTAGCAGCTAAACCTGGCACTTATGTTGAATCGATATGATGAATTTCTAAACAATTATCTCCCAAAGCTTCTTTGATAAACTTGCTTTCAATTTCAAAAACACGTGTCCAATTAGGATAGTATTAAACTACTTCGATACTTTTTTTCATTCATAGCACCACGCTCTTGTTTCCTCTTTTTTTAAAATAGCTCCTATTAAGAACCTCATATATAATAGGAAATATAGCAATAGTAAAAACAATATGCTTAATAAGTAGTTCATACGAAATAATCAAATTACTATATTTAATATAATATAAAACAATTTCAAAAAATAAAAAATTAATACTAAATTTAATAGTTATAATTAATAGAGTATCTTGTTGTCGTGAAGGTGTAATTTTTTGTATAATGATATAAATCAAAAAAAATAACCATCCATAAAGTCCAACTATATTTCCATATAAAATGTCAATAAATAAACCATAGCTAATAATAAAAATTAATGGTAAGACTTCATAGTATAGGTAAAACCAAATTACACAGAATAAAAAATTAGGAATAACTGAATAATCAATAATTCGAAATATTGATAGAGACAATACGATTACTAATACTAAAATTAGTATTGCAATTATATATCTCAATGTAAAATTAACTTGATTGGAAAGAATGCTCATAATTAAGCTCCATTTTTTCTGGTAAAAATCCTCCTGTTTGAGTTGCCCATAAAGTTTTGTAAAGTCCGCCTTTAAAAATTAATTCTTTATGAGTACCATCTTCAACAATCCTTCCTTTATCAAAAACTAAAATACGATCCATTTTTAAAATGGTAGATAACCTATGCGCTATAACTAGAGTAGTTTTGTTTTGCATAAGTTCGCATAAAGATTCTTGTATATTTTGTTCAGTTATAGAGTCAAGTTGCGATGTTGCTTCATCCAAAATTAATATTGGAGCATTTTTAAGAATAACTCTAGCAATAGCAATTCTTTGACGTTGCCCTCCAGATAATTTTATTCCTCGTTCACCTACCAAAGAGTTATATCCATAATCTAATTTAGAAACAAAATCGTGAACATATGCTTTTTTTGAAGCTTCTATTACTTGTTTATCCGTTGCAGATATTAAACCATAACGAATATTTTCCATAATAGACTTATGAAATAAATAAGTATCTTGTGGGATCATCCCTATATTAGACCTAAGAGAGCTTTGCGTCACAGTACTAATATCATAACCATCAATTAAAATTTTTCCAGAAGTTATATCAAATAATCTAAGAATAAGATTCACAAAAGTTGTTTTTCCACTTCCAGAGTATCCTACTAAACCAATTTTTTGTCCTGGTAAAATAGTTATAGATTTATTATTAAATAATGCTGTTGTTTTTTTATAATGGAAACATACTGAATTAAAAGATATTTCTCCTTTTTCTACAATTAATTTCTTAGCATTTGGGATATTTTGAATTTCAAATGGAGACAATGCTAATCTTAGTCCTTGTATAATTTCTCCTAATATTTCTGCAAATTTTCCTATATCTATAGCTAAAGATCCAAGACAATCTACTATTGCAACATTAACAGTTAAAATTAATGCGAAATCTCCAGGAGAAATGTTTCTATTCTTAAATTCCTGAATTAACCAAAAAATACAAACACATTGATAAACAATAAAACTTCCTCCCTGAATAGCTAATCTTTTAAGAAAGAACCAATCTCTAGCTCTATCTGCATTTACACAAGAATCTAATTCTGTAAGTAATTTTTTCTGTTCAAACTTATGATTTGTAAAAAGACGTACACTTATTACATTACTTAAAACATCTATAATACTCCCAATAGCAATAGATTTCATTTCTGCAGCTGTGTTGCAAAATTTTTGAGCAGCTTTTGCAAAATTAAACGAAATAAGTATAAAAATAGTTACCCAAATACTTAAAAATATTGAAAATTTAAAATTAACAGTCCCTACGGTCCCTATTGCTATTATTAAAGATAAAAAATAGTTTAAGAAACGATTTATGATTATTCTTAATAGATCAGGAATTCCGCTCATTACATCTTTTATTTTATTTCCTAAACTTCCAGCAAAATTATTTTGATAAAAATGATACGAATGGTAAAGCATACGCTTCATTAAAATTAGTCCAATGTGCCTCTTAAGCAAAGAATTAATATTGAGCCAAATAAAGTCAAAAAATCTAAACATTAATATAAAAACTAAAGATAGAAAAATATAACCCAAGGCAGTGCTTAAAAGAGTGTGATATGTTTTAGATACGTAACCTATAGATACACAATCCAACATTATTTTTAATAAATAAGGACGTAAAGATAAATCAATAGCTAAAATCAATGCAACAAAAACTTG
The DNA here is from genome assembly GCA_963676335.1 of Rickettsiaceae bacterium. Lineage (GTDB taxonomy): Bacteria > Pseudomonadota > Alphaproteobacteria > Rickettsiales > Rickettsiaceae. Next base: position 786,748 of record OY781057.1, read on the forward strand.
TCCATATATCCACCAACGAAATGGTTTAATGCATAAAAAGATAAATTTTGTAATTTGTATATTGAAGAATTGTTTAGAAAAAATTTCCATTTTTTATTATTAAAAAATATCGTTATTAATCTTAGCTTAGTTTAGCTTACTTTATTAATAATTTTAATAAATCTTGTAAAGATTTTTTATATTCTACTCCTTCATCAAGATTTTTTATAGTATAAACATCCTGTTGTATTTCGGCTATTCCTATGAAAATTACATATTGTGCATTGAATTTATTAGCAATTTGAATTCTTTTATTAATTTTTCCTACAGTTTCTACAATAGTTATAATATTGTTATGTCTTAATTTGCTCGCTAACTGAAATGCATAAGAAATATTTTCTTCTTCTATGTTCACTATAAATACAGGTCTAGTCTTTATCAAAGGGTTGTTTCTAATTAATAACATTAGCCTTTCCACTCCAAAAGCAAATCCTAGAGCTGGCAAATTAGGTCCTCCCATAAGTTCACTTAACCCATCATAACGACCTCCTCCAAGAACAGATCCTTGAGCACCTAATTCAGTAGTTTTAAATTCGAAAGTAGTGTGACAATAATAATCCAGTCCTCTTACTAATTTGGTGTTAATCTGGTATTTAATACCTAAAACGTCTAAACAATAAATTAATTGCTTAAAATATTTTTTTGAATCTTCTGTATAGGAATCAGATATTAAAGGAGCAGTAGAGCAAATTTTGTTATCTTGGATATCCTTTGAATCTAAAATACGTAACGGATTTTTTTTTGTAAAACAATTCTGGCTTTCTTTTGATAACTCATCAAAATAATTAGAAAAATATTCCATTAGTTTATCTTGATATTGCTGACGTGATATAGGACACCCTAATGAATTAACTTCTAAAGTTAGTTTATCTGATAATCCAAGTGAAGCTAATATATCGCTAGCACATTTTAATAATTCTGCATCAACATATGGGTTAGAAATTCCAATATATTCACAATTAATTTGATGAAATTGTCTATAACGTCCAGCCTGAGGTCTGCTATATCTAAATACCGGACCTACAGAAAAGTATCGTAATGGTAAACAATTATATTGTTTATTAAAAATAATGGAACGCATTATTCCAGCAGTAAATTCTGGACGTAAAGTTATGCTTTCTCCCTTCTTATTTAAGAAGGTATACATTTCTTTATTTACTACTTCAGAGGTTTCTCCTAAGATTCTTGAAAAAATTTCTGTATATTCAAGTATAGGAATAGACATAAATTCAAATCCATAATTTTTAGCTACTTTAAAACTAGTGTTAACCACATACTCATAAAGCAAGTATTGTTCTGGTAAAAAATCTTTCATTCCTCTTAAAGATCTTAGCTTCATTTAAAACTCAATTTTTTTTACTAATTTTAAAATACCAATAACATTTAATAAAACTAATATTCCTCCTGAAAGTTCCATTACGGCTATTACATAGTCCTGAGAAAGATAACTGAAAACAGGGAAAGCAATTATTGCATATCCAAGATATATATTTTTTCCGTATTTATCACAAATAAAAGTACTGGCTTTAATACCAACTGACATAAAAGCTATAATGGTGGTAAATCCAGCAAAAAATAACACCATAGTCATAAAAATATCTGCATAATCTATATAATTAGCTAACAATAATGCCATAATATTAGAATGCGCAACATTATTCATAGTATACCAAGCTCCAGTAATGGATAAAACTAAAGTGGTCATAAAGCAAATAAATGTATCACTGAATAATGCATATATAGCCAATTGTGCTTGTATTTTAGGTTCAATCACTTTTGTTTCTGATTGCACTACTGAATCATACCCAACCCCTATATCACCAGAATATACAGCTTTTGAAACGCCTAAACGTGTAGACAATAAAACACTACTACCAATAAATCCTCCAATCATGCTATGTCCTTGAAAAGCAGAGGTTATTATCTCTAAAAAAAGAGAAGGTATCTGACTCATATGCAATATAATAACATATAAACAAATTACTATATAGATAATCATAAATATTGGCATTATTGTAGAACAAATATTAGCTACTCGTTTAATTCCACCTACTGCGCTATATAACACTCCTATTAATAGGAACATAATTGCAATATTTTTGCTAATATGAAAAGTGTATTCAAAACGATTTACTAATACATTAAATTGATATACTTCCACTCCATAAATACATAATAAAAAAGCTGAAAGATAACATATCCACTTTTTATTAAATGCTTCTTTAAGATAGTACATAGGACCGCCATTATAACCATTCTGATTATTAGGTTCTCGGTATTTTACTCCTAAATATATCTCAGAATACTTAATAATCATTCCCATAAACGACGCAATCCACATCCAAAAAATACTTCCTGGCCCTCCAATCATTACTGCAGAACCAATATTCACAATATTTCCAATACCAATCATCCCTCCAATAGAAGTAAAATATAATTTTATTGGATGAACTCCTAAATGATTATCAGTATACTTTTTATTATTTAGAAGTTCTGTAATGTTATATTTAATATTTAATAGTATTTTAAATTGAAGACCTTTAGATATAATAGTAAGATACATACCACCTATACAAATTACAACAAACCCAATGTAATCCCAAAAAAAATCTTTAACTATAATTAATAAATCCATTTTAAATTTTATTTTTTATAAAAAAAGCGCGAATTATATAAAATATAAATATAAGGCCTAAACACGCTATTATTCCTTTTCCTGGAATAGATAATGTATAATCTTCGCTAAACATTTGTTTTAACAATAAATAAAAAGAGAATAAACACGCAGCTCCACTTATAACAAAAACTAATGGACATTTAAATGGTCTATATGCATTAGGTAATTGCACTCTAAGTATCATAACAATTAAAGACGCAATTACATAATCAGCTAAAGCCCCCATACTTGACATCCCTGCTACAATTTGATAAGGACAAAATCCAGCTAATAGAGCTATTATCAAAGTAACAGCTATAATCATATTATTAGGACTTTTATGTTTATTGCTAAGTTTAGTAAAGCATTTCGGCAATAGCCCATCTCTAGCTATAACATAAAATATACGAGATATTCCATAAATCTGCAGAAGCAATACAGCTGACATGCCACATACAGCTCCTGATGCAACTATCGTAGAAGAAATAACTTCCCCATTTATTCTTAAAGCTTGAGCTAATGGTTGAGCATTATCTAATTCAGAAAATAACACAATTCCAGTAACTAAACCAGCCATACTTATATACACTATCATTGCTATTATCACTGAACCCACAATTCCAATAAGAATATCTTTTTCAGGATTTTTACATTCTTCAGCGCTTGCAGCAATATTAGTAAAACCAGTAAATGCAAGAAATAAAATAGATCCACCAACTACAACTTTATCAAAACCAAATGGCATAAAATTTTGCCAATTTTCTATTTTAAAATGAGGAGCAGCTGCAACAATAAATACAGTTACAGTTATAAACTTGATAAGAACTAAAATTGCATTTAACCTTTTACTATCTTTAGTTCCTAAGCATAAGAATAATCCACTAAAAACTACAATTCCAGCTGCTAAAAGATTGATTACCCCTCCTTCACTAGGAACAGTAATGAGATGTTTTGGAAGCCAAATTCCTCCAGATTCTAAGATGCCTTTTATATAAGCAGCCCATCCTCCTGCTACAGCTGAAGCACCAAAAGCTAATTCTATAAACAAAATCCCAGCTATCATACAAGCAAATATTTCACCAAATACTAAATAACAATAGCTATAAAGACTTCCAGAGGAAGGTAACATTGTTGCTAGTTCACTATAAGTCATAGCTACAAGAATACATACACATCCAGCAATTGCATAAGATACCATTACAGCAGGACCAGAATATCTAGCAGCAATAAAACCAGTAAATACAAAAACCCCAGTTCCAATTATTGAACCTAATCCAATTAAGATTAAATCAAAAACATTAAGAGTTTTAGCAAGACTACTGTTATTGCTACTATCTAAGATAGATTCAATATTTTTTTTAAAAAGAAAAGACATATTTATACTAATATTTGTTTATTTATTTATTAATCCACCCTCCCCCTAATAATCTAGAATCCTTATAAAAAGCACAAGCTTGTCCTGGTGTTACAGCTCTTTGTGCTTCTAATAATATAACTTTGATCCTATTAGAATCTAGAGGATATAATTTTGCACTTACCCCTATATGGGTAGATCTGATTTTTACCCATATAGATAAGCCTGAATACAACTCATCTTTCTGCCCCAACCAATTATAATCTTCAACAATAAATTCTTGCTTGTATAAAGCGTTTTTTGGACCAACGTAAACAATATTCTTTATTGCATCTATTTGAATGACATACAAAGGATCTTTATTAGATATTTTTAATCCTCGTCTTTGTCCAATCGTATAATTAATTATACCATTGTGTTCTCCAATTTTATAGCCATCTGTATGTAAGATTGGCCCTTTTAGTTCGGCTCCTAGTTTAGATTCTAATATAAACTCTTTATAATCCACTCCAGATAAAAAACATATATTTTGGCTTTCTTTCTTTTTAGCTGTTTTTAAACCCAATCTTTCTGCATGTAATCTAGTTTGTTCTTTAGTAAAATACCCTAAAGGAAAATGTAAATTTTTTATCTGATCTTTAAGTATATCAAATAAAAAGTAACTCTGATCTTTTCTTTTGTCAAATGCAATATGTAATTCATTAGAATTATCAATGCATACTTTGCGAATATAATGTCCTGTTGCAATAGCATCTGCGTTTAGACCTTTAGCTATTTTAAACAATTCTTCAAATTTTATTACCGAATTACATTTAACGCAAGGAGAGGGAGTTTCTCCGCTTATATACTTTTCAACAAAATCATCTATTATTAATTTTTTGAACCTATTCTCACAATTAAGAATATAATGCTGAATTCCCAATTTTATCGCTACTTCTTGAGCATCTTCAATATGTTGCTTAATATAACAGCCTTTATGCATTTGTAACGTAACACCGATAACATTATTTCCATTTTCATGCAATAATGCAGCTACAGTAGAACTGTCAACGCCTCCAGACATTGCAATGATTACAGTTTTTCCTTTAATTAAAGACATCTTTATTCGCTATTTATTCAAATTATTTTAACTTTTACACACTATATCATATATCTATAGGTAAAATAAATTTATATTTTTAAAAATTAAAGCAGCGACATTTGAAAAATTTGAAAATAACCTGAGCGATATCAATTATTTAACTTCTAGTTTTTTTAAAGCTATTTTTCTACTATAATTAGAATTAATGTATTTAAATAAAAAAATTATATTTATGAAAACATATAGTTTCACCTTTCAAGATGTCCAGGGTAAAGGATTTAAGGATGATAAATCTATGAAATCAGCTGGTTTGCTAGAAAAAATTACCAATAATTTGAATAAAGATTTCAATCAAATAGATTCTTTAAGTGAAAATAAAAAGATAGATTTTGATAAAGATATAAATAGAAATTCTCAACTATATATAGAAAAAGATGGAAAGCTCATAGACGTAATTCAGGAGATGAAAAACAAAAACAAATCTTTAAATAAAATAACTAGTGGCGATGTACATAAAGAATTAACAAAAACTTATGGCTTATCATCTTCTCAAGCAAATATTGCTATAGCGTGTACTAATCAAGGATCACTTGGAGCCGGAACAGATATTATTATACCTATTGTTGACAAAATAGAAAAAATATATGTGGCGAAAGATGATGTAACAACAAAAATAGTAATCGACGGAGATAAGATAAAATGTGAAAACACACAAGCTGCAATATTTTTTCCCCCCTCAGAAGGAGAAAAACAGACAAAAATTAAATACGAACTAAATACCATTGGAAAAGTAGCTGCATTGGATAAAAAATATGAGAAAGAGGATAAAATATATGAAATTTCGTCTATTGATTTAGGTAAAGTAGGAGAGAATATAAAAGAAGTAAATGTAAATGTGGATATAGTATCAAATATACACCTTGATCTTGAAAGTAATACTAATTTAAAAAAGACTGAAAAAGAGATTATAGATAAATTTAAAGATTATGACAATAGCGTTAGTCCTGCAGGAATTTTACTTAATAAATTTGTATCTAATCAAAATCTTAATGCCACGGAAAATAAAAAATTCGATGAAATTAGACAAAATAACTTCGTAAAAAATGAAATATTTTCTGATGTTTTAATAAAACACATAGAGAAAGAAGTAAATAACGTTGGAAAGAATGTATCTTTAAATGAAGTAAAAAAAATTGCTGCTACTGCTGCAGATAAGGTAGAAAAGTTTATAGGAGGAAATATTGATAAGAAGCTTTTAAGAACAGAGATTGAAGATGTAATAATAAAAAGTAATAAGACTGAAAAAAAACCTAATTGGACGAGATTTAAAGAATTTTTAAAAAGTATTTTTTCTTCTCAGTCTAGAGATGTAGAAAATGTCTTAAAAGAGGCTAAAAAGATTGCTACAAATATTGGAAATAAATCTGGTAAAATAGAGGATAATACGAGACACCATAACAAGAAAAACGAGATACAAATTTAGAAAAATATAATGAACCAATAAAGGTTAGACCAAAAAACAATAGGAGATTCGACAAAATGTTAATAAGAAACATAAAAAAAGATATAAAAAATGAGCAAACAGCAATTGCAGTAGAATCAATAAAATATTTACCAGTTTTTCACCGAATGTGATTATAATTAGTTAAGGAGTTTATTGCTAAATCTAAGATAGAATTGGTATTTTTACTTCCATATAGCCTCAATTTGAATCCAATTGAACGATTATGGAAGTTAATGCACAGAATTTTCATCCGCAATTGATAAATTTTTCAATAATATTTATCTATAATGCGGTCTTTGATTAATGACAATTTTCAAACCCTTACTTTTGATCATTTTATCAATTCTTTAGGTTAAGTGAGTATACCCGTCTACCAATTTTTGAAGTGTGGCGAGTACATCACAACCTAACCTACTGATACCCTACTGATACATTTGGTATATCACAAAGCAAAATTATATCTTTTCACGTAATTTTGATAAAAGGTTAAAAAATCCTTGTGTATCAATGATGCTTGTAAATTCACTTTGTTGAGATCTAATTAAACTAATTCCCTCTGTAATTACATCAAAAATTTTAAAAACTTCAGTTTTATTGCCTATAGTATGCACTAAATAATCTATAGTAATTTTACTATAATTATTATTATTTTGAATAATCTCAGTTTTTACTACAAATGCATTTTTTTCTAATCTTGATACTTGTTTTACATTAACTTTTTGCCCATAATACTTTTTTACAACTGAACTATAACTTTTTACTAAATAATCACTATATAGTATAATAAATTTATTAAGTTGATCATCTGATAATTCAAATATTTTTCGTCCTAATGTTAGTTTAGCCATATAAGGAAGATCTAGATTTTCCGATAATAGTTGACGAGAATTTGCAATTTTTTGCTCAGTAGTTAGCATCTGATTATTTAATGTGTCAAAAGTTTCGTTCATTAATTTTGTTATATAATTTTCTACTTCTAATAATGAAGTTTCTGCATAACTAAAATTTGATTGAACAATAAAAATTATCCACAACAAAACCTTACATAAAAATTTATACTTTGACATGATTTTTTTTATTTAATATAACAAATTGATTTATATGGATATAATACATGATTTTGACGATTTTTCCATATATATTCACGAATAACTATATAAGGATCTAAAGCAGTATTTGTAACATAATCAGTAAATTCTAATATTTTTTCTCTTGTAGAAATTACACGTACTACACTTATAGTACGTCTAGTTCTTTTATCAATGTTTAATTTTAATGGATTTAAATAAGTATTAAATGATATAACGTCTAACATATCTCTTGCATTTGTTGACCCTAAAATTGGCAATACAAGATAAGGTCCAGGAGGTACTCCATAATATGCTAATGTATCTCCAAAAGTTTGAAGCTTATAGTTAATACCAAATTTACTAGCAACATCATATATTCCTCCAATTCCTAAAGTCGCATTAATTATAAAATGCCAAAAACTATTTAAAGCCTCTCTCCCATTAAATTGAAAAACATTATTTACTACTGTTACTGGAGATTCTACGTTATTTACAAAGTTCCAAACTCTATCTTTTAAGTAATCATTTAATAAAAATTTATATACTTTTGCAGCAGGACGTAATGTTATAGTGTCTAAAAACCCATTAAATACAAATATTTTTCTATTAATACCCTCTAACGGATCATATGGATCGTCACATATGTTTTTATTTTGATAAGGATACTCATCTCCTAGATCATAAGCTTTTATCTCACAATTAAAAAATAATAAACAAATAAAACCACTTATTATTTTATTTCTTATTGATGAATATACCATACATTATTCCTTTAATTTCAATACAAGTATATTTGGCTAAAGAAAAACCGCAACTTTTTAATTGTTGTTTTATTTCAGTCGCTTTATAAAAGAAATACATTTTATTATTACTAATATCCAAATTTTCATGAATAGGTAATACAACTGCGAAAATTCCATCAGAATATAATAAAGAAAATATTTTTGCAAAAGAATCAAGTAAATTTTTTTTGTAATATAAGGTATTGAAGCTTATTATTAGATTATAGCATTCATTATCTTGTTCTAAATACTCTTCGATACTAACATTTAGTATGTTATCGTATAGGTTAGTATTTTTTAAAGTATGTAAATAATTAATAATTTCTGAATTTTCTTCGATACCACATAAAAAATAACGTTTAAATATATGATTCTGCAGCTCTTCTCCTAAAAAACCCTCTTTACATCCTAAATCAAGAATACGATAGTTGTTATCAATTGGAATTTCCTTAATTTCTTCTAAAATTAACTTTATAAATTGATATGGTAGAGAAATCTTACTTCGAAAAAAGTTATTTATATAATATGAGGCAATCAATGAAGTATATTGTTGTCGAATCTCCTTAGGAATAAATTGATAAACACGATAATTATTTAAATATTGAACTAATTCTTTAGAAGAATTAGTTAAATTGAAATAATTTACTGACTTGTTGTATTTATCATAAATCAAGTAGCACCATCCTAACCAATAATAACATTCTAATCTTATCGAAGGAAAAATTTTTGCTGTAATGTAAAACCGAATAATTGCATCAAAAATATTACCTTTCTTTAAATGAAAAATTCCTAATTCTAAATTAGTATGTTCTAAATTTTTAATTTTCAATTTTATACTTTTAAAAAAGTTAATAAAAGCAATGAATTTAACCATTACAACATTAGGAAAATCAACTATCTCCTTTATTACTTTTTTACTATTTGATACTAAAGTAGAAAACATAATTATTTAATTTGTATAAAAAATATAATAGATTATATACAAAATTCAAAAAGATGCCAAGTTGTAAGAATTAATATTTATCTGTATGTTGGTATTTTTAATTTTTCAGTAACACTAGGTGTATATGTAAAAATTTTTATGTCTCCATTAGGCTTTTTTATTTTTATAGCTACTTGATCCTCTATATCGTAAGAAAAAATTTGTTGTCCATTACGCAATCCAGCTTTATATGCAGTAGAATTAGGGACTACACCAATAATTTCTCCATCAATCATTGTATTTTTTAAGTCAAAACCATAGTTGAACTTTTTTTCAAAAATATGTTTTGTATTTGCTCTCCAGCGTTTGTTCCCCAAATTTCATTAGGAATCTCTAATAAACCTTGCGTATTAGGAAATTGCCCTCTAATTTTAAGCTTATCATTTTCATGTATTACCGTGTAACTAATCTCGGAAAAACAAACACTATTAGTAAGTAGTAATATTACAAATATAAATGCTTTAATCACGAAAAAAGCGCTGACTCAATTTTAGACAAAGAAACTCCGGAATTTAATAAGTAACTAGTAAGATGAGAAAAAAGATCCTTTAGTCCCTCACAATAAACAGAAGGGTTATTAAATCTGTTTTCTTTGCTAAAACGATTTACTAATCCACCTCCACCACAAACTTTTCCCCAACAACATTTTTGACATTCTAAAGGTAAAACAGTCTGTGCTAATCTAAGTTCTTCAAAAATAGGATGTTTTAAAAAATCTTTTAGTGAAGTATTGAAAATATTACAATTAGTTTTAGTTACCGTTTCTGGATCTGTTGACATTAACTCATCAGTAGGTTCTAAATCACCATTACTACGAATAGTAATTATTGGGAACAAACTTTCTTCATTCTCTTGATTTACTGCTCCAATTCCATAAATGAGCCTTTCTTCTCCAATTAATTGTCCTAAAAACGACCTTAATGTTCTAATGTTTATTTTAAGATCATCATCTTTAATCAATTCATAAAATACATCTACCAAAACTTTTGTATAATTTAATAAACTATTATTAGGCTTACGATCATGAGTATAATCAGACAACAAAAGATCAAAATTATAAATTTTTAAATCATCAACAAAATGTCTATAAATCTTTTTTCCATCTGAACTAGAATTAATTACAGATAATGTACCAAGTCTAGGTATATTATTTTCCTGTAAAAGATATATTTTTTTTACTAAATTATCATATGTACCTTTCCCATTTGGATATATGCGATTTTGATTATGTATTTCTTTTGGACCATCGATACTTACACCAATATTAACGTTATACTTAATAAATAAATCTATCCATTCTTTATCTATCAATAAGCCATTAGTTTGCAAATGAAATTGCAGAACAATATCATTAAAACCTTCTATAAGTGTGTCACATAGATAAGAAAAATTTTCTTTTCCAACAAGAAGTGTTTCCCCACCATGCAAAGAAACAACTAACTTCTTAATATTTAACTCATCTATCCCTTGCTTTAAAAAAGCATAAATTTTATTAATAGTAGATTTAGAAACATAAGGAGGATGGTCCTTATGAGAAACATCCAATCCTTTAAAAAAATAACAATATCTACAACCTAAGATGCATCTTTCAGCAACTTTGATAATTACTTCCATAAAACATCATTAACTACATCTACTCCAACTAACTCTAGCATGACTACATTGAGGATAATAAGATTTTACTTCATCACCCTTTTTATGTGTCTCAACAATAACGTCTTGAGCAATTGCTTTATTTACCTTTTCTTCTTTAGGGTTTTTATCTAATTTTTTTATATCTATACCTTTAGTAAGCATTTGTGCGCGAAACTGATCAATTTTTGAAACATTCATAAAATACCTTTTTTTATGTTACATAATCAGATTATGTAACATAAAATTTCTATCTGTCAATAATTTCAATTAATAAGAAAATAAAATTTTTTACCACCATCCTAAATAATGCCACCAAAAAGCTCCTATTGTAGACCAAATTAGAATATTTACAAAACTTACGATAGCTCCGATTTTCCACCATTCTTGAATTGATAAGTATCCAGATTCGTAAAAAACGGGAGCAGAGCCTATACTAAAGTGAGTTAATCCACCAGATAATATAGAGAAATAAGCTAAACACATAGCTACTAGTATTTTTGGCACTCCTAATTTTATTAATAAAATAGCAAATGCTACATATAACACAGTTGCATGTGCAGTTGCGCTAGCAAATATGTAATGTATATAAAAGTAAAAAAGTGCTAATATTATTGCAGATAATAAAATATAATCTACCATTATAAAATTTTGAATTTTAGTTATTATCCATTGAATAATGCCGAATTTTATTAATTTTTCAGACATCATTACTAAAATTGAGAACCATATAAAACAATCCCAAGCACTTGTTTCCTGTAATGCATCTTTCCATGACAAGCCTCCGGTTAAAATAAGTATAGACACACCTAATAAAGCTGTAGTTGTAGCATCTATTCCTATAGATTTACCTAAAGACCAAAAAACAATTAATACGATAAATACTCCTATCATTATTATTTCTTGAAAAGAAATTTTCTCAAATTGTTTTGTTATTTGATTTGTAGCTGCATCATATATTTTTTCTACATGCGGAGGATAAAAAAAATAAACAACGAATGGTAATACAATTAAACTAATTAATCCAGGAACTATAGCTCCAATTGCCCAAGTTCCCCATGCAATTTCTACTCCAATTTGTTTAGCAAGACTTGCCACTAAGGGATTAGTTGCTATTGCAGTTAAAAACATAGCACTGGTTATAACATTTGATTGAAAACAAACTTGAATTAAAAATCCTCCAATCCTATTTTTTAAATTATTCTTTTCATATTCTTCTGATAATGATTTTGCTATAGGAAAAATAATTCCCCCTCCTCGCGCTGTAGCACTAGGCATCGCAGGAGCTAATAATAATTCTGTAAATATCAAACTATATGATAATCCAAATATATTACTTCCTATTTTAGATATGAGATAATAAGCACATCTTTTTCCTAACCCTGTTTTTATAAAACCTCTCGAAATAAAAAATGCAAAAACAACCAACCAAGAAATAGACGAACTAAAAGACGCCATAACTTGTTCAAGAGGTAATGTTTGGGTAATAATGCATATAAGAGCACTCAATAATGCAATAGCTCCCATAGGATATGGATTTACTATTATAGTTGCAATCATCATAATAAAAATTATAAAAAAATGCCAAGCTACAGGAGTTAATTCTTCAGGATGAGGAATAACCCATAATATAGAACCTATGAAAAATAAGAATATAAAGATTAAAAAATTTTTACTTTTTAAAAGACTCATAATTTCTTTACTTTTATTTTTAAGTTAAAATAACTCCAACTTTATTTATTGTATATGGATATTAAAATCATGTTGCAAGAAAATTATTTTAAAGAAAAATATAAGTTTAATGGACTAACTCCAGTAATGCAGCAATATCTTAATGTAAAAATGCATTATCAAGATTGCTTAGTTTTATTTCGTATGGGGGATTTTTATGAATTATTCTATGAAGATGCTACAATTGTTAGTAGCGCTTTAGGATTAACATTAACAAGTCGTAATAAGAATGATGAAGATTTTATTCCTATGTGCGGAATTCCTCATCATGCACTTGATTTATATTTAACTAGACTGATTGACTTAAATTATAAAATAGCAATTTGTGATCAAGTAGAATCAATAGAAGATGCAAAGAAAAGAGGATATAAGGCAATAGTTAATAGAGAAGTAACTCAAGTTATTACTCCTAGCACAATTATTGATGAAAATTTAATTAATACCAAAGTTCCAAATTATTTAAGTTCTATTGTAAACCATGATAATAATTTATTTACTATTTGCTATGTAGACCTATCTACTGGGGAATTTTGTATTATTGATGTAAACCATGCTCAATTGTATAGTTATCTTAATAACTTATCTCCGAAAGAAATATTAATAAGTGAGCAATTAAATCAAATATCAGCACTTAAAGAATTGTTTCAGACATACAAAAAACAATTAATTATTCAGGCAAATAGTTACTTTAGTGCAACAAAGTGTAAAAAAATTATAGAAAATTTTTATAAAATTAATACTGTTAATGCTATAGGAGAAATCAATAATTGTCATATATCTGCTATTGGAGCTGTTTTAGAATATATAAATATAACACAAAAAAATAATCCTCCTAAATTACCTATACCTAAAATTATTGATATCTCTGGTTTTATGTTAATTGATAGCGTAACGAAACGTAATTTAGAAATAGTTCGTTCAATCGATGGTAGCTATCAAGGAAGCTTATTATCCATAATAGATTATACATTAACTAAGCAAGGAAGTAGATTACTTTATAAATATATCTCTAATCCTTTAGTAGATATTAATAAAATTAATAACAGATTAGAGATAATAGAATTATTATGTAAAAATACCTCATTGAATAATAAGATTAGACCGTTATTAAAATTAAGTGGAGACATAGAACGTTCATTGGCTAAGATATCTATGCGTAGAGCTAGTCCCCAAGATTTACTCATAATCCAAAATACCATAAAATTCTCAATTCAAATAAAAGAAATAATATACAATAATTTAGGATTTAATTTACCAATTTTATTTGAAGAAATAATTCAAAATTTACCAAATGATTTAACTATATATACCATTTTAAAAGAATCTATTAAAGAAGAACCAAATAATAATGTAAATAATGGTGGTTTTATTAAAGAAACATACCATCCAAGAGTTCAAGAACTTTCTCAATTAATAGAAAATAGCACTAATATTATTAATCAGTTGCGTATTAAATACCAAGAACAAACTGGAATAGATAATTTAAAAATTTGTCAAAATAATATTTGGGGCTTATTTATTGAAGTATCTAATAAACAAGCATATAAAATCACTTCTGAGATTTTTTTACATAAGCAAACAACAACTAATTCTGTTAGGTTTACTACTGAAGAACTAAAAAAATTAGATATAGACATATTAAATGCAAAAAATTTAGTTATTAATTTAGAAAAAGAATTATTTTATAAACTTTGCGATACTGTACTTCAATATAGTAGTATGATTTATAATTGTAGTAATAGTATTGCGCTACTTGATGTTTTTTGTAGCTTGTCTTATGTAGCTATGGAATATAAATACGTTAAGCCAATCATAAAGAACGATTTATCTTTTGTCATTGAAGGAGGAAAACATCCAGTAGTAGAGCAAAGCTTACTCAAAAATCAAGAACATTTCATATCTAATAACATTACTTTACTTAGAGAAAACTATGTTTTGTTACTTACAGGTCCAAATATGGCAGGGAAAAGTACATTCTTAAGACAAAATGCATTAATTGCTATACTTGCACAAATGGGTTCATTTGTACCAGCTACATACGCAGAAATTGGTATAGTTGATAAACTATTTACTCGCATCGGAGCTAATGATGACTTAAACAAAGGACAATCAACTTTTATGGTAGAAATGGTAGAGACTTCAGCAATACTTTCTCAAGCTACAAAAAGATCTTTAATTATTTTAGATGAAGTAGGACGGGGAACAGCAACCTACGATGGATTAGCTATTGCATGGTCAAGTTTAGAATATATTCATAATGATTTACAATGTCGCTGCTTATTTGCTACTCATTATCATGAATTAACTGATTTATCAAAAACATTATCATTTTTAAAAAATTATACAATATTAGTTAAAGAACTTGAAGATAAAATTATCTTTTTGCATAAAATTATCGAAGGTATCGCAGATAAATCCTATGGTATTCATGTTGCACAACTTGCTGGAATTCCTAATATAGTTTTAAAAAGAGCAAATCTTATATTATCTTTATTAGAAAAACAAAATAACAAAATTTCCAATCTCGAAGATTTCGAAAAAAATATTTCTAATCCTGGTAATCAAAAATACAATACAGTTGTAGAATCTATTAAATATGTTAATTTAGATACTTTAACTCCAAAACAAGCTTTAGATTTTTTATATAAACTAAAAGATGAGTGTAAATAAGTATTGATAAAGTATATCATATGTCATAAAACTATAATTAAATAATTATATAAAAATTATGTCTTTTATACCAATTGTTGTTGAACAAACGCCTAAAGGGGAACGAGCTTATGATATTTATTCCCGATTATTAAAAGAACGAATTGTGTTTGTTTGTGGAGATATTGAAGATTATATGGCTAATTTAATTATAGCCCAGCTATTATTTTTAGAATCAGAAGATTCTGAAAAAGATATTTGTATGTATATAAATACTCCTGGGGGGGTGGTAACTTCTGGTTTAGCTATTTACGATACTATGCAGTACATTAAACCAGATATTTCTACTTTATGCTTAGGACAAGCGTGTTCCATGGGCTCACTGTTATTAACCGCCGGAGCATCTAAGAAGCGTTATGCATTACCCCATAGTAGAATAATGATTCATCAGCTCTCTGGTGGATATAGAGGTCAAGCAACTGATATAGAAATACATGCAAAAGAGGCTTTAAAAACCAAAGAAATGCTAAATGAAATATACGCTCGTCATACATTAAAAGAAGTAAATTTTATTGCAGAAAGAATGGAACGAGATTACTTTATGGATCCTTTTATGGCTAAAGAAATGGGTATAATAGATGAAATTATTACAAATAGACAAGATATGAGCACTTCAAATCTTTCTTCGCCTAAAAAAATAAAATAAATATATGCAAAAATTAAAGTATATACTTACTTTATTAATTGCCGTATTGATATTATATCAAATTGTAAAAAATGATACTAATATAACTACTACTTCTGAAAAAATTGATGTCGATAATAAAGAAAAAAGAAATACCAATAATTCTGATACAAATTCTAAAAAGGAAGATACTGATATACACTATGAAGGAAATATTATTGAAAGGTCTATCAGTAGAATATTTGCTAATGTATTAAAAACAGATTCTGGTAAAGTGTTGTTAGAAAATATGCTTCAACCAGTATTACCATCTTCTGATAGTCAAAAAATTTATTATATAAATAGTTACGAAATAATTGATTCCTTATTTCGTACTAACTCCATTGTCAAAGGTCAAGGAGATAATGCATTATGCGGACAACAAGTAAACGTTAATTACGTTATTAAAACAATAGATGATAAAGTAATAGAAAAACAAGATAACTTTAATATTTATTTAGGGAAAAATTCTATTATTAACGCATTAGATAATATAACTGTTGGAATGCAGTTAGGTGAAGAACGAAATGGAATAGCTATAGGAGAGTATAGTTATAAAGATAAGCAACAGGCAATAATTAACGTTAAATTAAATAAAATTTTAAATCCTATTGATTTAAGTAAAGTTAAAATTTTTGATACTGCTTTTTCTTATCAATTACCTGTAATATGTGGTAAAAAAGTAAATTTTTCACTCAAAATCAGTAAAATTAATGGAACAATACTATACGACAAACAAGTAATTGATTTTATTTTAGGAAATAATGAGTATCCACTCATATTCTCTCATATATTATTCAATAAGCCATTAGTTGGCACTCGAACGGTTATACTTCCAGCATCTTACCTTAGCTCGTTTAAGCTTAAAGTACAATCAGATGAATACTTAATTCTTGAAATACAACTCTTAAAATAATCAGAATCTACTGAATTTAAATAATTAAAATTAGAAAGTGGGAGAAGCTATAGGCTCTAATGAAACCATTTCGAAATATTTAACTCCCCATACAAAACCACAAATTAAAGGTATTATTATGATCAATACCCCCCAATGTCCTAAATATCTCGTCAAATATATAGATCCTAAAGAAGTAATTCCGTATATCAATGGCCTAGAAATTGCTAATGATATTCCCATATAAGTAAAACGTTTTAAAATAGGAAAATATTTAAAAAATATTGCAGTTCCTGGATTAGGACTTAATCCCCAAAATATTACAAGAGATTGTAATAAAAAAATATCTAATGCATTTTTTGCGTTATTAAGTAAATAAGGACAAAATAAGATCAATACAGAAAATATTACTATTCTTATTTTAAGAATTTTAAATGGATGTATTTTATAACTTAAGCACGTTATAAACAGAAATCCTAATGCATCAATTATTGCAACTATTAAATTTTGAAAAGCAATTTGTTGAGCGGAAAGAGCGAAAGAATTTTTTAAAATAATGCTACAATAACCATATGAAAAGTAAAAACAAATTGGCCACATAGAATCTATAAAAAATAAAGCCAATACACTTTTAAAATTATTTTTTTTTAAATTATGATTTACTTTTATTTTTTCATTTTTTGCATTAATAAAATCTATAGTTTCTTTGAGATGTGTTCTTGTAATAGCACTTATTATTGCAATTCCAGCTCCTATTACAAAAGCAATCCTCCAAGTTAAATCAAAATATACCAATAAAGATATTATACTTAAAGCAAATACACTACCTAATGAAGCTGGTATTTGAACAAAAGTCACAACTGAATATTGTATAGGAGGCTTAGTCATTTCTGTTAAATATAATTGCGTTCCTACCATTTCTCCAGTAGAAGATAACCCTTGAACCATCCGGCATATAGTTATTATCCAAGTTGCAATACTACCTATTTGGGCATATGTAGGCAAAATCGCTATAACTATACAAGAAAAGGCCATTGCAAAAGTTGTTATTAAAATAACTTTTCGACGACCGAAATTATCACCTATATATCCTAAAACTATAGCGCCAACAGGACGTAAAAGAAAACTAGAACAAAATGAAAATGATACAACTAAAGATGATGTAAAAGGATCAGTTTTCGGAAAAAATAGCTCATTAAACAATAACACCATATGTAGATATAATGTAAAATCAAAAAACTCTAAGAGAGTACCTATAGATAATATTCCTATTACTTCCTTTTGCTTCTTTGTTAATTTTGTTTGAGTAACTTGTTTGACACTTAAACTAGATATGCTGAAAATTATACCTCTAGATTCTGCTATTAAATTTTTACTATACTGAATTATTTTTTTTGTTACATTAAATTTTCTCGTTAATATTTACCTTTGTATTTTATTAAATAAATCATTATGCGTTCCAGTACGTTTTAATTCCAAAATTTCGTTATTAATAGAGTAAATTAATACCCAATCAGGTTCAATATGACGCTCCCAATAATCACTATTTTTAAGTTTATGAAGACAATACTTTGAAGGTAATAATAAATGATAATCTATTTTTTGCTGGCATTATCTAATAGTAAATTTACTACTTCCTGTTATTTACTGACATTTTTACCACGTTTGATTGTTAATTTAAGATCCTTTTTATACTTATTTGTATTTGTTAATTTAATCATTACCTGCTAAATTTGGCCTCTTCTTCTTTCATTTCTTGTAATATCTCATTCATCATTTCTTCTACTGAAGAATATTCATTGATTCCAACACCATGCTTTGACTCCTCTAAAGCTCTTATAGTCTCTTTATTAGGTTCTTGACGTCCTCACCTAGCTAAAGCAAGGTGATTCCTGGCTGATACAAAAGCATCACCTAGGATTCTTGGGCTAAGCGACTTTGTCGTTTATATCTCCCGAAGCGACCCGTCCAGCCGCTAAGATATTAATAGCAGCATTTACATCAGCATGTATTTCATGCCCACAATGGGTACAAGCATACCACTCCTGACGAACTCTACTATTTTTATCTATTACTCCACAACAAGAACATTTTCTAGACGTATTGATAGGATCAACCTCAACAAAGTTTCCTCCAGAGTATTCTTGTTTGTATTTTAACATATTTTTAAAATCTCCCCAACCGCAACTTAAAATCTCCCTATTAAGTCCTGATTTAGCTTTAACGTTTTTTCCAGGATTATCTTTTGTACCTTTTGCGGATTTGGTCATATTCAAGATTTTTAGATTTTCAACAACGATTAACGCGTGGTTTTTGCTTAAATCTGCTGATGTTTTTTGTAAAAAATCTTTTCTTATATTTGCTATTTTATTTTCTACTCTTCTTAAAGCTAAAATAGCTTTTTTCCTGTTAGTATTACTTCCTTCTTTTTTCTTTTTCTTTCTACTTAATGCTCGAGCTACACGTTTTTTTACAACATTTAATGCTGTAATTGCTTTGTTTTTGGCTATTAATCTTCCATCAGATAGCGCTACAAAATTTGTTATACCTAAATCTATTCCTACTTCACCATCAGTACGTTCTGTAATTTCTTTTTCTATTTCTGTACAAAAAGATACAAACCAATTACCTAATCCATCTGAACTTACTGTAATATTTTTTATCGTTCCTTCAATATCACGACTTTTAAAGAATTTTACCCAACCGATTTTAGGTAAGAATACTTTATTTCCATCAATTTTAAATCCTTGAGGAAAATGAAAACTATCCCTAACTCCCTTCTTCTTAAATTTTGGAAAACCACACTTCTTCGTAAACACTTTGTAAAACGTTTTATCTAAATCTGCTATAGGTTTTTGAAGCGTCTGTGCTGGGCATTCATTTAGAAAACTAAGTTCTTCACTCTTCTTCCATATAGGTACTAATGCCTTGGTGACAATATCAAATCCAGTGGGGAAATATTCCTTATATAGATATTTCTTTAATTTCTTTGCTTCTTTCTCATCCATTGCCTTACCTCCAAGTTTAACGAATTGCTGATTAATATAATCACAATTAGATTTTTGTAACGCTAAAGATTTATTCCATACAAAACGAACACACCCTGCTATTTTTGCAAAAAATTCCTTCTCCTTTGCGTTTGTCTTTATCTTGAATTTATAGGCTTTTCTTATTATCATACATATATCTTACAAAAGTATATTGAATATGTCAAATGATATTAGAAAAGGTAGGCATTGCGTATTTATGATGCATGTCCATCTTGTTTTTGTTACTAAATATAGAAAAAAAGTTTTTGATCCTAAAATCTTAGATTCTATGCAAGAAATTTTTATTAGAGTTTGCTCAATATTTGAAGCAGAATTACAGGAGTTTAATGGTGAAAAAGATCATGTGCATTTGCTTATTAATTATCCTCCTAAGTGTTCTGTTTCTACTTTAGTAAATAGATTGAAAGGTGTCTCCGCTAGATTATTAAGGCAAAAATTTGAAAGATTACGCAACTTCTATTGGAAAAATACACTATGGTCTCCTAGCTATTTTGCTGGTAGCTGTGGTGGCGCCCCTCTCGAGGTCTTAAAATCCTATATCAAAAACCAAAACCCTTTATCTTAGCTCTTATATCTCCGTCATGAATGACGGAGTCTTACGAGCGGGAGGATAACGTTTCCATCAGCACTATTTATATATAATTATTGGTATAATAGCACAAAGAAAAGAAATATTCAAAATATATTGACTTTTCAGCTTTGAAAGCAAGGGTTTGTTGTGTTTTTGCAACAGTTGGAAAATTTCAAAGTCATGTTTCGTTCTAGAGTCCTGATTTTCCCTTCAAGTTCAGGATTGGTTACGAAAATTTCAAATATTTTTGAGTTTTGGAGTTTTTTTCTTTTGCTTGTTTTTTATACTTTCAGTATTTTAAGTATTTTAGGCATCGGATCCTCCCTATCAAACCGCGGAGAAAAATTGCGAAAAGTGAGTTTTTGAGCGTTAAAAGTGAGTATTGAAAAAAACTTACTTTAACAGTAAAATTGGAAAAAAGGAGATTTCCACATGGAGAGAATTTCAGATTTAATCAAAGTTGTACCGTCTACCAAAGGACGAATTATTAGAAACAATTCCCAAAGAAGGAGCTCCTCTTAGGGGTGTTGTCGTTTTTCAGCATAAACTTAGAAAGACTGAGAAATGAAAGCTGATATTATCTCAGTCTTTCTTAGTACTATTTTTGTCTACTTTATGACAATATTATAATATTTCACTTATACAAGTATGCACGTATTACACTTTTCTAATAATCAGAAAAAATATATACAGAAATCACATTAAATCTTCTCCAAGAATTACGCAAAAATTAGGGTGTATTTCCAAATTTATACTGTGTGTTATTTCAACAATACCTTGTCCATCATCTATTTCTTTTAACTTTAAAAGCAAATCATTTGCGTACTGGATCGATTCATCAGAATCATCTCCACCAACAACATTTACTTGCACTTTGTGCAATTGTGGATCTAAATCAAATAGGTTAAAAATTTCTTTAACTTTAAAAATTTCTACTGCTCTTGCTAATCCCGCACACTGCATTCCTTTTATAAAAAAACTAAAAGCTATATCTTTATTTAAACTCATAGCGTCTACCGCAGTTATTTGATCTTCTCTTTTTATTATAACGTACTCACCTTTTTCAACTGAAATTGTTTTAATTTTCATATATTTACTCTATACTATAATTATATACATAACATGTTATAAATGAAAGAAGATAAAACTCAAGAAATAGAAATATATAAGAACCTAGCTCAAAAAATAAGAGACAATGCTGTAAAAATTGCATTCAATAAAAAAACACATCCAGAAAAAAATTCTGGGTGGTCTTTTAAAGAATTAATCCAATATGGGGATATGGATTTTAAAAAATATATAGAAACATTAGATGCAATTACACAATTGAAGCATAATAATAATACGGATGCAAAGGCTTATTGGGTAGATCAACAGGAAGTTGCATTTCTTAAAAAAGATGAGATTAACAATGGATATAAACTAGGAACAGATAATATACGCCAGTGTGTAGCAGTAGCAATTAAAGGTAGAGACATAGAAGGAAAAGAATTAGCAGCCTTAGCTCATGTAGACCGGTTTACAAAATCTGATTCATTAATTCACGTACTTGATAAATTTCAAAAAGAAGGGGCACAAATATTTTTGTATGGAGGTATAGATCAGTCATATCAAAAAAATATTTCAAATTCAAACATCGAGTTAATAGTAGAAGCTATAAAAAAAAGTGGGCATCATGATATCAACATAAAAAATAAGCTTATTGGGGATCCAAAGTTAAGCTCAGAATTTGTATTTGATCCTCTAAATATAGAAATTAAACAAGAAATGTTTGCTAATAAAGGTTACGAAACAAAATCTATTAGAATAATGAAGAGAGACTTAAATGGAAAAATAAAGAATAATAATTATTATAGTAATGATATAGTAAGAAACAGTGATTTATGCATAATTAATCCTCAAGAATGTAACAATCTTAATAATTTTAATGAAAACCATCTAAATAAAGAGGAAATAAATCTCTGTCTAAATAATTACGCAACAAATTATGATTCCTATCTTGATAATCTTGATTATGCTCGTACTCAATATATAGATTCTTTTCCTGAAACTGCTTCAAAAATGAAGAGAAATATGGAAGCAGTACATTATTTATTAAATAAGCAAAATAATTCAGTAAGTTTAGAAGATATTTATAACAAAAAAATTTTTACTCAAGAAAAAATACAAGAAATACAAGACAAGAAAAAATTAGAGTTTCCCAAAGAAGACTTGAACAAACTAGAAGAAATCCAAAAGTCTTTAAAAGAATTCAGTGATACGAATGATATAATTTACTACCCAATAAAAAAAGGTAACGATCCATTGTCTAAACCATTTAAGAAGTGATAGGTGAAAGAAACAATTATTTTGCAAATTGTATGAAAAAGCGATAGGACAGCGTTTTTTAAGGGATATGTGTAAAAGTCAAGATTTAATCTGATAGACACTAATTAATTACTCTGACAAAATTGTTTAGGAATTTTATTCAGAATAATTATTTTGATAGTAACTGACTTCGTTAAATTTATCAATAGCGATATGTTAGGTTTTACTGCATATCCGGGCCAATTTAGCAATGAGAATTAATTTTCACATCTATACCTCCTATCATCTTCAAGAAATTTAAAGCTTAAGATATTGAAATTTCAATCTATAGCTGCCGCATTAAGATTTTTTCAATTTCAAAGTTACTTTCGTTCAAATACCCATCTCTAAAATCATATTCTCCATTAAAATTAATATGACCCATTGATATCTGAGTTCTTATATTTAGATCGTCTATTGACGGCCCAGTTCTGGATTTAATTATTGAAATAGTATAGGGATTTAGAGCATTATAGCGGGATAAATAACTAAATCCAGAACTGGGCCAATGGCATCTTTGCGTATTTTATTACTTGCTCTAATGTAGGATATTACAAATTTGTCCCAAAATAATGCAAACTTTTTTGAATGAATAAACACCCATAATCTAACGGATTCTCGATATCATCATAGGTTTCTGTTCGGAAGATTCCTGTTTATTTCCCCCATTAACACCAGCTATTTTAGCTTTACCTTTCATATTTGTAGCAATTTTTTTAGCCTCTTTTAAGACATTCTCTACGTCTCTAGAGTGAGAAGAAAAAATACTTTTTAAAAATTCTTTAAATCTATCCCAATTAGGTTTCTTTTCAGTATTATTACTTTTTATTATTACATTTTCAATCTCTGTTTGCAAAAACCTCTTATTCATATCTTTACCTATAAAATTTTCTATCTTATTCGCAGCCTTTTCAGCAATTTCTTTTACCTTATCTAAAGATACAATATTATCTCCAAGATTCTTTACTTCTTTCTCTATGTGTTTTATTAAAACATCAGGAAACATTTCATTTTTTACTACATCATTTTTTTTAAACATATTTAATATACTATTTTCCTCGCTATTCAAATTTTCATTATTAGATAAAAATTTATTAAGTAAAATTGCTACATTAACACTATTATCAAAGTCTTTAAATTCATCCATAATCTCTTTTTCTTTTTTTACTGTAGCGTTGCTTTTAAAAGCAATATCAAAATTTGTTACTATATCTATATCCGCTTTTATGCTTTTTACATTATCTCCCGCTTTACCTAAATCAATAAACGAAGTTTCATATATTTTATTATATCCATCAAATTTCTTATCAAATATAGCTACTCTTCCAATTTCAGTTTGTTCGTTTTTAATTGCTTGACATCTATTTGGATCAGAGTTAATCATATTCTCTGGAACTATTATCGCAGCTCCTATGTTTTTACATTTTACATTATCTTTGTCAATTACTATTTTTGTGGTTATTTGATTTGAGGATATTAGTCCCTCTTGACTTGGTACAATAAAAGAACCCAAAACGTTAAATCCGCTTGCAAGCCCCTGTTGAGCATGACATGCTTTAATAACATCCACTTGGGAGTCTGATAATTGATAAGTATCCTTTAATTCTTTATTTATATCCTCAACAGTTATCGGATATTTAAGGTTATTATCCTTTAGGAATTTTGTTATTATATCATTTATTTTAGTTGGATCATTTTTTACTTTCTCCAAATTGGTTTGTAATTCCTTTTTTAGATCGCCCTCTAAACCAATGTTTTTTATAAAATTTTCTATATCTCTATTAGAATCATCCACAAAATTTTTTATTTTTTTACTTGCTATAGATTTATTTAAATTTATTACATTTCCATCTTTTTCTACAAATATTTCGCTTCTATTTAAATCTATTCCAAATTGCTCCCCTTTTTTACTCGAATGAAAATCGTAATGTAAATTATTATTAATCTTTTCTTCTATCGTATTAGGCTTATCCACCTTTTTTATATTAGTAATATCGACGGAATATTTATATGATGGCATAAAATTAATTATTTTTTTACAAGTTATATTCTAATATTATAACATAATTTATCTCAAAAAAACTAAAGATTAAATTACTTTCAATTTGCGAATTTTACAGAAATTCCATTTTACCATGGAACTTATTTAAGCAGGACAGAACTTTCGCTATTTCAAAACTGGAAGTAGGAACATAGATATAAAAAGCCCCTGCTACAACAGAAGTAATAATTTCACTCCATATAAAATGATAATACATTTTTATTCTTGACTATTTAACCTATATTAATTACCTTATAGAGGTCAGGAGAATGATTTATATTACTTCTATAGAAAATTTCTGAATAGATAAATCAGAAAAGTCGCAAAAACTAAAGTTACTTTTGATAAAGAAGAACGTTATTAATTTTTTGCACAACTTTATATACGCATATCATGCTAATTTATCAATCCTACATTTTTAATAAAATAGCAAAATTATTTTTAATTACAATAATTACTGTTACAGTAGTGCTATGGTTCGGACAAATCATTAAGTTAAGTTATTGTTTAAAACAAGGATCTGGGCTTTTACTATTTATAAAAGTAGCACTAGCATTATTTCCAATTATCATATGGCCCATTTTACCCCCTATAACTTTAATTAGCACTATCTATTGTTACTATAAATTACACACATATAATGAATTGTTAATTCTTTCAGATTGTGGAGTAAATAAACGACAATTAATGCTCCCAGCGATAAATTTTTCGTTAATTATCATGTGTATTAGTTATTTCCTAGGAATATATTTGTTACCTAAATCCAATTTATTTTTAAAACATACTTCTTATGAGATAAAGCATAGATATGTAAATACATACTTGCTTATGTCCCAAAATTTAACAAATTTAGCCGAAGGGTTATGTATATATATGGATGAAACGCAAAAAATTGTTATTATAGATTTGCGACAAAAAAGCAAAGTAAATGTTATCAAAGCTAAAGAGTTTATTAAAACTAATCAAATGTTAAGTTTATATAAAGGCATAGAATATATAATAGATAGTAATAACGAAGTAGTGAGTTATTTTGATCATATAATTATTAATTTGAATAAATTATTAAGTAAATTTACTGCGCCTTACAAAAAAAGCATACAAGAATATTATTTTTGGGAACTAGATAAAACTATACATTACATAGAAATATATCAAAGGTTAATATGGCCCTTATATTGTATAATTTTAACAGTAATAGGATTATCCATATTTTTAAAGTTTCAATACATAACTACATATTCTTGTTTAATAAGTTTTATAATAAGTTTATTTAGTTGCTATATACATTTTTACATATATTCGTATTTTCACAAACATGAACATGTTAATACCTTTATATATCTTATTCCTATATTTTGGCTACTAATAGGATATATTTTATCAATTTGAAATTAAATAATAATTAATCAATTTACTATTTTTAAAATAAAAACCATTTTTTTTAAAATACTATCTATCGTAATAAACAATATACTGAAAATAATTAAAATTTGTGCTGGAGTAATTACAAAGAACACTTGAAAATTTGGTATTAATCTTGATAACAATCCTGATCCCGTTAATATTGCAAGACTTACTACAATAAAAGGGGAAGACATTTTAAATGCTAAAATAAAGCTATCATTTACAATATGACTAATAAAATTAGCACTATCCCCCATATTAGGAATTTGGTTAATTGGGAAACTATTATAACTACTGATAATAGCTTTAATAAAAGTATGATGAGTACCAGTAGAAAAAATCATAGATACTACTGCTATAATAAAAAAATTAGAAAATACACTAGATTGATTTTGTTTTTCATTAGGAGAAAAGAAAACCGCAGAACTTAGACCAGATTGCATAGAAATAATTGCACCCAATGTATGCAAAGCTAAAAAATTTATCTTTACCATTAATCCAAACATAATTCCTATGAATATTTCAATTACTAAACAATTTAATAGAAATCCAAAATTGTTTGAATACTGAGGCAACTCTAACAGAGGATACGCAATAAAGCATATTAGTATTGCTATTAATAATCTGCCCCGAGTAGGAACATAACTTTCAGAAAATCCTGGTAATAAAGAAAATATGGCACCTATTCTAGCAAATAGAATCATGAATTTGAAAATAAAATTTGTGCTAAATATAGCATCCATACATTAACTAATTCCATAATTGTTCTAATTGATAATACTGTCTTGTTTCTGGGTTAAATATATGGACAATAATATCACCAATATCTAGCACAATCCATTGTGCATTATTAAACCCATCTATTTTTATTTTTAAACCTAAATGTTTTTTTAGTTCTAAACTAATAAAATCTGCAATAGCCATAATGTTTTTATTAGAACGCCCATCAGATAAGATCATATATGTAGTTAATGTTGTTTTATCTGAAACATCAATTACTGATATATTTTCTGCTTTTTTCTCAATTAATAGTTTTACAACTAACTCTTTTAATTCTTCCACTGAAGTA
Organism: Rickettsiaceae bacterium; assembly: GCA_963676335.1. GTDB lineage: Bacteria > Pseudomonadota > Alphaproteobacteria > Rickettsiales > Rickettsiaceae. The sequence goes on from OY781057.1 coordinate 814,328, forward strand.
AAATTGATCATATCTTAATTTATTTGGTATTTTATTAGAGTATATCCTGGACGTTCAAAGATAGCAATATTGATTAGTTTCTGCGCACTTTATCTACTTTTTTTTGTACATTATTTATATGCGGCTCTATTTAAACGATCATTAATTGCTAGTCCAATCCCTTTATTAGAAATAGTGGCGACAGCTATCCCTGTATAATCATTATTCTTTTTTCCATAGATATCTAAAAGATAAAGCATCCTATATAAGTTATATGCAGCCTCTGCTAAATTAGCGTTTTTACTTAAATTTAAACTATACTCTCCTTGCAAATTACTATCTCCGAAATTTAATCCTAATTCATCAGACAGTAAAAACTCTGCATTAAGACGTAATTTTAGCTTAGGAGAATAATGTTTAGATAACATTCCTGGAGCTTTGGGGTGTAAAGATGATTCAAAACAAACTTTTTTATTTAAAATAGATTCAATTAAACTTGGAGCGATGAACCCATAACGTAATATTTTAAGTTCTCTTCCTGAAAAATCTAAAATCGTTGACTCAATTCCATATGTAGTGTCTCCATTATCAATAACATAAATTTTATTTTGTGCAAATTCTTTAGCCTGTACACTAGTAGTACTACTAATATATCCTGATACATTAGCACTAGGAGCTGCAATAGGAACCCCAGCAAATTTAATCAAATTTTGCGCAACATCATGAATTGGATATCTTAATGCGATAGTATTTAATCCAGCTGTAACATTTGATGCTATAGGATAATTATTAGCATACGGAACGACTATAGTTAAAGGACCAGGCCACAACTTCTCAACAATTATTTTAGCTTCTGAATTTAAAATTCCAATAGTATTTGCATGCTCAATGCTATTTACATGAACAATTAATGGATTAATCAAAGGCCTTTCTTTAAATAGATAAATTTTTTGACAAGCAGAGTAATTAGTTGCATCAGCACCTATACCATATACAGTTTCTGTTGGAAAAATTACCAAATTTCCATTTTTTATTAATTTTGCTGCATATACCAAATCCTTCATTATATAATTTATTATATACCCATTAATTGCTGATTATTTTTTTTCAAATCTTGTTGTCTTCGAACTATTTCAGGAGTTAAAGTATAATCCATAACATGGTTATATCCCATACCATATTTAATTAATATGCTACCTATCTCTTCAAGCTCTTTTTTATCTTCTTTCGTAAATTTTTTTAATATCGTATCAGTAATCTCATATAAAAATTTCCAAGACAACTCCATTTTTTCTTGCAAAGATAAATTCATCTCAGGAGGAAATTTCTTTTTCTCATATTCTTTTTGTGCAGAAGAATCATCTCTTTTTTCATATTTTACATCAACGTTTTTTTCTTCTTTTTTACGTAAAAATAAAAAGAAAAATATTGTAATAGTAATAATAATAATTCCTGTAAATATGAAATATTTCATACACCATTATTTTATTTTGATGATACTTCTTATAATTTAACTCATAATATTTACACAGTCAATTATTAACCAAAGACCAATCCCCCTCCTCTCCTAATTGTTTTTTAAAACAAACTATTATACCATAGATATATGGAGGAAAACATTATGAAACAATCACATTTATTAAATATTTTGAAAAATAAAGATATTTCTACATTAATTCAAAATAAAAATTCAATTCCATCTAAAATGGTAAACATTATTTACCAACAAGCAGCGCAGTATTTCAATATTTCAGAATTTGGAGAATTAACAGACTCATTTGATTTTAAATATAAAAATGATTTTTTACTTAAAGCTTTTGAATATGATAATATTCAATTAGCTGATTATATAAGAACAAAATATTGTGCTCTTATTCCCAATATTACTGTATTAAAAATAGCTATATCATCAAATAATATAAATGCAGTCAATCATGTTCTTAGTACGTATTCAATACAGAATGCGCTACAAAACGATACTGATGCTGCGCATATCTTATCAGAAGCAATAAAAACTGGTGTCTTAGATATTTATACACTCATAAGCAGTAATATTCCTGATGTAAACATTTTAATAAACAAAACTTCCGTTAAAGACGCTATTAAATACGCGGTACAGAATGGCGATATTCCTATAATTTCCAAACTAATAGAATATGAAAACGCTAAACAAAATATGAATTTAGTAGATGCTCTACATAATGAAAAATCAGAAATGGCAGAGTTTTTAATAGAAAAAATAGATACTTTAGATTATACAATTACAGATCATAGAGGGTACTCTTTACTTCATTTAGCTTTAGAAAAAATTCAAAATTTATCTGATCGATACTATATTATTAATCTCTTATTAAATGGAAACGCAAATGTTAATGCTATAGGTCCTAATGAGGATCCCGTAATTTACACTGCCGCTTTAATTGGAGATTATAATTGTTTTTCATTATTAAAAACCAAAGGAGCGTATTTTGATGTTAATAATGTCTTAACATCACCGATTCTTTACGCTGCAACTATAGGTCACAATCAACAAATTTTTTCAGAAGTAATAGCTACAGCAGATTTTTTAGACTATAAAACATTAAAAAATTTATTCAAAACTTTAAATACACAAAGAGATATTGAGTTTTTATCATCCCAAATACCTATAGTTCAAAACTATAATCTTAATAATATATTACCACTAACAAAATCAGAAATATATCAACCTGAAAAAAATATAAATCAAAAAAAACTTGTTCAACCTTCATTAAGCAGTTCCGATAATATAAGTGAAGAAAAAAATAATATTATAGACAATGTAAGTATAATGAAATCAGAAATATATCAACCTGACGAAATTAACAATTGGAACGCTCTAATGATCCCTCAAAATATATCAAAAATATCATTTGTTAAAAAAAATAATGTTAAAAGTATTGTTACTTTAAAATCCTTCTCAGAGTTTAGTGAAGCCCCTATTCAAAGTTGGCTTGAAATAAAAAAACAGAATGAATCAGAAGAAGCTAAAAATGAAAATTCTTATATACTAAATCCTTTAAGTATTTCTTTAACTGAAAAAATAACCATTCCTCTTAATTTTAAGAAAACAAATATCTCAGAGATTAAAAATATAGAAAAAGATAATGATAGCTGGAATATTTATACAGAAGAAGAAAAACAGAATGAATCAGAAGAAGCTAAAAATGAAAATTCTTATATACTAAATCCTTCAAGTATTTCTTCAACTGAAAAAATAACCACTCCTCTTAAATTAAAAAAAATAAATAGCTTTGAAATTAAAAATATAGAACAAAATATTAAAACAGCTACTTTTTTAAAAATAGAAGACGGTATCCAAAATAATCAATCTAATGACTTAGATATTTTGGAAGATAATAAACAAAATATTAAAATGTTTACTTTGAATGCTATTCCTTCATTTTCTAGTCTATTTGAAAAATCAAAAAATGATAACCAAAGCAGCCTAGATAATAATGAAAACAATATAAAACAAAGCAATGCAGAGGAAGAAAAACAAAATGAACTAGAAAATTTTAGTATTGCTCAAATTAATAAAGCTTCTAACTCCTCAGAAATTCTCATAAAAAATAAAGAAATAGCAAATAATGAACAAAATATAGCCATTTTGAATAATGATAATATAGAAAATGAAAAAGATATAAGTAATCAAGACAGTAGTTGGAATATTTTAAATAATAACACTAAACAAAATATTAAAACGTCTGCTTTAGTCCTTTCTTCATTTTCTAGTTTATTTCAAAACCCCAAAAATGATAACCAAGATATTGGTCAAAATAATTTAGATGATAATAGCTGGAATCTTTTAGAGAGTAGTAGCGTATCTATAATTGGAAATGTTGAACAATAGCATTGCTTTGATATTTATCAAGCATCTTAAAATACCAAAACCATATTCGTATAAACTAAGAGTTAGAGCAATAAAAATATGAGAGCCGAAAGAGTATAGAAAGACAAAGAATGATTTGTTTAGAGATATGTTACAAGTCGCAAAAGAAAGAGGAGTAACTCCAGAAGTAGTAATAGCCGACTGTTGATACGGCAGCTTAGATAATGCAAAATGTGTGCGAGAGTTAGGATGGAAGCGGCTTGTTGGATTAAAAAAGAATAGAGTGATCAATCGCAACGAAAAATTAGAAGATTTGAATATTCCCGAAACGGGATTGAAGGTCCATTTACATGGTTATGGATAGATATATGTGTTTCGGTTAGTAGAAAAGAACGGCTACACGAGATATTTTGGGACAAATTTGGAAGATCGTACATTAGCGCAAGTAATAAAGTACGTAAAGATGCGTTGGAATATTGAAGCGTTTTATAGAAAACTGAAGCAGTGCTGTGGTTTAGAGAAGCGTCAGGCGCATTTGGGCCGATCTCAGAGAAATCATATAGTTCCTTCTGTCTTAGCTTGGATGAATCAGCGAAAATTACGTGCCCTATACGGCTCTTCTATCTATAAACTCAAGTGGAATATTATCAAATTAGTGATTAAAAATCAATTGTCGATTAGGTTGAATATGTGCTAGTGGAATTTCTTGCGAAAGCTCTGCTATATTAACCTTTGAAAATACAAAAATCATGAGCACGTAAAGGAATAAGCGAACAAAACGTATAATAAACTTCTGTGGGCTACCTTAGACTTAGACTTATATTCAGGCAAAAGAACTCTCCTCCTTATTTCTAACGGAGGAGAGACGACTTAAGAAACTATTTTAAATTTACTCTAACACTTAGAGCCCCTTGATATCCTACAAACTTTTGTCTTAGGACAACATCTACTTTAGCACCAATATTATACATACCATCATTAACTACTGTATTTATACCACCACCAACATTAAAAGAAGCTTTGGATGGTTTAATAGCAGTTTTAGCGACATCAATATTATACGCACTAACTTTAGCTGTAATTTTACTACCTTTAGCAGTAAAATCATAGTTTAAGTAAGCATGTGCTTCTGGATTAAATTGAGTATCCCCACTATTGATTGTTCCAACTACACTTGTTCCCAAGATACCAACTACTGAATTTAAAGCTTTATCAGTAATAGTACCAGCTTGACCTTTAATTGAATTATCTGTAGCAGTTTCAGTATAGCCACCTTTAGTAAATCTAGAATAAGAAATACCACCTTTAGGAATAATAGATACAGAGTCATTAATAGCATATCTATATTCTAATAACCCTTGTACCCCATACATTGAAGTATCGTATTTACCAGTTAAAGTACTGGATGAGAATTGGGTTCCAAGTAAACTGACTACATTACGCTTAGCAGTTACTTTACTATTACCAAAACCTAATACACCTTGAATAGAAAGATCATTTCCTAAATCATAGCTACCATATGCAGAGAACATATAAGTTTTTGCATCTGTTTTATTTCCAATTGCGGAATCTCTATGTTTAATTTTGGTACTTGCATATGTGACAGCACCACCAATTACAGTAGAATCATTAACCTGCGCATCCGCACCGATTGTAAATCCGACAAGGTTGTTTTTATACCCTGAAAAGTTTTTACGCATTTTTTGCTTACTTGCTCCACCAAACGCAGTTCCCCAAACACCAAATGGAACATTTTCCCCTTCACCAGAAGACACACCTATTGGCATAGGTGCAACAGCATTAAGCCTACTGCCAAGCGTAGAAAATATATTACTCGTTAAATCCTGAGCAGCATTATCAACGGCTCTAGCTTCCGTAACTGGATCTGCACTTGATTTTTCTATAATATTTTCTAGCAGGTCAACTCTACCTGATTCAACCATTTTTGTTATCAAATTTCTTTCTTCTACTGAAATACATTCGTTATATCCCTGTACTATATCATTAATACCATTTACAAATTTTTTAACATCTTGTTTATTAAGAGAATCACCAGCATTATCTGCTAACTTCATTATTTCATTTGTTATTTTTAATTCTTCAGCATCAGGTATTGTTGCACCTGGAACTGTACCTGGTGTTGCGCTTATAGTTATTTTAGCAGTCAACTTACCATTTTCATCTAATGTATATGAAAGAAGTTTACCACCTATTTCATCAGGATAAGCATCTTCAGCAGATCTAACAGCTTTAGAGAAATCAATACCTTTACCAGAAACTACTGTAAAGGATTGTCCATTTACAGGCATTTTTCCTTCGTTTCTTTCAACTAAGACTGAAACATCTGTTACACCTGAAACATCACCATCCGTTATAACAACATTACCCATATTGTCACCATCGTAACTAGTATAAATCTCTAATTCACCAGTTAAAGTACCTTTACTTATTGTTAATGTTTTTGTAGACAGACCCAATTGAACATCTGCACCGGTGGTAGTACCAGCTAAGGTAACATTATTCGATAACAAAAAGCTATTCCCTTTTCCTAAATCGATTACATTAGAATAAATTTCTTCACCAAGAATATAATTCTTATTAGTATTAAGTTTTAAAGAATTCATTGGAGCAGCTGAAGTACCTAATTTACCAATATAAAAATCTTTTTCAACTGTAATATCTCCTTTGCCACTAGCGCTTAATAAAGCTCCTACATCTTTAAAAACCACTTTTCCAGTATCTGCAACATTTAATTCTTTAACAAAGGTCAACCCACTAAAAGTTGTAGTTTCGCTACCTGTAAGATTTATTTTTTTTGCAATAGCATAACCAACTTCATTATTTTTTCCTTTTAATATAGCTTCACCTACGGAATAACAATCTGCTAAAAGACCAGCGCTATCAAAGGTCTGTTGATCTGGATAATATTGGAAGCTTTCTATTGATTCCAACATTTCTTTCATATAATCTACTTCTACCACAGAACTATCTCCTAAACCAACAATTGCATTATCTCCAATTCTATCATTATCTCCTTCAAAAGTAACTTTTGTATTGATACCAGTTAAGCCAGCGTATACGTTTATTCCATCATTAACTTCAATATTAGCATTTTTTCCACTAAATTTAAAATATCCTAATGGCTTATCTTTAGATCCAAAATTACTAGTAAAGGCATACTTAACATCATCTTGAGTAATCTCTACACCACCTATTCCAGCAGTTTCTGTTGTAAATGTAAATAATGCTTTAGATCCAATTACGTCATCTACTGAATTAAGTTTTATGCTACCACTCTCTGTTCCTTTAAAATTAATACCTTTTACATTCTTAGCATTGACTAATACAAGATTAGCTCCAGCAATATTTACTATCCCATCATGAACTATTTCCTCAACTTTAACATCTGCATTATTATCTCCTTTTACAAAATTAACTATAGAATCTTTATTAACAGTAATTTTTTTAAATACACCTCCTCCAAAAGCACCTATAGATTTTGCTTCTATAGTAATTGGAGCTATCGCTCCCCCAATTATTGTTGAGGTTTTTCCGTCTCCTTTTAAACGTATATTACTCCATGCAAAACTAGATTTGATACCACCAACAATTTTACTATTTTCCATATTTAAAGTGTTATTTGCAGCATTAGAATCAATACCCTCTGTTGTATATATACTACTTCCATCCATATTTAAGGTTGTAGAGTTTTTGCTTAAAATAACTTTTTTAATAGGAGTACCATCTGCACCAATACTAGTTCCAGATAAGGTAACGATACCACCGCCATCTATTGACACAGCACCTTTTCCTTTAGAGTTTTTTGTGGTGAATTTATAGCTACCTTTAGTTTTAGCTAAACTTAAACTTAGATCATTATCCCCAAAATCAATAAGATTTACATATACATTCCCACTAAAGGTTAATGTATTTGCTTTATCCATCAAAATTTGTTTTAACATTTTAGTTTCTTCTCCAACAGTATCCATAAATTTAACCGCTTCAGAAGAAGTAAATTTTAATGATCCTGTCTTATCTGTAACAACCTCAACCTTTCTTATAATAGGGTTTGCATCACTTACTGCTAAGATACCATCTTGCATGAAGGATATTTTATTTGCTCCAATTTGTGTAGCAGCAAATGTATCTGTAGTATCAATTTTTATCTGACTTAATCTATTATCATTAGCATTGTCGCCATCTACACCAAGTTTTTGAGATACCCCTCCAGCAGAAATTTTTACTATACCTTTTCCTTTACTACCTAAAATATCTGTATTCAAAGCTGGAACTTTACCATCTTTTCCTTTAGCTAAATTTAAACTTAGCTCTGTATCTTTACCACCACTTCCAATAACTATATTTTCACTAATATAAACATTATTAGTTAGCGTTGCACTATCTCCGGTAAATTTAAGTTGTTTAAATCTTGCATTCTCTGTACCAACATTAGCAATTGAAGCATTTCCAACTTGAAGCGTACCTACTCCATTATTTGTAGTTGTATATTTTACATCTGAATTAGTCATTCCATCTCCAATGATAAGAGTTGTGTCGGTTGCGTTATCTAAATTAATTTCTTTAACATAAACTTTCCCATTAACGCCCCCCCCATTAGTAAAGACAATTTTATTTACCCTTACTGTATCATTATTACCAATTACGGTGGTAATTTTCGCATCTTGTTTTGTAAATTTCAAAATACCATCTCCATCATTATCAACTGAAACATTTGTTTTTAATTCTCCCCCAATTGTTAACTCACCTCCATTCCCTAATTTGACAGCATTTATATTAGTTCCTGCATTTCCTATATCACCAGTAACGATCCATTTACTACCTACTTTCAATGTACCATTATTACCACCAGTACTAATAATTTGACCATTAACTGTATGAGAATTTTCTGTATCATTTAATTCGATAGTTGCAGCGTTATTATTAAAATCGATATCTCCAAAAATATCACGCCCTAAGGTATAAGTTCCAGTGCTTCCAGCTTTAACATTAACAAGACTACCTGCTGCGCCGATTGTAGATAATATAGATGCAGTGTCGCCAGCGTTAGCGCCTAAAGTTAAGGTGCCACCATTTCCAGTTATAGGCACACCAGTAATTGTACTTCCATTCGCTACTGTAACGTTGTTTGCAGCAATTTCAATTCCTTGTAAATTTGCAATAGCTCCACCAATGTTTCCTGCTGCATTAAAAATCACTTTACCATAAGCACCATCGCTTGTTACTGCCGCAACATCAAATTTTCCGACAGTTATTGTTGTGCCAACAGCATTTGCCTTAATTTTAAATTCTTTAGCATGTAATTCCCCAACAGTGATAGTTGCTGCATTATCATTTGAAACAACGAATTCATTAGTATGTACTTTAGCGAATTTATGATCCCCAGCAGCAGCAGATAATTTTTTAACTTCCACTTTTTTAACATTTGCTCCTACAACTCCGATATCATTTACAAAAGTAACGTTTTTGCCATTAGTTATAGATTCTACAGTTCCGAACCCAGGATTGTTATTCGTGATTGCTCCAATAAATGTTATAGCAGCAGCAGTAGCATTTACTTGCAATGTTGCATCGTTAGCAAATACAAGCCCGCCAGCAAGAGTAGTATCTCCACTTATAACAGCAGTAGCGGTGTCGTTAATTGTAAACGCAGCACCACCATTATTAGAATCAGCTTTTATTTTTTGAAAATTTACTATACCATCTCCACTAACTAAGATGTTGTTAATACTATTCGTATTTCCAATTTCTGCATTGATATTGACACCATTGCCATCAGCAGTTTTGATAGATAGAATTCCTTGCTTAGCAGCAACACTACCATCTATTTTAGCAGCTGTGAAATTAATCGCTCCATTAGTTGCGTCGAGGGTCAATGTTTTAGTGTCAAGGATTGCTACACTACCAGCACCAGCATCGAACGTATATCCACCAATTATTGTGGTATTAGCATTAACATTAAATGCTTTTGTATATATGTTTCCAGTTAAGGTAACGTTTTTAGCGCCTTGTGTTGTTAATTCTGCAAGACGAGCAGCATTAGTAGCTCCCAACAAACCTGTGTAATTAATATCGCCATTTGCTGCATTAAATATAGCAATACCCTTATCACCACCGGCAGCAACAAGCCCAGTGTTTGCCGCTCCATCACCAGCGGTAATTGTTGTTCCAGCAGCAACAGCATTAAACGTTATTTTAGAACCAGCGTTTGTTAAATTTGCTTTTGTTATATTAACAGTTTGAGCAGTAATCTGTAATTCGTGTGCAACAGCATTGCTAAATTCTACTGTTGTAACATCTACCAATCCAGTAATGTTTAATTTAGCAACATTATTATTTGCATCACTTAAGAAAACTTTACTTGCATAGACGTCTCCTGTAATTGTATGTTGGTTATTACCAGCAGAATCTACTTCAATGGTACCGAATCTTTTATTTACGCCGTTATCACCGATATTTCCTTTAAAAGTAACATTATTAGCATTATTCCCTGCAAAATAAAGGAGACCTGTGTTATCAGTTGTTGTCGTTATATTTGCAGCAACCGTTTTCGCACCACCATTAGCATCAATCGTCAATTTATGATTTTGTCTACCAAATTCAATAGTATTCACGTTAACGTTACCTACTTTAACCTGTGCTACATTAGTGTCCTTTGTTAATTGTATTTTATCAATCCGATTCGCACTACCAATATCCCCATCTATTATAATATCTTGCGCACCAGCGGCAGTTCCTTTAAATACTAAAATGCCATTACCAGCAACACTACCATCAATCGCTCCAGTATACGTACCATTAGCACCACCAGCAACCAATGTTAACTTCGCCCCGGCGCCTAACGTAGCATTAGCTTTTGTTGCTGCATTAATCAATGTTCTTGTTGTATCTGAATTATCTTCTAAGGTTAATTTTATTGCATTATTTGCACCAATCGCACCAGCGCCTAGACCCAATTTACCGTTTACAATTACCTCTACAGCATTAACAGCATTAGCAACATCAATAGTACCTGCAAAGTCACCTAGATCAGTGCCTGCTGCGCCCCCTAGATATAACTTTTGCCCTGCATTTCTACCATCAAATATAATAGCCCCCAAATGCGAAACACCAGCATCACCACCATTAATTCCGTGGCCAGCAGTACCTAATAATTTGAAAACGTTATTATCTTGATTCTCGAAAGTTAAGCTTATTACCTCTGCAGCGACTGCTTTAATATACGTATGAGAAACAGTAACCCCTCCAGCATTTCCTAAAGCAATTATTTTAGCACCGTTGTTATCTAAGTCTAGGTATCCTAAATCAACAGTTAGGTCATACGTTAAATTCATCCCATTGGAAAGTTTAATCGTATCATCTTTCTGGACTACCCCTGCTGCTGCTCCTCCTATTATTTGAAGATTTGCTCCATCACTTAATTTTCCCGCTCCCCCATTTGTTACTTCTAAATTACGCCCCCAAGCTGTTCCGCTATTAGCTATCATACCTATAGCTGAAGCTGCGCTTAGCAAGCCAATTATAAATTTTTTATTTCGTATTTTTGGTTTTTCGTTCATAGAATTCTCCATTTATTAATTAAGAATTTAAAATAAATATCTTATTTGAGTTTTAGTATACAAAAACGTTGTAAGTATATACAAGTTAATGTTAAATATCCAGTAACTATTTACTGATAGATCGCTCTAATTTGTTGTAAAAATACAATAATTGAGTATATTCAATTAACTTGGATAATATAAGTATGATAATACCAAAATTTAAAATTTCTAAAATATTTTTTTCTGCAATATATTTATTTACCGCAGCATATTTAACATTAGCATTATTTTCATATAATAAATACGATCCATCTTACAATGTCGCTATTTCTAGTGAAGTAGATAATATACTAGGAGAGAGGGGGGCAGTAATTTCTGATTTATTGATACAGATGTTTGGGTATGGAAGTGGGTTATTTATAATAATCCTGCTATCTTGGAGTGTATTATTATTTCTACAAAGATATCTTACTCATCTTTTAACCCGATTTTTTTTTAGTTTAGTAACAACTCTTTCTTTATCGTTTATACTAGCTAAATTTAAATTTAGCACACTAATTTCAGGACCTGGTGGGGCAATGGGAAAGATTATAGCAAATTTGTTACCTACTATACATTATATATATTTAGCTATGGCGTTAATTATTTTATTATTACCATTATCATTCGGTTACCCCTTAAGACTTTATGCCATATTATTCAAAAAGCTAAGGTTAATGTCTTACTTAAAAGTTAAAGAGTATAGGAAAGCTTCTAAACGCAGTAAAAACAAAATAAAGGACATAAAGCAAAGAGATATATCGCAAGAAAAAGGCTTTATACTTCCAAATTCTAATTTATTAACCTGGAGTAGTAATTTAAAAATTCCTAAAGACACAGCGGAGCAACTCAATCAATCCGCATCTCAATTAGTCAATGTGCTCAAGGATTTTGGAGTTAATGGTAACATTGTAAATATTAATCAAGGGCCAGTAGTGACTTTATATGAACTGGAGCCAGCGGCTGGAACAAAATCATCAAGAGTTATAGGATTGTCAGACGATATTGCAAGATCGTTATGCGCATTATCTACACGTATAGCAACCATCCCAGGGCGTAATGTTTTAGGTATTGAATTGCCAAATAAACAAAGAATGTTTTTCGGATTAAAAGAATTATTAGAAAGTAAAGAATATAACGATAAGGATATTATCCTTCCTATAATTTTAGGAAAAGATATCAGTGGAGATGCATATGTAGTTGATTTAGCTCGAATGCCTCATTTATTGGTTGCTGGAACAACGGGATCCGGTAAATCTGTAGCTATTAACGTAATGATTCTATCTTTATTGTATAGATATACCCCCGAAGAATGTAAGTTTGTCATGATCGATCCTAAAATGCTAGAACTGTCTGTATATGCCGATATACCTCATTTACTAACACCAGTTGTTACTGAGCCAGCAAAAGCCGTTACAGCTTTAAAATGGGCAGTAAAAGAAATGGAAAATAGGTACAGGTTAATGTCTAATTTGAATGTACGAAATATTACAGGATTTAATCAACGCATTAATCGCGCTAGAGAACAAAATGAGGTTTTGCAAAAAAAAGCACATGTCGGATTTAATCCAGTAGATGGAAAGCCAATTTATGAAAGTATTCCATTGAGTAGTGAGCCTCTTCCTTTTATTGTTGTAATAGTTGATGAAATGGCTGATTTAATGCTAGTTGCAGGAAAAGAAATAGAGGCTTCTATACAAAGATTAGCTCAAATGGCTAGAGCAGCTGGAATACATATAATTATGGCCACTCAAAGACCTTCTGTAGACGTAGTTACAGGCGTTATTAAAGCTAATTTTCCTAGCAGAATTAGCTTTAGAGTCACTTCTAAAATTGATAGCAGAACAATATTAAGCGAAATGGGAGCAGAACAATTACTTGGTATGGGCGATATGTTATACATGAGTACTAAAGTCAATAGAGTCCACTGCCCGTTCGTCTCCGATCAAGAAGTTGAATCCATTGTGCAATTCTTGAAATCTCAAGGAAGTCCAAAATATGTTACAGAGGTATTGCTAGAGGAAGAAAAATTAGATAGTATAGAAAACGTTATTAATAGTGAAGATAATGATTTATATCAACAAGCATTACAAATAGTAAAAAAAGATAAGAAAGTTTCCATTAGTTATGTGCAAAGAAGTCTAAGAATAGGATATAATCGCGCTGCCACTATCATAGAACGTATGGAAAAAGAAGGGATAATCTCTCCTCCTAACCATAGCGGAAAAAGAGAAATTTTAACAAAGGAATAATAGATGAGAAAGAAAATAGGAACCTTTTTAAACAAAGGAATCAAGATGAGAAAGAAAATAGGAACCTTATATATGGGGTTAATTGGCATAATTGGTCAGCTTTTTTATTTTCTCCAAGCCTATAAAATATTTTATACTAAATCCGCAGAAGACTTATCTTTACCAGGGTTTGGTATCTTTTGTGTAGCAGCTATAAGTTGGCTTGCATATGGTATAATATTAAAAAATATCCCCCTGATTGCAGCTAACTTCCTAGCTTTAATAGGAATTGTATTAGTTATAACTGGAATATTACTTTACGGATAAAACCTAATATGTCTTCTCATATTTTTTCTATCGAAAATGGAGTCCTACATTTTGCAGATAAATTGATAATTCAAAATTTAGAAATATATTTGTATTTAAATAACAGAATTTGCTTAATTGGACGTAACGGCTCTGGTAAATCCAGTCTGCTAAAATTAATATATGGTATATATACACTAGATGCTGGTAAAATATATCAAAGCCCTGAAGTAAAAATCGCATACCTAAATCAAGAAAATCAATTACCTAAAGATAAGACTGTGTCAGAAATTATATACAGTCATGCGAAAGAACCATATTATGGGGATATGTTTATAGATCATTTGCAACTTGATAAAAATCAATATTGCGGAGAAATATCAGGCGGACAACAGCGTAGAGTTGCTTTAGCCGCTATATTATCTACTCAAGCAGATATATTGCTTCTAGACGAACCTACAAATCATTTAGACGTTGGTTCTATAGAATGGCTAGAACAATATCTAAAATCTTATAAGGGATCCGTCATATGCGTCAGCCATGATCGCAGTTTCCTAAACAATATAACTAATAAAGTTTGGTGGCTCTACAATACTATCTTACGTAAGTCAGACAAGGGCTTTGAAAGCTTTGAAACGTGGCAAGAAGAAGTATTATCAGCCGAAGAAAGACAATTGGTAAAATTAAATAAACAATTATCTACCGAGGAATCTTGGTTACATGGAGGAGTCACAGCTCGGAGAAAACGTAATCAAAAACGATTATCTAATCTAAGATTCTTAAAAGAGGATCTACGTAGTAAACAAAAAACTACTTATCAGGCTAAAGTAAAAAGTCTTGAGCTCTCTCTTAAATTAGTAAAGAAAAGTCACTTTATTATAGAAGCAGAAAATATTAGCTTTGGGTATGAAAAAAAAATATTAATAAAAGATTTCTCATTACGAGTTATTAAAGGAGAAAAAATAGGTATCATTGGCCCGAACGGTTGCGGTAAATCCACATTAATAAAAGTTTTGCTACAATTAATTCCTCCTTTCGAAGGAAGGGTAAAACAAAACGAAAATTTAAATATTAGCTACTTCGATCAAAATGCACCACTAAATCTTGAATCTACTGTAGCTAAATTATTATGCCCCGGAGAAGGAGAGTTTATAACTCTCACTAAAAGATCTTTACATGCCGCATCTTATATAAAACAATTTATGTTCGATCCTAGAGTCTTATACGATAAAGTAGGAACGTTATCCGGAGGTCAGCGCTGTAGATTGTCACTTGCTAAAATTTTAATCAATCCAGGTAATTTACTAATTTTAGATGAACCCACCAACGATCTAGATATGGAAAGCTTAGATATGCTACTAGACATATTGCATGAATACACCGGAACACTCTTAATAGTAAGTCATGATAGAGATTTTTTAGATCGATTAGTTACAAGAAGCTTAGTCTTGACAAAAGAAGGAAAAATACTTGATATAATTGGCGGATATACCGATTACTTAAATTACTATTCAGAAACACCAAAAACCAAGGATAAGAAAAAATTTATTAAAGAAGAAAAAATATCTAAAAAATTAAAAATTTCATATAAAGATCAAAGAAATTTAGAAATACTCCCAACTCAAATTAATGAATTAGAACTTCTAATTAAACAAATAGAAGAACAATTAAGTAATCAAAATTTATATCAAGAAAATAAAAATAAATATCTAGCTCTATCTAAATCCCTTGAGGACAACAAAATTCTTTTAGAAAAATTACTTCAACAATGGATTCAAATAGAAGAAAAATAGTATATTTATTTTGACGAATTATTCATAGCTTCAAAGAAATCTGCATTCGATTTTGTGTCTTTTAATTTACTTAATAAGAATTCTATCGCTTCAAGTGTCCCCATAGGAGAAATAATACGACGTAAAATCCACATTTTAGATAGCGCATTTTTATCAATCAACAAATCCTCTTTTCGAGTTCCAGATTTAGTAATATCCATAGCAGGATATATTCTTCGATCCGCTATCCTACGATCTAAAATAATTTCAGAATTTCCAGTTCCCTTAAACTCTTCAAAAATAACTTCATCCATCCTAGAACCAGTATCAACTAAAGCAGTAGCTATAATAGTTAATGACCCTCCCTGCTCAATATTTCTTGCTGCTCCAAAAAATCTTTTAGGCCGTTGAAGAGCATTTGCGTCTACTCCTCCAGTTAAAACTTTCCCAGAAGAAGGTATAACTGTATTATATGCCCGTGCAAGCCTAGTTATCGAATCCAATAAAATAACTACATCTTTTTTATTTTCTACTAACCTCTTAGCTTTCTCTATAACTATTTCCGCTAATTGGACATGCCTAGTAGCCGGCTCATCAAAAGTAGAACTCACTACCTCCCCTTTGACTGAACGAATCATATCCGTTACTTCCTCAGGACGCTCATCTATCAAGAGAACAATTAAAAATACTTCTGGATGATTTATACTAATAGCATGTGCGATATTTTGCATTAAAATTGTCTTTCCCGTTCGAGGAGGAGCAACTATCAAAGCCCTTTGCCCCTTTCCTAAAGGAGACATTAATTCTATTACTCTAGTACTCAAATCTTTGCTATTATTACTTATATCTTCTATCTCTAAATTTAATTTATTTTGTGGGTATAAAGGAGTAAGATTATCAAAATGTTGCCGATAAAGAAATTGAGACGATTCTTGAAAATTAATTTTTGTTATCTTTAATAAAGCAAAATAACGCTCCCCTTGCTTTGGAGCTCTAATCTGCCCTTCTACCGTATCTCCTGTACGTAAAACAAATTTTCTAATTTGACTAGGGGATACATAAACATCATCAGGCCCAGAAAGATAATTAGTTTCAGGGAATCTTAAAAAACCAAACCCATCTTGCAATATCTCCAAAACTCCTTCCCCGATTATCACCCCCCCCTGCTCTACAGTTTTCTTTAAAATTGCAAAAATTAATTCTTGTTTAAGTAGATTATTTGCATTATCTATGTTGAGCTTATTTGCTAAAACTTGAAGATCTTGTGGAAATTTTTGTTTCAATTCTCGAAAATTAATTATCTGCCTAGAATCAATATTATTATTGTTAATTTCATTTAAATTTTGTTCTTTATCATAATCATTTTTAGCCATGAAAGAAAACCCTATACTTATTATTAAAAAAATTATTAAAAAATTTGGAATTATTTAGATCAGAAATAATATTTAATTATTAATTTTGTATTCATTATCTGTCAAACAAAACGTTATTAAAGTTAAATATATTGAGACTGAGTATTGCAGATAATTCCACTTATTAACTCTATGATCATTAATTATTAATCACTCTTAGAGACTTTAGCGTACATGATTGAATTACAATATACACCATGTAAATATTCATATTTAGCTAATACACCTTCTTTGATAAAACCACAGCGTTCTAATAATGCTGCAGATTTATAATTATCAACTACTGTTGTTGCTTGTAGCCTAACTAATTTTAAAACTGAATACGAAAATTCCAAAACCTTTTCGAGACTCCTAGACATTATCCCTTGCCCCCAATGATCAAAAGAAAGATCATAACTTATTTCCGCTCGCATATGAGTGAAAATTAACATATTATACCCTATAGTACCTATCAATTTATTATCTTTTTTTAACTCTATCCCCCAGTAATATCCTCTCTTTAATTTAAATAAACTAGACCAATATTGCAATTCCATTGCAGCATGCTGGACGGAGCTAGGCAAGTTTGTAGTAGCAATATATTTAGCAACTTCTTTATGAGTCATATATGAAAAATATTCCCTTGCGTCTCTAGTAGACAATTCCCTTAAAACGAAATCTCCTAAATCAAAAACTGGAAAAGGTAACTCAAAAACTTCTTTAAAAAAATTTGACATATTACAAACAACTCAACTATGACACATAGCAACAAAAGTATTTATAGGAATAATATAATCTATTACATCTTTAGTATAATAAAGTAATTTATGACGATTTTTTGTCAATTTATCACTACTGCTATTTATCTTAACGTTATTAAGTAATGCATTAATTTTTACATGTAAATCTGTCAGATACACAAGTTCTTCTTTATAAGGAACAGTACGCTCTCCTAACCTTTCTACAATATTATTTATAAAATCATATAATCCTTTTTCTTCATCATACTCAAATAAGTCTATATTTACAATAGATCTAACAATATTATGCATTGTTTTACGAACATTTGGCTCAAAGTTTTTTTCCCTTTTCTCTTTATCGCCCACTTTTAATAGATTATTTCTAATTTCTTCAAACTTAGGAGAGAGTTCTTTAGATATACTCTCACTACTACCTCCTACTAAAAAAAACAATCTAGTATATGCATCAAGTAAATCTTGCCAGTTAGAACTTTTAATAAATTCATCTAATATTTTGATATTATCAAATATTTCTAATATATTGTTATATTCTCCTAATAAACTATTTTTAATACTATTATGGCTAGAAATTATAGTAATGTTAAAATGAATTATGTCTAAAGTATAGCCTTTATTTTTTAATACATGATTAGCTCTTTCTATGATAAAATTATCTATTAAATAAAATACTTTTTCACTATCTAAATCAGTAAAATCATGCAGATTAATAATATACTTTATACAAGAAGATAAGTTTATGTTTAATTTAGCATCTACAATTATGTTTATAATTCCTATTGCTAACCTTCTAAGACCATGCGGGTCTTTATTTCCATCAGCTCTTTCTCCAGCTATAAACAATCCTACTAAACTATCTAATCTGTCTATTAATGCTACTAAATAAGCCAATACTTCTATAGAATCTCTATAAAAAATATACATAGTTCCAATTTTGTTTTTAATCTCATCTGAAGAACAATAATGTAGCCCAATTGCATTAGCTATACGCTCATCAAGGTTAGCATTTAAAGCATAATATTTTCCCATAATTCCTTGCAATTCTGGAAATTCCATTACAACTTGACTTACCAAATCACATTTACAATACTTTACAGCTATTAAAAACTCATCCTTAATGTTTAAATTTTCAATATCTATAACGTTTTCAGATATTATCCAACGAGCAATCGACTCTAAGCGATTGGTTTTATCTAACAGCGTTCCTAACTTATTATGAAATACTACTCCATCTAAACGTTTGTAAAATTCATCAATACCAACTTTAAGATCTTGTTCATACAAATATTTTGCATCAGCTAATCTAGCTAATAATACTTTTTCATTTCCTGCAATTATGGTATTATTTTCCGCATTAGGGTTGTTGCTAACAAACACAAAAGCATTTGTTAATTTTCCTTCTGTATCTTTAGTAGGAAAATAACGTTGATGTTTACGCATAACTGTAACTAATACCTCCTCTGGAAGGCTTAAAAAATCTGCAGAAAAATTTCCAGATAATACCACCGGAAATTCTACTAATCCTACAACTTCTTCTAAAAGCTTTTCATAATCAAATACACCTAAACTTTGAAGTTTATCTTGTATTTTACGTTTGCGATTACTTCTACTCAATATGACAAAATTATTCTCTAATGTAGATTTATAAGAATCTATATGATTAATTGGTATTTCACCAAATTTTATAAACTTATGACCATACGTAATATTATTGGCTTCTAAATGCCCATATTTAATAGGTAATACTTTATTATCCAATAAGCATAGAATGTTTCTTAACGGTCTAACCCAACTAATTTTAGACTCTCCCCAATACATCGATTTAGGCCATACATATTTTTTGATAGCATCTGGAACTACTTCCTTTAATATAAAATCTAAACTTTTTTGATATTTCTCTTTTTTTTCAATAAAAAAGTAATATCCATATTCTTTTACCAAATTTTGTTCTTCAACATTATGTTTTTTGCAAAATCCATTAATAGCCTCCTGAGGACTATCTATTTTAGGACCTCTAATTATATTTGAAGAATCCACTTTATAAGATAAATTCTCTATTAGAACAGAAATTCTACAAGGTCCACTATCTGGATATACTGCACCAAATTGCAAACCGTTTTTTTCTAAGACGTCACAAAAAATATTTTTATAACCAATTTCTGCATCATCTTGCATGTCAGCTGGCATTTCTTCTGAATATAATTCTAATAAAAACTTAGACATCTATTTTTTCCGTTTTTTGCATTTCAAGCCATTTAACACAACAGCTTTTAGTTAAATTTCTTATCTTTTTTATTATAGCGACACGCTCCGCTACACTAATTACACCTCTAGCATCAAGCACATTAAATATATGACTTGTCTTTATGCAAAAATCATACGCAGGTAAAGGTAGATTATTTTCTATTAATCTAAGACACTCTTTTTCATAATCGCTAAAGTGGTTTAACAACATTTGAGTATCTACGCATTGAACATTAAATTTTGAAAATTGTATTTCCACTCCAAACTCTATATCGCCGTACGTTATTTTTTCATTATCTTTAGTCTTATTCCATACTATATCATTTATAGATTTAACATTTTGTAAATATAAAGCTATTCGTTCTAACCCGTATGTAATTTCTCCTGGAACAGGTCTTATATCTATACCACCAATTTGTTGCATATAAGTAAATTGAGAAATTTCCATACCATCACACCAAACTTCCCATCCCAATCCAGCCGCTCCTAATGTAGGAGACTTCCAATCATCTTCTACAAAACGAATATCATGATCATTAGATCCTATACCTAACTGCTTCAAACTATCTAAATATAATTGTTGCATATTATCAGGAGAAGGCTTTAAAATCACTTGAAATTGATAATAATGCTGCACTCTATTAGGATGTCGACCAAATCTACTATCCGTAGGGCGTCTTGAAGGTTGTACAAATGCAACATTCCATGGATTTTTACTTAAAGTACGTAATACGGTTGCAGGATGAAAAGTTCCAGCACCCATTTCAACATCATACGGTTGTAAAATAGAGCATCCGTATTCTGCCCAAAAATTTTGCAATTTAATGATTATGTCCTGAAAAGATATAAATTTTTTCATCATATATCCAATATACTTCTATATAACTCTAATATAGCATCTTGTTGCTCACGTTTATCTTTATCTATTTTTCTTAATTTAATAATTTGACGTAATGTTTTTACATCAAATCCACTACTTTTAGCCTCTTGATAAGCTTCCTTAATATATTCTAAAATTTCAGATTTTTCTTTTTCTAAGGTCTCTATTTTATTAATAAACTGCTCTAAAAATTCTTTTTTTACCATAAATTTAATTATTTTATACTAAAATGTTAATTTACTCATTTTCATATATTTAATATAGAAAAAATTACATAATTTTAAATATTCTCTATTGAATAATATTATGTACTATAAAACAATTAGAATAAAAAAATCATATAAAATGATAATACCATCTGATTTAGCATTAAAAAGCAAAACTTGGCCTTGGCAAGAAGCTTTCAAATTAAAAGAAAAATTTGATAAGAACCCTCCACCTAAAGGATACGTGCTTTTTGAAACAGGGTATGGCCCTTCAGGATTACCACATATTGGAACCTTTGGAGAAGTAGCTCGTACCACTTTTATAAGAAATGCATTTAGCAAAATATCTAATATTCCGACAAAGCTAATATGTTTTTCAGATGATATGGATGGATTAAGAAAAGTACCTATTAATATACCTAATCAAGAGTTAATAGCTAAATATTTGAATTATCCATTAACGGCTATACCAGATCCATTTGGTGAAGAAAAAAGTTATGGACATTATATGAATAAAAAATTATGTTCATTCCTAGATAGATTTGAATTTAATTATGAGTTTTATAGCGCAGCTGAATGCTATAAATCAGGAATGTTCGATAAATTTTTGCTTAAAGTATTAGATGAATATGATGCTATTATGCAAATAATGTTACCTACCCTTAGAAGCGCAAGACAAGCTACTTACTCTCCATTTTTACCAATCTGTTCTAAAACAGGACGTGTGCTCCAAGTTCCAATTGTTGAAATAAAAAAAGAATCCGGAACAATAATATATGAGGAAGATAATAAATTAATTGAAGTATTAGTTACTGGCGGTAACTGTAAACTTCAATGGAAACCTGATTTTGCAATGCGTTGGGCTGCTCTTGAAGTTGACTATGAAATGTATGGAAAAGAACACAGACCTAGTAGCGATATTTATAATAAAATTTGTACAACATTAGGAGGAACTCCTCCAGTACAATTTTTTTATGAGCTGTTTCTAACCGAAGAAGGTAGCAAAATTTCAAAATCCAAAGGTAATAGTATTACTGTTGATGAATGGCTAAAATATGCCGGTCAAGAAAGTTTAGCGCTATTTATGTATCATTCTCCTAGTAAGGCAAAACGCTTGCATTTTGATGTTATAGTCAAAACTGTTGATGAATATTTAAAGCTGAATAAACAATATCATGATGAAACTGAGGTTATTAATAAAATCGATAACCCATTATTCCATATTCACAATGGGAATGTCCCAATACACAATACTGAACTATTAACATTTAATTTATTATTAAATTTAGTTATTATTTGTCATGCTGAAAATAAAAATATAGTTTGGGAAT
This sequence comes from Rickettsiaceae bacterium, assembly GCA_963676335.1. Lineage (GTDB taxonomy): Bacteria > Pseudomonadota > Alphaproteobacteria > Rickettsiales > Rickettsiaceae. The sequence goes on from OY781057.1 coordinate 836,874, forward strand.
TTATTAATAAATACTACCCTAATTTACAACAAGATCAGGTACCATATCTAAATCAATTAATAGAATATACAATAGAGTATTATAGAGATCTTGTTAAAGATACTTGTAGCTATTTAGCTCCCAACGATCTACAAAAATCTATATTACAACAAATTATTAGCTTGTTAGAGCAAGAAGAAATTTTAAAAGAAGATATAATACAAAATGGAATTTATACTATTGGGGCCAATGCAGGATATTCTAATCTAAGAAATTATTTTAAAGAATTGTATCAGATCTTATTAGGAAGAGAAGATGGCCCAAGGCTTGGATCTTTGCTTACTATTCTAGGAAAAGAAAAAGCCATATCTCTAATAAAAACCAAAATAAACACATAATAATGACAGCGACACTATTAGTTGTAGATGATATAGACTTAAACATAAAACTATTATCTGATAAATTAACTAATAAATATTATAATGTTATTCAAGCACATAATGGTTCTATAGCACTATCAATATTACATGAGAAAAAAATCGATGTAGCTCTGATTGATTATATGATGCCAGAAATGGATGGGCTGCAAGTATGTAGAAATATAAAAAATAATCCGATCACGACTTATATTCCAGTTATAATGATTACAGCACACTCAGATTTTGAAAGAAAATTATTATGTCTAGAAGCTGGAGCAGATGACTTTTTAACAAAACCTATTAATGATATAGCTCTATTTACTAGATTAAAGTCTTTAACGCGAGTTAAGAGATTAATAGATGAATTGTCATTAAGGAATCAAACTAATCTAGAGTTAGGAGCATTGCAAATTCAAATTAGCGATACTACCAATTCTAAAATTTTAATTCTAGATGATGATGAAGTACAAGCTAAAAATATAACCACTATTATAAGTGGAATTACGAACTTTATAAAATATATTGATGTATCTACACCAAATTATTTCAATGAAATAAAAATTTCACCAGATATAATATTGATTAACTCTTCTATAAATGAAGATCCACTAAAATTATTTTCTATTCTAAAAAATTTTGAATTAACAAAATCTGCAATATTTATCCTAATTTCCGAAGAAGAAGATAACAAGATTATTTCTACTGGTATAGACTTAGGTGTAGATGACTATATTATATATCCAGCAGATACCAATGAATTAATAGCAAGAATTAAAACTCATTTGCGACGAAAAAGTTATTATGATTCATTAAAAAATGAAATAACGGCAACAATTAACTTATCCATTAAAGATTATTTAACAGGTTTATTCAATAAACGCTATTTTGAATCTCATTTAATTAAAATACTAAATTCTGAAAACATATCTACTTACGTAGCATTAATAGATATAGATTTTTTTAAAACTATTAATGACACTTATGGTCATATTGTTGGAGATTCTATAATAGTTCAAGTAGCTAATACTATACTTCAATCAGTAAAAATTACAGATTTAGCAGCAAGATACGGAGGAGACGAATTTATTGTAATCCTGCAAAATATTTCTATGTCAGAAGCCCATAGTGTATGTGATAGAATGTTAAATAATATAAAAAGTATACATCTAAAATCTGAAAATTATGATATCCACGTTACAATATCTCTTGGTATAGCTGAATATAAAAAATCTACAAAATTATGGGATTTTATTAATCAAGCCGATAAAGCATTATATAGAGCAAAAAAATCTGGTAAAAATCAATTTTGTATATATAATACTAATATTGACTTTTAATAATATAAAATTATACAATAGTTCTGTTTAAGTAATTAAAAAAAATAATGGCTAAAAAACAAAAGACAACGTTAGTGAAATTAGCTAGTACTGCAAATACTGGATATTTTTTAGTAAAAAAACGTAATCCTAAAACGAAGACAGAAAAACTTTCTTTTAGAAAATACGATCCAAAAATTAGAAAACACGTTCTATTTAAAGAAGAAAAAATAAAATAAATATAGAAATATGACAGTAAAAATACGCTTAGCTCGCTATGGATGCAAAGGCAAACCTTGTTACAGGGTTGTTATAGCCTATGTTAAAAGTCCAAGAGATGGAAAATTTATTGAAAATGTTGGAATTTATAATCCGCTTTTACAAAAAGACAATCCTAAGTATTTAATTTTAAAACAAGAAAGGATTGAGTATTGGTTATCTAAAGGAGCGCAACCTACTGATCGCGTTATGAAATTTATTATGGGAATGAATTTTAATGTTTCAGAAAAATTAAAAGCTACTTTCAATAAAAAGGTTCAAAATTATAAAATTACTCCGTCAAAAAAAGAACTTAAAAAACTAAATGAACAAAAATAACTCTAGAGTATACTGTTCTTACTTGAAAAATTGGTAGACGGTATATCAGAGACTAATGTTTATAAAAATAATTCTACATTTTTAAGGAATAATTTTGCACGTTGTCCTTTAGTTTTAGAGAAGAAATGATCTTTAATTTGGTTTGTTAGAATATATCCTTTATCCATAAAGATAATACGGTCTGCAACCAGTTGAGCTAGCTTTATATCATGCGTAACTATAATCATAGTCATTTCTAATTTAAGAGCATTGATTATTGCAATATAATCTTGAATTATTTCTTGATCTAATGCAGAAGTAGGCTCATCAAATAACATAATTTTGGGCTTCATCATCAAAGCACGACAAATAGCTACCTTTTGCTTTTGTCCACCAGATAAATTTTTAGGTTTATCCAATACTTTATTAGAAATGTTAAATTCTTCTAAAAGCTTAGTAGCTTGAGTTACAGCAGATTCTTTATCAAAATTTAATATGGTCATTGGAGCATATGTTAAATTTTTTAACACCGTCCAGTGATCAAATAAATTAAACTGTTGAAATACCATTCCCACAGTTGTCGCTATTTTAGCTGTATTTTTTCCTCCAGTTTTACTATTTACTAACTCTTGGTCAATATGTACAGTCCCTCTGTCTGGTTTTATTAAACAATTTATACATCTTAATAACGTGGATTTACCGCTACCAGAAGGACCAATAACACAAACTGTTTCTTTATGACTAATTTCAAGATTGATATCCTTTAAAACATAATTATTATTATAAATTTTGCTTAAATCCTTTATCTCAATAATCATTATTTTATCTTTTTTGCAATAATTTTTTCACAATAAGTAGCAGTTAATACTATAACATAGTAACATATTGCTGCAGATATCATTGGAGCAAAGTAAGTATATTTCTCTAAAGCTATACTCTGGGCACACCTCATAATATCCATTTCTCCTAACGTAAATATTATAGAGGATTCTTTTACCATATTCGCAAATTCATTAACCAATGTCGGTGAGATACAACGTATAGCTTGAGGAAGAACAATATCTTTCATCATATTATAATATGAAACTCCTAATGCTTTAGCAGCTTCAAACTGCCCTATATCAATAGATCGAATCCCAGATTTAATTATTTCAGAAATATATGCTGCTGAATTTAGAGAAAATGATATTATCCCAGCAACAAACACGCTTAATTTTATATTAAAAGCCACAGGTATAACAAAATACACGATGCTTAATTGTACTAACATAGGAGTACCACGAAAAATTGATGTATAAAAATCAGCGAATAAAACTAATCCTCTATACTTACTAATTTTTGCTACTGCTATTAAGCCTCCTAAAATAAAACCTAGTAAGACAGAAGTAATGCTATACTCTAGTGTTACAGGAATACCTTTCGCTACATTGAGTAATATTACTATATTTTCAAAAAAAATAGAGTATACTATGTCAGTATTTAATTGAATATTCATAATGCTTATAAGAACTAGCTTAATCTTTATTTTCCATCTCGTATTATCGTTAAATATTCATGCAGAAGTCAACTCAAACACTAATGTAGTGGATAAAATAATAACTTTAAAGCAATTTTTAAACAATACGGATACTAGCTTTGATAATATAACCCATTTCATAAAAGAAAACCCTTATTTGCCTCAAATGAATCTTTTATTAAAGAAAGCAGGAGAGTTTATCAAAGAAACAGATTCTCAACAAAAAATTTTACAATGGTTTACTGCCCATCCCCCCATTACTGGGAAAGGATATAATCGTTATATTTCCTCTGCTATAGCATTAAACTCTCCAAACATAATTAAAATAGTTAAAACTGGATGGATTAAAGGAAATTTTAACAATGAAGAACAAGAACAATTTTTGATGAGATATAAACAATATTTAGATACACAGGACCATATAAAAAAAATTGATCATTTATTATGGAAACAAAATACTCAGGCCGTTAAACCGCTATTGCATTTAGTAGATAATAAACATCAAATAATATTTAAAACTAGAATAGCGTTTATAAATAAAAACTCAAAAGCTATAGAAATGTTTAATAATTTACCTACTGAGTATAAAAACGATTTAGGCTTATCATATAACTATCTACTTTCCTACAAAAAAGAAGGTCCTAATAATTCTGCTTTTAAAAGCATGGAAAGAATTCCTAAAGTAAGTCAACATACTCAAGAATGGGCAGCTCTTAGAATTTTGTACGCAAGAGAATTATTAAAACCAATGCAATTTAATCCAACTTTAGCGTATAAAATAATTCAAAACCATACAGCAGTAGATCCTAAAGATCTTGTAGAAGCAGAATGGTTATGTGGATGGATAGCATTAAGATTTTTAGATAAGCCTAAACTAGCTATTCAACATTTTTCGATTGTTTATAACAATAGCACTATTGCAAGAAGCATCAGCAAAGCATCTTATTGGTTAGGACGTTGTCATCAAGCATTAAAACAAGATCAACAAGCTAAACATTCTTTTGAAAAAGCAGCAAATTTTAGCTGGACTTTTTATGGACAACTATCTTTGTTAGAAATGAAATATAAAAATATTCCAACATTCTCGATGCTTAATTTTATAAAGACAAATGAAGAAATTCCTGAAAGATACAGTAATGAGCTAATAGAAATAACAAAATTACTTCTCAACAACAAAGATACTCCAGATATGATTCGTATATATTGCGAATATGCTATTAAATATAGTCAAAATAAACAAAAAATATTAGATTTGTTTAAAATTATAAAAACATCAGATTCTGTTTATTATTCTGTTATGGCGTCCAAATCAATTCAAAATAAAGGAATATTTTTATCAGAAGGATATCCAAGACCATATAATTTAAAGAAAATTCCTATAGAAATACCCTTAGCATATGCTATAATAAGACAAGAATCTAGTTTTAATTCAATAGCTTATGATTCAACTCATGATGATAGTGGTTTAATGCAGTTAATTCCAGATACTGCAAAAAAAATTGCTAAAAAATTAAATCTTGAATTTAATCAAAAAAAATTAATATTCGATCCTTATTACAATATAACTTTAGGAACTGAATATTTAAGAGAACTATTAAAGTATTATAACGGGAAATATATTCTAGCAATACCTGCATATAACGCTGGTACTCATAGAGTAAACAAATGGTTAAATGTTTATGGAGATCCAAGAAAGTATAAACAATTGCATAAAGTTATTGATTGGTTAGAGTTAATCCCTTTTCCAACTACTAGAATCTACGTACAAAGAGTATTAGAAAATTTACAAATTTATAGAATGTTAATAAATAAAAACACTATTTTAAAATTAAGATCAGAGATATAAAAATGATTAAAATTACCCTCCCAGATCAAAGAGTGGAATGCTTCGAAGAAGAAATTAATGGATTTCAATTAGCAAATCATATAAAAAGCTCTATAGCTAAAAAAGCTATAGCAATTACTATTAATGACAATATATGTGATTTAAGTACTCCAATTAAAACCGATGCAACTATTAAAATTATTACTATAGATGATACTGCAGCTTTAAATATCATAAGACATGACGCTGCTCATATCTTAGCTGAGGCAGTAAAAGAATTATACCCAGACGTAAAAGTAACTATAGGTCCTACAATAGAAAATGGGTTTTATTATGATTTTGATCGTATAGAGCCATTTAGCTTAGAAGAGCTATCTATTATAGAAGAAAAAATGCAAGAAATAAATCGTAGAAAAGAAGTTTTTATTAAAGAAATTTGGTCTAGAAATCAAGCAATAGATTTTTTTAAAAACAATGGAGAGCCTTATAAAATAGAGCTTCTATCTTCGATACCAGAAAATGAAAAAATTACTATATATAAACAAGGTAATTTCACTGATCTATGTAGAGGGCCACATGGTCCAAATACAGGCATGATAAAACACATTAAACTACTTAAAGTAGCTGGAGCATATTGGCGTGGAGATAATTCAAAAAAAATGTTGCAACGTATATATGGTACCGCATGGGCAACAAAAGAACAATTAGATAATTATCTATTCATGCTAGAAGAAGCGAAAAAACGAGATCATAGAAAAATAGGGAAAGAATTAAAATTATTCCACTTTCAAGACGAAGCCAAAGGAATGGTATTTTGGCATGATCATGGATTTACAATTTATAGAATTATAGAAAATTATATAAGGAATAATCTAAAAAAAGATGGATATATAGAAGTAAAAACCCCTATGTTAGTTGATAAAAAGTTATGGGAATTATCAGGTCATTGGGAAAAGTTTAAAGAAAATATGTATGTCTCTCAAATAGAAGACGAAATATTTGCTTTAAAACCTATGAACTGCCCATGTCATGTGCAAATATTTAAGCAAAGTATCAAAAGTTATAGGGATTTACCACTTCGTATGGCTGAATTTGGCTCATGTCATAGATACGAACCATCTGGAGCCCTTTATGGATTAATGAGAGTACGAGGATTTGTTCAAGATGATGCTCATATATTTTGCTCTGAAGATCAAATTAACGAAGAAACTATCAAATATTGTAAATTATTACAAAAAATATATACAGAGTTCGGATTTCATGATTTTGAAGTAAAATTTTCAGACCGCCCAAAAATAAGAGCTGGAACAGATGAAGTATGGGATAAAGCAGAAAATGCATTAAAAAAAGCAGTTGAAATAGCAAAATTACCTTATTCTCCTAATCCAGGAGATGGAGCATTCTATGGACCTAAATTAGATTTTATATTACGTGATGCAATTGGTAGATATTGGCAGTGCGGAACATTGCAAGTAGATTTAATTCTCCCAGAAAGATTAAATATACATTATATTAATGCTAATGGGGAAAAAGAAAGACCAGTAATGATGCACAGAACAATCATAGGTTCATTAGAAAGGTTTATTGGTATTTTATTAGAACATCATAGTGGAAAATTGCCTTTGTGGCTAGCCCCTATACAAATTTTAATAGCTACTATTACTAATGAGGTTGATAGTTATGTAAAGAATATAGAACAAAAACTTATAGATCAAAATATACGTTATTCTATTGACATTTCTAATGAAAAAATTAATTATAAAATTCATCGATGGATTATGCAAAAAATTCCTTTGATAATAATTATAGGAAAAAAAGAAATGATGGAAAAAACAGTTAATTTACGCTATCTTGATAATAGAGAATCTGTACAAATCAATTTAGAAAATTTAGTAAATTATATCATTAATAACAAATAAAAAGAGGAGCGATTATTTCTAAATCTAAAAAACTTCCTAAAGTCAATAAAGAAATCATATCTAAACAAGTCCGTCTTATCGATTCAGGAGGAAAAATGGTAGGCATAGTAACTAAAGAACAAGCTTTAATTATAGCTCAAGCCGCAGGTTTGGATCTCGTAGAAATATCGCCTCAAGTAGAACCACCTATATGCAAAATATTAGATTTTGGTAAATATAAATACGAAAATAAAAAAAAATCTCAAGAGGCAAAGAAAAAACAAAAAAATATAGTTATTAAAGAAATAAAATTAAGACCTAATATCGCTAAAGGGGATTTAGAAATTAAAATGCGAAACATAAGACATTTTATTGATGATGGAAATAAAGTAAAAGTTAGTTTGCAGTTTAGAGGAAGAGAATTACTTCATCAAAATTTAGGATATCAACTTTTAGAAACTATAATTGAAAATTTAAAAGATGTTATAAAATTAGAAATAAGTCCTAAAATAGAAGGTAATCAAATAACAATGATTGTTATACCTCAAAAACAAATACTTCCTCGATAAAATAAGATTTTTGAAAGAAATTTTATAATTTTTTTATTTTTTTGCGTTTATTATTAAATAAGTATATTATCAGAGCTAAGAAAGATAATATAATCCAATTTACTGCATAAAATAAATGATAATTTTTTATTGGAATGTTGTCTTTTTCTTCAATAGTAATTTTTTTCATAGGAGGAAGAGAGTTAGAATAAGAATCATCGATAATATAAAAATCAGCTAAATTTTCTTTAATAGCACTTGCAATTTTAGGCAAATGCACATCAAACCATATATTATTTTGTAGATCAGATATATTTGACCACAAATGTTCCTCTTGACTAGGCAGTGCAATTCCTTTTATAGTTTCTATACCTTTTTTTAAGGTATGAGGACGAGTATACGTATGCCTATATTGCGTTGGAATCCAACCCCTAGCAACCATAATCACTTTTCCAGTAGAAAGTTTTAGTGGAGTCATTAATATATATCCACTACTTTTATAAGTGTTGTTATATTCTCTTGATTGATATATAAAAATTTCTTTATCGTTTAAATATTTCCCACTAGCTTGGACTACATTAAAATAAGCATCTTTATCTGAAGAAATCTCATTTATAGATTTCGCAGCACTAAATTTCAATTTGTTTATTAAATTTTGGCTTACTTCTTCTATAAAATAATATTTTTTTAATTGCCATCCACCTAAAACAATGCCTAAAACTATTATTAATACGATAGGAATAGAAAAATATATATTAAACTGCTTTTTAGAATTTGTTTGATTACGCGAATAATCCATGCTATAGCTATTTATAAATCTATTACCTTTTATATAATAATACTCTAAGATTAGAAGAAATAATACAATATTAATTAAATTACCTTTTCAAAATGTACTTTGAAGTAGATGATAATTTTTATATTATCAATGGTCCGTTTACATTAATTGAGTTAATACAATCTTTTAATTTAGAGACTGATTCCAAATTTAAAATAGATGAACTTCTTATCTTTGGAGTAAGGACATTAGATAAAGCAAAAAAGAATGAAATCACTTTTTTATTTAATAATAAATACACAAAATTGCTTCTTACAACAAATGCTACAGCATGTATTATAGATAAAAACACTAATCCTATTTGCAAAGACGGATTGATTTTGTTAAAAACACCTCATCCTTATTATACTTACGCGCAATTAATTAAACTATTTTACAGCAAAAAAACATCAATTAATTCTAATTCTGTTAAGATAGGAAAGAATTGCTATATAGGTCATAATGTAATACTAGAAGATAATGTTATAGTTGGTGACAATTGTTATATTAACTCAAATTCTATAATTTCTTATGGTGTTAAAATAGGAAATAATGTAAATATTGGCGCTAATGTAACAATTACTTATGCAATTATTGGCAATAATGTTACTATAGACGCAGGGACATGTATTGGACAAAGTGGTTTTGGATTTGCTACATATGAAGGAACTTATTATGATATTTTCCATACAGGTAGGGTAATTATAGGAAATGATGTAAATATTGGTGCTAATACAACCATTGATCGTGGATCTCTTAAAGATACTATTATAGGAGATATGTGTCGTATTGATAATTTAGTACAAATAGCTCATAATGTTCATTTAGGCAAAGGATGCGTCATTGTATCTCAAGTTGGTATCGCTGGAAGTACTTATATAGGAGATTATTGCATGATAGGAGGCCAAGCGGGTATAATTGGACACATTACTATAGAAAATAATTGCGAGATTGCAGCAAGGAGCATGGTAACTAAAAGTTTACCAGCATATAGTAAGGTTGGTGGTATGCCTGCAATACCTTTACAAAAATGGCATAAACAATCTATATTACTAAAACGTATGATTAATCAAAAATTTAATGATAGTGCAAATTAATATTAATGATATTACAAAAATTCTTCCTCATAGATATCCATTTCTTTTAGTTGATAAAATCATTGATTTGCAAATCAATGATTTGAACAACTATTCTTTTTCAAATACCGATATTTCTAAGGATTCACTTGAAAGCAAAGAATATATTATCGGAGTTAAGAATGTTACCTATAATGAACCACATTTTATGGGGCATTTCCCAGAAATACCTGTAATGCCTGGAGTATTAATACTAGAAGCAATGGCTCAGTTATCCGCAATATTAATTTCATATAAAATTAATGCTACCGCTAAAGAAAAACTAGTATATTTAACTAGTATTGAAAACGCTAAATTTCGTAAAGTTGTAATACCTGGAGATGCGTTAGTTTTAAAAGCTCAAATTAAACAAAGTAAATTTAATTTTTGGAAATTTAGCGCTACTGCAACCGTAGATGATTGTTTAGTAGCGGAGGGATTATTTACTGCAATGGCTAAAGATAAAACATTATGACATGCATTCATTCTTCTGCAATTATCGAAGAAGGAGCATTACTAGGCTCCAATGTTAAGATAGGACCTTATTGCGTTATTGGAAAGGGAGTTTCCTTGCTAGACAATGTAGAATTAAAATCTCATGTAGTAATTGATGGCTATACTGAAGTTGGGTATAATACAGTTATATATCCATTTGCTTCAATTGGACATGCTCCTCAAGATCTAAAGTATAAAGGAGAAAAATCTAAAATAATTATTGGCAATAATAATGTCATTAGAGAATATGTAACAATTAATCCAGGAACTATAGGAGGAGAATTAATTACTAGAATAGGAAATAATTGCTTACTAATGCTTGGTACTCATATAGCTCATGATTGTAAAGTAGGAAATTTTGTAATTTTTGCAAACAATGCTACATTAGGAGGGCACGTCACAATAGGAGATTATGCAACTATTGGAGGATTAGCAGCCATCCATCAATATGTACGAATTGGCTCTTATGCTATAATAGGAGGTGTTTCAGCTGTAGTTCGAGATGTAATACCATTTGGAATGGCTGTTGGAGATAGGGCTTATTTAGAAGGAATAAATTTAGTAGGTATGCAACGACACGGATTTACTAATGAAGAAATTAATACAACAAAAGAAGTGATAGAAATTTTATTTCTTAATAAGAATCTTCCTTGGACAAAAAAAATTCAATTACTACATGAAAAATTCAATAATGATAAATCGATTCAACAAATTTTAAGTTTTATTAACGAAGAAAGCATCAGAGCTTATTGTGGTTATAAAATATGAATTTTAGTAAACCTGATTGGCTAAAGGTTAAATCTACTTTAAGTCCAGAATATTATCAAACTTGTAAATTAATTCAACAATTTAAACTCAATACAGTTTGTGAAGAAGCCGCATGTCCAAATATAGGAGAATGTTGGGCTAAAAAGCATGTTACAGTTATGATTCTAGGCGCTATTTGCACTAGAACATGTAAATTTTGCAACATTCAAAAAGGAAGACCATTTGCAGTTGATACATTTGAACCACAGAAATTAGCAACCTTAGTATCAAAATTAAATTTTAAACATGTAGTTATTACTTCTGTTACTAGAGATGACTTAGCAGATGGTGGAGCTAATCATTTTGCATTATGCATTAACGCAATTAGAAAAGAATCTCCTTCCACTTCTATCGAAGTACTAACTCCTGACTTTTTACATAAAAACGACGCTTTAGAAGCGGTCGTTGTAGCTAAACCAGATGTGTATAATCATAATATAGAAACAGTTCCATCTTTATATTCAACAATTAAACCAGGGGCAAATTATTTACATTCTCTTAATTTGTTACGCAAAGTGAAATTACTAGATAATAATATCTATACTAAATCAGGTATAATGTTAGGATTAGGTGAAGAAAAAGAAGAAGTAGAACAAGTAATTTATGATTTATCAATGTCAAGTGTGGATTTTCTAACCATAAGTCAATATTTACAACCGACGCCAAAACATGCTTCAGTAAAATGTTATATACACCCTGATGAATTTGAATATTACAAATTATTTGCTAAAACAAAAGGATTTAAAGTAGTATCCTCTAGCCCGTTAGTAAGATCATCATATTTAACTACTGAATATTTAGAATTTCTTAAAATTAAGAATAATTAAAAATAATAATTTTATCCAAAATTCCAGTTCTTAAAAGAATATAATATTGTGTAAAAAAATATTACTTTATAGATGTACTGGTTTGCTTTAATATTTAAAATATAGTAACGTTAAAAGTGCTATTTGTGGACATTAGAGTTTATAAAATCGGTCAGGTTGAAAGAAGCAGCCGTATTAAATGATAATGGGTTACAGATAGCTTTAAGATATAAATTCAATAAAGTGAAAAATAATTACTTAATTTTAGCAAGAAAATATCGTCCAATAAATTTTAGTAAAATATACGGACAAGATATTTTATGTAAAACAATAAGTAATGCGTTAATCTTTAAACGTTTAGCACAAGCTTATCTTTTAACTGGAATTAGAGGAATTGGAAAAACGACAACAGCAAGAATAATCGCTAAAAATATCAATTGTCTTAATTTTACTACAGATGCTAATAATTATGTTATAGCATGTGAAACTTGTATTAATTGTAAAAGTATAGCAAATGGTAATCATCCAGATATTATAGAAATTGATGCTGCAAGTAATACTGGTGTAGATAATATTAAAGAGCTTATTTCAAGTTCTGAATATCAACCTCTATTAGGAGAATACAAAATTTTTATTATAGATGAAATACAAATGCTTTCAAAAAGTGCTTTTAATGCTTTATTGAAAACGCTTGAAGAACCAGCTTCTCATGTTGTATTTATCTTTGCAACTACTGAATCACATAAAATACCTTTAACTATTATTTCAAGATGTCAACGTTTTAATCTTAAAAGATTAACTATAAAAGAACTGAATAATTTATTAAAAGATGTTTGCGCTGCAGAAAAAATAAAATATGAAGAGGAGCCTTTGAATATTATCGCAGTCAAATCTGATGGCTCTGCTAGAGACGCATTATCTTTATTAGATCAAGCTATATCGTTATCTCAAAATAATATTCTTGAAAAAATCACAGTAGATAAAATGATATGCTCTGTTGAGATAGAGGTAGTATTTAATTTATTATTAGCTATAATTCAACAGAATTACCAAGAAGCTCTTAATATTTTGAATCTTTTTTATCAAAACAACAGTGATTTAACTTTATTCATAGATACTATATTAAAAGTACTTGCGTATTTAGGAAAGGTTAAGGTATTACAAAACTATCAAGATACAGAATATATTCAATACGATAAGCAAGTTAATCAATTAATTATTAAATTAGATTTAATACATATAAATTTGTTATGGCAAATTTTCATAAAAAGCTACAATGAAATAAAAAATAACACAAATCAGTTATTGATTTTTGAAATGGTACTTATTAAAGCAATATATAGCAACACCCTCCCCTCTCCAAAAGATATAGTAGAAAAAGCACTAAAAGAAGAATTAAATTATAATGAAAATAAACTATTGCAATTATTAGATCATTTGCAACAAATGCGGACGTTTCATTTATATCATTATCTTCTTGAAGAAGTTGAAGTTATAGAATATTCTAATGGAGTATTGGAAATATCTCAACATGTTAATGGCAAGCAATATAATAAAGAACTACTTGACATTTTGGAAAATTTACATCGAACAAGATGGAATATAACAACTACATATAAAGATAATCCAATAGCGTTGAAACATAAATTATTGAATAAATTTATGGATAGTAAAGAATGGGAAATTATAAGATCATCATTTAATCAAGCACAAATTGTTGATATTCTATATAAAAAAAATATTAAATAAATTAGAGATACTATATGGTAAATATAAATCAATTTATAAAACAAGCTCAAGGTATGCAACAAAAAATGCAAGAGTTACAAGATCAATTGTCCAAACAAGAATATTTAGGACAATCAGGAGGTGGAGTAGTTGAAGTTACAATAACTGGAAAAGGAGACCTTTTAAAAATAAATATTAGCCCTACTATTATTAAAGTAGAGGAAAAAGAAATATTAGAAGATTTAATTGTTGCTGCTTTTAATGATGCAAAAACTAAAATTGATGCCGCATCTCAAAATTCTTTTAATGGTTTATTTGGTAACGTAAATTTGCCTCCAGGATTTAAAATGCCTTTTTAATTTTTTGAGTTATTTTTTGCATATTTATAATTGACTCTTATAAAGATTTTGTGCTTAATGTAAGTTATATTTTTGTAAAATTTGATAAAGATAATGAAAATTGATATACTTGAATTAACTGATCTTCTTAAAAAAGAAATCCATAATATTGACTATCTAACAGAGTTAGAAGAGATAGGATCTGTTATTAACGTAGGAGATGGAGTAGCTAAAGTATTAGGAATGCAAAATGTTCAATCTATGGAAATGGTTGAATTTAGTTGTGGTGAAAAAGGGCTTGTTTTAAATCTAGAAGCTGATACCGTTGGAGTAGTAATTTTAGGAAATGATTCAACTATTAAAGCAGGTGATCAAGTTAAGCGTTTAGGTAAAATTTTACAAGTTCCTATAGGACTTTCCTTATTAGGACGTATTGTTAATACTTTAGGTGAACCTATTGATGGCAAAGGAGCAATTTCTGCTAAAGAATATCGATTGGTAGATATTAAAGCTCCAGGAGTTATTGATAGAAAAAGCGTTTGCAAACCTATGCAAACTGGTATTAAGGCAATAGATGCATTAATACCTATTGGCAGAGGCCAAAGAGAGTTAATAGTAGGAGATCGTCAAACTGGAAAAACATCCATAGTTATAGATACAATTATCAATCAAAAATCCGCTCATTCATTAAATAAAGTAGAAGATAAAATTTATTGTATATATGTAGCTATTGGTCAGAAATGCTCAAGTTTAGCCTATACAGTAAAAAAATTAGAAGATATGGGGGCACTAGAATACACTATAGTAGTATCCGCAACCGCAGCTGCTCCAGCTCCATTGCAATTTCTTGCTCCATATGTTGGATGTACAATGGGGGAATTTTTTAGAGATAATGGAATGAATGCTTTAATTATATACGATGATTTAAGTAAGCATGCTATAGCATATAGACAAATGTCTCTATTGCTTAGAAGACCACCTGGTAGAGAAGCATATCCGGGAGATGTTTTTTATTTGCATTCTAGATTACTTGAAAGAGCGGCTAATTTATCAACTGCTTTAGGTGGAGGATCGTTAACTGCATTACCAATTATCGAAACACAAGCTGGAGATATCTCTGCCTATATTCCAACAAATGTAATCTCCATTACTGATGGTCAAATATTTCTTGAAAGCGAATTATTTTATAAAGGGATTAGACCCGCTATTAACGTTGGAGCATCTGTAAGTCGTGTTGGATCTGCAGCCCAAACTAAAGCAATGAAGCAAGTATCTGGTAGAGTAAAATTAGAGTTAGCTCAATATAGAGAGGTAGAGGCATTTGCTCAATTTGGTGGAGAGTTAGATGCTAATACACAACAACTTATAGAACGTGGACGCAGGCTAACTGAAGCACTAAAACAAGGACAATATAGCCCTTTATCTGTAGAAGAACAAGTAATTTCGATATACTCCATAGTAAAAGGATATACAACTTCTATCTCTGTAGATCTGATTAGAGAATTTGAAAACATGTTATTAGAACATATGCATTTAGAGCATATAGAAGTATTAGAAGAGATTGCAGTAAATCATGCTTTAACAGACGAGATTGAACAAAAATTAGATTCTATTTTAAAAAGTTTAGTACAAAAATTTTTAGCAAATATAAAAAATGGCTAATTTAAAGCAATTAAAAATTAGAATTAAAAGTATTGCGTCTACAAAAAAAATTACGAAAGTAATGGAAATGGTCGCATCATCTCAATTTAGAAAAGCTAGAAAAGCTACTATGGATAGCTCTACTTACGCTAAAAATTTATTAGAACTGATAAATATCATAATGCATAGTTATGTTGAATCAGACATACAAAACTTAACTAAATTAGAGTATAAAATATTACATAATAATTTGGATTCCACTCTAAATCGTCAGCATTTATTAATTGTGCTTACTTCTGATAGAGGGTTATGCGGAGGATTTAATAATATATTACTTCGGAGTGTCCACAAAGATATAAATATGCATTTAAAAAATAATGAAAAAATTAAGCTTATTACAATAGGAAAAAAGGGATATAGCTTTTTTAAAAAAATATGTCTTGATAACATAATTAATCATTATGTTATTTCTAAAGTGGATTTATTTTGTTTGGTTCAAAATATCACCAAAGAGGTTTGCTCGCTATTGCAAAATAATGATGTTGATAAGTGTACTATTTACTTTAATACTAATGTTAGTAGTACCACAAATATAGTTTGTCAACCTATTGTACCAATACCTATACCTATAGAACCAAATTTAATATCTTATGAATTAGAAGGAAACTCGTTATTAGATAGTGCTATAAGAACATATATTGAAGGACAGTTATATTATAGTCTTCAACTAAGTAAAACAGCGGAAGAATTTGCAAGGATGATTGCAATGCAGAACGCAACAGTTAATGCTCAAAATATAATTGAGGATTTGACTTTATTACTTAATAGATCAAGACAAGCTAATATTACTAAAGAATTAAATGAAATCATTTCCGGATCACAAACAGTATAATTACATGAGTAAAGAGTATGACTAATAAAGGAAAAATTCATCAAGTTATTTCCGCGGTAGTAGATGTAAAATTCAAGAATTCTTTGCCTGCGGTTTTAAATGCTTTAGAATGCTCACTTGGGGATACTAAGTTAATATTTGAAGTAGCTCAGCATTTAGGTGATGGTGTTGTCCGTTGTATTTCTATGGATGGTACCGATGGACTAGTTCGAGGTATGGAAGTTATTGACACAGGGTACCCTATTCGAGTTCCAGTAGGGATAAAAACTTTAGGTCGTATCTTAAATGTTATAGGAAAACCTATAGACAACAAAGGCCCAATAAATTCTAGTGAATATGAATCAATACATAAAGCCCCTCCTCCATTCATTGATCAATCTACAGAAAAAAATATTTTAATTACTGGAATTAAGGTAATAGATTTACTCGCCCCTTATGCTAAAGGAGGTAAAGTTGGTTTATTTGGAGGCGCAGGCGTCGGAAAAACTGTATTAATACAAGAATTAATTCATAATATTGCTAAAGCTCATGGTGGATATACAGTATTTGCAGGAGTAGGAGAACGAACGAGAGAAGGGAATGATTTATATCATGAAATGATCAATTCTAAAATTATAAATGTAGATGAGATAGAAAAGTCTAAAGTTGCTTTAGTATATGGACAAATGAATGAACCTCCTGGAGCTAGAGCACGAGTAGCGTTAACTGGATTAACAATTGCTGAATCTTTCAGAGATTTAGGTTCTGGGCAAGATGTGTTGTTTTTTATCGATAACATATTTCGTTTTACACAAGCCGGTTCTGAAGTATCTGCCACGTTAGGAAGAATACCTTCAGCAGTTGGATACCAGCCTACATTAGCTACTGAAATGGGAGTATTACAAGAACGTATTACTTCTACTAAACATGGATCTATCACTTCAGTGCAAGCAATTTACGTACCTGCTGATGATTTAACTGATCCAGCTCCAGCTGCTTCTTTTACTCATTTAGACGCAACTACTGTATTAAGTCGTCCAATATCAGAATTAGGAATATATCCTGCAGTAGATCCATTAGATAGCAATTCTCAGCTGTTATCTCCTGAAATCGTAGGTAAAGAACATTACAATGTTGCAAGAGCAGTACAAAAAACTCTTCAAACTTATAAATCTCTTCAGGATGTCATTGCAATTCTTGGTATAGATGAATTATCAGAAGAAGATAAAGTAACCGTAACTAGAGCTCGTAAAATTCAACGTTTCTTTTCACAACCATTCCATGTTGCAGAAGTTTTTACTGGATCTCCTGGTAAATTTGTAGAATTATCAGATACTATAAAGGGATTTAAAGGTTTAGTTGAAGGTGAATATGATGATATACCAGAATCAGCATTTTACATGGTAGGAACTATAGAAGATGTTATTGCTAAAAAATTAAAAAATTAAAAAATAATTTATGAAGAATCCTGTTCAAGTTAAAATTACTTTACCTCAACAAATAAAGTATAGTATTTTAGCTGATATAGTAACATTACCTGGTCAAAAAGGAGAGCTATCCGTTTTACCAGGACATGCAGAATTCATAGTTAAATTAGTTTCAGGAATAGTAGTAATTGTTTCTAGAGAAGGAGGGAAAAAAAATATTTTCATAAATGATGCAATAGTTAATATTCAACATTTTGTTGTAAATATTATCACTAGCTATGCAATAGATATGGAATCAGTAGATATCGGTACTATAGAGCAAAAATTGAATAGTTTAATTTCTAATAGTGAAGAATTTGAGTTTTATAAAAAATTACAGGCTTATTTAATAAAAAGTCAATAGCGAATTAAATGAAGATAGACAAAGAATTTTGTATAATTCTCACGACTACAGATGATGTTACAAAAGCATATGAATTATCCAAATATCTTGTTACTAACAGTTTAGCTACTTGTGTGCAAATTGATGAGGTTAATAGCATATATAAATGGCAAAATGAAGTAAATACAACTAAAGAATACAGATTAATGGTCAAAACTCTAGTTAATTGTTACCCAAACATAGAAAGTTATATTTTACAAAACCATAACTATGAGTTACCAGAAATAATTTGTATTCCTATTGAAAAAGGATATTCTCATTATTTAAATTGGATATTAGACAATACTACTATGTATACTCGCCACACTTCAAAAATTGGCGGCATCGCTTGAGAACTGCGTTCTGAGAACTACGTTCTGAGAACTGCGTGCTTCACATACCAAAAAGTGTATGCTGCTTCTCTTCTACTTTGCTCCCTTCGCTCCTAGCTCTTTTTGAAGCCTGGCTTCGTATATTTTCAAGTTTTCATTTGCGAGAAGTGTAACTATTCACTTAAAAACTTGATAGAGTTAACTATTTCTGGATTTCAAAACTTATTAAATTTTGAAATCCATATTTTACTGAATTTAATAATCCATACCACCCATATCCATACCACCTCCATGGCCACCATGCCCACGACCACCATTTCCTTTTTCTTGTGGCTCATCTGTAATTATAGATTCTGTAGTAATAATCAAAGAAGCAACTGAAGCAGCATCTTGTAATGCTGTACGTACTACTTTTGTAGGATCAATAATTCCAGCTTTCAACATATCTACGTAAGATAATGTTTGAGCATCAAATCCAAAATTATTATCTTTAGAATCTTGTAATTTCCCAATAACTATAGCCCCATCAACACCAGCATTTTCCGCTATCATACGTGTAGGATACTGTAAAGAACGTTTTATAATTTCTAATCCGAGCTTTTGATCCTCGTTTCCAACTTTAATGCTATCTAAGATTCTAGAAGCATAAAATAAGCTAACTCCTCCACCTGGAATAGTTCCTTCTTCAACAGCAGCACGAGTTGAATTTAAAGCATCTTCTACTCTATCTTTTCTCTCCTTTACTTCTATTTCAGTAGCACCGCCTACTTTTAATACCGCTACTCCTCCAGCTAATTTAGCTAGTCTTTCTTGTAATTTTTCCTTATCATAATCTGAAGTTGATTCACTTATTTGTTTGCGAATTTGGCTACAACGAGCTTCTATATCAGCTTTACTCCCTGCTCCATCTATAATAGTTGTAGTCTCTTTGGTAATGACTACTTTTTTAGCGCTACCTAGCATTTTAATGCTAACGTTTTCAAGTTTCATACCTAAATCTTCACTAACCATTTCACCTTTAGTAAGAATAGATATATCTTCTAGCATAGCTTTTCTACGATCCCCAAATCCAGGAGCTTTTACTGCAGCAATTTTTAAAGCACCTCTCATTTTATTCACTATCAAAGTTGCTAGAGCTTCTCCTTCAATATCTTCAGCAATAATTAATAATGGTTTCCCGCTTTGAACTACCGCTTCTAATAAATGTAATAATGGCTGCAATCCAGATATTTTTTTTTCAAACAACAATATATATGGATTTTCTAAATCTGCAATCATTTTTTCTGAATTAGTTATAAAATAAGGAGATATATATCCTCTATCAAACTGCATTCCTTCTACAATATCTGTTTCTAAGTCAAAACTTTTAGCTTCTTCAACTGTAATTACTCCCTCTTTACCAACTTTTTGCATAGCCTCTGCAATTTGTTTTCCAATTTGTTTATCCCCATTAGCAGATATTGTTCCTACTTGAGCTATTTCTTCTTGAGTACTAATTTTACGGCTATGTTTTTTTAATTCTTCAACAACAGCTGTTACAGCAATATCTATTCCTCTTTTTAAATCCATAGGATTTCTACCTGCTTCAACATATTTATAACCTTCTCGAGCTATTGCTTGAGCAAGTACTGTTGCAGTTGTAGTTCCATCTCCAGCCATGTCTGAAGCTTTACTTGCTACAGATTTAATTAATTGCGCCCCTACATTGTGACGTTTATTCTTTAGTTCTATAGCTTTAGCTACTGTTACTCCGTCTTTAGTAATTTTAGGAACACCGAATGATTGTTCAATTACAACATTTCTCCCTTTCGGTCCTAACGTTACTTTTACAGTATCTGCAAGTATATCTAATCCTTTTAACAAGTTTTCACGAGCTTCACGACCATGACAAATATTTTTTGTAGTCATAATTTAACCTCCTTTTTATTTTTAATTAATAATTCCCATTACATCAGATTCTTTCATAATTACCAAATCTTGCCCAGCTATTTTTACTTCAGTACCTGCCCATTTTCCATAAACTACCTTAGCTCCTTTTTTTATTTTTAAAGGAATTATCTTACCATCGTCATTCAGTTTTCCTTCGCCTACAAATAGGACTTCTCCTATCATAGGTTTTTCTTTTGCTGTATCAGGTATAATAATCCCTCCAACAGTTTTTTCTTCTTGCTCTACTGGCCTTACGGCTATACGATCATATAGTGGAACAAAAGTCATAAATAAAACCTCCTATTTTAATTTGTTTATTGTTTACGTTTATTTATATAACGCTATTATTGCTAACTTCAAGAGTACGATATGAAAAAAAATAATAAATAAAATAAAAAAAACTTTTTTCTTGTGCTTTTTTAATTTTAAGCTAGTATCATTCATATTGATATGATAAATAAGAAAACTAATATGAGCAAGAAAATCAAGAAACAGAATTCAAATTTATATACTAGCAACATTCATAATAAACTTCTATCTGCAGAAGAAATTCTTTCAACAATTCAAGATCAGTATGAAAGTTTGCCATACCCTTATCGTGATCCAGAAAAGGAAAATCCTAATACATTATTTGATGTTAGTCCAACTAATCCTTTAGAAATACAAAATTATATTTACGGAGGAAAAAAGGACTTCAGTAAACCATTTAGAGCATTAATGGCAGGTGGAGGAACTGGTGACTCAACTGTTTCGTTAGCTCAAAGATTACATGATATGAATTGTCCATATGAATTAGTTCATCTTGATTTATCAAATGCATCTCAAAAAATTGCAGCAGCACGGTTAAGTAAACGTGGGCTTATGAATGATAAAGTAAAATTTATTCAAGGATCGCTTCTAGATTGTAAAGAAATGGAAATTGGTGAATTTGATTATGTAGATTCTTGTGGGGTGCTTCATCACTTACCTGACACTGAAGCGGGATTTAAAGCCCTAGATAGTGTATTAAAACCTGATGGAGGAATGGGAATTATGGTATACGGTACTCTAGGAAGAACTGGAGTATATTGGATACAAGAAATGATGAAAATGCTACTTATTGGAGGTGAAAAAGCAGATGAAAAAGTTAAATTAATTAGAAAATTAATTTCTCAACTACCAGAAACCAATTGGATGAAAGTAAATCGATTTATAGCCTGGGGACCAGGTACCAATGATAACGAAATTTTAGATTTATTTGCTCATATATCTGATAAATCATTTAAAGTTAATGAGCTTTGTAAAATGATGGATAAGGTTGGTTTGAGAATTACATCATTTATGATGCCTGGATTATATAATCCAGAGTTTTATTTATCTGATATAGAGATACTTAATAAAATAAATAAAATGTCTAAAGAAGAAAAATGGGCATTTGCTGAATTATTATCTGGACACATGAAAAAACATATTTTTTATATTGTAAAAAAAGAAAATCCAATTGAAACGTTGTCAGCAAAAGATAAAGACTCCATACCATGGATAAATCAAACAATAATAAATGTTGCTATGCAGCAATTTAATGCCGGTAATAAAAAAATTACAATATCTATGAATTTCGAGCTATTAAAGGTTTCAGTCACATTACCTGAGTTAAGTAATTTGATTATTCCTTTAATTGATAATAAACGCACCGTGCAGGAAATTTATGATCAAATTCTTGAAAAAAATCCATCAGTAAGTCAAGAAAAATTAGAAAATTCTTTCGAGGAGCTTTCAAATTTATTAGGACAAGCTGGAAATATGTATTTTTCTAAATTTCCATTGATGTTAAAACAATATCAATCTCCTAAATAAACATTTATTTTATAAAAATAATTTGTAAATTAGTTTAAAAAATGCTAAGTTAATTAAAAATAATATTTGTTTAGGAGGGGAGAAGTGAAAACTTATTACGCTAAGGCAAAAGATATAAATAAAGAGTGGTATGTAATTGATGCGTTAGGTGTTACTTTAGGTAGATTAGCTGGGGAAGTGTCAAAAATGCTTCGTGGAAAACATAAGGCTATATATACTCCTGGAGTAGATTGTGGAGATAACATAATCATTATTAATGCAGAAAAAGTTTATTTATCTGGAAAAAAATCTGATTCTAAAGATGGTAAATTCTATTATCATCATACAGGTTATCCAGGTGGTATCAAAGAAATAACTGCAGGAAAAATATTAAGTGGTAGATTTCCAGAACGAGTAGTAAAATTAGCTGTAAAAAGAATGATGAAAAAAAATAAATTAAATCATCATTTAATAGAAAATTTACATGTTTATGGTGGCCCTGTACATCCGCATCAAGCTCAAAAGCCCCAAATATATGATTTTGCTATAAAAAATACTAAAAATAAAAAAAGATAAAATAATATATGTCTAAGTCATTTTCCAAATTAGTTGTCGAGAATTCTGAAAGTAACATAAAAAGCTCTGCTCCATTGTCAAACAAAGTATATTCAACAGGTAGACGTAAAACTTCAGTAGCCAGAGTATGGGTGTCTTATGGCAATGGGAAAATAACAGTTAATAAGATGCTTGTAGATAAATGTTTTGAACAGAGGGATATTGTACATATACTTGAACCATTAAAAGTTACTGACTCTTTAGGGAAATTTGATATTTGGTGTACAGTTAAAGGAGGAGGAACGTCTGGGCAGGCTGGAGCAATTAAACATGGAGTCGCAAGGTCTTTAGATAAAATAAATCCTGACATTTAAAA